>NC_016946.1:2401067-3001334 GCF_000277125.1 Mycobacterium intracellulare ATCC 13950
GGGGCGCTGGTGGTCTGCGTCGATGACCCCGGGGCCGCGGCGCTGGCCCGACGTACGGCCGAACTGGGAATCCGGGTGCTGCGCTACGGATCCGGGGCCTCGTTACCCGGTGAACCCCTGGCCGCCACCCTGTTGTCGTGGCAGCAGCAGGGCACCGAGGCGGTCGCCCAGATCCAGCTGGCGCCCGACCTGGACCCCGAGCAACGCCCGCGGGTGATGCGGCTGTCGGTGCCCGGACGCCACATGGCGCTCAACGCGATGGGCGCGCTGCTGGCGGCCCTCGAGATCGGCGCCCCCGTCGACGCGGTGCTGGACGGGTTGGCGGGCTTCGAGGGGGTGCGGCGCCGATTCGAACTGGTCGGCACCGCGGGCAACGGGCAGCCGGTGCGCGTGTTCGACGACTACGCCCATCACCCCACCGAGATCGTCGCCACGCTGGCGGCGGTCCGAACCCTGCTCGAGCAGAGCGGCGACGGCCGCAGCATCGCGGTGTTCCAGCCCCATTTGTATTCGCGGACAAAGGCTTTCGCCGAGGAGTTCGGTCACGCGCTGGACGCCGCCGACGAGGTCTTCGTCCTCGACGTCTACGGCGCGCGCGAACAACCGCTGGCCGGCGTCAGTGGTGCCAGCGTCGCCGAGCACGTCAGCGTCCCGGTGCGCTACCTGCCGAACTTCTCCGCCGCCGCCGAGCAGGTGGCCGCGGTCGCCGGGCCCGGCGACGTCATCGTCACCATGGGGGCCGGCGACGTGACCCTGCTGGGACCCGAGATCGTCACGGCGCTGCGGGCGCGGGCCAACCGCGGCGCGCCGGGAGCGCTGTGATGACCCAGCCGCTCGACCCGGGCACGCCGGGCGGCGGGGCCGGCCAGGCCGACGACCCGGTCCCGGACGACGCCGCCACCGAACCGCTGGTCACCGGCACGGGCACCGAGCCGACGGCATCCGATCAACAGCCCGATCCGGCCGAGGTCGAGGGGCCGCGCCGGCGCGCCCGCCGGGAGCGCGCCGAACGACGCGCCGCCCAGGCCCGCGCCATGGCCATCGAAGAGGCGCGCCGGGAGGCCAAGCGCAGGGCCACCGGGCGGCCGGTCCACGAGCCCAAACCCGTTGCGCGCGGCGTTGTTCGAGGGCTCAAGATGCTGTTGGTCACCATCCTGCTGGTGATCGTCGGCATCGGCCTGGCATTGGTCCTCTATTTCACGCCGGCGATGTCGGCCCGCAACATCGTCGTCGTCGGGACCGGGGTGGTGACCCGCGAAGAGGTCCTGGATGCGGCTCAGGTGCGGCTCGGAACGCCGCTGCTGCAGATCAACACCAGCCAGGTCGCCGACCGGGTGGCGGCGATCCGCCGAGTGGCCAGCGCGCGCGTGCAGCGCCAGTACCCGTCCGCGCTGCGGATCACCATCGTCGAGCGAGTCCCGGTGGCGGTCAAGGATTTTCCCGACGGGCCACACCTGTTCGACCGGGACGGCGTGGACTTTGCGACCGGACCGCCGCCACCGGCGCTGCCCTACCTCGATGTCGCCGACCCCGGGCCCAACGACCCGGCCACCAAGGCCGCCCTGCAGGTGCTCACCGCGCTGCGTCCCGAGGTCGCCGACCAGGTCGGCCGGGTCGCGGCGCCCTCGGTGGCCTCGATCACGCTCACACTCGGCGACGGCCGGGTGGTGATCTGGGGGACCACCGACCGCACGGACGAGAAGGCCGAGAAGCTGTCCGCGCTGTTGACCCAGCCCGGCAAGACCTACGACGTGTCCAGCCCGGACCTGCCGACGGTCAAGTAGCGATCTTCGTCACGTCGCGCGCGCCGCGGCGCCGCCGAACAGCGCTCACGCCCGCTCAGCCGCGGAAGAATGCCCAAAATTTGCGGGACGCGCGTCGGCGCGCCTGCGGGGTTCGCGCGCGCCATGCCCATACCGTTCTGGTTGCGCGGAACTACTTGACATAACTCTAACTCTATGGTTGAGGTTGAGGGTTTGCCAGGGAGGACCGCCACCGTCCGGAGGAGCCCACCACCGGGAGAGCCGAGCCCATCAGGGAGGAAGACGAATGATGACCCCCCCGCACAACTACCTGGCCGTGATCAAGGTCGTGGGTATCGGTGGCGGCGGCGTCAACGCCGTCAACCGAATGATCGAACAGGGCCTCAAAGGCGTCGAGTTCATCGCGATCAACACCGACGCGCAGGCGCTGTTGATGAGCGACGCCGACGTCAAACTCGACGTCGGGCGCGACTCCACCCGTGGCCTGGGCGCCGGCGCCGACCCGGAGGTCGGGCGCAGGGCCGCCGAGGACGCCAAGGACGAGATCGAGGAGCTGCTGCGCGGGGCGGACATGGTGTTCGTCACCGCCGGCGAGGGCGGCGGGACCGGCACCGGCGGGGCTCCCGTCGTCGCCAGCATCGCCCGCAAGTTGGGCGCGCTCACCGTGGGTGTGGTCACCCGCCCGTTCTCGTTCGAGGGCAAGCGGCGCGGCAACCAGGCCGAAAGCGGCATCGCGGCGCTGCGCGAGAGCTGCGACACCCTGATCGTGATCCCCAACGACCGGCTGCTGCAGATGGGCGACGCCGCGGTGTCACTCATGGACGCCTTCCGCAGCGCCGACGAGGTGCTGCTCAACGGTGTCCAGGGCATCACCGACCTGATCACCACCCCGGGTCTGATCAACGTCGACTTCGCCGACGTCAAGGGCATCATGTCCGGCGCCGGCACCGCGCTGATGGGCATCGGCTCGGCGCGCGGCGAGGGCCGCTCGCTCAAGGCCGCCGAGATCGCCATCAACTCGCCGCTGCTGGAGGCGTCGATGGAGGGTGCGCAGGGCGTGCTGATGTCGATCGCCGGTGGCAGCGACCTCGGGCTCTTCGAGATCAACGAGGCGGCCTCGCTGGTGCAGGACGCCGCGCACCAGGACGCCAACATCATCTTCGGTACCGTCATCGACGACTCGCTGGGCGACGAGGTGCGCGTCACCGTCATCGCGGCGGGCTTCGATGCCACCGGCCCCGGCCGCAAACCCGTCATCGGCGGCAATGCCGACAAGGAAGAGAAAGTCGGCGCGCACCGCATCGAGTCGGCAAAGGCCGGCAAGCTCACCTCGACGTTGTTCGAACCGGTCGACGCGGTCAGCGTGCCGGTGCACACGAACGGTTCGACCTTGAATATCGGTGGCGATGACGACGACGTCGACGTGCCGCCGTTCATGCGCCGCTGAGGTCTCGATTTGCTTGCCACTGCGCGACAAACCGGCCTCGAAAGATAGTGGCCCTACGTCGATGCAGCCTGGCAGGCAACAACTTCCGGATACTGATCACGTGAGCGTTCGCGTCCGACGGGTGACCACCACCCGCGCCGGTGGTGTCTCGAAGCCGCCCTTCGACACCTTCAATCTGGGCGACCACGTCGGCGATGACCCGGCCGCGGTCGCCGAGAACCGGGCCCGGTTGGCCGCCGCCGTCGGTCTGCGCCCCGGCCGCGTGGTGTGGATGAACCAGGTCCACGGCGATCGGGTCGAGGTGGTGGACGGGCCACGCGAGGCCGCCGTGGAGGACACCGACGCGCTGGTGACCCGCACGGCGCGACTGGCGCTGGCGGTGGTGACCGCCGACTGCGTTCCGGTGTTGATGGCCGATGCGCGCGCGGGGGTGGCCGCGGCGGTGCACGCCGGCCGGGTCGGTGCCCAGCGCGGCGTGGTGGCGCGCACGGTGGAGGCGATGCTCGAGCTGGGGGCGCAGCCCGACGACATCTCGGCCCTGCTGGGTCCGGCGGTCAGCGGCCACAACTACGAGGTGCCGGAGGCGATGGCCGACGAGGTCGAAGCTGCGCTGCCGGGCAGTCGCACCATCACCGGTGCCGGAACCCCCGGGCTTGACCTGCGGGCCGGAATCGCTTGCCAGCTCAAGGGTTTGGGCGTCACCGCGATCGATATCGATCCGCGGTGCACGGTCGCCGACCCGACGTTGTTCAGTCATCGCCGGGAGGCGCCCACCGGCCGGCTGGCCTCGCTGGTCTGGATGGAGTGACCGCGATGGCGGTGGACATGTCCAATGGGGGAGATCGCGAATCGGAATTGACCCACGCATTGGCGGCGGTGCGCTCCCGCCTTGCCGCGGCAGCACAAGCCGCGGGCCGCAATGCCGCGGAAATCGAGGTTTTGCCGATTACCAAATATTTTCCAGCAATCGACGTCGTGACTTTGTCCCGATTGGGGTGCCGGGCCGTCGGCGAATCGCGGGACCAGGAAGCGACCGCAAAAGTGGCCGAAGTCACTCGGCTCCTGGCGGCTCCCGAACGGGCGAACGTGGGAAATCCGCGCTGGCACATGGTGGGTCATATCCAACGGAACAAGGCTCGGTCGGTGGCCTGTTGGGCCCACACCGCGCACTCGGTCGACAGCACCCAGCTGGTGACCGCCCTCGACCGGGGGGTGGCGGCGGCGCTGGCCGAAGGGCGCCGCACCGACCCGATGCGGATCTACGTCCAGGTCAGCCTCGACGGCGACGAGTCCCGCGGCGGTGTGGACATTTCCCGGCCGGGGGCCGTCGACCAGATGTGCGCCCAGGTCGAGGAGGCGTCCAATCTCGACCTGGCCGGGTTGATGGCCATCCCGCCGCTGGACTCCGATCCCGACGAGGCCTTTGACCGGCTGCAATCGGAACATCGGCGGGTCCTGGAGTCGCACCGGAACGCGGTCGGGCTCTCCGCCGGCATGTCCAACGACTTCGAAATCGCGGTCAAACACGGATCGACATGTGTGCGTGTCGGTACCGCCCTATTGGGCCGTCGGAGGTTACCGTCACCGTAAGTAGTCACTGCAGTAACAGCTTTATCACTAACACCAGGAATCCCAGGGGCTAGAAGGGTCAACGCAATGAGCACACTGCACAAAGTCAAGGCCTATTTCGGTATGGCCCCAATGGACGACTACGAGGACGAGTATTACGATGACCGCGCGCCGTCCCGCGGTTTCCCGCGCCCCCGATTTGATGACGGCTACGGCCGCTACGACGGCGACGACTACGAGGACCCGCGTCGCGAGCCCGCCGACTACCCGCCGCCCGCCGGCTACCGCGGCGGCTACGCCGACGAACCCCGCTACGGCTCCGTGCACCCCCGCGAATTCGACCGGGCCGAGCGGGGCGGGCCGCGCTTCGGCTCGTGGTTGCGCAACTCCACCCGCGGCGCGCTGGCGATGGACCCCCGCCGGATGGCGATGATGTTCGAAGAGGGCCACCCGCTGTCGAAGATCACCACGCTGCGGCCCAAGGACTACAGCGAGGCCCGCACCATCGGCGAGCGCTTCCGCGACGGCACCCCGGTCATCATGGACCTGGTGTCGATGGACAACGCCGACGCCAAGCGGCTCGTCGACTTCGCGGCCGGCCTGGCCTTCGCGCTGCGCGGTTCCTTCGACAAGGTGGCGACCAAGGTGTTCCTGTTGTCGCCCGCCGACGTCGACGTGTCCCCGGAGGAGCGTCGCCGGATCGCCGAAACCGGTTTCTACGCTTACCAATAGGCGCACCCGCCGCGCTCGGCAGCGAGAGCTGACCGCACCCTCGAACGGTTGAACGAGTCCCGAGACCACGTGAGGTGGGGCCGCTGACCCGGAGTCGGTAGGCTGGCAGGCGCCGCGCACGTCCGCGGCGCTTGGCATCTCATCGATAAGGTCGGGGCACTTCAGTTGGTGTTGTTCTTTCAGATCCTTGGGTTTGCGCTGTTCATCTTCTGGCTGCTGCTCATCGCTCGGGTCGTCGTTGAGTTCATCCGCTCGTTCAGCCGGGACTGGCATCCCACCGGGATCACCGTGGTGGTGCTGGAGATCATCATGTCGATCACCGATCCGCCGGTGAAACTGCTGCGCCGGCTGATCCCCCAACTCACCATCGGAGCGGTCCGCTTCGACCTGTCGATCATGGTGCTGTTACTGGTCGCGTTCATCGGGATGCAGCTGGCGTTCGGCGCCGCGGCGTGACCCCGTTCCGGCCCGCCGCCTGAGGCCCCGGCGCCGCCCCCGGAGACGGTTCGGACACGTTTTAGCGTCGGTTTGGTTCCCGCGATTTAAAATTTCTAAGGTTTCGGATTTTATTGGCCTCAATGTTTGAAATTGGCTCTTATTTATTGGGCTAATCAGCAACCGTCGCGCCTGGTGTGACAGGATGGACGGCAGTTGCACCACGGCTACCACTGCGTTCTACACTTTCCAGAACGTTCGACAGGAACTTGAGGGGACGAAACAATGCCGCTTACACCAGCCGACGTCCACAATGTGGCGTTCAGTAAGCCACCGATCGGCAAGCGGGGCTACAACGAAGACGAGGTGGATGCCTTCCTCGATCTGGTGGAAGCCGAGCTGACGCGACTCATCGAAGAGAACAGCGATCTGCGCCAACGGATTGAAGAGCTCGACCAGGAGCTGGCCTCCGGCGGCGGGGCCGCCGCCCCGGCCGCGGCCGCCGCGCCCACGCAGGCCATTCCGGTCCGCGAGCCCGAGCCCGAGCCCGTCAAGGCCGCGGCTGCGCCGGCCGCCGCGGTCAACAACGAGGAACAGGCCATGAAGGCCGCTCGGGTGCTGAGCCTGGCCCAGGACACCGCCGACCGGCTCACCAGCACCGCGCAGGCCGAGTCGGAGAAGATGCTGTCCGACGCCCGCGCCAACGCCGACCAGATCCTCAGCGAGGCCCGCAGCACCGCCGAGACCACGGTCGCCGAGGCCCGGCAGCGCGCCGACGCGATGTTGGCGGACGCGCAGACCCGCTCGGAGACCCAGTTGCGCCAGGCCCAGGAGAAGGCCGACGCCCTGCAGGCCGACGCCGAACGCAAGCATTCCGAGATCATGGGCACCATCAACCAGCAGCGCACGGTCCTGGAGGGTCGCCTCGAACAGCTCCGCACCTTCGAGCGCGAATACCGGACCCGGCTCAAGACCTACCTGGAGTCTCAGCTCGAGGAACTCGGCCAGCGCGGGTCGGCGGCCCCCGTGGACTCCAGCGCCGATGCCGGCGGGTTCGACCAATTCAACCGGGGCAACAACTAGCGTTTTCAGCTGTGCCGGACGCTCGCCGAGCTCGGGGTTGGCACACTAGGTCCTGAACACCGCAGTCCCGCTCGTCGCCTGGAGGATGCCCGATGCTCGTCATTGCGCTGGTATTGGCCCTGATCGGGCTCGTCGCGTTGGTGTTCGCCGTCGTCACGAGCAACGAGCTGGTCGCCTGGCTGTGCATCGCCGCCAGCGTGGTGGGTGTGGTCCTGTTGATCCTCGACGCCTTGCGCGAGCGCCAGCACCGCGAGCCCGGTGGTGCCGAAGACCAGGATGCGGGTGAGGCCCGTCCCGACGAGGACGACTACGTGGACTATCCCGAGGAGGCTTCCGCCGAGGGCGAAGCGGAGGCGGTCACCGACGGGCCCGAGCCGACGGGGGAATCCAGCGTCGCGGCCGAGGGCCGCGGCGACGAGTCCGCCAAGTAACGCTCAGGCCGTCGGCGTGGCGAGCAGTTCGCGCACCTCGTCGTCGCTGACCTGATGAAAATCGTCGTAGACCTGCCCGACGGCTTCGAATCCGGGCGGCATCGTCGCGCACACCACGTCATCGGCCTCCCGCGCCAGGTCGCGGCAGGCGGACTCCGGCCCCACCGGGACCGCGACGGTGATTGATTCCGGCCCCGCGGCGCGCACCGCTCGCACGGCGGCCAACATGCTGGCGCCGGTGGCGATCCCGTCGTCGGCCAGGATCACGACCCGGTCGCGCGGGTCGGCGATCGGCCGGCCGCCCCGGTAGGCGTGCTCGCGCCGGAGCAGTTCGGTGGTCTCGCTGTCGATCACCTCGCGCACCTGCTCATCGGTGACGCGCAAGCTGGCCACGACGTCGTCGTTCATCACCAGGCCGCCACCGCTGGCCAGGGCGCCCATCGCCAGCTCCGACCAGTTCGGCACCCCGAGCTTGCGCACCAGGAACACGTCCAAGGGGGCGCCCAGGGCCGCGGCGATCTCCCAGGCCACCGGCACGCCGCCGCGCGCCAGCCCGAACACCAGCACGTCGCGCCCACGGTAGGACGTCAGTTCCTCGGCCAGCGCGCGACCGGCCTCGCGGCGGTCACGGAAGTTGCGCGTCGCCGTTCGCCGGAGAAAGCCGTTCGGTCGATTCATGGGTCGCCTACCAGCCTACGTGTGAATGCCCAGGCGCGAAGTGTGTGCTCGGTTGGATTGCCGGCGCAGGCCCAATACGGTTGCGCGGGAAGGTGATTGGGTGTGTGCGACCGTAGCAGCGTAGGTGTGTTCGCGGCTTCGCCGCTCAACACGCTCAGGTGGGCCGCAGCGTAGGTGTGTTCGCGGCTTCGCCGCTCAACACACTCCATCGGCTCGGAAATGAATGCGAGCATTCATTTCGCTCGCCTCAGTCGTGTGTCCGAGGGGGGACTTGGCCACGTGCGACACGAGTTGAGGTCTTTGAGTTGAGTCGTTGACCCGGTCAAATGCCGTCCCGCGGTTGACCGCACGCTGGAGCTGGCGGAAGGGGGTGTGACACGCCGACGACGTAAAGGGCGGCGGTTGCTCGCACGTTCGTTCGCCGTGTGAGCCGCCGATCGGGGCACTGCCAGGTCTGTGGACTGTGGTTATATGCACAACTATATTGGTATCGCTATAGTTGTGTGAATGTCGGATATGGTCACCGCGGCCCAAGCCGCGGAGCGCCTAGGCGTGAACCCGTCCAGGGTACGCGCTCTGATCGCTGCTGGAGCATTGACCGCCACCCGGGCTGGTAGTCAGTGGCTCGTCGATGTCGACAGTCTCGATCGCCAGTACGAGTTGACGGTCGCGGGGGCGACTGGACGTCCGTTCGCGCCGCGTATCGCGTGGGCGGCGGCCGCTCTGTGCGACAGTAGGCGAGATGGGCTGGGTTCGAACGAACGGACCCGGTTGCGGCATCGCCTAGCGGGTGTCGACGTTGAGGGTAGAAACACCTGCGCGCAGGTTCAGCGGTGGTTGGCGCGGCGTGCGCTGTCGGTGTGTCGCTACAGGATTGGTGAACGCGATATCGCGGAGCTGCTCGGCGCTGATGGTGTCTTGGCCACCGGGATCAGCGCCGTCGAGGCCTACGATCTCGGGCTGGGTAGCGGCGGTTTCGCCGACGCGTATGTGGATGAGCGTGTTCATCGCAAGCTCGTGAAGGATTTCATTCTGATCGACAGTGTGCGAGGCAATCTCACGTTGCGGACTACGGGTTCCCGGTTGTCCGATGCGGTGTTTGAGAACAAGGTGGCGCCGCGGCTAATCGCCGGCGTCGATCTCGCAGAAGACACCGACACGCGCACCCGGGCGGCCGGCTGTGCCCTCGTGAGCCACGCACTGCGCGCCGTGCACGCGCCACGTAAAGGGTGAATTTGGTGGGGAACACGATCGGCATATGCAACGCGACTGCGGTGGCGGCCTTGGCTGCTATCACAGGCCAAACGGTGGACGGTGCTACCGAAATGTTTTGCGGGATTGTCGAATCCGCGCCCGACCATACCGTGGCCGGCCGTGGGGACATCGACCGTGCGGTGAACCGGCTCTGCACTCGTGTTGGGTTGGCGCCCGCCTTGGACAAGGCTGAGCGAGACCGGCATATCGGTGCGCTGCGCGGGCTGGCCGCCGACGATGTGGCGGCTCTTAGCTACGGCGATCTGCAAGCTTGGGACGCGATCCTGCGTGGCGTCCCGGAGAGAATTCCGACCGTTGACCGTGAACAGGTGCTGCTGCCCGACATGCCCTTGCACCAGGCGGCGATGTGGTCGACACTGCTGGATTTTGAGGAGACCGATCCGCCACCGTGGGTCCTTGTGGGCGGCCAGATGACAGCGCTGCACCTGGCCGAACATGGCATTACCGTGCACCGGCCCACCGACGACGGGGATGTCATCGTCGGGGTATGGACCTTCCGTGATGCCTTGCGCACGACAGCGCTCTACCTGACGGGCAAAGGATTCGATGAAGCAAAGACTGGCGACGGCTACGGGTATCGGTTCACCCGTGGCAAGACTGCTATCGACGTGATGCTGCCTGAGGGCCTCGATCGCCAAGACCGTTACCCGACAACGGCATCAGGACGCCCCGGTCTGTCGGCCGACGGCGGCAACCAGGCGCTCACACGGGCCGAACGGTTGCCGGTGAACATCGGTGGGCGGGTCGGCCATGTCCGCCGTCCAACTTTGCTGGGCGCCCTGGTCGCGAAAGCCCACGCGCGGATGGTGGATAGTCGCGATCCCGAACGACACGCGCAGGACCTGATTGCGCTGGCCGGATTGGCGCTGTTTGATCCGCGAGCGGTGATTAGCCAGGCGCGCCCCGATGACCGCCGCGCAGTCCGACGTGTGTTGCGTGACCTTCCCGCCGGTCATCGCCTGTTGCGTGCGGCTGAGGATCCTGAAGCGGTCCATGAGTTCCTGAAACGTCTGGCCGAGCCGACTGGATAGACCTCGCGTACGGGTCCGCGGGCCAGCGAATGCTGTGTAGCGGACAGAATGATTCGTCGCCCTTCTCGATCCGGATGGTGATCTCGTTAATCGCTGCCGTGTGCTGGTCGACCAAATCCAGGTGACCCGGGCCGAGAACCCATGATGTTCGGTGAACCGACCGGTCAACGCTTCGGTCAATGCCGGGATCTAGGAGCGCAGCCGGCGTTTGGCCAGATCGGCCAGTGTGCGGGGTCGTTGTTCCCGACGATCAACGACTCCAGCATGGCGCGTCCCGAGACGCCGAGGATGTTGGAGGCAACTGCCGATCCTTGGGTACCACCGGCAGATTTTGGGCACAAAAAAGCCTCGCGTGTCGAACTCGACGTTCGACCTACGAGGCACGAGGTGTCGCGGCGGGGTTTGGCTCGCACGCGTTTTCGGTGTTCGGTATATACCGAACACCGAACGGTATCTTCAGTGGATGCTTGTCGGTCACGTGTCGCGCGGGATAGGAGTGAGACGGTGACCCGTTATGCCGTTGGGGATTCAATGATGCGGCAGACGGTGGCAGCGCGTCCGCGGCGTTGATCGCTGCGGGCGGTTTGTAGCGCAGTGGTCAGCGTGGTGCGTAGGGCGCGTAGGTTGGCGATGGCGCGGTCGATGTCGCGAATGTGCTTGTCGAGGAGGGCGGTGACCTGCTCACAGGGCGCCGTGCCGTGGCGATGCAGGTCGAGGACGTCTTTGATCTCCGACAACGTCAGGCCGAGGGTCCGGGCCCGAAGAATGAACCGCAGGATCGCGATGTCGTGGTCGCTGAACAGCCGGTAGCCGGCTTGGGTGCGCTCAGCAGGCGGCAGCAGGCCCTTGGCTTCCCAGATCCGGATGGCCTTGGCCGACACGCCAATGGCCTTGGCGGCGTCACCGATGGTGTGCGTCACTAGGGTCCGTTCACGGACGGCGGCGGCTATCGATGACCCTTCCCAGCTGCGAGGTTCAAGCGTAGCCGTGCGAGTCCCGGATGCAGGTGCCTCACTCATTGGTCGTTAGGGGCGCGGTGCCGACGAGTCCGTTTCCCCTTCCTCCTATTCCAGCTGAATTGCAAGAGTGGTCCGGCGACGCCGCGCTCCGCCGCGAAGGGCAACGTCGACGGTGACTCCAACGGTAGGGCTTGCCCCAGGGGCAAGGTCAAGGGTACGCCGCGGCAGCCTCTCACGGTGCGAGCCTGACAAAGCCCGGAGGCATGGGTCGCGCCGGCGACGGCTCCACCGGACCGCCACCGGCGTTGCCACCACTGCCTCCGCCGCCGATGCCGCCACCGCCGTTGCCACCGCCGCCGGCAGGGCCCCCCGGAGGAGCATCAGCAGGGGGCTCCACCTCTTGCGGTTGCGGCGGCTGCTGCGGTTGCGGCGGCGATTGTTTTGGTGGCGGCGGTGCGGCTATCGGCGGGGGCGGTGCCAGGATATGCGCCGTCGGGGGCGGTGGCGCCGGAATCTGCGGCGGGTTCGGTAGGAGGGGATCCCCCGCGGGAACCGCTCCGATCAGTGAGGCGAGCATTGTGCGGCCCGCCGGCATATTGGTCATGTCCAACCCCGGCGGCGTGTCCCGCAGATCGCTTCCTGAGGTGACTGTGTTATGCGCGTACGCGGCGACCCGGTGCGTCGGTTGCCTCGATCCCTGCGCGCGATTAGCCATGATGGAAGCTATCTTGCCCCGGTGGTACGGGCAGTAGATCTCCACTGCTGCGGTAATGAATCGGGCCTCGGTGCGCGCGAGGCGGCCGGGAGCGTATAGGCGCTCGGGCGGGTCGATGCGATACGCGTTGTTCACCATCTCGTCGACTAAGGCATCCACCGGCATGCCGCCATCGAGTTTGCGACAGACTTTGTGGGCTGTGGCGATGAGGCTCGGAACGTTCTTGAGGGCGGGGATTTCTGCTTTATCGAGCAGCGCCAGAAACTGGTCGTCCTGGTTTGGGTCGGCCGCTGCTGCGCCGCCGCTCAGAATAGCGGCGCCGGTTAGCACCACGATGGCGGTGACCAGGGCACCGGCGTGGCTAGTGGTGCCGGTGAACATGGTAGGGGTTTCCATTCTGCTAGGGTTCCCACGGCGTCGCGGGCGGGCGATACCGTGGTCGGTCTTGTGACGTGAGCCGTTGCGTCGCAGAATGTTTCGCTACGGCGCTGGTGCTCGAAGGATCGGTGTGAAGTGATGGACTATGTAGCGAATCGATGAATCTGCTTACGGCGTTGGTGGCTGCGCCGCATCAGTGGCCTAGGGGGCCACGAGGCCTAATTACGTTGTCGCTCAGCTTATGTTCGCCTCCTTCGCGTGACTACGGTGGAGGCATCACCGCCGGTGACTCCAACGGTAGGGATTGCCTCAAGGGCAAGGTCAAGGCGCAGTGCCGTAATTCTTTGCCGCCCGCCCGCCCGCCCGCCCGCCCGCCCGCCCGCGTTGCGGGCCGTCGGCTTTCGTTCAACCGCACTGCAATTGCGTACGAGTTTGTGTGTCAACGTCTTTCGGTACGGCGCACGCGCACGAGCGAGGGGTCCAGCTAGGACCCGCGTGAGCTTGATAAATCCAGCCTCGGCGCCGGGGCGTCCTTACCCTTGACCTTGCCCTAGGGACAACCCTTACCTTGGGGTTGCCCGTCAGCTGACGCGACCCGCGCCGCCGAGGCGTGAGCCATGCCGGGGCAACGATTGCGAAGGGAGCGTGCGAGATGGCATTGCATGGGTTTTTGGTGAAGGCGGCGCCCCACGTGTTGACCTTCGCCGCGTATGAGGCGCTACACCGAGTGGTGGCGAAGGCTCCGTGGCGGGAGGCAACGGTTTCCGCAATGGCCTGTGGTGTTCGCGGCGTGCGCACGGCTGAGGAGAAGGCCGAGCGGGCTCGATTGACGGCCGCCGACATGTTCGCCGAGGCGATAGAGCGCAGCGGGGAGAAAGCTCCGCTGTCAGCGGTGGCGGACGAGGAAGTTGCGCCCCAGCCGCGGCGGACTCGGAAGACTAGGACCACTGATGCTGACAATTGATGCTCAGCGAGATGTGGGCCCGACCGTTGCGTCCGACGCGGCAGGACGGATGCGTATACACACCAACGGCTTTCGTATGGACGAAGGCCGGGCCGTCGCAATCGAGGAGACGGTCGGCAACCTATCTGGTGTACGCACCGTGCGTGTGTATCCGCGCACGGCA
Organism: Mycobacterium intracellulare ATCC 13950; assembly: GCF_000277125.1. Lineage (NCBI taxonomy): Bacteria > Bacillati > Actinomycetota > Actinomycetes > Mycobacteriales > Mycobacteriaceae > Mycobacterium > Mycobacterium intracellulare. Next base: position 2,414,691 of record NC_016946.1, read on the forward strand.
TCCGTTGTGATCCGATATTGGCCCGAGCGATGCGACACCGGCGCCGTCTTGTCGGCGATCACCGAGGTGGAGCGCAGCCCTGCCGCTTCGGAGCCGGCGCCTGTTTCGCGGTCGGCTGATATCGGCAATGGCGGCATCGTGGGGAAGGTCGTCGGCGGGATCGGGCGGATGCTGCTGGGCCTGCACAGTGACGAGTCAGAAGCTCCGCCGGAGATCGAGAGGCTACGAGAGGCGCTGAAAGGTATCGGCTATCACCTCGCGCCGGTTACCGAGGGTCAGCCCTCGCCGCGCGAGGAGGCCCAGCGTGGGATTCGGGCCTGGTTGCGGCGGGTCTGGTTGGCCTGGCCGCTGGGGCTGCTGGCGTCTGGCTTGACGATGTTCTTCGCCGCGTCCCCGTGGGCGGGGTGGTTGGCCTTCGCCGCGACGCTGCCCGTCCAATTCATAGCCGGGTGGCCGTTCCTGTTGGGGGCGGCCCAACGGGCGCGGGAGAAAACCGCGAACATGGACACGCTGATCACACTCGGCACGTTGACCGCGTTCATCTACTCCACCTATCAGCTCCTCGTTGGCGGGCCGCTGTTCTTCGACACCTCGGCGCTGATCATCGCGTTCGTGGTGCTGGGCCGCTATTTCGAAGCCAAAGCCCACGGCAAGACGCGCGAGGCCATCAGCAAGCTGTTGGAGATGGGCGCCAAAGAAGCCCGGCTGCTGGTCGACGGCCAGGAGCTCCTTGTGCTGATCGATCAGGTGCAAGTAGGAGACCTGCTGCGGGTGCGGCCGGGGGAGAAGATCCCGGTCGACGGCGAGGTCGTCGACGGGCGTGCCGGCGTTGATGAGTCGATGCTGACCGGCGAGTCCGTCCCGGTCGAAAAAACGGTGGGCGACCATGTTGCCGGGGCCACCGTCAACACCGACGGGCTGCTGACCATCCGCGCTACCACCGTAGGGACCGACACCGCGCTGGCGCAGATCGTGCGACTGGTCGAACAGGCCCAGGGCGGCAAGGCCCCGGTGCAGCGCTTGGCCGATCGGGTCTCGGCGGTGTTCGTGCCAGCTGTCCTCGGCGTGGCCGTGGCGACGTTTGCGGGCTGGAGGCTGTTCGCCGCCAACCCGGTCGCCGGCATGACGGCGGCGGTCGCGGTGCTGATCATCGCGTGCCCGTGTGCGCTGGGCCTGGCCACCCCCACGGCGATCATGGTCGGCACTGGCCGCGGCGCCGACATGGGGATCCTGGTCAAGGGCGGTGAGGTGCTGGAAGCCTCGAAGAAGATCGACACCGTGGTGTTCGACAAGACCGGCACCCTCACCCAAGCCCAGATGCGACTCACCGACGTGATTGCCGACAAGCGCCGTCAGCCCAATCTGGTGCTGCGAATTGCCGCCGCGGTCGAATCGGGCTCCGAACACCCCATCGGCGCGGCGATCGTCGCCGGGGCACACGAACGGGGGGTGGAGATCCCGGCCGCTACGGCGTTCACCAACCTCGCGGGGCACGGAGTGCGCGCCGAGGTCGAGGGCCGACCCGTGGTGGTCGGGCGGCGCAAGCTCCTCGATGTGCACGACGTGAAGTTGCCTGAACACCTTGCCGCAGCGGCGACGGAGTTCGAAGAACAAGGCCGCACCGCGGTTTTCGTCGGCCGCGACGGCGAAGTTGTGGGTGTGCTCGCCGTGGCCGACACCGTCAAAGACGACGCCGCCGACGTGGTCCATCAACTGCACGCCATGGGGCTGCATGTCGCATTGATCACCGGCGACAACACCCGCACGGCGGCCGCGATCGCCAAGCAGGTCGGCATCGAGCAGGTGCTGGCTGAGGTGTTGCCGCACGACAAGGTCACCGAGGTGCGCCGGCTCCAAGACGAGGGCCGCGTGGTCGCGATGGTCGGCGACGGCGTCAACGACGCGCCCGCCCTGGTGCAGGCCGATCTGGGCATTGCGATCGGCACCGGCACCGACGTGGCCATCGAGGCATCCGATATCACGCTGATGTCCGGCCGGCTCGACGGCGTCGTCCATTCGATCGAGCTCTCGAGGCTGACGCTGCGCACGATTTATCAAAACCTCGGCTGGGCGTTCGGCTACAACACCGCCGCAATTCCCCTCGCCGCGCTCGGCGTGCTAAACCCGATCGTCGCAGGCGCGGCGATGGGATTTTCCTCGGTCAGCGTGGTGACCAACTCGCTGCGACTTCGCCGCTTTGGCCGCGACGCTTGACATGTGGTCTGCAGACTGCGAGTAGCTCAGCGGCCATGACACCCCTTAATCGTGAATCCAGCCAAAGGAGACGACCAACGGTGCCGGTGCAGCGGAGAGGAGTCCCGAGCATGCGATGTAGCGGAACTTGATTGGCGACCTCGCGCTGCGGTGGACGGTTAGCGTCCTCTTCGGCGCCAGCTTTGCGGGACACCTGTACGGCCTTGTCGCGCAACGTGAACGATGGATATGCACAGTCGAACGCCTGCTGCACATAGTGATGTGCGCGGGAATGGTTGCGATGGCCTGGCCGGTCGGAATGGAACTCCCCACACTCGGGCCGATGGCCTTCTTCCTCGCGGCGGCCGTCTGGTTCGTGCTGGTGGCTGCCCACGTGTTCTCCGGCGACGATGGCCGACTGACCAACGGCTACCACGCCAACATGATGGCGGCGGTAGCTTGGCTGTACGCGGTAATGCGCGGCGGCCCGCTGGGCGGGCGCGATTACTCACCCGACCACACAATGCCCAGCTCGCCCGGAATGAAGATGCCGGGTATGGACATATCGGTACCCCACACAGCCGAACCCTGGTGGATCACTAGCCTCAACTGGATCGCGGCGGTCGGATTCGCAAGTGCCGCAGTGTATTGGCTGTATCACTATTTCGCCCAGCGGAAAGCGAACCCTGCGCAGCACACCACGCGCCTCGGGGACTGGGGAACGCTATGCCAGGCATTCATGGCCTCCGGCATGGCCATCATGTTCGGCGTGATGCTGGAGGTATGACCCGCCGCAGCTCGGCGCACCAACGATGCTGCAGGCCCCTGCGTGGTGTGTTGCAGGCGTTGGGCGCCGGTTTTGGCCCTACGTGCTGCCGTGGCGTTCACCTCGTCACAGTCAGTCGCTGGTAGTTAACCCATTCCTGCGATGGCCCGGGATCGGTGTAGCCGTGGTCGTTGACTCGCCGACCCCGAAGCGCTCTGGCGCAAAGGCCACTCGTAAGCCGTTGCCGGACGAAGATCAGAAAAACAACCAGATTCGTTCCGTTACTACGGAGACGCCGACAATCTCAACAGCACGATCAAGCAGGTGCTGTTCGGGCGCTCTGCTGGTGGAGTGCACGTATTCCAAACGTGCGCTCTTCGTGTGAAACCGCTGGGGAAACAGGCACTGATGCACGGCGGAGCATCGGTTCTGCCAAGCACCGCCTGGGTGCGACGCGTGGTGCCGACGATCCTTCCGCACCGGATCACTGAGTTTCCTCCGGTCCTTGGCCTCAGCCTCGGGTGTTTTGCGTGAACCTTGGCCTCGATCGGGGCTAAGGAGGCAGCGCGGTGTCATCTGTAGCGCGCTGCCGGGGTGTATACGATTGTGCCCCACGGTTACTGCCGCAGCTGCTCGGGCTCGGGAACCTCAGCAAGCAGTACCAAGCTCGGCCAACGAACTCGGCAATCACAGTTGATTGCAAACGGCCTACCGATGACCGTCGTGCATTTCTCAGCAGACAGTAACCGGGCGGCACGCGCTATCGTCGGCGCCGGTTCGATCGTTCTCGGTCTCGTCGACGTTGGATGATGCGGATGATGATGAATGTCAGCACCGTGATTGTGGCGATCGTGGCGAGGATTGTTGTGCCGATGATTTGCTGGGCGTGGCTGTAATGGGGTAGGTAACCAGGTTCTGCGGCCAACCATAGACGCAGTGGTGTGCTCATGGCGATGGCCGTCGACGCCGGTGTGGGCGCATGCTTATCGGCCGCCGAGTTGGACGGCTTTGACGATCAGCAGGACGACGCCGATGACGAGATAGCCACGCAGCGCGATCATGCCTAGACGAGTGCCAGGTGACCAGGTGATCGGCTCTAGCAACGTTAGGGGTGGCATTCGCCAAGTGTTGCGGTCCATTGCGCTTAACTTGGTTGGTGCGGCCGGCGACGCGGGTTGGCGGCGGCCCATCCAGCGCAACGTTGGGGCCGCCGCAGCGGCGAGTACCACTAAAGCCAGGGCCAGGTAGCCGGCGACCGCGACGACGTTGAGGTCGGGAAACAATGTGGTGGCCATGAGGATTCCCGACAGCAACAGCAGGGTGCCCACGATCAGCCCGGCGACCCAGTTAAGCCAGGGGCGATTGACCCACGGCCCCAATACTTGCCGGTCATTACATAGCAGTAGGAGAAATACGCTGGCGCTGGGCAATAACAAGCCGGCGAGCGCCTGCACCGCGGTGGTGATCAATCCGAGTGGGGCGCCGGGGATCAGCACGATCGCTGCGGCCAACGCCACCATCGCGGTGTAGGACAGGTAGAACTGTTTGGCGTCGGCGAACCCGCGGTGCAACGAGTGCTTCAGGCCGAATACGTCGCCGAAGGCGTAGCTGGTGGCCAAGGTCACTGCGGCCGCGCCCAAAATCGAGGCGTCCATCAGGACGACCGCAAACAACCAACCGATTGCCGGACTGTCTCGACCGAGCAAGCCCGCGATGGCACCGGCGTCGGTGAAACCACCGGCGGTGTTGGTGGAGCGTGCCGCCCAATCACCGGTCATCACCAGCGCCGCGGCGCCGATCACCACGACGAGGGCTCCGAGTACCGTGTCGGCGCGTTCGTAGCCCATGAACCGGGGGGTGATGCGTTTGTCGACGACGTTAGACTGCTGAAAAAACAGCTGCCAGGGTGCCACGGTGGTGCCGACGATGGCGATGATGAGCAGCACCGCATCCGAGGTCACGCCCCCCGAAATGGTCGGCACTACAAAGGACTTCGCCGCGTGTGCCCACTGCGGCCGCGCCATCAACAGCATCGGGATCTGCAACAGGGTAACGGCAATGAAGACGAACATCGCCCGTTCCCAGCGCCGGAAACTCCCGGTTGCCATGATCGCGATCAAGGCCACTGCCGAGATAGGCACCACAACGTATTTGGAGACGCCGATGTAGCCGGCGGCAAGGCTGATGCCGATGAACTCGGTGACGATCGTCAAGAAGTTGAGCAGAAACAGGTCGCCGACGGAAAACCAGCCCCAGCCGCGGCCAAAACGCTCGTTGATCAACCGGGCATGCCCCACCCCGGTCACCGCGCCCAGTCGCACCACCATTTCCTGGTTAACGATGAGCACCGGAATCAGCAGCAGTAGTACCCACAGCAGGGAATACCCATAGTTTTGGCCGGCCTGGGTGTAGGTGGCCACCCCGCCGGCATCGTTATCACCGACCATCACGATGATCCCGGGGCCGACGATGGCTAGAAGTGTCAGCAGTCGGGTCTTCCAGGTGCGCGCATTCTCGGTCTCGCCGACGCTGATGCGCCCGAAGGCGCCCTCGATGTCACCCAAATGTGCCGAGTCGAGTACCGCGGTGCGTGTCGCTGGCGGTGGCTCGGCACGGTGGGCCGCTGTTGGGGGGCCGGTGGCGTCGTTTCGCTCGGCTGAACTCACTGCCCTTCACCCCCTGACGTCGGCATGTTGCGGTCGTTGTCGGTGATTTCGTGGACGGGCCGGGGAGCGGGTTCTCGGCGCCTCCAGTCCTCGGGGATGGTGGCTTCCAGCACGTCGTCGACGGTGACAATCCCCAGCATGCGATCCTGTCCGTCGACGACCGGGATGGCGTAGAGGTTGTAGTCGGCCATGAGCAGTGCGATGTCGGTCAAGTCGGCGTCGGCGCTGACTCGCACCGGGTCGGATTCCATCAGGGCCCGCACGCTTTCGTCGGGTTCGGCCTGCAATAGCGCAATAACTGACACAACACCGATCAGGCGTTTGTCCTCATCAAGAACATGCATCTTGACCAACGCCTCGGGCTGCACGCTACGTGCGGCGGCGATCAGCGCCAGCGCCGTGCCCGCGGTTGCGCCTGCGGCGCACATGACGAAGTCGACGTTCATCAGCCCCCCGGCGCTTTCGGGGTTGAACCCCATCAACGTGATCACCTTGGTGCGCTGCGGGGCGGGCATTAAGTCCAGTACCCGCCGGCGTCGCGATTGGCGCAGATCTGCGATCGCGTCGGCGGCATCGTCGGCGCGCATCCGGCCCAGCAGCGCAGCCACCTCGTCGTCGGGCATGTCATTGAGCAATCGGCTGGCCTTGTCGGGGTCGAGTTCCTCGAACACGTCGGCTTCCAATTCGGGGTCGCTGCGGACCCGGTCGAGGATCTCGCCGCCTTCTGCTTTGTCGGCGTCTTCGAGAAGATCAGCGATGTCAGCGGGTTTGAACCGGCCGAACCGGCCCGATTGACGGCGCATCGCATCGGAACGGCTGTGCCCGATCAGCGGTTCGAATGCCTTCCAATCGCGGGCCGCATGCCCACCCGAGCTCTTGATCAGCCCGAAAAACCTTGCCGGGCGCCGGGTGTCCAACCGTGCTAGGACCCACCCACCGCCAGTATCTTCGAGCTCCACGTCGTAGGCGCGCACCAATTCCACAGCCGCCACATCGATCAACCGGTGCCCGAGCACATCGGTGCGCAACAACACCTCACCGTCGCGGCGCTCGAAGCTGCGGAGGTCGATTTTGTTCTTGGCCAACACAACTCGCTGCGCGGCGTACTCGTTGATGGAAGGGCTGCCGATAAACACCCGCCGCCGACCGACCCCGGCCACGATCCCAGTCACCAGCGGATGATCGTCGGCGCCTCGCAGTCGCACGATCACGTCCTCCACGCGGCCCACAGCCTCTCCGGAGCGGGCTAAAACCGGCGAACGTAGCAACTCCGACAAATGGATCACCGGCCGCGCCGCGTCGTGCTCGACCGCAGCCTGTGATGCATTCATTACATCCTCCTCAAATGCGATAGAGCCGCCAGCGGTCTGCACTTAGGGCCCATATTGGCGACCCGTGGTGCCCAATCCAGGGCCAGGTTCGCAGACGTATCAAACTACGGCTGTACGGGCGCGGCCGCCAGATCGTATGACCCTGATGCCGTCGATAGCACCACCAACGGGTAAACATCGGTGACGGCTGTTTGCTCGGGCTCGCCGAAACCGCCCGAGCCGCAGGAGGAAGGGAGGTCGGCATCGGCGGGCTTGCGCAATGCACGTGCATCGATTCAGCTTGCGGTCTCACCCGCGACGGCCGTGGGTTGCTGGCGTTGCATCGATGGTTAGCAGCCGCAGTCCTCGCCTCGCCAGGATCGAAAGCCTTGCCAGACCGCGACGACGGCAACGCCCAGCCCGATCACCGGATCGAGCCACCAACCGCTGGACCAGTTTGCGGTCGTCGCCAGGCCAATGAGCACCGCGGCAGCCTGGACAGCGCACAAATAATTCTGGGTGCCTTCGGCCACGGTGGCCGCCGAGTCCAATCGCGCGCCGAGGATTCGTTGGGCGCGGCCTAGGAGCGGCATTTGCAGCACCGCGAAGGCGGTCAGCACGATGCCGATCACGCTGGTGTCGGGGTGGCGCTCACCGAACAGGTGGTGCACCGATTCGGCGGCGATGTAGGGGGCCGTCATCCAAAACGACACCGCCACACCGCGTTGGGCGCTGCGCTCAGCCGTCGCCGACAGCATCCGCGATCCGGTGAACCGCCAGATCACCACCACGCCGGCCAGGCCCTCGGCCACACTACCCAGCGCCCAGCCGGTCAGGGCGACTGACCCAGCAGCCAAGCCTTGCCACAGCCCCACGGCGGCCTCAATGGCCAGAAAGACGAGGCTCACCCACGCTAGAGCGCGGGCCGCGCCGGCCGCACGCAGCCACCCCGCATCTGCGGCCAACACTGCCGGCGCATTCTGCGCGGACGCTGCGCAGCACGCATCGTCAAGCAACTTGCCGGGACCATTGGCCGGACCGGAATTTGTCACAAAGTACCTTACTGGCTGCATTTGGCTATTTTACGGGCGCGGGCGAAAGGCATCCACGACCGCCACACTCGCTGATCCAACCAAGTATGCCGGTGCAGGATTTCAACGTTCAGCGCCTGGATCCATCTTGGACGCGACTGGACGCTTGGTGCTACCGCGGGGCCGGGTAGCAGACCGTCATAAACTGGCGGTCGCAGCTCGTTCCTCGACGAGCATTGCTTGCGAACTCACGACCTTGGGCTCGCAGGACGAGGGGCGAGCCCAAGGGTGTGAATCCGACGTGACGCCGTCAACGGGATGATTCTTGGGCCACCAGCGGACGCACCGAGCCGCCTGGCAACGGCAGACTACCCTCGGTATTAGTGTCGCGGTCCCCGGCATTACCCAAGGCGGTATCGCTGAGGCGGTAGCGGATCAGCCGGGAGCTGTTGGTGGCGACTGCGACTGAGGACGCGTTGTGCAGAATCGCGGCGAGCACCGGCGATAGTGCGCCGCCGGCGCCGATCAGCAGGCCAGCGGCGTTGACGGCGATCGACATGCCGTAGTTCTGCCGGATGACTTCGACCGCACGCGCACCCAGGTCCGGGACGTCGAGCAGACGTTGCAGATTGTCGTTGGCCAGAGCGACGTCGGCGGTCTCGACGGCCACATCGGTGCCAGCCAATCCCATGGCGATCCCGATGTCGGCGGTCGCCAAGGCTGGGGCGTCGTTGACGCCGTCGCCCACCATCCCCACGACGTAACCCTCGTCCTGCAAGGCTTTCACCACTTCGAGCTTGTCGTCGGGCAGTACCTCGGCGCGCCACTCCTCGATACCGAGTTCGTTGGCGACCGCTGCAGCGGTCTCGGGATGATCGCCAGTGAGCATGACAATCCGGCGTATCCCGGTGGCCCGCAACCTCTTCAGCACCTCGGCCGCCTCGGGCCGGACCTCGTCACGCAGACTGATCAACCCGACCAGCTTGCCGTCCACCGCGAGCAACAGCGGGGTTTCGGCCTGGCGGCGCAGCGTGTCGACCCACTCGGTGGCTTTCTTGGAGATGCGGACACGTTCATCACGCAGCAGTGACGGGCTGCCCAGCAACAGGATCCTACCGTCGGCCCAGGTGCGCATGCCCAGTCCCACCAGCACCTCGCATTCCTCATGTGGGGGAATGGTGATGCGGCGTTCCTCGGTCGAGCGGATTACCGCTTCGGCCAGCGGATGACGCGAGTGGATCTCGGAGCTGGCCGCATAGGCCAAGACCTGTTCTGGTTCCCAATCCTTGTGCAACGCAATGATATTCGTGACCACTGGGCGCCCAACGGTGAGTGTGCCGGTCTTGTCGAACACCATCGCGTCCACCCGGCCGGCCCGCTCCAAATGGGAGCCGCCCTTGATCAGGATGCCGCGGCGGGCGCCGTTGCCGATTGCGGCGCTGATCGCTGTCGGCGTGGACAGTCCCACCGCGCACGGGCAGGCGATCAACAGCATGGTCATCGCGCGCCGCACGTCCCCGGTCAGCACTAAGGTGAGCGCAGACAGGATGAACGAGGCGGGAACGAATCGGCGCGAGAAGTTTTCGCCGACAGTCTGAATCGGTGCCCGATCGAGTTGCGCCTCTTCGACACGGGTGATGATGCGTCCGATCACGGTTTGACTGCCCACCGCACTGGCGCGCACCACCAACCGTCCACGCACCACCACCGAACCGGCGTGCACCGGCGATCCCGCTGTGATACTGACCGGCAGGTTTTCCCCGGTGATCGCGGACTGGTCGACAATCGCCTCCCCGTCGATCACCTCACCGTCGACCGGGATGGCCACGTGATCGTGCACCACCACTTGATCGCCGATCTCCACGGTGTCGATCGAGACTTGAACCTCGCTGCCGTCATTCAGGCGAATCCAGGCGGTGTCGGCGGTGCCGCGCAGCAGCTCGGAGATGGCCCGCCGAGTCCGCCGCACGGTCAGATCCTGCAGATATTCACCAATGTTGAGCAGCCACAAGACGGTAAGCGCCACCACGTTCTCGCGTAGCACCAAGCTGGCCACGGTGGCCGCCGCGACCAACGCGTCGGTGCCCGCGCGGCCTGACCGCAGCGAACGCAAGGCGCCGCGCAGGAACGGATACCCGGTGAAGATGGTCACGCCGGTTGCCACCAGCTGACCGGTCGGACTCAGCAGCGGTGGCCGTTTGAACCCGTAGCGGCGCACGCCCAGTAGGGCCAGCGCCGCCCCCCCGATCACCATGCGCAGCACCTCGGTGTTACGCACATCGGCTGATCGGGGTGAGCGCGCCGGAATCAGATTTTCGGCGATATGGGCGGCCTCGGTGATTGCCCGAAGCACTGCGGAACGGTCGCAACGTCTCGGCGAATACCACACCACCACCGAACCAGTGTGCGGATAGGCGTGCACCGCCCGCACGCCGTGTTGCCGTCCTACTGACTCTTCCACCGCCACAGCGCGACGCGAATTCGCCCGCACCCACGGGACCACCACCCGCATCCGCCCACCGGCATCCGACACGACCGGCAACACGGCGTCATCGACAACGGTCATATCGAGCGATCAGTGGTCGTGGTCGTGGACGTCGGCAGCGGCGGGAGGCGGCACCTCTTCGCCAATGCGCTCACGGGCCTCGGCGACCACGTCCGACACCTTCAGGCGCGCCGACTCCGCCGCGACCTCAGCGCGCCGTGTCCCGCGCAAACCCAGCTCCGTCGTTGCGACCGCAGCTCGGCGGAACGGCGCCTTACCCACCGCCTTTTTCACCACTTCGTAGGCGCTCACGCCGACCAAGCCGGTAAACACCGCCGCGCCCGCCTTACCCAATAACCCGTGCAGCATTACTCTTCGTTCCTTCCTTCCCGGGTCTGCCCCTGATGGGCAGACGTTCACCGCGTCACCAACCGACGTTAACATAGACGCATTGCAATATCGACATACATTGCCGGTGAAGTCTTCGCCTCAGAGATCCGGGCGGTCAGATCGGATGAATAGCCCACATCGCGGATCAGACCGCGCACCCGGACGCCGGCCCCAACAGCGCGAGTTGTGGCACAGACAGTGGCCGGCGCACCGGACGCAATGGGCCGCGCCTAACCTAATTTCACGCGGGCATCGGGCTAGAACGCCGAACCGTCGAGCTCGCTCTTATGTTGCGGGCAGTAGGACGTTACCGAGGCGCCGATGAAGTACCCGGCTTCATGTGCCGACAGATTCGTGTCCTTCACCAGCGACAGATCCACGAAGATAGGCGTTTGGCCTTTGTCCAGTCCCGCGCACACGGCGTGTCCCATTGCGATCGAGGTGTTGGCGTCGGTCACGACGACCGCGTGTCTTTCAAGCGTCGCGAGGAACGCGTCATCTGTTTGATCCGCCCATGCTGGCGGCGCGCAGAGCAGCCCGGCGGCCGACAACACAACAGCAGTGATCATCGACCGCTTCGCCGAGAACGGGTTCATTCCGGTCCTCGCGTCCCGCCAGTGGCGAACGTGTGCCTGCGCATTACAGGTCACCCCGGTGGTGGTTGCTCATTGATCGGCCGACAAGGTTGAGGATTTCCTGCCGCCGAACCCGCGAAGTGGTTTCCCGTGTTCGGTTCTCGGATGCCCACCGCCGGATCGCGGTCAACTGCGACACCGACGGGCCTTGCAGCCCAATGCGAACAACCAGCAGCTCGTCAATCCCCTCGGGATTTTCGCATCGCGACGTCAGCGGTGCCATCCCAGCCCGGGCACCGCTAACACGACAACGAGCAGACCGCGAAGAGGACCGGTTGAACCCCATAGCAACATATAGTAATTTGCGCATGCAAGAGCGCCAACCACACGAGCCGCTGGGTCAGCGCATGGGCCGCATTCAGGGAGCACCGTCGCTCGCTTCGGCGAGGATTTTCGTTTGGCGGCTATGGTGGTGTCGCTGCTGAGGCGCTCGCGTTAGCGTCGCGCCGATCACTGGAGATGAAAGAGACGATGCCGCAAAAGCTCACGTCTAAAGACTGGCCGACTCGGTTACTCGTTCTCGGCTACGGAGGGCTGTTGGCCGCAGTCGCCGGGTTCGTCAATTCGGTGGCGTTGCTGGTATTGGCGTTCCCAGTGGGCAACCTGACCGCCTTGACCACCAAGTTGGGCATGGATTCAGCCAATCCGCTGCTGTATGAGAGCTGCATGATCGTGCTCATCGTGTTCGGGTTCCTGTGTGGCGCCGCGGGCGCCGGCGCTATGTTGGGTGGCACGCGGACCAACACAGGCCCGCGCCACGCTGCAGTCCTGGTCGGCGAAGCCGCGCTGCTGCTCGCGGCGACCGCCGGGGGACTTGCGGGAATCAAGGTGTTGCTGGCCGCCGCCGCGTGTGGGCTGCAAAACGGCATGACGTCGAATTTTCGCGGGATGACGATCCGTACCACGCATTTCACCGGCACCATGACCGACCTCGGCTTCATGCTGGGCCGCAGCCGTCGTCACGGGCTCGACACGTGGAAGGCCACGGTTCTGGTCACCACGGTGGTGTTGTTCCTTGGCGGCGGCGCCGCCGGGGCGGTGATCGGCGGCCGAATCGGCGACCACGCCCTGATATTGCCGGCGACCGCCTGCCTCACGGTGGCGGCTGCCAGTCTGCTGCATGCCCGTCGACGTGACAGTGTGGCGGCTCGCGCGATATTCACGCCCGAGCCCGCGCCCGCATCCTCCCACTGACCGGCGTCAGCCAGGTCAGCCCAGGACGACCTTACGCGCGACTTTCATTCATACATGCGAATGATTCTATTATTTGTTAGCCTGTGGACGTTGCTGCGATCAGCACCGGGAGGTCAAGTGAACGATGAGCGCGGATCAGCCGAGACCAGGGAGTCGCCCCTGCAGTGTCCGCGGTGTGTATCGCAGATGTTGCCGGTGCAGCGGTTCGGGGTGACGATCGATCAATGCACCGGCTGCGGGGGCATATTCCTGGACCGCGGCGAGCTTGAGCAGCTCGCCGAGGCCGAAGCCAAATTCTATTCCGCCCAGCAGCAACCCCAATCCCCTCCGAGCCCCTATCCGCCGCAGCAGCAGTACCCGGCGCAGCCGGTGTATGTCGAGGGCGCCCGCCCGAGAGGCTTTCTAGGCGGGTTGTTCGGCGAGGGTTATTACGGTGGCCGCCACGGAGGTTATCGCGGTGGACACCACTGATCCCAGGTGCCAAGCGCCCCGCCCCCCGGTGGAGCGGGCCAACGCACACGGCCAAGCTCACGACCACGGCCATGGGGTGTCCGCGGACGCGGACCGCAAATGGCTAGCAACCGCGCTCGGTTTGATCGTCGCTTTCATGGGCGTCGAGGTGGTTATCGGCGTTGTAGCGAACTCGCTGGCGTTGATCTCCGACGCCGGCCACATGCTTACCGACGCGGCGTCAATCATGTTGGCGCTGATCGCGATCCGGCTGGCTGACCGTCCGGCGCGGGGCCGCTACACCTACGGTTTCAAGCGGGTGGAGATCCTGTCGGCACAGGCCAACGGGATCACACTGCTGTTGCTGACGGCGTGGTTCCTCTATGAGGGGGTGCGTCGGCTTATCGCCCCGCCAGAAGTTGCGGGCCCGCTGGTGCTGTTCACCGCGCTGGCCGGGATCGTGGTGAACATTGGCGCTACCTGGTCGATCAGCCGCGCGAACCGCACCAGTTTGAACGTAGAAGGCGCTTTTCAGCACATCCTCAACGACCTATACGCGTTCATCGGCACCGCGGTTGCCGGTCTGGTGGTGTGGGTGACTGGCTTTGCCCGCGCCGATGCCATTGCCGCCTTGCTTGTGGCTGCATTGATGGCGCGCGCCGGCTGGGGGCTGCTCCGCGAATCTGGCAGGATCTTTTTAGAGGCCGCCCCAGCGAACCTGGATCCGGCCGAGATCGGCGCCAGGGTCGTCGCAGTACCGCAGGTGATCGAAGTGCACGACCTGCACGTCTGGCAGATCACGTCAGGCCAACCTTCACTCTCAGCGCACGTACTCGTCGCTGACGATGCCGACTCCCGCATGGTTCGCTCCCACATCGAAACGGTGCTGCACGACGAGTTCGGTCTCGAGCACACCACCTTGCAAGTCGACCACACTGTCGCCGATGGCGACAACGGCGGCGAGCACTGCGCCGGACCACACGGGCCAGTGCACCGCCCGTGATCCGAGAACGAGGCAGGAGCTATGCGCATCAACGGAGCGAATCGGATGCCCAGCCCGGACCAGGGCCGGGGAAGTTCCTCCTCAGAACAACGAACGCCACAGCGAAGTGCTTCAGGCTCTTCATGGCTCTCCTCGCTTGTGCCGGTATCGCGTTGAGCGTGGCGGCCCGAGCCACCGCCGATCCCAGTCCCTTTGGCAGCCTCTCTTGCTCCTGCGATCACCCGGTGTCAGGACCACACCGTCCCCCTGCTCAGCAAATAATGCAGGGCATCCGGGACGGCGTGCCCAACCTGCATCAACACAGCACCAAACCGAGCGAGTGAGCGAGTTGACGGGCGTCGCCTTGGTGGTGATGCCGCTCGTGGGTCGGGCGAACCACATACTGGCGGCGGGCTGGGCTCGGCGGCCGCCGCGGCTCTGGTCGGTCTGGCGATCATCGCCAGCTGGTCCGGCGGTTGGTGGTTCGACCCCGCGATCGGGCTGGCGGTCGCCGCCGTCGCGATTGGCAGGGCATCCGCTCCTGACGCGGCAAGGATTGCTCCTGCTGAAGGGACGCGAGGGCCGCACGCGATTCGCCGACTCTGTCAGCGGTTGTGCAAGTGTGAATCGGTCGGTCATCGTGGCCAGTTCGGTGTTGTGATCGCGTCACGTCAAAGCCGCCACCATGTGCGACGGTTGACACCGAAGGCTTGTAATCAATTAGCTGGGCCGCTATCATCGGGTTATGTCGATGAAAAGTCTCGATGCTGTCCCGCCCGCCGCGTCACCGCGTAAGGATTTGGCGGACGCGGTCGCGTTGTTTCATGGCCTGTCGGATCGGACCCGGCTAGCGATCGTCCGCCACCTCGCCCATGGGGAAGCGCGGGTGGTCGACCTCACCCGCATGCTGGGGTTGCCGCAATCGACGGTGTCTTCACACCTGGCGTGCCTGCGTGACTGTGGACTTATCGTCGGCCGACCCGAGGGGCGGCAGGTGTTTTACGCGCTGGCCGTGCCCGAACTGCTGGACTTATTCGCCGCCGCGGAAGCCGTCTTGGCGGTGACAGGCAACGCGGTGGCACTGTGCCCCACCTACGGCACCAAGGCCAACGCCCGCCCTGACGGAGCTGGAACGGGGGTCTCGTTGGACGAGCCGATTGAGGTGGGCATCGCCACGCCGACCGATGACGGGCCTGTGACGGCTGGGAGCAGGGCATGACGAACACGACATTTGTCGGTAGCAGTCATTCGTTCAGGCACGTGCGGCAGGTGATTGAGGCGTGATGCCAGCCACCGAGAGTTGGCCGGGGTCAGAAGTAGAAGGTGGCGGCGGGGGCTGTGACTGCCCGCAGCGCTGTGATGGCGCAACGTTTGGAAGGGAGCGGTCGGGATGGTGAAGCACGGACTTTCGGCGAAGGCGGCACCCACGGCGGGTTTTGTGGGGGCTGCGGCGTTTGAGGCCGTAGGCAGGGCATGGGCGAAGGTTCCCTGGCGGGAGGCGACGGTTTCCGCTAGCGCCTGTGGTTTGCGCGTTGCCCGTGAGGCCCAGAAAAGCGTCAAGCGGGCTCGACTCGCGGTCGTCGACGTGGTCGCCGAGGCGCGAGAGCGCGTCGGTGAGGAAGTCGAGGAGGAAGTTGCACCGCCGGCGGTGGCTGAACCTGCGCCCCGCAAGCGTCCCGGCAAAGCGGCCAAGCGGCCACCGCAGGCGGCGGCGGAACTTGAGCCTCGCAAGCGTCCCGGCAAAGCGGGCAAGCGGCCACCGCAGGCGGCGGCGGAACTTGAGCCTCGCAAGCGTCCCGGCAAAGCGGGCAAGCGGCCACCGCAGGCGGCGGCAAAATCCGGCGACGACCACCACCACGGAGGCTGATGATGCTGACCACTGACGTTCGCCCTGATGCCGGCGCCAAGCTGACCGTCGTATCCGACGCGGCGGGCCGGATGCGGGTGCATACCAGTGGGTTTCGGTTCGACGCAGTGCGGGCCGCCGCGATCGAGGACACGGTCGGCAAGGTGACCGGTGTGCGGGCCGTATATGCCTATCCGCGAACGGCATCGGTGGTGATCTGGTATTCGCCGGGGCGCTGCGACAGTGCTGCCGTGCTGTCGGCGATCGCCGATGCCCAGCACATCCCCGCGGCGTCGGTGCCCGCGTATGCCCCGCACTCGGCTGACATCCGCGGTGTAGTGCACAGCGTCATCGACTGGACCGCGCGAACGCTATCGGGCCGTCCGGCGGCTGTCGTCGCCGGGCAGCGACCGCGGGTGGTGAGCGATGCCTGCGGCTGCGACCACGATGACATTGAGTGCGAGCCGGAACGGCTCTGGCAAGTCTCCAAGTTGCGACGAGCCGCGCTGTCCGGGGTGCTGCTGGGCGCCTCGGTGGTTACCGCATGGGTCACCCCAGTTGGGCCGATCGCGCTGGGACTGAAGGTCTTCGCGTTGGCGGTGGGGGCCTCGACGTTTGTGCCCTCCAGTCTGCGACGACTGACCGAGGGCCGTATAGGCGTGGGCACCTTGATGACCATCGCCGCGGCGGGCGCTGTCGCACTGGGTCAGGTCGGCGAGGCCGCCATGTTGGCGTTTTTGTTCTCGATCAGCGAGGGCTTGGAGGAATACGCGGTGGCGCGCACCCGCCGTGGCCTGCGTGCCCTGCTGTCGCTGGTGCCGGATCAGGCCACCGTATTGCGCGAGGGCATCGAAACCGTGGTCGCCGCCGCCGACCTGCGTGTCGGTGATCAGATGATCGTCAAACCGGGGGAACGCCTGGCTACCGACGGCATCATTCGTGCCGGGCGCACAACCCTGGACGTCTCAGCGATCACTGGCGAATCGGTGCCGGTCGAGGCCGGACCCGGTGACGACGTGTTCGCCGCCTCGATCAACGGCTCGGGAGTGCTGCAGGTGCAGGTCACCGCGACCGCAGAGGACAACTCGCTGGCGCGCATCGTGCACATCGTGGAAGCCGAACAGGCCCGCAAAGGCGCCAGCCAGCGGCTGGCCGATCGCATCGCGCGACCGCTGGTGCCCGGCATCATGATCGCCGGGGCGTTGATCGCCGCGACGGGCATTGTCGTCGGTAGCCCGTTGATCTGGGTCGAACGTGCTCTGGTGGTGTTGGTCGCGGCTTCCCCGTGTGCGCTGGCCATCGCCGTGCCGGTATCTGTGGTGGCCGCCATTGGCGCCGCCTCCAAACTCGGCGTGCTGATCAAGGGCGGCGCCGCGCTGGAAGCGCTGGGCACCATCGGCGGGATCGCCCTGGACAAAACTGGAACGTTGACGGCCAACCGGCCTGCTGTCATCGACATCGCCACCACCAACGGCGCCACTCGCGAGGAGGTGCTGGCGGTGGCCGCCGCGTTGGAGGCCCGCAGTGAGCACCCCCTGGCCGCGGCCGTCCTCGCCGCCGCCCCAGCCCCGACGGCCGCCGGCGACGTGCAAGCCGTCCCGGGGGCCGGGCTGACCGGCCAACTCGACGGGCATGCTGTGCGGCTGGGGCGCCCGGGCTGGCTCGAGCCCGCCGACCTCGCCGATGATGTGGCGCGCATGCAACAAGCCGGGGCCACAGTGGTCCTCGTCGAACGCGACACGCTGCTGCTCGGGGCCATCGCCGTGCGTGACGAACTACGCCCCGAAGCCGGCGAGGTCATCGCCGCCCTACGCGCCGCCCGCTACGAGGTGGCGATGCTCACCGGCGACAACCACGCCACCGCTGCCGCTCTGGCGGCCCAAGCCGGAATCAAACATGTGCATGCCGAACTGCGCCCTGAGGACAAGGCGCAACAGGTCAGACAGCTGCGTGCCCGGCGACCGATCGCGATGGTCGGCGACGGCGTCAACGACGCTCCGGCCCTGGCCGCCGCGGATGTGGGAATTGCGATGGGGGCGATGGGAACCGACGTCGCCATCGAAACCGCCGATGTCGCGTTGATGGGCCAAGACCTGCGCCACCTGCCCCAAGCGCTGCAGCACGCGCGCCGCTCGCGGCGGATCATGCGGCAAAACGTCGGACTGTCGCTGGGAATCATCACCGTGCTGATGCCGCTGGCGTTGTTCGGGTTCCTCGGCCTGACCGCGGTGGTGCTGGTGCACGAGCTCACCGAGGTCATCGTCATCGTCAACGGTGTGCGCGCCGGACGCACCAAACCACTTACAGCTCAGGGCAAGACACCCGAGAGTATTACGACTCACGGTGAGACGAGGATCGTCGCGACAGGTCGGTCGGCGCGGCAACCGACATAGTCTTCGCAGGATAGCGTGAACGGGTGCCAACCAGCAGAAAAAATGGCGGTGGAGATCCAGGAGTCCTTCGGGAAGTCGGGCACGATGGTACTCGCCGGGGTTGTCGGGGTGGGCGCCTACGAGCTGCTATGCAAGGTGGTGGGCAAGGCGCCGATTCATCAAGCCCGTGTGGCGGCGACGGAGTTGGGTCTGCGCGGGACTCGGCAGGCCGAAAGGGCTGCCGAGTCGGCCCGGCTCAAGCTCGCCGACGTGATGGCCGAGGCGCGTGAACGCATCGGTAAGGAGGCGCCGGCGCCTGCGGTCACCGGTGTCGACGAGCATGAACACTGATCCCCCGCCATGACTGTGGCGGCTGTGAGCAACGCTGCCCTGGAATCTGTTTCGGATACCTCGATATCAGTAGAGAAAGTTCTCACACCGTAGGTCGGAGGCGGTGTATGAGCGTTTGCGCGCCTGCTGCCACGGCAGCTCGGCGCGGCGAGGAGCGAGGACAGGTCTGGGTTGTCGTGAGACCCGGGGTGCTGAGGCCTTTGAGGTGTGGGCGCTGACTGGTCGTAGACAGCTGGTGGGGCGGCGGACGGAGGGCGAAGCGTAGCGACCGGCGCGGACGGCAGCGCCAGCGGACGGGAGCAAAGGGAGCGGAGCGAAGCCCGCAGGTAGCCGCCAGATTCCTGCGGGGCCTGTGCGGTCACGGCTGCGCTGAGCATCAGCTGTGGGTCTGCGCGGCGGCGATGAGACTCGTAGGCTGGTGGTGTGAGCGGGGTTCTGGCGCAGCGTGCGCGGCGGGAGGCCGAGGCCCGGTTGGTGGGGCAGCCTGGGCGGTTGGCGCATGTGCGGGGTGTGGTGGCGGCAGCGCAGCAGCTTGGTCGGCATTTCGACGCAGAGACTGCCGATTGTTTGGTGGCGGCGGCGTGGCTGCACGATATCGGCTACGCGCCGTCGGTGCGCCGGACGGGGTTTCATCCGCTCGATGGGGCGGAGTTTGTTCGATCGGCCGGATTTGGGAAGCTGGTTGCGTCTCTGGTCGCGTTTCATACCGGAGCGCATGTGGAGGCATCCGAGCGCGGTCTACAGGGGTTGTCAGAGTTCGGTGATCCGCCCAGCGACGTTCTGGATGCGTTGACGTTTTGTGATTTGACGACCGGGCCGGACGGGTCGCCGGTGTCAGCCGATGATCGATTAAGCGACGTATTGACTCGTTACGCGCCCGAGGATCCGGTGCATCGCGCGGTCGATGCGGGCCGCGAGGAGCTGTTAGCCGCGGTCCAGCGAGTGCGCGACTGGCTCTAACCGCGGTGGCTCAGCCGAGATAGGGTTTGTCGCGGTGTTGGAGGTAGTGGTCGATGCGCAGTCGCATCGACGGGTGCATATCCAGGGTGGGGATGTCGTCGGGATGGGCCCAGGCGATGTCGGTGCTTTCGTGGTCTATGGCTAGCTCACCGCCGATTAGGGTTGTGGTGAAGCACAGGGAGAATTGTTGGCGGACTTCACCGTCGGTGAACGCCACGACGTGGTGCGGGTTGGTGTAGACGCCGACCAGGGCGGTGACTTCGACGTCGAGACCGGTTTCTTCTTTGACTTCGCGCACGGCGGTGCCTGCGATCGTTTCGCCGATGTCGTGCCCGCCGCCGGGTAGCGCCCACAGGGTGTTGTCGCGGCGTTTGACCAACAGAATGCGGCCTTGTTCGTCGGTGACGATGGCCGAGGCGGACGGGACCACGCTGTTGGGCTGGGGGGCGTCGGGGTCGTTGTAGTAATCGGTCCGCATTCCAGAATCAGCCTTTCCTGATCAGTGGGTTGGCACTGTCCCAGATATGGGCAAATGCTTGTTCGAGGGTGGCCCACAGTCGGGGTTCGTGGTGGCGGGAGAGCACGAGCACAGGGTTGTTGCGTCCCGGTGAGCCGTAGATGTGGAAGTTGACGATCATGGTGTCGTCGACCCGGAAGGTTGACGTGTACAGCGTGGTGTCGTGGGTACGGATGTGCAGCCCCGGTGTGCCGGCGTGCGGAGCGAGCAGTTCGACGGAGGTGCGGCAGCGTGCGATGACGGCTTCGCCGATGCCTTCTTCCTCACCGCGCAGGATCGTGGCGGCGGTGTCGGGGTCACCAATGAGGAATCGCACCTGAACACCACGGGCGGCGGCGGCGAGCAGGGTGTCGAGAAATCCGTCGAGCGTGTCGAACAGGAACGTGGCCGCCAAGACGAGTATGTCGATACCTGTGGCGGCGTCGGCGAAATGCTGCTGCCACGCAGTGATCGGTAACTGGGTGCGGCTGGCGTACAGCGTCGCAGTGAACGGCCCACCCAGGTTTGTCGCCAG
The DNA here is from genome assembly GCF_000277125.1 of Mycobacterium intracellulare ATCC 13950. Lineage (NCBI taxonomy): Bacteria > Bacillati > Actinomycetota > Actinomycetes > Mycobacteriales > Mycobacteriaceae > Mycobacterium > Mycobacterium intracellulare. The sequence goes on from NC_016946.1 coordinate 2,435,353, forward strand.
CGCGCGTGCGGTGGAGGGTTGGAATTGATTGGGCCACAGGTCGTGCGGGGTACAGCCGAGTACCTCGGCGGCACGGTGGGCGTTATCGTCGCGGACCTTGTAGGTGGCGTTGGCCAACCAGCGACGGACCGTTTTGACATCCACACCCGCCTCCGTGGCAAACCGCCGATGGGACAGCCCCTTGGTCCGTAGCCGTTGTGCTAGGCGATCGTTCGGGATTGCTGCGGTGCCAGCATCGCCGTCCTGATTGTCTGTCGTCTCAGCGCACATCTTCCCGTGTCGTCCCTGTCCGTCCCCAGCCCGTGGTTCCTAGTTTGCCACGCGCCGGTCTCAAACTGGGTCGGTGATGTCCCGCAGATGTCCGGCGTCATGTCCCTCTCGTGTCGGAAATGTCTGGGTCGTGTCGGCAATGCCTGCAAACGTCCTCGCAACGTCCGCGGTGTCCATGTGAACTGAGTCCAGCGCCCCACCTGGCGCAGACAGATCACGAAAGGAACAGCAGGACAATGCGTTTGAGAATCGACACGTCAGGAACCCGGTTCATCGTCACGCGGGCGGCCGAACCACGGCTGAACTTCGATACCGGCAGCCCCAAAGTCGACACCGCTACCGGCGTACCGCTCTACGCCGCGCAGCTGCTGGCGCTCGATGACAGCGGCGGTGAGGTGCTCAATGTCACCGTCGCTGGGGATCCGAAAGTAACAGTGACACAGCCAGTGTCGGTGTCGGGACTGGTGGCCATCCCGTGGGCTCAAGGCGATCGCAGCGGTGTGGCGTTCCGCGCCGATGCCATCGGCCCCACGAACCCCGCCGCTGTGCAGAGTGACCAGGCGTCCCGCGCGCAGAAGTAACGAGATTGCTGGGGCGCGGCGCTCGTGGGTGTCGCGCCCCCGCACCGGAGCTGCTATCGGCCATTCACTCACGGAGGGACGCCTGTCATGGCATCGAACAACAAGAACGGCAACAACTCTCAATCCAACGATGACGACTGGATCACCGACCTCATCCTCGCACTGTTCAAGGCGCTCGGATATCTGCTGTGGTGGGCGGTGCTCTTCCCGGCCGTCAGCATCCCGATCATCGCCAGCGTGGGGATAGCCATCACCCATGGCCCACGCTCGGGGCTGATCGTCGGTACTGCTCTCGTTGCTGCGTATGGGGTATGGGCGTGGCTGGAGCCGCGATCGTTTCGCGGATGGGTCACCGAGCCGGTGCGGCGGCGCTGGTTAGCCTGGTTGCGCTACACGCGCACCTGGGAATCGCTGTGCACCCTGCACGGGCTGACCGCCACACTTGGCGAACGCACTTTGGTGCCGACCTTGCAGTCGGTGCGCATCGGCAAGACGACCGACGTCCTGGCGCTGCGCGTGGTGACCGGCCAATCCCTGACCGATTGGCACAAGCAATCGGAGGCGCTGGCCGCCGCCTGGCGTGCCGACCGGATCACCATCCGCGCGACCGCGCCCGGAGAGCTACGCATCACCTTGATGCGAGGCGACGCGCTGGCCGACCCGATTGCTCTGCCCATGCCCACGACGACGACTGCGGTGGATGTGGGGTCGGTCCGGGTCGGCATCACCGAAACCCGCCGCTGGTGGCACCTACCTCTGCTCGGCAACCACCTGCTGGTGGCTGGCGCGACCGGCGCGGGCAAAGGCTCGGTGTTGTGGTCACTGATCGCCGGCATCGCCCCCGCAGTGAAAACCGGGCAGGTACGGCTCTGCGTCATCGACCCCAAGGGCGGCATGGAACTGGGCGCTGGAAGACCGATGTTCACGGTGTTCACCCACGACGCGACCGACTCGACCTTGCACCTGCTGCGGCAACTGGTGGAGGTGATGCACGCCCGCGCCAATCGGTTACGCGGCAAGACGCGCCTGCACACCCCCACCTCATCCGAACCGCTTTTTGTCGTGGTTATTGATGAGATCGCCGCTCTGACCGCCTATGTCACCGATCGCAGGGTGCGCAGCGAAATGGAACAACTGCTGGGTCTGCTGCTCTCCCAAGGCCGCGCCGTCGGCATTTCGCTGGTGGCTGCGGTACAAGACCCGGCCAAAGACACCCTGTCAGTGCGGCAGCTGTTCACCGTGCGGATCGGGCTGCGGTTGACCGAAGCCACTCAAACCGCCATGGTTCTCGGCCAGGGAGCAAGGGATGCCGGTGCGGAGTGCGACCGGATCGCTGATGCGACGCCGGGTGTCGGGTACATGATGATCGATGGCACCGCCCGCCCGGTGCGGGTACGGGCATTTCACGTCACCGACCACGACATCACCACCCTGGCAGCACGATTCCGGGCGCCCCGTGCCGCGACCCGCCCCGACCAGGCTAACGGCGAGCGCACTGACACCGATCGGGGTCAGCGGTGACTATTGCAACGACGGCCCCCACGCTGGTGTTGCCCGGCATAGCCGCCACAATCGACACCAACACGGCGGTGGATCAGATGGTGCGCCGCGCGTCCTCGATGGGGTTCGAATCGTGGTGGCGGCGAGCGGAATCCGTTGGCTTCTGCGCCAACCCCATTCAACTCACGGGTATCGACGAGTTCGGCCGCGATCGGGTGGTGTGGACACGGTGCAATAACCGCCGCGCCCAGATCTGCCCGTCGTGCTCGGACCTTTACGCTCGCGACACGTGGCAACTCGTGCACGCTGGCACCGCCGGCGGCCACCACGATATCCCCGAAGCCGTGGCGGACCGCCCGCAGGTGTTCGTCACGCTGACCGCACCCAGCTACGGGCCGGTCCACACCACCGCACGTGCGGGCGACAAGCGCCTCCGGGTGTGCCGCGACCACCACGGGCCTGGCGGCTACCGCCGTTGCCCGCATGGAAAACCACTGTGGTGCAGCACAACCCACGGAGAAGGTGACATCCATGTGGGACAGCCGATCTGCGCGGACTGCTATGACTACACCGGGCATGTGCTGTTCACCTGGCATATGCCAGAACTGTGGCGACGCTTCACCATCACCCTGCGACGCGCGCTGCGCCGCGAGCTACGCGCCTCGGGCGCCGACCCGGATGCGGTGCGGGTCAGCTTCATCAAAGTCGTCGAGCTGCAAGCCCGGCTCGTCCCACATATTCATGCCCTGATCCGTCTCGACCCGCGCGACAGCGACAACTGCGGTGGTCCGGAGTGGCAAGCGCCCCTCACAGCCACTGAACTGGCCACCATCATCCAACAGGCCGCTCGAACCGTAGCCGTGACGGTCACCGACCCATCCTCAGATACCGCGACACGGGTGATCAGGTTCGGCACACAAGTCGACACCCAACCCATCGAGAACCGGCACGCTGGCACGGACAGCCCTGCTGTGCAGGAGGATTCATCACACGGCCGGGTGCTGCCAGGCCACCGCGTAGCTCGCTACCTCGCGAAATACGTCACCAAATCCTTAGCTGACGTCGGGATCAGCGCACGACGCATCTCCACCGAGGCCATCGCCGACCTGGATGTGTCCGATCACGTCCGGGCGATCCTGACCACCATCAGCCAACTCGCCGATAGGGGATTGGCCGGTGTCGGCCGGTGGCTGCACACCCTGGGCTACCGGGGCCACATCACCAGCAAATCCCGCCGCTACTCCACCACGATGACCGCGCTACGCGAACGTCGCGCCACCTGGACACGTGAACAACGTCTGAAAAGCACTGGACACCAACATGGTTTCGGCTTCAACTCCACCGATGGCGATGATCTAGTGGTGTGGGAGTTTGACCGTGCCGGCCTCACCAGTCTCGGCGACCGCACCCTCGTGAACTCCGCGGCCCTCCGACGCATGGAAATCCGCCGGATCGGACTGATGGAAGTCCGTGGCCTAGCCCGCAACCAACGATGGGATTCGCAAGGGGGCAGCGATGGCTGACGGATCCCGAACAGCACATGCCCGGTATGAGCGTGACGCTCGAATCGATGCGCCGACGATGTCAGAGAGGCGTGTTGAAATTGTCGTGCCCGACCACTATCGACTTCCGCGCGAGGCGAACAGCGCGCTGGTAGACGTGATAATGGCTGTGCGGGACCGGATGCTGGGATCAGGGAGGGGAGTGGCGTGAGCCTGAGGTTCGCCTTCTATGGCCGAGTGAGCACGGAGGACGCTCAAGACCCGGAGGCGAGCCGCAGCTGGCAGAAGCGGCGTGCCATAGACCTGATCGCTCCGCACGGCGGAGTCCTCGCCGCTGACTACTTCGATGTGGGACAGAGCCGTTCGCTGCCGTGGAAGCGCAGGCCGGAGGCATCACGTCTCCTTGGTGATGTCGCTTGTCGGGACCGTAACTTTGATGCCGTAGTGATCGGGGAACCCGCCCGTGCGTTCTACGGGCCGCAGTTCGCGCTCACCTTCCCTATCCTCACGCACTACGGCGTCGGCCTGTGGGTACCCGAGGTCGGCGGAGCAGTCGATCCCGGTTCTGAGGCACACGACCTGGTGATGACTCTGTTCGGCGGCATGAGCAAGGGAGAGCGCGCACGAATCCAGATGCGGGTCCGTACGGCGATGTCAGCACTCGCGCAGGACACGTCGAGATACCTCGGTGGTCGACCACCCTACGGTTACCGGCTCGTCGACGCCGGCCCGCACCCAAACCCTGCCAAGGCAAATCTTGGGCAGCGGCTTCACCGCCTCGAACCTGACCCCGCGACGTCGCCGGTCATCGAGCGAATCTACCGCATGTACGCCGACGGAGCGGGCCTGCGCTACATTGCGCAACAGCTCACCGACGATGGCGTGCCGTCACCGAGCCAGTACGACCCGGCGCGGAATCGTCATCGTGACCCGCGAGGCTGGTCCCATTCTGCGATCCGCGCGATACTCGACAACCCGGCGTACCGCGGTATCCGTGTTTGGGGCAAGCAGGAGAAATACGAGGTCCTGGTCAGCCCCGACGATGTCGCGGCGGGGTACGAGACTCGTATGCGGTGGCGTGATCAGGCCGACTGGATCGCACCAGACCGCCGCACGCATGAAGCGCTGATTCCCGATGAACTGGTGCAGGCTGTTCGTCTTCGGACGCAGGCACGGCGTGGTCCCGGTCTCGTGTGCAGCAGAGAATCGACCGTGCCGTATGCGCTGCGCGGGCTCCTGTTCTGTGCCGCGTGTGGACGGCGGATGCAGGGCGCCGCTCGCGTCGGGAAACGAACGACCCGCATCCTCTACCGTTGTGAGCTGGGCAAGTCGCGTTCTGTACCTGTTGACCTGAGTGATCATCCGCGCACCGTCTATCTCCGTGAAGACGAGGTGACTGCGCGACTTGACGAATGGATCGCCACCCTGGCCGATCCGGAAGACCTTGCACGCGGGCAGGACGTGGACCCGGCAGGCGGTACTGGCTACGCCGCCCTACAGCGCCAGCTTCGCGAGGCGAATGCCAAGGTTGCTGCTTTGGTTACCGCCGTGGAGTCTGGCGTGGCCGTGGAGGACTTGACCGCCGCATTGCGTCGCCGCACCGCCGAGCGCGACGAGCTGAAGGCCCGTCTTGAGCAAGCGGAGCGGCCCCGTCTCATGTCTGCCGCACAGATCAGCGAATTGGTCGAGGAACTGGGCGGGCTGTCAGCTGTGCTCGGTGCGGCGACCGGGGCGGAACGCGCCGAGGTGTACGCGACCCTTGGGCTCCGCCTTGATTACGATCCGCATCTGCGACAAGTTAAGGCGACGGCCGATTTGAGTCGTGTCGCCGGCTGTGTCCGAGGGGGGACTTGAACCCCCACGCCCATTAGTAGGGCACTAGCACCTCAAGCTAGCGCGTCTGCCATTCCGCCACTCGGACAAGGCCAAACCAGCATGGGTTGGCAGCTAAGGCTATCGGATTGCCTGCCGCGAACCCAATCCGACTCCTCGGGACGCCGCGATGCTCGGCATCGGGCCGTCCGGCCGCGGCAATGGTAGGAAAGGGGGTTGTGACCATTCAGAGCGGGGCGACCGAGGAGCCGACCAACCCGAGTGACGACGTCGTCGAGGTGGTCAGCAAGCTGATCCGGTTCGACACCACCAACACCGGCGAACCCGAGACCACCAAGGGCGAGGCCGAGTGCGCCCAATGGGTCGCCGAGCAGCTCGCCGAGGTCGGCTACGCCCCGCAATATGTCGAATCCGGCGCCCCCGGCCGCGGCAACGTCTTCGTCCGCCTGCCCGGCGCCGACCCCTCACGCGGTGGCCTGCTCATCCACGGGCACCTCGACGTGGTGCCGGCCGAGCCCACGGAGTGGAGCGTGCACCCGTTCTCCGGCGCGGTCAAAGACGGCTTTGTCTGGGGCCGCGGGGCGATCGACATGAAGGACATGGTCGGGATGATGATCGTGGTGGCCCGGCAGTTGAAGCGGGCCGGCATCGTCCCCCCGCGTGATCTGGTCTTCGCGTTCATCGCCGACGAAGAGCACGGCGGCACCTTCGGGGCGCAGTGGCTGGTCGACAACCGGCCGGATCTGTTCAACGGGGTCACCGAGGCGATCGGCGAGGTGGGCGGGTTCTCGCTGACCGTGCCGCGCCGCGACGGGGGAGAACGTCGGCTCTACCTGATCGAGACGGCCGAAAAGGGGCTGTCGTGGATGCGGCTCACCGCCCGCGGCCCCGCCGGTCACGGGTCGATGGTGCACGACCAGAACGCCGTCACGGCCGTCGCCGAGGCCGTCGCCCGGCTGGGCCGGCACCAGTTTCCGCTGGTGCTGACCGACACCGTCGCGCAGTTCCTCGCGGCCGTCAGCGAGGAAACCGGGCTGACCTTCGACACCGAGTCGGGCGACCTGCGGGGAGCGGTCGAGAAGCTGGGTCCGATGGCCCGCATGCTCAAGGCCGTGCTGCACGACACCGCCAACCCCACGATGCTCAAGGCCGGGTACAAGGCCAACGTCGTCCCGGCGATCGCCGAGGCGGTGGTGGACTGCCGGATCCTGCCCGGTCGCAAGGAGGCGTTCGAGGCCGAGATCGACGAGCTGCTCGGCCCGGACGTGACCCGCGAATGGATCAAGGACTTCTCGTCCTATGAGACCAGCTTCGACGGTGACCTCGTCGACGCGATGAACGCCGCCGTGCTGGCGCTCGACCCGGACGCCCGCACCGTGCCGTATATGCTCTCCGGTGGTACCGACGCGAAATCCTTCGCGCGCTTGGGTATTCGCTGTTTCGGCTTCAGCCCGCTGCGGTTGCCGCCGGACCTGGATTTCACCGCGCTGTTCCACGGCGTCGATGAACGGGTACCCATCGACGCGTTGCGGTTCGGCACCGACGTGCTGACCCACTTCCTGACCCACTGCTAGTTGACGAACGCAAGCCGATCACCCGAGAGGACCGCCATGAGCACTGCGCCCGACCCATACGCATCGCTGCCCAAGCTGCCGACGTTCACGTTGACCTCGCAATCGGTCACCGACGGTCAGCCCCTGGCCAAGCCCCAGGTCAGCGGCATCATGGGCGCCGGTGGTGAGGACGTCAGCCCCCAGCTGAGCTGGTCGGGATTCCCGGAAGGGACCCGCAGTTTCGCCGTCACCGTCTATGACCCCGACGCGCCGACGGCCTCCGGGTTCTGGCACTGGGCGGTCGCGAACCTGCCCGCCGACGTCACCGAGCTGGCCGAGGGCGCCGGCGACGGCAGCAACCTGCCCGGTGACGCGCTCACGCTGGTCAACGACGCCGGGCTGCGCCGCTACCTCGGCGCCGCGCCGCCGGCCGGGCACGGCCCGCATCGCTACTACATCGCCGTGCACGCCGTGGACACCGACAAGCTGGATCTGCCCGAGGACGCCAGCCCGGCCTTCCTCGGGTTCAACCTGTTCCAGCACGCCATCGCCCGCGCGGTCATCCACGCCACCTACGAACAGAAGTAGGCTCAGCCCCGAGCCGCCGCGCCGACCGCCTCACTAAGCGAGGCGAACCCCCCGTCGTGCAGCCGCCGGGCGACGCCGTCGTGAATCTGCTTGGCCCACAAGCCTCCTCCGTAGATGAAGCCGGTGTAGCCCTGCAGCAGCGAGGCGCCCGCGGTGATCCGCTCCCAGGCGTCGTCGGCGTTTTCGATGCCGCCGACGCTGATCAACACCAGGCGGTCGCCGACCCGGCCGTAGAGCCGGCGCAGGACCTCGACCGCGCGGCGCGCCACCGGCGGCCCGGAGATGCCGCCAGCGCCCAGCTTGTCGACGCCGGGCGTCCGCAAACCCTGCCGCGAGATCGTGGTGTTGGTGGCGACGATGCCGGCCAGGCCCAGCTCGACCGCCAGGTCCGCGATGGCGTCCACATCGGCATCGGAGAGGTCCGGCGCGATCTTCACCAGCACCGGTGTGGTCGTCTCGGCGAGCACGGCCGACAGGATGGGCCGCAGCGACTCGACCGCCTGCAGGTCGCGCAGCCCCGGGGTGTTCGGCGAGCTGACGTTGACCACCAGGTAGGAGGCCAGCGGACCCACCAGCCGCGCGCTCGCCCGGTAGTCGTCGACTGCCTGATCGGCCGGCGTTGCCTTCGTCTTGCCGATGTTGACCCCGATCGGCACCTCCGGCCGCTGGCGCGCGAGCCGCATCGCGAGCGCGCCGGCGCCGAGGTTGTTGAAGCCCATCCGGTTGAGCAGGGCCCGGTCGGCGGGCAGCCGGAACATGCGGGGGGCCGGGTTGCCGGCCTGCGGGTGGGCGGTGACGGTTCCGACCTCGGCATGCCCGAAACCCAGCGCGCCCCAGGTGAGTACGCCCAGTCCGTCCTTGTCGAAGCCGGCCGCCAGGCCCAGCGGACCCGGGAAACACACCCCGAACACGGTGCTGGCCAGCGCCGGATCGGTCGGGGCCAGCAACCGGCGCAAGGCCCGGCGTGCCCAGGCGACGGCCGTGACGCCGCGCAGGAAGCCGAAGACCAGCGTGTGAATGCGCTCGGGCGGGATCACGAAAAACAGCTGCCGCAGCAGGCCGTACAGCCGGTGGCCGCCCGCGCGTGGCCGGTGGGGTGTCACAGTTGCGGCTGGTCGGGCCGCCGCCCCTCGTAGCCGGTACCGTCCAGGCGAGACTTCTTGCGGCGCAACAACACTCGTCTGCTGCCGTCGTTGTAGAGCCGCACCCTGGTCAACTCCCAGCCGCGGTATTCGGCCTCGATGGACAATCGGGTCGACGCGCTGACCCGGGTCACTTCCGGGGGTAGGCGCAGCGGCACCCATTCGTATTCGTCGGACATCTCGGTGTCCCAGCCCGCGGGCAGGCGGCTGTGCCGCGCCGCGGTCAACGCCTACCCGCCGCGTGATCGATGACCTGAACTCCCGCACCGGATCCCGACACCACGTACAAGGTGTCCGACGCTTCGTCGAAGGCCAGTGAGTTGGGTTGCTGCACGGTCGGGTAGCGCACCTTTTCGACGGGGATTCCGGTGGACAGGTCGTAACCAATGACGATATTGGAAACGGTCTGCGAAACCCAGGCTAACGCGCGGGAACCCGCCAGGCCGTAGGGCGCCTGCGACACCGGGTAGGCCTGCCGCAGGATCAGCGGGTCCACGCCGTAGACCAGCAGCTGACCGCCGCGGGTGTCGGCGACCAGAACGCGGCCCAGCGCGTCGGCGGCCATGGTGGTGGCGCCCCGGCCGGCACGCAGGGCCTGCTGGACGTGGCCGTCGGCGTCGATCGTCGTCACCGACGTCTGCCCGCGATCCAGCACCACCGTCGTATCGCCTTGTGTGACAAGACAATCGACGCGCGCGAAGACCTTGTTGCGACTGGCGACGCTCGCGGCGCTCACCGCGCCCGGCTTGGGGGAGGCGAGGGTGTAGACGGCGCCGTCGGCGCTGCCCAACACGAGCCGGCCGTCGGCGCGTCGCGCCACCGCGGTGAACTCGGTCTGGGTCGCGTCGCTCACGCTCACCTGCGCCGTGTGGCCGGTGGACAGGTCGACCGCGAAGTAGCCGCCGCGCGCGGCCAGATAGGCGGTGCCCTGGCCGTCGTCGGTCAACGCGCTGGCCGGCCCCGGCAGGTCGACGACGCGCGGCGGGGCCTGCGCCTCACCGAAAACGGTGATGCTGCCCGGCGCTGCCGGGTCGCTGCCCGGCGCCAGGACCGCCAGCCGGCGGGTGCCGGCATCGAACACCGCCGCGGCCGCATGGGCGGGCAGCGGCCGCACCGCGCCGGCCGGCGACTGCGACGGCGGCGGCGACACGGCCGCCGCCGCGGGTTCGATGGTCCGCGGCGCGCCGGCCAGCGGATTCGACGAGCAACCGACCGCCGCACCGAGCAAAACCGCGAGGCTCAACACACCGCCTTGAGCTGCCAGCTTGTGGCGCCATGGTTGTGACAGCAAGTGCTTTCCCTCGTGGTGCGGCGGTGGAACACAAATTCTAAGGAACGAGGTCGGTCCCACAGGGCCATGCTGCCCGCGTCTGGCCGGACCGGCGAGGTATCGTCGGCTCATGGCCGTCACCGCTGACCGTCATAGGACGCAGGAAGAGTTTGCTGTCGAAGACATGTCGACAGGTATTTTCGCTAGCGGATACGGACAAGTCGGTGATGGGCGAAGTTTCTCGTTCCACATCGAGAACCGATCACTTGTCGTGGAAGTTTACCGGCCACGCCTGGCCGGGCCCGTTCCGCAGGCCGACGAGGTGGTCGCCACCGCAGTCCGCAGCCTGGTCGATATCGACCTCACCGACGAGCGCAGCCTGAGCGCGGCGGTGCGCGACTCCGTGGCGCACGCGGAGCCGGTTTCCCGCTAGGCCGCGCGCGTCGCCGGCGTCGGGCCACTCAGCTGCGGTCTCGGGGCCTCCTACCGGGTAGCGTCGTGGTCGACATGACCGTCATTCTGCTGCGACACGGCCGATCCAGTTCGAACACCGCCGGCATCCTCGCCGGACGTTCGGCGGGCGTCGACCTCGACGACAAGGGCCGCGAGCAAGCCGCCGCGCTGATCGACCGGATCGGTGATCTGCCGATCCGCGAGTTGATCACCTCGCCGCTGTTGCGCTGCCGTCGCACCCTCGAACCACTGGCCGACGCGCTGTGTCTCGCGCCGCTCGTCGAAGACCGGCTCGCCGAAGTGGACTACGGGGAATGGACGGGCCGCAAGATCGCCGAGCTGGTGAGCGAGCGGTTGTGGAAGGTCGTGCAGGCCCATCCCAGCGCGGCGGTCTTTCCCGGCGGCGAGGGCCTGGCGCAGGTGCAGGCCCGGGCGGTCGCCGCCGTCCGCGAGCACGACCGCCGGCTGGCCTCGGAGCACGGTGGCGACGCGCTGTGGGTCGCTTGCACCCACGGTGATGTCATCAAGGCGGTGATCGCCGACGCGTACGGCATACACCTGGACGGGTTCCAGCGCGTCACCGCCGACCCGGCGTCGGTCAGTGTGATCCGGTACACCGAACTGCGCCCGTTTGTGTTGCACGTCAACCACACCGGCGCGCGGCTGTCCGCCGCACTGCGGGCCGGACCGCAGCCGAAGGAAGAGGCAAAGGCGGAAACCGACGGGCAGCCCAACGGCGAGGCGCAGGCACCACCGGCCGCCGGAGTCCCGTCCAGCGACGCCGTGGTCGGCGGTTCGACGGATTAATTCGACTGCCACCACTATCGGATCGCACGGCGACGGCAACAGCCGGTATTTTGGAGGTGCCATGTCCCGCGCAATTCACGTCTTCCGCACCCCCGACCGCTTCGTGGCCGGGACCGTTGGCCAGCCCGGAAATCGCACGTTCTACATCCAGGCGGTGCACGACGCGCGCGTGGTGTCGGTGATCCTGGAAAAGCAGCAGGTTGCCGTACTGGCCGAACGCATCGGCGCGCTGTTGCTCGAGGTGAATCGCCGGTTCGGCACGCCGGTTCCGCCCGAGCCCGCCGAGGTCGAGGACCTCAAGCCGTTGATCACGCCCGTGGACGCCGAATTCCGGGTCGGGACCATGGGTCTGGGCTGGGATTCGGAGGCCCAGACCGTGGTGGTCGAGCTGCTCGCAGTCACCGACGCCGAGTTCGATGCGTCGGTGGTGCTCGACGACACCGAGGAGGGTCCCGACGCGGTGCGGGTGTTCCTGACGCCGGAGTCGGCGCGGCAGTTCGCCAGCCGCTCCAACCGGGTGATCTCGGCCGGGCGTCCGCCGTGCCCGCTGTGCGACGAACCGTTGGACCCGGAGGGACATATCTGCGCGCGCGCCAACGGCTATCGGCGCAATGCGCTTCTCGGGTCTGACGATGACCCCGAGGTGTGACGACCATGAGGTGTTGCGCAACGGCGAGCTGACGGTCATCGGACGGATCCGCTCGGCCAGCAACGCCACCTTCCTGTGCGAATCTACGCTCGACGAGCGCGCGGTGCACTGCGTCTACAAGCCGGTCGCCGGCGAGGCGCCGCTATGGGACTTTCCCGACGGAACGCTGGCCGGCCGCGAGCGGGCCGCATACCTGGTGTCGGCGCAGTTGGGCTGGAACATCGTGCCCTACACGATCATTCGCCACGGGCCGGCGGGCCCGGGCATGTTGCAGCAGTGGGTGCAGCAACCCGGCGACACGGTGGACACCGAGCCGCGGCCGGGCCCGGATCTGGTCGACCTGTTTCCCGCGGGCAGGGCCCAGCCCGGCTACCTGCCGGTGCTGCGCGCCTACGACTACGCCGGCGACGAGGTCGTGTTGATGCACGCCGACGACATTCGCCTATGGCGGATGGCGGTGTTCGACGTGCTGGTCAACAACGCCGACCGCAAGGGCGGCCACGTCCTGCGCGACCTCGACGGCCACATCTTCGGGGTCGACCACGGTGTGTGCCTGCACGTGGAGGACAAGCTGAGGACCGTGCTGTGGGGGTGGGCCGGCAAGCCGATCGACAGTCAGACGTGCAAGGCCGTCGCCGGCCTCGCCGAGGCCCTCACCGGCTCGTTCGGCGACGAACTGGCCGAGCACATCACGTCCGCGGAGATCGCCGCGCTGCGCATGCGCGCGCACGCGCTGCTGGACAATCCGGTGATGCCGGGACCCAACCGGCATCGCCCGATCCCGTGGCCGGCTTTCTAGCGGTGATCGCAAGCGCGGCACGGCGTCGGCGATACTGAACCGGTGAGCCATGCCCCCGACGACGAGTCGGACGAGATGACCGATGCCGCGCTGGCCGCCGATCTCGCCGCCGAAGCGGGGGAGTTGTTGCTGAAGGTCCGCGACGAGGTCGGGTTCGGGTATCCCTGGGCGCTGGGCGACGCGGGTGACAGCCTGGCGAACGACCTGATCCTGCGGCGGCTGCGCGTCGAGCGGCCCGGCGACGCGGTGCTCAGCGAGGAGGCCTACGACGACCTGTCCCGGCTGCAGCACGACCGGGTGTGGATCATCGACCCGCTGGACGGCACCCGCGAGTTCTCCACGCCGGGCCGCGACGACTGGGCGGTCCACATCGCGCTGTGGCAGCGACCCAGCGATGGCCAACGCGAGATCACCGACGCGGCGGTGTCATTGCCCGCGCGCGGCAACATCGTCTACCGCAGCGACACCGTGTCGGCCGGCGCCGCCCGCGCCGGCGTCACCGACACCATCCGCATCGCCGTCAGCGCCACCCGGCCCCCGGCGGTCCTGCACCGGATGCGGCAGACGCTGCCCATCCAGCCGGTCGCGATCGGCTCGGCGGGCGCCAAGGCGATGGCCATCATCGACGGCGACGTCGACGCCTACGTGCACGCCGGCGGCCAGTGGGAGTGGGACTCGGCCGCCCCGGCCGGGGTGGTGATGGCCGCCGGGATGCACGCCTCGCGGCTCGACGGATCGCCGATGCGCTACAACCAGCTCGACCCGTACCTGCCCGACTTCGTCATGTGCCGCGCCGAGCTGGCGCCGATCCTGCTGGGAGCCATCCGCGACGCCTGGCGCTAAGGGTGGGCGATTCCGGGCAGCTTCGTCGGCGCGCTGGGGCCGATTGCGCGGCTCCTCCGCGGCCCACTGCGCGGGCCGCTTCGTCGGCGCGCTGTGCTGATTGCGCGCCTCCTCCGCGGCCCACTGCGCGGGCCGCTTCGTCGGCGCGCTGTGCTGATTGCGCGCCTCCTCCGCGGCCCACTGCGCGGGCCGCTTCGTCGGCGCGCTGGGGCCGATTGCGCGGCTCCTCCGCGGCCCACTGCGCGGGCCGCTTCGTCGGCGCGCTTAGGCTGATTGCCATGCAGTCGTGGTCTTCCCCACAGGTCCCCGTATTGGCGGGGCGCGGCCCGGAGCTTCGGCTGTATGACACCTCTGACCGGCAGGTGCGCCCCGTGGCGTCCGGGTCGACCGCCACGATGTACGTCTGCGGCATCACCCCGTACGACGCGACCCACCTGGGCCACGCCGCAACCTATCTGGCGTTCGATCTCATCTACCGCCAATGGCTGGATCTCGGCCACGACGTCCACTACGTCCAGAACGTCACCGACGTCGACGACCCTCTGCTGGAGCGCGCCGAGCGCGACGGCATCGACTGGCGGGAGCTGGCGCAGCGCGAGGTGTCGCTGTTCCGTGAGGACATGACCGCGCTGCGCATGCTGGCACCCCGCGAGTACGTCGGGGCGACCGAGGCGATCGCCGAGGTCGTCGAGCTGGTCGAGAAGATGCTGGCGTCCGGGGCGGCCTACGTCGTCGAGGGCGAATACCCCGACATCTACTACCGCGCCGACGCCACGCCCCAGTTCGGCTACGAGTCGGGCTATGACCGAGAAACCATGCTGCGCTTGTTCTCCGAGCGCGGCGGCGACCCGCAGCGGCCCGGCAAGACCGATCAGCTCGACGCCCTGCTATGGCGGGCGGCGCGGCCCGGGGAGCCCAGCTGGCCCTCGCCGTTCGGCGACGGACGGCCCGGCTGGCACGTCGAGTGCGCGGCGATCGCCCTCAGCCGCATCGGCAGCGGCCTGGACATTCAGGGCGGGGGCAGCGACCTGATCTTTCCGCACCACGAATTCACCGCCGCGCACGCCGAATGTGTCCGCGGCGAAAGGCGATTCGCGCGCCACTACGTGCACGCCGGGATGATCGGCTGGGACGGGCACAAGATGTCCAAGAGCCGAGGCAACCTGGTGCTGGTGTCGACGCTGCGCGCCCAAGGCGTCGAGGCGGCGGCCATCCGGCTGGGCCTGCTGGCCGGCCACTACCGCGGCGACCGGTACTGGAGCCAGCAGGTGCTCGACGAGGCCGTCGCCCGGCTGCAGCGCTGGCGCACCGCGACCGCGCTCCCGACCGGCCCCGACGCCGCCGACGTGATCGCGCGGGTGCGCCAATATCTGGCCGACGACCTCGACACGCCCAAAGCGCTTGCGGCGCTTGATGGTTGGTCAACCGATGCGCTCGAGTACGGTGGCCACGACGCCGAGGCGCCCCGCTTGGTGGCGACCGCGGTCGATGCGCTCCTGGGCGTGGCCCTGTAGTCGCGGTAAACCTATCGCGAGGAAAACCGCTCGCACGTTCTGCAACCTCTAGCGGAGTCGACGCGAAAGTCATGCATCTGCGGACGGCGCCTGAGCCGATTCAAGCCGTTCCTATGAGTTTGCTAAGGGGGCCTCGGCCGGTGCCCCGGGAAACTTATGAAACAGCTGTACAATCAGCATATTTAATTTACATATGTGTGAATTGAGGGGTAGAAAATAATTTGCTGTCCGCGGCCTACCCGAGTATATTTCAAGTAATACTGGTTCTAGAGGGGTGAGGTCCCGCGCGTACGAGGAGCGGGTCAGCTCGGTGGATATCGGGCAGACGGCGAGGCTGACCGGCAAGTCGCGATCGTAGTCGGCGGCACAAACAACGTGTGGCGGCTACCGCTGGGCCGTGCCGGCCCCGATGGAGAGTTACGACCGAACCCACGGAAGCTGCCTGATATGTATGCACGAAATACGCGCACTGCGCCCTTGAATTAAGTAGGGCTTCAGATGCACGGGGGTAAGGGGTCAGCGTGGCCTGTAGTTGGGCGCGATGTCGAGTTGCGACGATCGCTGGGGGCGCTCAGTAACGGCGAGTTCCAAGGCGTCGCGTTGGTCGGCGACAGTGGCGTGGGCAAGTCGACGCTGGCGCGGATGCTGGCCAAGACGGTGGAGTCGGCGGGGCGCACGGTGCGATTTGCGCTGGGCACTCAAACGGGTCGTGCTGTGCCGTTGGGTGCGTTTTCTCGCGCGGTGAGCCTTGGGGTGGCACACGAGCCGGCGATCATGCTGGCCGCCGCGCATCACACCTTGAGCCAGGACAAGAACCTGGTGGTGGTGGTCGACGACGCGCAGCTGCTCGATCCGCTGTCGGCCACCTTCGTCAATCAGCTTGCGGCCGGCCGCAGCGCGAAGTTGATCGTGACCATCCGGTCCGGCGATTCGGTCTTGGACGCGGTGACCGCATTGTTGAAAGAGCGCCTGTTGCTGACCGTTCACATCGATCCGTTCACGCGCGAGCAAACCGAGCTATTGGCCTGTGCGGTTCTGGGTGGTCCGGTCGACCCACGCTTGGTCGACGAGTTGTCGGAGCGCAGTGCGGGAAACCTGTTGCTCCTACGCGGATTTCTGACCGCCGGCCGCGAAAATGGGGCCCTGGTTCAGGGCGAACACGGCTGGCAACTCCAAGGCCCGCTGCGCGCAGATCGCGAACTTTACGACGTTCTGGAGTTTCAGCTGCGCTCGCTGACCCCAGCGGAGCTGGAGGTCGTGGAGATCTTGGCCACCGGCGAGGTGCTGGGGTGGGAGGTCCTGCGGGAGATCTGCGATGCCGACGCGATGGCGAACCTGGAGCGTCGTGGTCTGATCCAGTTGGTCGCCGACGGATCCCACGCTCTGGCGCAGTTGAACAACCCGATGCTTGGTGAAGCGGCGACCCGCCACGCCGGGATGGTGCGCATCCGGGAACTCAACGGCGAATTGGCGCGAGCCCTTCAAAAGCAGCAGCGGGCAGGGAGCCGGCTGCCGGGGTTGCCCGGCCCACAGGGACGAATTCGGCTGGCCCAGTTCATGATGCGAAGCGACCTACAGCCCGACCTGGAGATGGTCATCAAGGCGGGGATGGACGCGCTGGCGATGTCGAATGTGGGGTTGGGCGAGGAGTTGGCGAGGTTCGCGGTCGATCGCGGCGGCGGTCTGCCGGCCGCTCTGGTGCTCGCCGAGGCGGTGAGCTGGCAGGGGCGCGGCGAGGAGGCCGACGCCGTGCTCGTCGACGCCGAGCCCGACGGCGGCGACGAGTGGCTGATCGCGCGGTGGGGCTGCCTGCGCGCTGCCAACTTGTACTGGGGTTGCGGGGACGTCGAATCCGCCACCCAGGTACTCGATGACGTGAAAAAGCTTGTCTCGTCCGAGTTGTGCCTCCGCCTCATCAACGGGCTGGAGGTCTCCATGGCGTACTTCCGTGGCGACGTAGAGACGACGATCGAACTCGGGCCGGGCCTATGCCAACCCGATGCACTGCCGATGGCGACCGTGTGGGCGGTTTTCCCGACATGTTGTGCGTTGGCGGGAGCCGGGCGGTTTTCCGAGGTTCCCCGCTTGGCGGCCATCGGGGCGCGCGCGGCCGAGCTGTGCGGATTGGGACCGCATCGATTCAACATCGGCATGGCCGAGGTCATGGCGGCGACGGCCGCCGGCGACTATCGGGCGGCGGAGCAGATCTACGAGCGTTACGCCGCGATGGCCGCCGGCCTTCTTGCCGCGGAGGCCATGGTCGACGCGATGCTCGGGCTGGTGCAGGTAGCCCGCGGTGAGCTGGCGTCAGCGTGCGCTGTATTCACCAATGCCACTGCGGTATTCGCCCAGGGGTTTCCGTCGCCGTGGCTGATCGTGGTGGCCGCCCTCCATGCCCAGGCCGAGGGGGCGCGGGGCGACAGTGCGGCGGCCGCCGCGGCGCTGCGGCGAGCGGAGAAAAACTACGGACCGCATGTCGCGGTGTTCCTGCCCGAACTCGAGCTCGCCCGGGCCTGGGAACGGGCAGCTGCCGGTGACACGTCGGCCGCCCAAGCGCACGCGACGCAAGCGGCGCAGATCGCGCGAGCGGCCAAGATGCATGCGGTGGAGATGCGGGCACGCCACACGGCCGTGCGCTTCGGCGATCCCTCGCAGGCCACGCCGCTGGAGAAACTCGCTCGTATCCTGAACACCCCGTTGGCCGCGGCGGTCGCCGACCATGCCTGCGCTCTGGCGAAACACGACGGTGCCCTGCTCGATGCCGCTGCGGGTCGGTTCGCTGATCTCGGCGCATTGGCGCTTGCCGCGGACGCGTGGGCGCAGGCGGCGGGCGAGCATGGCCGCCGAGGCGATCGCGGCAAGAAATTTGAGTCGTCGACCCGGGCGCACGCTTTGGCGAGCCATTGCGAGTTGCACACACCGGCGGTCGAGAGCGCGGCACGCCCACTTCCCTTCAGCGGCCGTGAGCGCCAGATCGTCATGCTGGTCGCGGCCGGTTTGTCCAACCGGCAGATCGCCGACCAGTTGGTCATCTCGGTGCGCACGGTGGAGGGACACCTGTATCGGCTTTTCGCCAAACTCGGGATCAACACTCGCGAGCAGCTCATCTGCCTGATGCGCAGGGAGCCGTCCATGCGAAGCGAGTTGTCACGTCGCGGCGACGAGTCGCTGCGTTACGAGCGCCACGATCACCCGCGGACCGGCTGAGTCTTCGTCGGCAACCGATCGATTCGACGGGCCGCCACTCGATCTCCAGGCGCGCACCACTCGACTTGTGTCCGGATTCCGGCGATGCCTGCTCGAGGGACCATACCCTCCGGCACATGAGTGGCAGTCGCAAGCGCGCGGTCGCGATCGTTAATCACGATGTCGGCCCGTCCGTACCCGCAGAGACGGCCTCGCCGTGGGAGTCGCCGATAGTCGAGGACCGACGCGCATCGGAGCCGTTGGCGCCGGCCTCGACTTCGTTGGACGCCTTCAGGCTTTATCTGGCGGGCGCGCGGTCCGGGTTTGTGTAGCGGCGGCCCAGGGCGTCGTCCGGTGGACGACAACGGCACTGGCTCGCGCCCGTCACGGACCAGCAGCAGTCTGGCCGCGACGTCGCCGGCTTGGGGGAGCGGGGAGATACATCGTTTGACACAGAGGGCAAATGGGTCGACGTGGCCCATCGTCGGACGCGATGCGGAGTTGCGCCGGTCGCTGGCCGCGCTGAACAACGGGGACTTCCACGGTGTGGCGCTGATCGGCGACAGTGGCGTGGGCAAGTCGACCTTGGCGCGCATGCTCGCGAAGACGGTGGAGTCGGCCGGGCGCACGGTGCGATTTGCACTGGGCACCCAAACGGGCTGGGCCGTGCCGCTGGGCGCCTTTTCGCGCGCGGTGAGCCTCGGGGTGGGGCATGAACCGGCAATCATGCTGGCCGCCGCCCATAACACCCTGAGCCAGGACAAGAACCTGGTGGTGGTGGTCGACGACGCGCAGCTGCTCGATCCGCTGTCGGCCACCTTGGTCAATCAGCTTGCGGCCGGCGGCGGCGCGCGGTTGATCGTGACGATCCGGTCCGGTGAGCCGGTGCTGGACGCGTTGACGGTGTTGCTGAAAGAGCGCCTGTTGTTGACCGTTCACATCGACCCGTTTACGCGCGAGCAGACCGAGCTATTGGCCGGCACGGTTCTGGGTGGTCCGGTCGACCCGCGACTGGTCGACGAGTTGTTCGAGCGCAGCGCCGGCAACCCGTTGCTACTGCGGGGCTTTCTGACGGCCGGCCGCGAAAGCGGGACCTTGGTTCACGCCGAGCATGGCTGGCAACTACAAGGCCCGCTGCGGGCGGATCGCGAACTGCGCGACGCTTTGGAGTTCCGGTTGCAGTCGCTGACTCCAGAGGAGTTGGAGGTGGTCGAGGTCTTGGCCACCGCCGAGGTGTTGGAGTGGGAGATCCTGCGCGACATCTGCGATGCCGACGCGATGGCAAACCTCGAGCGTCGTGGTCTGATCCAGTTGGTCGCCGACGGAACCCACACCCTGGCGCAACTCAATCACCCCATGCTCGGTGAAGCGGCCACCCGCCACGCGGGGATAGTGCGCTCGCGGCAGCTCAACGGCATCCTGGCGAAAACCCTTCGGAGGCACCTGAGGGCGGGCGGGCGGCGCTCGCACTTCGCCGATCCGCGAGGCCGAATCCGGTTGGCTCAGTTCATGTTGCGCAGCGACCTGGAGCCCGACCTAGAGGTGGTCATCGATGCGGCGGCCAGCGCACTGGCGATGTCGAACGTGGCGCTTGGTGAGGAACTGGCCAAGTTCGCGGTCGAACGCGGTGGTGGCCTGCCGGCCGCTCTGGTGCTTGCCGAGGCGGTGAGTTGGCAGGGGCGCGGCGAGGAGGCCGAATCCATTCTGCTGGACGTCGACCTCAGTGACGCCGACGACTGGCTGATCGCGCGGTGGGGCTGCCTGCGCGCCGCCAACTTGGCGTGGGGATGCGGTGACGCCGAAACCGCGACGCGCGTAGTGGCCGAGGCGAGGCAGCGCCTCGTGGCCGAGGGCGCCCTCCAGCTGCTCGCCGCGCTGGAGATATCAATCGGGTTCTTCTGCGGCGACATTGAGACGACGATCGAGCTCGGGCCGCGTCTGTGCGAGGCCGACGTAGTGCCGATGGCGACCGTGTGGGCGGCCGTCGCGACATGCGGCGCCTTGATGGCGGCCGGGCGCTTTTCCGAAGTCAGCCGCATCGCCGCTGCCGGTGTGCGCGCGACGGCACTCTGCAGGGCGGGCGCGCAGCGATTCGCCATCGGAATGGCCGAGGTCATGGTCGCGACCGCGGCCGGCGACTACCCGGCGGCCGACCGAATCCATAGGCGCTACGCCGCGCTGGCCACCGGTCTCCCCGCGGCGAAGGCCATGGTTGACGCCATGCTCGGGCTCGTGCAGGTGAGCCGCGGCGAGCTGTCGTCGGCGTGCGCCACACTTGACCGATCCATTTCGCAGCTGTCCCAAGGCTTTCCGTCGCCGTGGCTGCTGGTGGTGGCTGCCCTGCTGGCCCAGGCCGAGGGGGCGCGGGGCGACGGCGCGGCGGCCGGCGCGGCGTTGCGGCGTGCGGAGGAAACGTATGGACCCCACGTCGGGGTGTTTTTGCCCGAACTCGAGCTGGCCCGGGCCTGGGAGCGGGCAGCTGCCGGTGACACGTCGGCCGCCCAATCGCATGCGATGCAGGCGGCGCAGATCGCGCGAGCGGCCGCGATGCACGTGGCGGAGATGCGGGCGCGCCATGCCGCCGTTCGCTTCGGGGACCGGTCACAGGCCACCCGGGTGGATGAGCTCGCCCGAATGCTGGGCTCTTCATCGGCGCAAGCGGTCGCTGACCAAGCCCGCGGTCTGGCGCAGCACGACGGTGATCTGCTCGATGTCGCCGCGCACAAATTCGCCGATCTCGGTGCGTTGGCTTTTGCCGCCGACGCGTCGGCCCAGGCGGCCGGCGAGCATGCCCGGCGCGGCGAGCGGCGCAAGGAGGTCGAGTCGTCGAGCTGGGCCCATGCTTTGGCGGGCCAGTGCGGCGTGCGTACACCGGCGCTCGAGGCCGCGGCGCGCCCCCTTCCGTTCAGTGGGCGTGAACGTCAGATCGTGCTGCTGGTCGCGGCCGGATTGTCCAATCGTCAGATCGCCGACCGGCTGGTTATTTCGGTGCGCACCGTCGAGGGACACCTGTACCGGCTTTTCACCAAACTCGGCGTCAACAATCGCGACCAGCTCGTTCAGCTACTGAACCTGGATTGGTCCGCGACGCACGACGACGATTCGAGCACGTCATGACGACGGTTCCGCGCCGGCGGATGGCCATCGAACAGGCCGCGCTGGCCGCTCAAGCCGACCTTTCCCGGCCCGGCTACCGCATTTGCGGGTCCATCGCCGCGGGGGAGCCGTAGCCCGTCGTCTGCGGCACGTCTCTCCTGCGGCCGTCAACACAGGCCGGCGCCCGCGTCTCCGCCGAACAACAAAGGCAGCAATATCGCGAAACACGCTGCAGCAGAATCAAATCCGCGCTACCACGCGAATTCTCGGCGAACTCTGCCTGCCGCTACCAAGGGTCACTCTCGTAAATCGCGCTCACCACTCTATGTGCGCGTCCGGACTACGCTACCCGGCTTGATAAGGCCGACAACAGGATTGAAACCCATACGCTCCCGGTCATGTCGAGACCGATGCTGGGTCAAGCCCCCTGGCGCCCGGTCCAAAACAGCACGTGCAGTGAAGTGCGCGACCCATGCGACAACGACGTTTGGAGGCCCGGTGAGTACCAATCCGTTCGACGACGACACTTGCAGCTTTTTCGTCTTGATCAACGACGAAGAGCAGCACAGCCTATGGCCGGCGTTCGCCGATATTCCGGCCGGCTGGCAGACGGTTTATGGCGAAGCGGATCGCGCCGCGTGCCTGGAGTACATCGAACAGAACTGGCCCGATATCCGGCCGAAGACGCTGCGGAACAGGCTGGCGGCAGCGCGCCAGGCTTCTGACAGGTAGACGGCAAAGGGAATCCGATGACGATCGATGACCGGGCGCTGTCGGTTGGGCGCGAACGACTGACGGAATCTGACGGTGGGCCATTCCCTCTGACGCGCGGGCAACTGGATATATGGCTTGCGCAGGAAACGGATCGCGGAGGCGCGAGGTGGCAACTGGGCTATCTTCTGCGAATCGAGGGCACGCTCGACCCTTGGTTGCTGGAGCACACGATCCGTCAAGTGGTGCGCGAGGCCGAACCATTTAGAGCCGCCTTTTTCCAGGTGGATGGCCAGGTGTTCCAAGCGGCGGTTGATTACCCGGATGTCGAGCTTGCTCGCTATGAGCGGATGGGCTCGCAGGATCCTGTCCAGGAAGCCTATCGGCTGGCATCCTCGATTCAGCGCACGGTGATGCCGCTCAGCGGGCCGCTGTTCAAATTCGCGTTGTTGCAGACGCGGGCAGATGAATTTTATTTGTTCGTCTGCTGCCACCATATAGTGGCGGACGGAATCAGCCTCGCTCTTATTTGTCATCGGATCGGCGATGTCTACAATGCCATGGCGTCGGGCGCGCCGATTCCCCCCGCTTTTTTCGGATCGCTGAGTGATCTGATTGCTTGCGAGGCGGAATACGAAG
Source organism: Mycobacterium intracellulare ATCC 13950 (assembly GCF_000277125.1). Lineage (NCBI taxonomy): Bacteria > Bacillati > Actinomycetota > Actinomycetes > Mycobacteriales > Mycobacteriaceae > Mycobacterium > Mycobacterium intracellulare. The sequence continues at coordinate 2,458,289 of NC_016946.1, forward strand.
CGTCCACCGATTATCTCGACGATCAGGCCTATTGGACCAAGAACCTGCCGGCCGAAAGCGAACCGCCTTATGGGTTGGCGCCCGCCGCGGACGGCCGTGAACCCTACGAATCTTCTGCACCGGTGGAATTGGACCCTGTTGCTGTCTCTGGGATCCGAGAGTTGTCGCAGGCGTTGGGGGTGCGTCGCTCGTCGGTGATTGCCGCGGCATGCGCGCTCCTGGTGGGAGGGTGCGACGTCGAGGGCTCGGAGGTGGTTTTCGATTTTCCGGTAAGCAGGCGGGTCCGTCCGGAGACACAGACGGTGCCCGGAATGGTTACCGGGTTCGTCCCATTAGTCTTGAAGGCTTCGCCGGAATCCACGATTGCCAGTTTTTGTGAGCATGTCGACAGGCGACTGCGAGAAGCGTTGGACCATCAGCGGTTCCCGGTGCATCTCATCGAGTACAGGCGACCCCGCGGCTCCGCGCAGAGGTCGAATCGCGTAATCCTCAATTTCATCCCGACTACAAATCTGGCGAATATCGCCGGTGCCAAGATTTCTGGCACCCTGACCCATACGAATCTCGTCGATCAATGTGGGCTGGACTTCTTCAGCGACCACGATCGGCTCTTCCTCGGCCTGCAACCCGGCGCGAAGACGAGTGGGTTCGGCGGTGCTGGGCAGTGGCTTTCTCGTTGTGACATCCGCGATTTGATCGGTCGGTTGGAGCGGGTGTTGGTGGGGATGGCCGCCGATGCGGGTCGGCGGTTGTCGTCGGTGGATGTGCTGGGTGAGGGTGAGCGCGCGCGCCTGGAAGAGCTTGGTAATAAAGCTGTTTTAACGAGCCCGCACGGTGTTGCGGTGTCGGTGCCGGCATTGTTCGCCACCCAGGTGGCCCGGATTCCGGATGCCGTGGCGGTGGTGTGCGAGGACCAGTCGCTGACGTATCGCGAGCTGGATGAGTCCTCGAATCGGTTGGCGCACCTGCTTGTTGGGCGGGGGGCGGGGCCGGGGCGGACTGTGGCGGTGGTGTTGTCGCGGTCGGCCGAGGCGGTGGTAGCGATCCTGGCGGTGCTCAAGTCGGGGGCGGCGTATTTGCCGATCGACCCGGGTCTGCCCGCGGAGCGGATCGGTTTCGTGCTCGCCGATGCCGCGCCGATCGCGGCGATCACCACCGCGGCGCTGACCGAGCGGCTCGACGGCCATGACGTGGCGGTCATCGACGTCAACGATCCCGCCATCGACGCGCAACCGTGTACGGGGTTGCGGGGCCCGGAGCCTGAGGATATCGCGTATGTGATTTACACCTCGGGCACCACCGGGGTGCCCAAAGGTGTTGGGATCAGCCATCGCAACGTGACTCAGTTGTTGGGGTCGTTGCGGGCCGGGCTGCCGGCCGCGGGGGTGTGGGCGCTGTGTCATTCGTTGGCGTTCGATGTGTCGGTGTGGGAGATCTTCGGGGCCCTGCTGCGCGGTGGCCGGCTGGTGGTGGTGCCCGAGGCGGTGAGCGCCTCACCGCAGGATCTGCATCGGGTGCTGGTCGCCGAAGGCGTCAGCGTGTTGACCCAGACGCCGTCGGCGGTGGCGGCGCTGCCGGTCGAGGGGCTGGAGTCGGTGGCCTTGGCGGTGGTCGGTGAGGCGTGTCCGGCCGAGGTGGTGGATCGGTGGGCGCCGGGGCGGGTGATGGTCAACGCCTATGGTCCGACCGAGACCACGATGTGCGTGGCGATCAGCGCGCCCTTAAAGGCCGGCTCGGGTGTGGTGCCCATCGGTGCGCCGGTGGCGGGGGCGGCGTTGTTCGTGCTCGATGGGTGGTTGCGCCCGGTGCCGGCCGGTGTGGTCGGCGAGCTGTATGTGGCCGGTCGCGGCGTGGGATGCGGCTATGTGGGCCGACCAGGGTTGACCGGGTCGCGGTTTGTGGCCTGCCCATTCGGGGCGCCGGGCCAACGGATGTATCGCACCGGGGATCTGGTGCGTTGGCGCGCCGATGGGCAGCTGGATTATCTGGGGCGCGCCGATGAGCAGGTCAAGATCCGCGGCTATCGCATCGAGCTCGGCGAAATTCAGACCGCCCTGACCGCGCTGAGTGGGGTGGATCAGGCGGTGGTCATCGCCCGCGAGGACCGCCCCGGCGACAAACGCCTGGTCGCCTACGTCACCGAATCCGGCACCGGCACCGTCGATCCCGGCGAGCTGCGTACCGCGCTGGGCGAGCGGCTACCGGAATACATGGTGCCGGCCGCGGTGGTCGTGCTCGACGCGCTGCCGTTGACGGTCAACGGCAAACTCGATACCCGCGCCCTGCCGGCACCCGAATACCAGAGCGCCGGTTATCGCGCGCCGGCCAACCCGGTCGAAGAGATCCTGGCCGGCGCGTTCGCCGAGGTCCTCGGGATTGAGCGCGTCGGGGTCGACCAGTCGTTCTTCGATCTGGGTGGCGACTCGCTGCTGGCGACGCGCCTGGTCGCCGTAATCAACACCAGCCTCGATGCCGAGCTTTCGGTACCCGCCCTGTTTGACGCGCCCACGGTTGGCCAGTTGGCGCTCCGCGTCGCCGGGGATGGCGGTCGACGCGAGCCCGTGGTGGCGGTTGAGCGGCCCGCGGTGGTGCCGTTGTCGTTTGCCCAGCAACGCTTGTGGTTCATCGACCAACTGCAAGGGCCTTCACCGATCTACAACATACCGGCGGCGTTGCGGCTCAGCGGACCGCTGGATGCCGAGGCGTTAGGGGCGGCGCTGTCCGACGTCGTGGCCCGCCATGAGAGCCTCCGCACGCTCTTTGCGGCGCCCAACGGAACACCGCAGCAGATGGTTATCCCAAGGGAAGAAGTCGATTTCGGCTGGCAGATCATTGATGCCACCGGCTGGTCGGAAAGCCGGCTGAGTGAGGCCGTCAAAGCCACAGCGTGCCACACGTTCGATTTGGCCACCGAGATTCCTTTGCGGGCACGGCTTTTCCGCGTTGCCGACGACGAACACGTGCTGGTGGCCGTGGTGCACCACATCGCCGCCGACGGCTGGTCGATCACCGCTCTGGTGCGTGATCTGGGACTGGCTTATGCCAGCCGGTATGCGGGGCAGGCACCCGGTTGGGCGCCATTGCCCGTGCAGTACGCCGATTACACGCTGTGGCAGCGCACCCAGCTCGGCGACGTCACCGACAGCGACAGCCCGATCGCCGCGCAGCTGGCGTACTGGGAGCAGGAGCTGGCCGGGCTGCCCGAGCGCCTGGCATTGCCCACCGACCGGCCCTATCCGCCCGTGGCCGATTACCGCGGCGCCAGCGTGGTCGTGGACTGGCCGGTTGAGCTGCAGCTGCGGATTGCTCAAGTGGCCCGTGAGCACAACGCGACCAGGTTCATGGTGATCCAGGCCGCCCTGGCCGCACTGCTGTCCAAGCTGACCGCCAGCAGCGATGTGGCGGTCGGGTTCGCGATCGCCGGGCGGCGCGACCCGGCGCTCGACGAGCTGGTGGGGTTTTTCATCAACACCCTCGTGCTGCGGGTCGATGCGGCCGGGGATCCCACCGTGGCCGAGTTGCTCGCTCAGGTGCGGGCGCGCAGCGTGGCCGCCTACGAGCACCAGGACGTGCCCTTCGAGGTGCTCGTGGAGCGCCTCAACCCGACCCGAAGCCTGGCGCACCACCCGCTGATACAGGTGGTGTTGGCCTGGCAGAACTTCCCCGGCCACACCAGCGATCCCGCCGCCGGGCTGGACTTGGGTGAGCTACAGGTCACGCGTTTGCCGGTGGACACTCAGTCGGCGCGCATGGATCTGACATTCACGCTGGCCGAACGGTTCACCGAGGCTGGTGAGCCCGCCGGGATCGCCGGGGATGTGGAGTTCCGCACCGACGTGTTCGACGCGGCCAGCATCGAGGTATTGATCGAGCGGTTGGAGCGGGTGCTGGCGGCGATGACCGCCGATCCCAGCCGGCGATTGTCGTCGGTGGATGTCCTGGATGCCGCTGAGCGCGCACACCTGGACAAGATCGGTAACCGGGCGGTGTTGGCCCGGCCGGTGCCAACCGCGGCGTCGATTCCGGCGGTGTTCGCCGCTCAGGTGGCGCGCACGCCGGAGGCGGCGGCGATCACTTTTGAAGGCCGGTCGACGACCTACCGGGAGCTCGACGAGGCGTCGAACCGGTTGGCGCACCTGTTGGCCGCCCTGGGCGCCGGCCCGGGACAGTGTGTGGCGCTGCTCTTGCCACGGTCGGCCGGGGCGGTCGTGGCGGTAATGGCGGTGCTCAAGACCGGGGCGGCGTATCTGGCGATCGATCCGGCGCACCCGACGGCGCGAATGGAGTTCATGGTTGCCGATGCCGGACCGATCGCGGCGATCACCACCACAGGGCTGGTTGACCGGTTCGACGGCCGTGACCTGCCGGTCATCGATGTCGACGATCCGCGCATCCTGGGCTGCCCGTGCACGGGCCTGCCGACGCCGGCTGCCGAGGAGATCGCCTACCTGATCTACACGTCGGGCACCACCGGGGTTCCCAAAGGCGTTGCCATTCCCCACCACAACGTGACCCGCCTGCTGACGGCACTGAGCGCCGACCTGGAGCTGTCGCCGGAGCAGGTGTGGACGCAGTGCCATTCGCTGGCCTTCGACTACTCGGTGTGGGAGATCTTCGGTGCGCTGTTGCACGGCGGGCGGCTGGTGGTGGTACCGGAGTCCGTGACGCGCTCACCCGAAGACCTGCACGCGTTGCTCATCGCCGAACAGGTCAGCGTATTGAGCCAGACGCCGTCGGCGTTTTATGCGCTGCAAACCGCCGATGCGCGGGCACCCGAGCGGGGATCTCAGCTGAAGCTCGAGACGGTGGTGTTCGGCGGCGAGGCGCTAGAACCCCAGCGCCTGGGAACCTGGTTGGACCGCCACCGCCGGTCACCGCGGCTTATCAACATGTACGGCATCACCGAGACGACCGTGCATGCCTCGTTCCGCGAGATCAGCGTCGCCGACGTCGACCGCAGTGTCAGCCCCATCGGGGTGCCGTTGGTGCACCTTGGCTTTTTTGTGCTGGACGCGTCGTTGCGTCCGGTGCCGGTCGGGGTGGTCGGGGAGTTGTATGTGGCCGGCGGCGGGCTGGCGTACGGATACCTGGGCCGGGCCGCTTTGACCGGTTCGCGGTTTGTGGCGTGCCCGTTCGGCGCGCCGGGACAACGGATGTATCGCACCGGGGATCTGGTGAGTTGGGGGCCTGACGGGCAGCTGGATTATCTGGGTCGGGCCGATGAGCAGGTCAAGATCCGCGGGTATCGCATTGAACTCGGTGAGATCCGCGCGGCGCTGGCCGCCCTGGATGGGGTGGAGCAGGCGGCGGTGATCGCCCGCGAGGACCGCCCCGGTGACAAGCGCCTCGTCGGCTATGTCACCGGCACCGCTGACCCGGCCGATGTTCGGGCCCGGCTGGGTCAGCGGCTGCCGGCCTACATGGTCCCGGCGGCGGTGGTGGTGATCGACGCGCTGCCGTTGACGGTCAACGGCAAACTGGACACCCGGGCCCTTCCGGCGCCCGAGTACTGCGAGGGCGATCGCTACCGGGCCCCGGCCACGCCCACCGAGGAGATCGTGGCCGGCATCTACGCCCAGGTGCTCGGGCTCGAGCGCGTCGGGGTCGACGACTCCTTCTTCGACCTGGGCGGGGATTCGCTATCGGCGATGCGAGTCATCGCCGCCATCAACAAATCCCTGGACGCCGGCCTCGCGGTGCGCACCGTGTTCGAGTCACCCACCGTTGCCCAGTTGGCGCCCCGTATCGGCGGGGACGGCGGTACGCGTCAGCCGTTGGTGGCCGGCACGCGGCCGCCGATGGTGCCGTTGTCGTATGCGCAGAGCCGGTTGTGGTTCCTCGACCGGTTCGAGGGCGGGGTGGCGACCTACAACATGCCGACCGCGTTTCGGATCAGCGGGGCGCTGGACGTCGAGGCGTTGACGGCGGCCGTCGATGACGTCATCGCCCGCCACGAGGCGCTGCGCACCATATTTCCCGACATGGACGGTGTGCCGTTCCAGCAGGTGCTGCCGGCCGAGGCCGGGATGTGGCGTCGCGGCGACGCGGCAGTGGTGTCGTTGACCGAACAGGATCTGCTCGGCGAGTTGGTGGAACTGGCGGGATATCGGTTCGATCTGGCAACCGAGATCCCGATTCGCGCGCAGATCTATGAGGTGGGCCCCGAGCAGCATGTCGTGGGAATTGTGGTGCACCACATCGCATTTGACGGGTGGTCACTGGCTCCGATGGCCCGGGATATCGGCGAGGCCTATCTGGCGCGGCGGGGGGGCCGGGCCCCGCAATGGGCGCCGTTGCCGGTGCAGTACGCCGATTACACGCTCTGGCAACGGGATTGGTTGGGCGTCGAGTCCGATCCCGACAGTGTGATCGCCGGGCAGCTGGCCTATTGGCGACAGGAGTTGGCCGATTTGCCCGAGGTGGTGTCGCTGCCGGCGGATCGGGCGCGCCCGCCGGTGCCCAGCTACCGCGGCGATGCGGTGGACATGCACCTCGACCCGCGGCTGTGGGCGGGGATCAAGGCGTTGGCGGCGGCGCATAACGCGACCGCCTCGATGGTGTTGCAGGCGGCCATGGTGGTGGTCCTGCACCGGGCCGGGGTCGGCGAGGACGTGACCATGGGCACCCCGATCGCCGGGCGGATGGATGCGGCGCTGGATGAGCTGGTCGGGTTCTTCGTCAACACCTGGGTGCTGCGGGTGGGTGTGAGGCCTGCGCACCGGTTCAGCGATGTGCTCGAGCAGGTGCGCCAGAAGGCGCTGGACGCCTACACCAATCAGGATGTGCCGTTCGAGCGACTGGTCGAGCAGCTCAACCCGGTGCGCTCCACGGCGCACCATCCGCTGTTTCAGGTGGCCCTGGCCTTCCAGAACAATGTGCGCCCCGAGGTGGCGCTCGACGGGCTCAGCGTCGAGCCGCTGGCGGTGGACAGCCGCACCGCCAAATTCGATCTGGATGTCGACCTGCGGGAGGTGCCCTCCGACGACCCGGCCGCACCGATGGCCGCCGGGGTCGTGACCTATGCCACGGACCTGTATGAACGGGCCACCATCGAGCGCTTCGTCACCTGGTTCACGCGGGTGATCGAAGCGGTCGTCGCGGATGCGTCGGTGGTGGTGGGCGACCTGGCGCTGCTGGATCGCGACGAGCGTGATCTGGTGCTGTCGCGGTGGTCTGGCGCCGGAGTTGGGGCGCCGGCGGGGGTGGCGCCGGAGTTGTTGGACGCCGCGGTGGCCGCCGACCCGGACGCGGTGGCGATCGTCGATCGGGCCCGGAGCTTGTCCTACCGCGAGCTCGACACGTGGTCGACGCGGCTGGCGCGGGTGCTGATCGAGGCGGGGGTGGGCCCCGAACGCGCGGTGGGCGTGGCGATGGGCCGGTCCACGGAACTCGTGGTGGCGTGGTGGGCGGTGCAGAAAGCCGGCGGCGTGTATGTGCCGGTGGATCCCGCTCACCCGGTCGAGCGGATCGCGACGGTGCTGGACGCCGTCGGCGCGGTGTGCGTGTTGACCCGCGACGCAGACACGGTGGCCGGCGCCGGGTCGCGCCCGGTGCTGCGCATCGACGGCCTGGACCTGTCCGGGCGGTGCGCCGAACCGATCACGGACGCCGACCGACTGGCGGAGTTGGGACCGGACAACACCGCGTATGTGATCTTCACGTCGGGGTCCACCGGCACCCCGAAGGGCGTGGCGGTCACCCACGGCGGTCTGCCCGGGGTCGCCGCGGCGCACCGCGAGGCGTTTGGGCTCGGCGCGGACACCCGAATGCTGGCGGTGCTCTCCCCGACATTCGACGCCGCGCTCGGTGAGTTGTTGGTCGCGGTGGGATCGCGCGGCGCGTTGGTGGTCGCGCCGCCGGAGGTGTATGCCGGCGAGGCGCTGACCGCATTGCTGCAGGAGCAACGGGTCAACGCGGCCGTGATGACCCCGACGTTGCTGTCGTCGCTGGATCGAAGCCGGCTGGATGTGTTGTCCACCTTGATCGTCGGCGGTGAGGCCTGCCCCGACGAGTTGGTGGCCGCGTGGGCGCCGGGGCGGCGCATGTTCAACGGCTACGGCCCGACCGAGGCCACAATCTGGGCCACCACGGTGCCGCTCGTGGCGGGGCAGCCGGTCCGCATCGGCAGCCCGCTCCCGGGGATGCGCTCGCTGGTGCTCGACGCGCGGCTGAACCCCGCCCCCATCGGGGTGATCGGCGAGTTGTATCTGGGCGGACCGGCGCTGGCGCGCGGCTACCTGGGCCGCGCGGATCTGACCGCGGAACGGTTCGTGGCCGATCCCTACGGGCCCGCGGGCGCGCGGCTGTATCGCACCGGCGACCTGGCGCGCTGGACGCTCGACGGAACCCTGGACTACCTCGGCCGTGCCGACGCTCAGATCAAGCTGCGCGGGCACCGCATCGAACTGGGCGAAATCGAAAACACCTTGCTGGGCTGCCCGCAGGTCGCCCGGGCGGCCGCCACCGTGCACGAGAGCAGAACCGGCTCGCACCTCGTCGCCTATGTCACCCTCGAGCAGGCCACCACCGCCGAGCACGACGCCGAAACCGTCCAAGCGTGGCAACACCTGTATGACGAGGCGTATGGCGCCGACGTGGACGCGCCGGAATTCGGCATGGATTTCCGCGGCTGGAACAGCAGCTACACCGACGATCCGATCCCGCTCGAGGAGATGATCGAGTGGCGTTCGGCCACGGTGGATCGGATCCTCGAGTTGCATCCCGCGCGGGTGCTGGAGATCGGCGTGGGTTCGGGGCTATTGCTTTCCCAGTTGGCGCCGGTCTGTGCCGAGTACTGGGCCACGGACTTCTCCGCGCCGACGATCCAGAGGCTGCAGGCCGCCGTGGCCGGGCAGCCGTGGGGGGATCGGGTGCGGTTGCGGGTGCAGCCCGCCGATGTGGCAGATGCGTTGCCGGAGGGCCATTTCGATGTGGTGGTGCTCAACTCGGTGGTCCAGTACTTCCCGAGCGCGCGCTATCTCACCGACGTGCTGGCGGTCGCGATGCGATTGCTGGCACCAGGCGGGGCACTGTTCGTCGGCGACGTGCGTAATCACAGTCTGCAGGGCGCGTTTCAAACCGGCGTCGCGCTTGTCCGGGCCGCCAACGACACCGCCGACGTTGACGAGATTCGCCAACGAGTTCAGCGCGCCATGCTCGGCGAAGCCGAATTACTATTGGCCCCAGAGTTTTTCACCGCCTGGGCCGCTGGCCATGCATCGGTGGCCGGGCTGGATATTGAAGTCAAGCGCGGCACGGCCGACAACGAACTCAACCGGTATCGCTACGACCTCGTCGTCTTCAAAACCCCGGCACCGGTGCGCTCACTGGCCGGCGCAGACAGCTGGGCGTGGGCCCAGTGCGCGGGCCTGGGCGGGCTGCACGACCGGTTGGTGGCCGAGCGTCCCGCCATTGTTCGCGTCACCGAGATCCCCCGCGCGGGAGTGATCAGCGACGTGCACGTCGAACACGCCCTCGCCGACGGGCTCGCTCTGTCCGACGCGCTGGCCCTGGCCGAGAGCGCGGACGCCGTTGTCCCCGAACAGCTCCACCGCCTTGGCGAGAGTGCCGGATACCGCGTCGCGGTCACCTGGGGAGCCCAACCGGGCACCGTGGACGCGGTGTTCGTCACTGCCGCCGACGCTGAGCGGACCTGGGCGCTGACCGATCTGTATCTGCCGCCCGACGCGGCCCACCGAGTCACCAGTCACGCCAACGACCCGCAGACCAACACCAAAATCACCGCCGTGCGTCAGCAGTTGAGCGCGTGGTTGCCCGAGTACATGGTGCCGACGCACATCGTGGTGCTCGACGAGTTCCCGATGACGTCCTCGGGCAAGATCGACCGTAAGGCCTTGCCGGCGCCCGTTTTTGCCACCACAGTCTTCCGAGCGCCGCAGACCCAGACCGAAAAGATCGTCGCCGGCCTGTTCGCCGAGGTGCTGGCGATCGACAAGGTCGGGGCCGACGACTCGTTCTTCGACCTGGGTGGGGATTCGCTGTCGGCGATGCGGCTGATCGCCGCGGTCAACAACGTTCTGGATGCCGACCTGTCGGTGCGTGCCGTGTTCGAGGCCCCCACGGTTGCCGAATTGGCGCCCCGTATCGGTCAGGGCGGGGGCCTGGAGCCGCTGGTGCCGGCGGAGAGGCCGGCGGTGATTCCGTTGTCGTTTGCCCAGAGTCGGTTGTGGTTCATCGACCAATTGCAAGGGCCTTCACCGCTTTACAACGTGGTGGTGCCGTTGCGGCTGAGTGGGCGCCTCGATGCGGACGCGCTGGGTGCGGCGCTGGTCGATGTGGTCGGCCGCCATGAGAGCCTGCGCACCCTGTTCAGGGCGGTCGACGGGATACCGCAGCAACTGGTGGTGCCCGCCGACCAGGCCGATTTCGGCTGGGACGTCGTTGATGCCACCGGATGGCCGGCTGGCCAGGTGGAGGACGCCGTCGGCGCCGTGGTGCGCTACGGGTTTGACCTGGCCACCGAGATCCCGTTGCGGGCAAGGCTTTTCCGCGTCGCCGACGATGAACACGTGATGGTGGCCGTGCTGCACGAAATCGCCGCCGACGGTTGGTCGACGACCCGCCTGGTGCGAGACATGAGTGTGGCCTATGCAAGCCGGTGCGCGCGCCGGGCCCCCGACTGGGCCCCATTGCCGGTGCAGTATGTCGACTACACGCTGTGGCAGCGCGCGCAGTTCGGCGATCTCGACGACAGTGAAAGCCGCATCGCAGCGCAACTGGCCTACTGGGAGCAGACGCTGGCCGGGATGCCCGAGCGGCTGCAGCTGCCCACCGACCGGCCCTACCCGCCGGTGGCCGATCAGCGCGGCGCCAGGGTGACCGTTGAGTGGCCGGCGTTGTTGCAGCAGCAGATTGCTCGGATGGCCCGCGAACACAACGCGACCGGATTCATGGTGACGCAGGCCGCCCTGGCGGTGCTGCTGTCGAAGCTCAGCGCCAGCAGCGATGTGGCGGTGGGATTCGCGATCGCCGGGCGCCGCGATCCCGCGCTGGACGAGCTGGTGGGATTCTTCGTCAACACCTTGGTGCTGCGCGTCGATCTTGCCGGCGATCCCACCGTCGCCGAGCTGCTGGCGCAGGTGCGATCACGCGGCCTGGCCGCCTACGAGCACCAGGACGTGCCGTTCGAGGTACTCGTCGAGCGGCTCAACCCCACCCGATCGTTGGCCCACCACCCGCTGGTCCAGGTGATGTTGGGCTGGAACAATTTCCCGGGACAGGTCAGCGTCCCCGAGACCGGGCTGAGCTTGGGTGACCTTCAGGTCACGCCGCTGCTCGGCGACACCCAGACCGCGAAAATGGATCTCGTCTTCTTCCTCAAAGAATGCTGGACCGACGCCGGTGAGCCCGCCGGGATTTCCGGGCAAGTCGAATTTCGCACCGACGTGTTCGACGCGGACAGCATCCTGGCGTTGATCGGTCGGTTGGAGCGGGTGTTGGTGGCAATGGCCGCCGACCCGGCCCGGCGGCTGTCGTCGGTGGATGTGCTGGGTGAGGGTGAGCGCGCTCGCCTGGAAGAGCTTGGTAATAAGGCGATTTTGGCCAGCCCGCACGGCGTTGCGGTGTCGGTGCCGGAGTTGTTCGCCGCCCAGGTGGCCCGGATTCCGGATGCCGTGGCGGTGGTCGGTGATGGCTTGTCGATGACCTACCGCGAGCTGGATGAGTCCTCGAATCGGTTGGCGCATCTGCTTGTTGGGCGGGGGGCGGGGCCGGGGCGGACTGTGGCGGTGGTGTTGTCGCGGTCGGTCGAGGCGGTGGTGGCGATCGTGGCGGTGCTCAAGTCGGGGGCGGCGTATTTGCCGATCGACCCGGGTCTGCCCGCGGAGCGGATCGGCTTCGTGCTCGCCGATGCCGCGCCGATCGCGGCGATCACCACCGCGGCGCTGACCGAACGGCTCGACGGCCATGACGTGGCGGTCATCGACGTCAACGATCCCGCCATCGACGCGCAACCGGACACGGATTTGTCGGGGCCGGCCCCGGACGACATCGCGTATGTGATTTACACCTCGGGCACCACCGGGGTGCCCAAAGGTGTTGGGATCACCCATCGCAACGTGACCCAGTTGTTGGGGTCGTTGCGGGCGGGCCTGCCGGCCGCGGGGGTGTGGGCGCTGTGTCATTCGTTGGCGTTCGATGTGTCGGTGTGGGAGATCTTCGGTGCCCTGCTGCGCGGTGGCCGGCTGGTGGTGGTGCCCGAGGCGGTCAGCGCCTCACCGCAGGATCTGCATCGGGTGCTGGTCGCCGAAGGCGTCAGCGTGTTGACCCAGACCCCGTCGGCGGTGGCCGCGTTGCCCACCGACGGTTTGGAGTTGGTGGCCTTGGCGGTAGTGGGTGAGGCGTGTCCGGCCGAGGTGGTGGATCGGTGGGCGCCGGGGCGGGTGATGGTCAACGCCTATGGCCCGACCGAGACCACGATGTGTGTGGCGATCAGCGCCCCGCTGACGCAAGGATCCGGGACGCCGCCAATCGGTGCGCCGGTCGGCGGGGCGGCACTGTTCGTCCTCGACGGCTGGTTGCATCCCGTGCCCGCGGGGGTGGTCGGTGAGTTGTATGTGGCCGGTGCCGGGGTGGCGGCCGGGTATGCGGGTCGTGCGTCATTGACCGCCTCGCGGTTTGTCGCCTGCCCATTCGGGGCGCGGGGCCAACGGATGTATCGCACCGGGGATCTGGTGCGCTGGCGCGCCGATGGGCAGCTGGATTACCTGGGGCGCACCGATGAGCAGGTCAAGATCCGCGGCTATCGCATCGAGCTCGGGGAGATCCAGACCGCCCTGACCGCGCTGAGTGAGGTGGATCAGGCGGTGGTCATCGCCCGCGAGGACCGCCCCGGCGACAAGCGCCTGGTTGCCTACGTCACTGGGACTGCGGACCCGGCCGACCTGCGTACCGCGCTGGGCGAGCGGCTACCGGAATACATGGTGCCGGCCGCGGTGGTCGTGCTCGACGCGCTGCCGTTGACGGTCAACGGCAAACTCGATACCCGCGCCCTGCCGGCACCCGAATACCAAAATGCCGGATATCGCGCGCCGGCCAACCCGGTCGAAGAGATCCTGGCCGGCGCGTTCGCCGAGGTCCTCGGGATTGAGCGCGTCGGGGTCGACCAGTCGTTCTTCGATCTGGGTGGGGATTCGCTGCTGGCTATGCGCTTGGTCGCCGCGATCGAGATGGGTCTGAAGGCAGAGCTTTCGGTGCGCACCGTGTTCGAGGCGCCCACGGTGACCCAGTTGGCGCTCCGTGTCGGCGGAGGTGGCGGTCGACGCCAGCCGGTGGTGGCGGTTGAGCGGCCTGAGGTGGTGCCGTTGTCGTTTGCCCAGCAACGCTTGTGGTTCATCGACCAGTTGCTGGGGCCTTCGCCGATCTACAACATGGCGGTGGCGTTGCGGCTCAGCGGACGGCTGGATGCCGAGGCGTTAGGGGCGGCGCTCGCCGATGTGGTAGCCCGCCAGGAGACCCTACGCACCCTCTTCCCGGCGATCGACGGGATACCCGAACAGGTGGTTATCCCGATCGAGCAGGCCGACTTCGGTTGGCGGGTCGTCGATGCCACCGGCTGGCCGGAAACCCGGCTGCAGGAGGCCATCGACCCGACGGTGCGTCACTCGTTCGATCTGGCCACCGAGATTCCTTTGCGGGCACGGCTTTTCCGCATCGCCGACGACGAACACGTGCTGGTGGCGGTGGTGCACCACATCGCCGCCGACGGCTTGTCGATGTCGCCGCTGGTGGCTGATCTGGCGGTGGCGTACGCCAGCCGGTGTGCGGGGCAGGCACCCGGTTGGGCGCCGTTGCCGGTGCAGTACGCCGATTACACGCTGTGGCAGCGTGCGCAGCTCGGTGATGTCACCGACAGCGACAGCCCGATCGCCGCCCAGCTGGCGTACTGGGAGCAGGAGCTGGCCGGGGTGCCCGAGCGCCTGGCGCTGCCCACCGACCGGCCCTATCCGCCCATGGCCGACTACCGCGGCGCCAGCGTCATGGTGGAGTGGCCGCCCGAGCTGCAGCAGCGGGTGCGCGCGGTGGCCCGCGAGCACAACGCGACCAGCTTCATGGTGATCCAGGCCGCCCTGGCCGTACTGCTGGCCAAGGTGACCGCCAGCAGCGACGTGGCGGTCGGATTCGCGATCGCCGGGCGCGATGATCCCGCACTCGATGGATTGGTGGGCTTTTTCGTCAACACCCTGGTGTTGCGGGTCGACCTGGCCGGCGACCCGAGCTTCACCGAATCCCTGGATCAGGTGCGCGCGCGCAGTCTGGCCGCCTACGAGCACCAGGACGTGCCCTTCGAGGTGCTCGTGGAGCGGCTCAACCCGACCCGAAGCCTGGCGCACCACCCGCTGATACAGGTGGTATTGGCCTGGCAGAACTTCGCGCGGGAGGACGGCGTCCCCGCCGGGTTGGCCCTGGGTGATCTGCAGGTCACACCGCTGGCGGCGGACACCCGGGTTGCCCGGATGGACCTGACCTTCACGTTGGGCGAACGCTGGACTACCGCCGGTGATCCCGCAGGCATCGGCGGCTCGGTGGAGTTCCGCACCGACGTGTTCGACGCGGCCACCATCGAGGCGCTGATCGAGCGGCTGGAGCGAGTGCTGATCGCGGTCACCGCCGAGCCGTCCCGAGTGCTGTCGTCCGTGGACGTGCTGGACGCGGGCGAGCACGCTCGGTTGGATGAGATCGGCAACCGGGCGGCGTTGACCCCGACGGCGTCACCCTCGCCGTCGATTCCGGCGGTGTTCGCCGCGCAGCTCACCCGCGCTCCAGAGGCCGTGGCGGTCAGCTCCGACGGCCGGTCGATGACCTACCGGGAGCTCGACGAGGCGTCGAACCTGCTGGCGCACCTGCTGACCGCCCAAGGCGCGGGTCCGGGACAGTGCGTGGCGCTGCTGTTCAACCGTTGCGCCGAGGCAGTCGTAGCGATGTTGGCGGTGCTCAAGACCGGAGCGGCCTACCTGCCGATCGACCCCGCGCATCCGGCGGAGCGGATCGCCTTCGTCGTGGCCGATGCCGCGCCGATCGCCGCGATCACCACCGCGGCGCTGGCCGGGCGGCTGGATGGGTGCGACCTAACGGTCATCGATGTGGCCGATCCCCGCATTGACGGCTTCCCCGACACGGGTTTGCCGGCGCCGGATCCCGATGACATCGCTTACGTGATCTACACGTCGGGCACTACCGGGGTTCCCAAAGGCGTCGCCATCACCCACCGCAACGTCACCGAGCTGCTCGGGTCTCTTGATCCGAGTTTGGCTGGGCCCGAGCAGGTGTGGTCGCAGTGGCACTCCTACAGCTTCGACATCTCGGGGTGGGAGATCTACGGCGCCCTCCTGCACGGTGGGCGGTTGGTGGTGGTGCCCGAGTCGGTGGCGGCCGCACCGGAAGACTTCCGCGCGCTGCTGATCACCGAACAGGTCAGCGTCCTATGCCAAACCCCCTCGGCGGTGGGGACGTTGTCGCCGGAGGGGCTGGAGTCGGTGGCCCTGCTGGTGGGCGGCGAGGCCTGCCCGGCCGAGCTGACCGAACGGTGGGCACCCGGGCGCGTGATGATCAACGAATACGGCCCGACCGAGACGACGATGTGGGTGGCCTTGAGCGCGCCGCTGACCGCCGGGTCGGATGTCGTGCCGATCGGTTCGCCGGTGCCCGGCGCGGCGTTCTTCGTGCTGGACCGGTGGCTGCGTCCGGTGCCGGTCGGGGTGGTCGGGGAGTTGTATGTGGCCGGTACCGGGGTCGGTGTCGGATATGTGCGCCGCCCGGGGTTGACGGCGTCGCGGTTTGTGGCGTGCCCGTTCGGCGCGCCGGGACAACGGATGTATCGCACCGGGGATCTGGTGAGTTGGGGGCGCGACGGGCAGCTGGATTATCTGGGTCGGGCCGATGAGCAGCTCAAGATCCGCGGGTATCGCATTGAACTCGGTGAGATCCGCGCGGCGCTGGCCGCCCTGGATGGGGTGGAGCAGGCGGCGGTGATCGCCCGCGAGGACCGCCCCGGTGACAAACGCCTCGTCGGCTATCTCACCGGCACCGCTGACCCGGCCGATGTTCGGGCCCGGCTGGGTCAGCGGCTGCCGGCCTACATGGTCCCGGCGGCGGTGGTGGTGATCGACGCGCTGCCGTTGACGGTCAACGGCAAACTGGACACCCGGGCGCTTCCGGCGCCCGAGTACTGCGAGGGCGATCGCTACCGGGCCCCGGCCACGCCCACCGAGGAGATCGTGGCCGGCATCTACGCCCAGGTGCTCGGGCTCGAGCGCGTCGGGGTCGACGACTCCTTCTTCGACCTGGGCGGGGATTCCCTGTCGGCGATGCGCGTCATCGCCGCCATCAACAAATCCCTGGACGCCGGCCTCGCGGTGCGCACGCTGTTCCACGCGCCGTCCGTCAGGAGCTTGAGCCGGGAATTGGGCCAAGATGCCGGCGAGGTGGAAGTCGTGCCCGTCGAGTTCCTCAAGGAGGGCACCGGTATTCCGCTGTTCTGCATCCATCCCGCGAGCGGGCTGAGCTGGCCGTATCACGCCCTCGGAAATTACCTGGACTGCCCGGTCATCGGAATTCAGCAAGCCCCGCAAAACGGCGAGGCCGAACCCGCCTCAATCCGCGACATGGCGAAAAACTATGCCGACCGGATTCAGGGGGTCGATCCGACCGGGCCCTACAACCTTCTCGGCTGGTCTTTCGGAGGCGTCGTCGCCCATGAGATCGCCATCGAGCTTCAGCGACGCGGATGCTCGATCGCACGCCTGATCCTTCTCGACGCCCTCCTGACCGTCCCGAACAGCGACGTCCTGAACAGCGATGTGTTGGTCGAGAAGGCGTTGGAAGAAGTTTTGCGGTTCTGCCGCATCGACATTCCCGATGAGCCGCTCACCTACGAGCTTGCAGAAGAACTACTCCGCGAACGAGGAATCGTCGAATTGGCTCGATACAAGCCGCTCCTCGATTCGATCGTCCGCAACGACGACACGAATCTGGCGTTGGCCCGAGACCATGAACCAGGGGTTTTCAACGGTGACGTGGACGTTTTCGCTGCCGTGGGGGATGACGACGACCAGAGTTCGTCTCCGCTGCAAAGTTGGCGACCTCACATTACTGGCGAAATCCATTGCTACGCGGTCGATTCCAGGCATCAAGAAATGCTGAATACAGAATCGCTCATCCAGTATGGCCAACAACTCAAAGTTCTATTAGAACTCGAAGGTGCGCGCACAGAATGATGGCCGTCAAACCGAGCGCGCCGCGCCCCGTGAAGAGGCGCCTTCCCCCTTTGCTGCGGTCTCGCCCGTTCGTCGCCGTCGTTGTCGCGATCGGCGGCATGCAACTGATGGTGGCGATGGACGGCCCCGTCGCGATCTTCGCGCTGCCCAGGATCCAGAACGAGCTGGGCTTGTCGGATGCCGGGCGGAGCTGGGTGATCACCGCCTACATGCTGACCTTCGGTGGCCTGATGCTGCTGGGTGGCCGCCTGGGTGACACCATCGGCCGCAAGCGCGCTTTCATCGTCGGGGTCGCGTTGTTCACTTTCGCCTCGACCTTGTGCGGCATCGCCTGGGACGGGGGGACCCTGATAGCGGCGCGGCTGTTGCACGGCGCGGCTTCCGCGATCATGGCGCCGACCAATTTGGCGCTGATAGCGACCACGTTCCCGAGGGGATCGGCACGCAACGTCGCAACTGGGGTGTTCGGCGCGATGTCCGGTCTCGGCGGGGTGCTGGGCCTGGTGGTGGGCGGCGCGCTGACCGACGTGTCGTGGCGGCTCGCGTTTTTGGTGAACGTGCCGATCGGGCTGGCGGTGATCTGCCTGGCCGTCATCATGCTGCAGGAAACCCAGAAGGAGCGGATGAAGCTCGACGCCACCGGGGCCGCGCTGGCCACGTTGAGCTGTACCGCCGCGGTGTTCGGCCTGTCGATGGGCCCGGAGCACGGGTGGCAGTCGGCCATCACGATCGGTTCGGGCCTGGTGGCCCTGGCCGCCCTCGTGGCGTTCGTCGTGGCGGAGCGCACCGCCGAGAACCCCATCGTGCCGTTCGGCCTGTTCTTCGACCGCAACCGGCTGGCCGCGTTCGCGGCCATGTTCCTCGGCGGTGGCGTGCTGTTCAGCCTGACCGTGCTGGTCGGCATGTATGTGCAGACCGTCATGGGCTACAGCCCGCTGCGCGCTGGTGTCGCCTTCATCCCGTTCGGCATCGGGGTGGCCATCGGGGTCGGCGCGGCGTCGAAGCTGGTGATGTGGTTCCCGCCGCGGGTGGTGGTGCTCGCCAGCAGCGGCCTGATTCTGATCGCAACGCTGTACGGCGCGACACTCAACGCCGGGATCCCGTACTTCCCGAACCTGCTTGTGCCGCTCAGCATCGGCGCCCTTGGTATCGGCGCGATCTTCGTCCCGCTCACGCTGTCGGTGATCGCCAGCGTCGGCTCCGACCGGATCGGGCCCACCTCGGCGATTGCCGTGATGCTGCAGACCTTGGGCGGACCGCTGGTGCTGGTCATCATCCAGGCCGCCATCACATCGCACACCCTGCGGCTGGGCGGCACCCTGGGTCCGGTGAAGTCCATGAACGCCGCGCAACTGCATGCGCTGGACCGCGGCTACACCTACGGCCTGTTGTGGCTGGCCGGGGTCGTCGTGCTGCTCGGCGCGGTGGCGCTGCTGATCGGGTACACGGCAGCGCAGGTGGCCCGCGCGCAGGAAGTCAGGAAAGCCGTCGACGCGGGGGAGATCTAGCTCGTCGCGGCCACGGCCGAAGTGTGCGGCGTCGACGAAAAATGCTGTTGCAGAGCGTGATCCGAGCAGCGATCCGGTTTCTGGTGGAGTACTGCCCGCCGCCGGCGCAGCCACCACTCTGTTGGCTCGCGTCGACCACTCTATGTGCGGGTCCTGACTACGCTACCGACTTGATAAGCCTGACAACGGGATTGCAAAACCACAACGCTCTGAATCATGCACCTTGTCGAGTCGTTCCGGGCGATGCCCCAGAGCGCTTGCAACAGCTGTGCACCGATGTGTTCGGCCCTTGCCCACGCGAGATTTGGAGGACCGGTGAGTATCAATCCGTTCGACGACGACCCTGGCAGCCAACTCAGTCGTTGCTGTGAGGGCGCGAAATGACTACCTACCCGATCGACGACGTCATGCAGCGCCGGCCATCGACCGACTCGCCCCCGATCGGCGCCACACCTGTCACTCCCATTGCTGTGATCGGCATGGCGTGCCGGCTACCGGGGGGCATCGATTCCCCGGAGCAGTTGTGGGAGGCGTTGCTGCGCGGCGACGACCTGGTTACCGAGATCCCGCCCGACCGCTGGGACGCCGACGAATACTACGATCCCGAGCCGGGTGTGCCGGGCCGGTCGGTCTCGCGGTGGGGCGCATTCATCGACGACGTCGCCGGCTTCGATCCCGAGTTCTTCGGGATCAACGAGCGGGAAGCGACCGCGATGGATCCGCAACACCGGATACTTCTGGAAACCTCGTGGGAGGCCATGGAACACGCCGGTCTTACGCGGGAGCGAATCGCCGACTCGCGCACCGGCGTGTTCATGGGATTGACGCATGGTGACTACCAACTGCTGGCCGCCGACGCGCACTCCGTCGAGGGGGCATACGGCTTTTCCGGCAGCAACTTCAGCCTGGCCTCCGGGCGCATCGCCTACGCCCTGGGGGTTCACGGTCCCGCACTGACCGTGGACACCGCCTGTTCTTCCGGCCTGACCGCGATCCACCTGGCTTGCCGCAGCCTGCACGAGCGCGAAAGCGACCTCGCCCTTGCCGGCGGCGCCACGCTGGCGTTGGACCCGCGGAAATTCGCCGCGGGGTCGGCCGAGGGCATGCTGTCGCCGACCGGGCGCTGCCACGCCTTCGACGTCGCGGCCGACGGGTTCGTGGGCGGCGAGGGCAGCGTCATGCTGTTACTCAAGCGGCTGTCCGACGCGCTGCGCGATGGCGACCGGATTCTGGCCGTCGTGCGGGGGACCGCCGCCAATCAGGACGGTCACACCGTGAATATCGCCACCCCGTCGAAGACCGCGCAGACCGCGGTGTATCAGGCGGCGTTGGCCGCCGCGGGTGTCGACGCCCGAACGGTTGCCATGGTCGAGGCCCACGGGCCCGGCACCCCGGTGGGTGACCCGATCGAATATGCCAGCCTGGCCGACGTTTACGGCGTCGAGGGGCCCTGCGCGCTGGCGTCGGTGAAGACCAACTTCGGCCATGCGCAGGCGGCCTCCGGAGCCCTCGGGATGATGAAGGCGATCCTCGCGCTGCAGCACGGTGTGGTTCCCCGGAATTTGCATTTCACCCGGCTACCCGATGACCTGGCCAAGATCGATACGAAACTCTTTGTGCCCCTTGAGACTACGCCGTGGACTACCAACGGGGACCACCCACGACGGGCGGCGGTCTCGTCGTACGGCCTGTCGGGAACCAACGTGCACGCCATCGTGGAACAAGCACCCGAACAAGTCCTGAAAACCGTTGTATCCCAGGATGAATCGTCGACGACGGAACCGCTGATATTCCCGCTGTCGTCCACCTCGGCCGATGAACTGCGCCGCACGGCCAGCCGGCTGGCCGGCTGGGTGCGAGCACATGACGATCTGGCGTTGCCCGACCTGGCCTACACCCTGGCGCGCCGGCGCGTCCACCGCCCGGTACGTACCGCGGTCATCGCGGATAGCCGGGCCAGGCTCGTCGTGGCTTTGCGCGAGGTCGCCGACGGCGATGCTCCGTATCAGCCCGCGGTCGGACAGGACGACCGCGGGCCGGTTTGGGTGTTCTCCGGGCAGGGTTCGCAATGGGCGGCGATGGGCGCAGACCTGCTGGCGACCGAACCGGTGTTTGCCGCCACCGTCGCGGAAGTCGAACCGCTGATCGCGCGGGAGTCCGGATTCTCGGTGATCGCAGCCATGTCGGCGCCGCAGACCGTGGCCGGCCAAGACCGTGTCCAGCCGACCCTGTTCGCCATGCAGGTCGCGCTGGCGGCCACGATGAAGGCATATGGAGTGCGCCCGGGCGCGGTGATCGGGCACTCCCTCGGCGAGGCCGCGGCAGCTGTCGTCGCGGGTGCGATGTCGCTGGAAGACGGGGCGCGGGTGATCTGCCGCCGCTCGCGGCTGATGTCCCGCATCGCCGGTGCGGGCGCCACAGCATCGGTGGAATTGCCTGCCCAGCAAGTGCTTTCGGAGCTGACGGCGCGTGGCGTCAACGACGTCGTGGTGGCGGTGGTGGCCTCGCCGCAGTCCACCGTGATTGCCGGTGCCGCCCAAACGGTTCGCGACCTGGTCGCGGCCTGGGAGCAGCGCGATGTGATGGCCCGCGAGGTCCCCACGGACGTCGCCTTTCATTCGCCTCAAGTCGATCCGATCATGGACGAGCTGACCGCGATGCTCGCAGAGATCAGGCCGATGACACCGGAGGTTCCGTACTACTCGGCGACCCTGTTCGACCCGCGCGAGCAGCCCGTGTGCGACGCCCGCTATTGGGCGAACAACATGCGCCGTATGGTGCGGTTCGCCACGGCCGTGCAGGCCGCTTTGGAGGACGGCTTCCGGGTCTTTGCCGAGCTGGCGCCGCACCCGCTGCTTACCCGCGCTCTCGAGCAGACCGCGCGCGGTCGGGAGATGCCGATGGCCGCTCTGGCCGGGATGCGCCGTCAACAATCGCTTCCCCACGGGCTGCGTGGTTTTGTGGCGGATCTACACAGCGCGGGCGCGGCGGTCGATTTCTCCGTGCTCTACCCGAGTGGGCGGCTGGTGGACGCGCCGCTGCCGACCTGGACGCACCGCCGGCTGTGGTTGAGCGGCGGCGGCCAGGAATCCCCGACACACGGCGGCTGCACCGTTTCCGTGCATCCACTGCTGGGTTCGCACGTGCACCTGCAGGAGGAGCCCGAGCGCCACGTGTGGCAGGCCGAGGTCGGCACCGCCGCGCAGCCGTGGCTCGCCGACCACCAGATCCGCAATGTGGTTGTGCTCCCGGGAGCCGCGTACTGCGAGATGGCGTTGGCTGCCGCGCGCACCGTGCTGGGCGAGACGGCCGAGGTTCGCGACATCCGGTTCGAGCAGGCGCTCCTGCTGGATGAGCAGACCACGATCGGCGCCTTGGCGTCGTTGTCCTCACCGGGCGTCGTCGAGTTCACCGTCGAGTCGAATCGGGGCGGCGAACAGGCGCGGCATGCCGCCGCAATCCTCCGTGCCGCAGAGGATGACCGGCCCCCCGCGTACGACATGTGCGCGCTCCTCGCCGCGCATACGGGTAGCGATGATGGCGACGAGGTGCGCGCGCGCATGGACCGACGTGGCGTTCAGTACGGTCCCGCATTCGCCGGTTTGGGTGTCGTCCACACCGGCAAGGAGGCGCCCGGCACCGTCCTGGCCGAGGTGGCGCTGCCCCGCCAAATCCGCTCGCAACAGGCTCTTTACGGCGTACACCCCGCATTGCTGGATGCCTGTTTCCAGTCCGTTGAAGCTCATCCGGACGTCCGGGCCCTGGGCGACGGCGCGCTGGGGTTGGTGTCGGGTATTCGTCGACTCCGCGCCTACGGCGCCGCCCGCAATGCCCACTACTGCTACACACGGGTGACCAAGGCCGACACTTCCGGGGTCGAGGCCGACATCGACGTGCTCGACGAGCACGGGGCAGTCCTGCTCACCGTGCAGGGCCTGCGGGTGGGCACCAGCGCATCCGAGAGCGGCAACAAAGATCGGGTGCTGGCCGAGCGGCTGCTGACCGTCGAATGGCGGCAACGCGAATTGCCGGAGCCGGACCACACCGACGCCGGAAGCTGGCTTTTGCTCGGCACTTCCGCCACCGCGGACGCGGCCGCCAGCTCGCTCGCCGACGCGTTGAAAAACCACGGGATGCAGTGCACGACCATGTCCTGGCCGCGGCACGCCGACCACAGCTCCACTGTGGGTCAGCTCGGAGATCATCTGCGTACCGGTGGATTCGCCGCAGTGGTGATCCTCACCGGGCCGGACAACGGTGAATCCGAGGAGCAGTGTGCGCTTTTGGGCCGGGACTACGTGCAACATCTGGCGCGCATTGCCCGCGAGCTGGTGGACGTTCCCGGCGAACCGCCGCGCTTGTACGTCGTCACCCGCAACGCCCAAACGGTTGTGTCCAACGACGTGCCCGACCTCGCGCAGGCCGGGCTGCGGGGCCTGGTCCGGGTAATCGGCATGGAACACCCGCATCTGGGCGCCAGTCTGATCGATGTGGACGAAACCACCGACGCCGAGCAGCTGGCACGGCAACTGCTCGCCGGTTCGGACGAGGACGAGACCGCTTGGCGAAATGGCGCGTGGTACACCGCGCGGTTGTGCCCCGCTCCGCTGCTTGCCGAGGAGCGGAAAACCGCCGTCGCCAACCACGAGTCCGACGGGATGCGGCTGCAGATCCGTACGCCCGGCGACCTGGAGTCACTCGAACTCGTTGCCTGCGACCGCGTTCCACCGGGACCCGGAGAGATCGAGGTCGCCGTCAGCGCGTCCAGCATCAACTTCGCCGACGTCCTCGTCGCGTTCGGCCGTTACCCCGCATTCGAGGGCCGGCTGCCTGCGCTGGGCACCGACTTCGCCGGCGTGGTGACCGCGGTCGGACCGGGCGTGACCGGCCACCGGGTGGGGGATCATGTCGGCGGCCTGAGCGCCAACGGTTGTTGGGCTACGTTCCTCACCTGCGACGCGCGCCTGGCCGTCACGCTGCCGCCCGGCCTGGCCGACGACCAGGCGGCGGCGGTCACCACCGCGCATGCCACCGCCTATTACGGCCTGCATGAGCTGGCCCGAATCAAAGCCGGCGAGCGGGTGCTGATCCACTCCGCGACCGGTGGGGTTGGACAGGCGGCAATCGCCATTGCCCGGGCCGCAAAGGCCGAGATCTTCGCCACCGCGGGCAGCGAGCAACGTCGACAATTATTGCGCGACATGGGTATTGAGCATGTCTACGACTCGCGAAGCGTGGAGTTCGCCGACCTGATACGTCGCGACACCGACGGCTATGGCGTGGACATCGTGCTCAACTCGGTCGTCGGCGCCGCCCAGCGCGCGGGCGTCGAATTGCTGGCGTTCGGTGGCCGATTCGTCGAAATCGGCAAACGCGACATCTACGGTGACACCCGGTTGGGACTCTTCCCGTTCCGGCGAAACCTGACGTTCTACGCCCTCGACCTGGCGTTGATGTCATTCAGCCACCCGGACAGGTTGCGAGACCTGCTGAACACGGTGTACCGGCTCACCGCGGACGGCTCGTTACCGATGCCGCAGAGCACGCACTACCCACTTGCCGACGCCGCCACCGCGATTCGGGTGATGAGCGGCGCGCAGCACACCGGCAAACTCGTGCTCGATGTCCCGCGCACGGGCCGCAGCCGCGTGATGGTGCCGCCCGCGCAGGTCGGGGTCTTCCGCAGCGACGGGGCTTACATCGTCACCGGTGGGCTGGGAGGCTTGGGGCTGTTCCTGGCCGAGAAGATGGCTACTCCCGGTTCGGGCGCCGGTTGCGGGCGTATC
The DNA here is from genome assembly GCF_000277125.1 of Mycobacterium intracellulare ATCC 13950. Classification (NCBI taxonomy): domain Bacteria; kingdom Bacillati; phylum Actinomycetota; class Actinomycetes; order Mycobacteriales; family Mycobacteriaceae; genus Mycobacterium; species Mycobacterium intracellulare. Next base: position 2,482,817 of record NC_016946.1, read on the forward strand.
GTGCTGTCCTCGCGCTCGCAACCAACTCCCGAGGCGCTGGAGATGATCGAGCGCATCCGCCCGATCGGTGCCGACGTCGTCGTCGACTGCGGCGACATCACCGAGGCCGAGACGGCCCGGCGATTGGTGGCCACGGCAACCGCCACCGGGCTTCCGGTGCGCGGTGTGCTGCACCTGGCGGCGGTGATCGAGGACGCCACGCTGACCAATATCACCGACGAACTCATCGAGCGTGACTGGGCACCAAAGGTTTACGGTGCATGGAATTTGCACACCGCGACCGCTTCGCAGCCATTGGACTGGTTCTGCTCGTTCTCCTCGGCCGCCGCGCTGGTCGGCTCGCCCGGTCAGGGCGCCTACGCCGCCGCCAACAGCTGGCTGGACGCCTTCACCCGTTGGCGCCGGGCTCGAGGTCTGCCGGCCACCGCGATCGCGTGGGGCGCCTGGGCGCAGATAGGACGCGCCACCGCCTTGGCCGACCGCGCCGACGCTGCTATAGCTCCCGACGAAGGCGCTTATGCATTGGAAGCGCTGCTGCGCCACGACCGCGCCTGCACCGGCTACGCCCCGATAACGGCCACACCGTGGTTGGCCGCTTTCGCCCAACGCAGCCCCTTCGCCGAAGCGTTCCGCTCCAACGGGCAAAGCGCCACGGGCACAAGCAGACTGCGCGCCGAGCTCGAAGAGCTGACCCTGGACGAGTGGCCCACCCGGCTGCGGCGATTGATCTCCGACCAGGTCAGCCTGATCCTGCGCCGCAACATTGACCCCGACCGTCCGCTGTCCGAGTACGGACTCGACTCGCTGGGCGGTCTCGAACTACTTACCCGCATCCAGACCGAAACGGGCATACGCGTGACGCCCGCCGACATCGCCAGCATTGGCACCATTCGCGGTCTGGCGGAACTGCTGTGCTCAAAGCTGGCGCCCGCGGACGCGGCGTGAGGCGGAAAGGATTTCATCATGGCTTCCGATCACATGGTCACAGGAAAGTCCGCTCCGAGCGGACCCGAGCACCTCGACTTCTTCACCGACAAGGCGCTCGTCGACGACCCCTACGACTACTACGACGCGATCCGGCGTTGCCCGGTATGGCGTGAGCCGGCGCACGGTGTGGTGATGGTGTCGGGGTACGACGAGGCCCTCGCGGTGCAACGCGACACCGAGCAGGCCCTGTCGGTATGCAACATCGTCAGCGGGCCATGGTCGGGGATTCCGACCAAAACCGACAGCGATGACATCTCGGACGTGATCGAGCGGCACCGCAAGAAGGTTACGTTCGGCGACTACTTCATCACGTTCGATCCACCGAAGCACACCGCGCACCGTTCGCTGTTGAGCCGGTTGTTCACGCCGAAACAGCTCAAGAACAACGAGGACTTCCTGTGGCGCCTTGCCGATGAACAACTCAACCGCTTCGTCGCAAAGGGTAAGTGCGAGATCGTCTTCGACTACAACTTCCCGTTCACGCTCGACGCGATCACCGACCTGCTGGACGTACCCGAGGCCGATCGTGAGCGATTCCGCCACGCGGCGAGAGCCAGCAGGCTCGAAGGCGACCGCAGCGGTTTCGTCGGCGTGAAAGAGGAGTGGTTCGTGGAGTACATCGAGGAACGGCGGCGCAATCCGCGCGACGACGTCCTCACCGAGCTTGCGTTGGCAAAGTTTCCCGACGGCACGACCCCCGACGCGTTAGACGTCGCCCGCGTTGCCACCTTCATGTACGCCGCGGGCCACGGCACGACGATCGACCTGCTGAGTCTGTCGATGCTCACGTTGGCGGAGCGACCGGACCTGCAAGAGCAGCTGCGCGAGGACAATTCAAAGATTCCCGCCTTCATCGAGGAGATGCTGCGCATCGAGAGCCCGATCAAATCGAACTTCCGCCTGGCGCGGCGTAGCACCAGGATCGGAGACGTCGATGTGCGAGCCGGTACCAGCATTCTGGTGATGAACGGTGCGGCAAACCGCGATCCCCGGCGGTTCGACGATCCCGACGAATTCCGCCTCGGCCGCCCGAACATACTGCATCACATGGCGTTCGGCCGTGGTGTTCACACGTGCCCGGGCGCGCCCATCGCCCGCGCCGAAGTGCGGGTGAGCCTGGAACGAATCCTGGCTCGGATGCGCGACATTCGGCTTTCCGAGGCCAAGCACGGTCCCCCGGGCGCTCGCCGGCTCGATTGGGACCGCACCCTGTTGTTCAGGCGCCTCAAGGAATTGCACCTCGAGTTCACACCCGTTCAGGAGGTGTCCAATTGACCACGCAATCGTTGACCCGAGTGGCTGTCGGCGTTTGCGCCCTCGCATTGTCGTTGACCGCCGGCGCCGGCCTTGCGGACGCCGATCGGGACCTGAGTCCGTTCGTCAAAACCACCTGCAATTACGGACAGGTGATATCGGCGCTGCAGGCGGCGGATCCGCAAGCCGCCGCACAATTCAACTCTTCACCGGAGAGCGGGGCCTTCTTGCGTCAGTTCCTCGCTTCGCCGCCGGGTCAACGCCAGCAGATGGCCCAGATGCTGGCCGACCAGCCGGGGGCCGACCAGCAGTTTGAACTCGTCCAGCGCGTCTTCGGCACCTGCAACAACTACTGAGCAGACCGGCACCCACCCTCGACCACCGAAAGCGTTTTGGAGTTCTTTGTGGCCACACTCATCGAACGTTTCCCACTGATCAGCACGCTGCGAGACGCTGTTTTCCTCTCCGCGACGGTCAGCGAGATCGAAAGTCTGACACCAAGAATGCGCCGCATCCGGTTCAGCGGCCCGCGGCTGCAGGGACTGACCTGGACGCCGGGTCAGCATGTCCGGCTGCAGGTCGCGAACCTGCGTGATTCCGTTGTGCGGCTGCGCCCGTACCCGGTGCTCCGCACGTATTCCATCTACGACGTCGCCCCCGACCTCGGTGCGCTCGACATCGTGATGGTCGACCACGACGGCGACCCGAAGAACGCGACGCCCGCCAGACGCTGGGCGACGGCCACCTCCGTCGGAGACCAGGCCCAGTTCACCCGCCCCCAGGGCAAATTCGTCATCCGCCGCGACGCGCCCTACCACGTGTTCGCCGGCGAAGAAACCGCATCGGTCGCGTTCGCCGCGATGCTGCGCTCCCTGCACCCGTCCGCCGAGGTTTACGGCGTGGTCGAGGCCGCGACCGACACCGACCACCTTCCCCTCGCCACCCCCCTGACCCGGGTCGAGCGCGGTGACGCCCCGGCGGCAGACTCTGCCGTGCTCGCCGATGCCCTACGTAGCCTCCCGCTACCCGCCCATCCCGGCGTCGCCTACCTCGCCGGCGAGGCCCGCACCATACAAACCTTGCGCAAGATCCTGACCACCGAACGTGGCTGGGATCGACGCCAGATATGCACCAAACCCTTTTGGACCCCCGGCCGAGCCGGCATGGAGTGATCATGGTTGAGACGTCCATTTCGAACCTGCTGTGTGAACGAGCCAGCTTGCAGCCCAACGACACGGCGTTCACCTTCATTGACTACGAGCAGGACTGGAACGGAATTGCCGAAAGCCTGACGTGGTCTCAGCTGCAGCGGCGAACGGTGAACCTTGCCCGGCAGCTTCACGATTGCGGGTCGACGGGTGACCGCGCCGTCATCATGGCCCCGCAGGGCCTCGACTACGTCGTGGCGTTTCTCGGCACACTGCAGGCGGGGCGGGTCGCGGTTCCGCTTTCGGTTCCGCTGGGTGGCGTCAGCGATGAGCGCGTCAGTTCGGTGCTGCGCGATGCGTCACCGACGGTCGTCCTCACCACGTCCGCCGCTGCGGAAACCGTTGCGAACTATGTCAAGTCGGAGTCCGGCGGGCCCGTGCCGTCGGTGGTTGAGGTCGACCTGCTGGGCCTGGACGCCCGCACAGGATCCGGCGCCGGGAGCGAGAATCACGCAGATCTGGCGTATCTGCAGTACACGTCCGGGTCGACCCGTCAGCCCGCCGGGGTCATGGTCTCGCATCGGAACCTGCTGGCCAATTTCGGGCAGGTGATGTCCGACTTTTGTGTGGAGTACGGCGGCGTCGCTCCACCCGATACGACCATCGTGTCGTGGCTGCCGTTTTACCACGACATGGGTTTGGTACTGGGGGTGTGCGCACCGGTCCTGGGCGGTATTCGTACGGTGCTGATGAGTCCGGTGTCGTTCCTGCAGCGACCGGCCCGATGGATGCAATTGCTGGCCAAGGAAAGTCACGCATTTTCCGCGTCGCCGAACTTCGCTTTCGAATTGGCGGCCCGCAAAACCTCAGACGAGGACATGGCCGGACTGGATCTCGGGGACGTACTGGTCATCCTCAGTGGTAGCGAACGGGTGCATCCGGCGACCTTGCGGCGTTTCACCGGGCGGTTCACGCGCTTCAATCTGCCCGACAAAGCGGTGCGGCCCGCCTATGGGCTCGCGGAGGCAACGGTGTACGCGTTGACCCGCACACCGGCGCAACCACCCAAAATCGCCCACTTCGACTCCGAGAAACTGGCCACCGGGATTGCGCAGCAGTGCGAAAGTTCAACCGGCACACCACTTGTCAGCTACGGGGCGCCGCGGTCTCCGGTGATTCGTGTCGTTGATCCCGACACCAACATTGAGTGCCCCCAGGGAACGGTCGGTGAGATCTGGGTGCATGGTGACAACGTCGCCATGGGCTATTGGCTAAAGCCCCAGGAGACCGAAAGCGCCTTCGGCGGTCGGCTTGTCGCTCCGTCGGCCGGCGCACCGGAAGCGACGTGGTTGCGAACGGGGGACTCGGGGTTCTTCTTCGACGGCGAGCTGTTCATCATCGGCCGCATCAAGGATCTGCTGATCGTCTACGGGCGTAACCACTCGCCCGACGACATCGAAGCGACGGTCCAGGAGATCACCCGGGGCCGGTGCGCGGCGATTGCGGTTCCGCATCAGGGCATGGAAAAGCTCGTCGTGATCGCCGAAGTCAAGAACAAGGCCGCGTCCCGCGCCGAGGCGGTGGACACGCTCGCCGTCGTGGAGCGTGACGTCACCTCCGCGGTCTCCCACTCGCACGGCGTCGGCGTCGCGGATCTGGTTGTGGTGGCACCCGGGTCGATACCGATCACCACCAGTGGCAAGGTGCGGCGCTCGGCGTGCGTCGAGCAGTATCGGCAAGGTCAGTTCGCCCGCTTGAACGCGTAGGGGACCACCCACGCCGCCGACACAGCGTTGATCGCCTTATTTCTCCGTCTTTTAGCCGGCGAATTTGGTTACGCCCGTCATTACGCGACGTTCTTCTTTGTCGCCGCATTCCATGTCTTTCCCACCGGGTGCCAGCAGAATAGGTTGCTGCCCTGACGATGCCAGAGATAGGTGTCCACGTCACCGAAGCTGGCATGGGACACAAATTTCCACACGGGTAGATTCGATGGAGTCGATTTTCTGTGCATCATCCCTCCCGTCAATTACTGAAGCCGACTAGGCCGAGGGTGGATGCGTTGTTAAATCCGGCGCGCGGTGGCTGGGTTGGCGGGGCCACCGCGCGCCGGTGGCTTATCGGGTATGGCCGAATTCGACTTCTACAAGGGTCACTGGCGGTGGGGCAGAGCTGTCGACTGTCATCCCGTGGCCCCCGCCGACATGCGCAACTGCGTGTCATGCCCGGAGCCTACGGTCGGCATTGGTGTCGGCGGGCAAGGTGCGAACGAATAGAGTAGTGGGGGCGGCAAGTTAGCGTAGTGTTTACACAGACTCGTCGATCCGCAAAGAGTGGGCGGAGATAACCATCGCCCCGCGACACTTTATGAGACGCGCGCTAAATACCGCCCGCTTTCTGTAATCAATTTCGTGGACGCTAATTCCATTCGTGCGTAATTCGTCCGCCTGGTGATCCGCGGAGAGCCTCGACCGACCGATCAGCGTCCTCGGCCCGTGCCGCCGAGGCCGATGGCGACCGTCCCGCGCGGGCGGCCGCAGTCACTCCGGTCCACCGCGCGGTACGTTGTCGGCCATGACATCGCTGCGGGACCAAGTCGTTTTCATCACCGGCGGCGCGCGGGGGATCGGCGCCGAGGTCGCGCGCCGGCTGGCCGCCGAGGGCGCCAAGCTCGTCCTCACCGATCTCAACGAGGCCGACCTGACGGCGCTCGCCGACGAGCTGGGCGAGGACCGGGTGCTGACCGCGGTGGCCGACGTGCGCGACCTGTCGGCGATGCAGGCGGCCGCCGCCCGCGCCGTCGAGCGGTTCGGCGGCATCGACGTCGTCGTGGCCAACGCCGGCATCATGAGTTACGGGTCGGTGACCCAAGTCGACCCCGAGGCGTTCAAGCGGGTCCTCGACATCAACGTGCTCGGCGTCTTTCACACGGTCCGCGCCGCCTTGCCCGCCCTGACCGAGCGCCGCGGCTACGTGTTGATCGTCTCCTCGCTGGCCGCCTACACGGCCTGCCCCGGGCTGGCGCCGTACAACGCCTCCAAGGCCGCCGTCGAGATGTTCGCCAATGCGCTGCGGCTGGAGGTGGCCCGCCACGGCGTGCGGGTCGGCTCGGCGCACATGTCCTGGATCGACACCGCGCTGGTCCGCGACACCCAAACCGACCTGTCCGCGTTCAACCAACTGCTGGCCAGCTTCCCGTGGCCGCTGAACAAGACGACGACCGTCGACAAATGCGCCGCCGCGTTCGTCAAGGGCATCCGGCGCCGGCGCACCCGCGTCTACTGTCCGCGCTGGGTGGCCCTGTTCCGGTGGGTCAAGCCGGTGTTGTCCAGCGCTGTGGGCGAAGCGCCCCTGCACAAATCGACCGCCGAGCTGTTACCCCAGCTGGACGCCCAGGTCGCCGCGCTCGGCCGTTCCACCAGCGCCTATAACCAGGGCCTCGGCAAGTCCTAACCCGTCTGGGCCGCGCGCTGCGACGCGATGGCCGCCACCCGGTTGCGCACCAAAAGCCACCCGGCGCTCAGCGCCGGGATGACCACCACGACCGTGGCGATGGTCCAGGTGCCGGTCTGTTTGTCGAAGGCCATCATGACCAGGACGCCGGCCAAGAACGCCAGGGTGAGATAGCCCGAATAGGGCGCCCACGGCATGCGAAACCGGGGCCGTTGCAACAGCCCGGCCTTGGCCATCCGGTAGGCGCGCAGCTGACACAGCACGATGGTCGCCCAGCACGCGATGATGCCCGGCGCCACGATGTTGAGCACGATCTCGAAGGCTTCGCCGGGATTGACGGCGTTCAGGGCAATGCCGAACAGGCAGATGGCTGCCGCCATCGTGATGCCGACGTAGGGCACCCCGTTCTTGGACATCCGGGTCGCGAAGCCGGGGGCGCTGCCACTGGAGGCCATCGAGTGCATGATGCGGCCGGTGGAATACAGCCCCGCATTCAGGCTCGACAGCGCGGCGGTGAGCACCACCACGTTCATCACGTCCCCGGCGCCGTGGAAGCCGATCGTGGAAAAGAAAGTGACAAAAGGGCTTTCGGTGGCCTTGTAGGAGGTGTACGGCAGCAGCAACGCCAGCAGCGCGACCGACCCGACGTAGAAGATCGCGATGCGAGCGATCACCGAATTGATGGCGCGCGGCATGACCTTTTCCGGCTCCGCGGTCTCCCCGGCGGCCGTGCCCACCAATTCGACGGCGGCATAGGCGAATACCACGCCCGAGGTGGTCAGCAGCATCGCCAGCACGCCGGAGGGGAACATGCCGCCGTGGTCGGCCCACACGCTCAGTCCGGCGCTGTGGCCGTCGATCCGATAGCGCCCCGCCAGGAAGACGATGCCCACGACCAAGAAGGCGATGAGGGCGAAAACCTTGATCAGGGCCGCCCAGAACTCCAGCTCGCCGAACCATTCCACCGAGATCAGGTTCATCGACAGCACGACGATGAGGGCCAGTAGCGCCAACACCCACTGGGGGATCGATTCGAAGCTCGTCCACCGCCGCAGATAGGTGGCGATCGCGGTGGTGTCGACGATGGCCGTCATCGACCACCCCAGGAAATACATCCAGCCGATCGCGTAAGCGGCCTTCTCGCCGAAGAATTCGCGCGCGTACGACACGAATGAGCCCGACGACGGGCGATGCAGGACCAGCTCGCCCAGCGCCCGCAGGATGAGAAAGACGAAGAACCCGCACACGGCGTACACCAGGAACATCCCGGGGCCGCCCTTGGCCAGCCGACCGCCCGCGCCCAGGAACAGCCCGGAGCCGATCGCGCCGCCGATGCCGATCATCTGCACTTGCCGGGGCTTGAGGCCCTTGCGGTAGCCGGCGTCTTCGCCGAAGTCGCCGGCTCCTGGGTTGGGGTTGCCGTCATCGGGCAACGAGGGCATGAAACGTCCAATCGGTGGGTGCGAAGCGATGTTTCCGTAGTTGATCGGTCGCCGGCAAGTTCGGCGACCGCGTCATTAACGCCCGAAGCCGGGGCGGCGTCGGCGCAGGTAGCGCTCGAACTCGGCGGCCAGGGCGTCGCCGTCGATCTTGCCCAGCGCGTCGTTCATGTCGACCTCGGCGTCGCCGCGCTGTTCCAGCGACTGCACGTATTCGGCGAGATCCTCGTCCTCGGCGGTCATCTCGGTGACCGCCTGCTCCCATTCCTCGGCGTCGGTCGGCAAGTCCGCCAGCGGAACCTCGATGTCGAGCACGTCTTCGACGCGGCGCAGCAGGGCTACCGTCGCCTTCGGGTTCGGTGGCTGCGACACGTAATGCGGCACGGCCGCCCAGAACGTCACCGCCGGGATCCCGGCGGCCACGCAGGCGTCCTGAAACACCCCGGCGATTCCGGTGGGCCCCTCGTAGCGGCTCTCCTCAAGGCCGAAGCGCTTCGCCGACTCGGGGGAGTAGGCCGCGCCCGAGACCGGAACCGGCCGGGTGTGCGGGGTGTCGGCCAGCAGGGCGCCCAGGATCACCACGGTGTCCACGTTGAGCTTGTCCGCGATGGCCACCAACTCCGCGCAGAAGGTGCGCCAGCGCATGTTGGGTTCGACCCCGTGCATCAGCACGACATCGCGATCGCTGCCCGGGGGCCGGCAGTGCGAGATCCGCATCGCCGGCCACACCAGTTCGCGGGTCACGCCGTCCACCTGCCGGATCACCGGGCGATTCACCTGGTAGTCGTAGTACGCCTCGTCGTCGATCTCCAAGATGGGGTCGGCTTCCCAGATGGCCTCGAGGTGTTCGAGCGCGTCGCTGGCCGCGTCGCCGGCGTCGTTCCAGCCCTCGAATGCGGCCACGACGATGGTCTGATGCAGTTCGGGCAGAGCGGCCTTACCACTAGGGAGGCCAAAGGGAGGGCCATCGGGCGGGGTCACAGAATTAGCGTACGGCCTTCCGCGCGACGACGATGCGGACCGCGCGCGGTTCGATGAGGAGTCGGGCAATTGGATCTAGCCCCCATCTTCGGGGCGCGGTGGCGGTGAATTGGCGCCCGCCGAGCGTTTCACCGGGGGCTTTACATAGGCCGACTATTCTTATGGCGTGACTGCCGCTGACGAAGGCCGTGCCGTGGACTTTGTGCTGGACGATCGCCACAACGGCGTCGCCGCGGTCAAGGCGAAATACGGCCGGCTGCAATCTCGTTAACCTTGGTAACTACTCCATTGCCGACAAGACCCGTGCGCTGGCGAGCCGGGGCAGCGCGGGTCGGGTCGAGCCAGGGCGTCCAGGCGTCGGGTGACGACGTAGACTTTTCTGGTCGAGAGGCGTTGCAACGGTTTCTGGAGGGGGCCTGGTCCCCTGCCGGTCTCCGCCACGCTCGGCAGAGTCAAGGACGCCTTCCGCTACGGAAGGAATGCACATGACGGCCGTTGAGACGAAGACTTCCGCGACGAACACTTCCGCGTCGGATGCCTTCGCGCCGAACATCCGCCCCGACTGCACCGACGAACTGACGGCGGCCCTGCGCCAGCGGATCATGGTGATCGACGGCGCGATGGGCACGGCGATCCAGCGGGACCGGCCGGACGAGGCCGGCTACCGCGGCGATCGGTTCACGGAATGGCCGACCGCCCTGCAGGGCAACAACGACCTGCTCAACCTGACGCAACCGCAGATCATCGAGGGCATCCACCGCGAGTACCTCGAGGCGGGCGCCGACATCCTGGAAACCAACACGTTCAACGCGAACGCCATCTCGCTCTCCGATTACGACATGGCCGACCTGGCCTACGAGCTCAACTACGCCGGCGCCGCCCTGGCCCGCAAGGCGGCCGACGAGTACAGCACCCCGGAGAAGCCCCGCTACGTGGCCGGCGCGATCGGGCCGACGACGCGGACCGCGTCGATCTCGCCCGACGTCAACGACCCCGGCGCCCGCAACGTCTCCTACGACCAGCTGGTCGCCGCCTACCTGGAAGCCGCCAACGGCCTGGTCGACGGCGGCGCCGACCTGCTCATCATCGAGACGATCTTCGACTCGCTGAACGCCAAGGCGGCCGTGTTCGCCGTCGAGACGCTGTTCGAGGACCGCGGACGCCGCTGGCCGGTGATCATCTCGGGCACCATCACCGATGCCTCCGGGCGGACGCTGTCCGGTCAGGTCACCGAAGCATTCTGGAACGCGATCAGGCACGCGAAGCCGATCGCGGTCGGCCTCAACTGCGCCCTGGGCGCGCCGGAGATGAGGCCCTACATCGCCGAGATGTCGCGGATCGCGGACACCTTCGTCTCGTGCTACCCGAACGCCGGCCTGCCCAACGCCTTCGGCGAGTACGACGAGACCCCGGAGCGTCAGGCCGGCTACATCGCCGACTTCGCCGAGGCGGGCCTGGTCAACTTGGTCGGCGGGTGCTGCGGAACGGCGCCGCCGCACATCGCCGAGATCGCCAAGGTCGTCGAGGGCAATCCGCCGCGCGAGGTGCCGAAGATCGAGGTGGCCACCCGTCTGTCGGGCCTGGAGCCGCTCAACATCACCGACGATTCCCTGTTCGTGAACATCGGTGAGCGCACCAACATCACCGGTTCCGCCCGGTTCCGCAACCTGATCAAGGCCGAGGACTACGACACCGCGCTGTCGGTCGCCCTGCAGCAGGTCGAGGTCGGGGCGCAGGTCATCGACATCAACATGGACGAAGGCATGATCGACGGCGTCGCCGCGATGGACCGGTTCACCAAGCTAATCGCGGCCGAGCCGGACATCAGCCGCGTCCCGGTGATGATCGACTCCTCCAAGTGGGAGGTCATCGAGGCGGGCCTGAAGAACGTGCAGGGCAAGCCGATCGTCAACTCGATCTCCATGAAGGAGGGCGAGGAGAAATTCATTCGTGAGGCGCGGCTGTGCCGCAAGTACGGCGCCGCCGTCGTCGTGATGGCCTTCGACGAGCAGGGTCAGGCCGACAACCTGGAGCGCCGCAAGGAGATCTGCGGGCGCGCCTACCGGATCCTGACCGAGGAGGTCGGCTTCCCGCCCGAGGACATCATCTTTGACCCGAACTGCTTCGCGCTGGCGACCGGAATCGAGGAGCACGCGACGTACGGGATCGACTTCATCGAGGCCTGCGCCTGGATCAAGGAGAACCTTCCCGGGGTGCACATCTCCGGCGGCATCTCGAACGTGTCGTTCTCGTTCCGCGGCAACAACCCGGTCCGCGAGGCGATCCACGCGGTGTTCCTGTTTCACGCCATCAAGGCCGGCCTGGACATGGGCATCGTCAACGCCGGCGCGCTGGTGCCCTACGACTCGATCGACCCCGAGCTGCGCGACCGCATCGAGGACGTCGTCCTGAACCGCCGCGAGGACGCGGCCGAACGGCTGCTCGAGATCGCCGAGCGGTTCAACAAGTCAGAGAAATCCGAAGACCCCGCCGCGGCCGAATGGCGCAGCCTTCCGGTCCGCGAGCGGATCACCCACGCTTTGGTCAAGGGCATCGACGCCCACGTCGACGACGACACCGAGGAATTGCGGGCCGAGATCGCCGCGGCCGGGGGCCGCCCGATCGAGGTGATCGAGGGCCCGCTGATGGACGGCATGAACGTCGTCGGTGACCTGTTCGGCTCGGGCAAGATGTTTTTGCCCCAGGTGGTGAAGTCGGCCCGGGTGATGAAGAAGGCCGTGGCGTACCTGCTGCCGTTCATCGAGAAAGAGAAAGAACAGAACGGTACGGCAGCGGCGAAGGACACCAACGGCACGATCGTGATGGCGACCGTCAAGGGCGACGTCCACGACATCGGCAAGAACATCGTCGGGGTCGTCTTGCAGTGCAACAACTTCGAAGTGATCGACCTTGGGGTGATGGTGCCCGCCGAGAAGATCCTGGCCGCGGCCAGGGAGCACGACGCCGACATCATCGGACTGTCCGGACTGATCACCCCGTCCCTGGATGAGATGTCCAACTTCGCCGTCGAGATGGAACGTGAAGGCCTCGAGATCCCGCTGCTCATTGGCGGCGCGACCACCTCGCGCGCTCACACGGCGGTGAAGATATCGCCGCGCCGGTCCGGTCCGGTGGTGTGGGTCAAGGACGCGTCCCGCTCGGTGCCGGTCGCCGCGGCCCTCCTCGATGACAAGCAGCGGCCGGGCCTGCTGGAAGCCACCGAGAAGGACTACGCATCGCTGCGAGAGCGGCACGCTCAGAAGAACGAGCGCCCGATGCTCACGCTGGAGAAGGCCCGCGCCAACCGGACCCCGATCGAGTGGGACGGCTACACGCCGCCGGTGCCCGCCCAGGGCCTCGGGGTGCGGGAGTTCAAGGAGTACGACCTCGCCGAGTTGCGCGAGTACATCGACTGGCAGCCGTTCTTCAACGCCTGGGAGATGAAGGGCCGCTTCCCCGATATCCTCAACAACCCGGCCACCGGCGAGGCCGCCCGCAAGCTGTACGACGATGCGCAGGAGATGCTCGACACCCTGATCAAGGAGAAGTGGCTGACCGCCAACGCGGTGATCGGGTTCTTCCCCGCAAACGCGGTCGGCTCGGGTATCGAAGACATCGAGGTCTACACCGACGACACCCGCACCGAGGTGCTGACCACGCTGCACCACCTGCGTCAGCAGGGGGAGCACCGGGAGGGCATCCCGAACCGGTCGCTAAGCGACTACATCGCGCCCAAGGACACCGGCCTGGCCGACTACATCGGCGCGTTCGCCGTCACCGCCGGGCTCGGCAGCGGTGAAAAGATCGCGGAGTTCAAGGCGGCCCTCGACGACTACAGCGCGATCCTGCTGGAGTCGCTCGCCGACCGGCTGGCCGAGGCGTTCGCCGAACGGATGCACCAGCGGGTCCGCAAGGAGTTCTGGGGATTCAAGCCCGACGAGCACTTGGACAACGACGCACTCATCGCCGAGAAGTACCAGGGGATCCGCCCCGCCCCGGGCTACCCGGCGTGCCCGGAGCACACCGAGAAGGCGACGCTGTGGAAGTTGATGGACGTCCACGAGCGCACCGGCATCGAGCTCACCGAGTCGATGGCGATGTGGCCCGGCGCGGCCGTCAGCGGCTGGTATTTCTCGCACCCGCAGTCGCAGTACTTCGTGGTCGGCCGGATGGCCCAGGACCAGGTCGCCGACTACGCGAGGCGCAAGGGCTGGACCCTGAAGGAAGGTGAGCGCTGGCTCAGCTCCAACCTCGCCTACAACCCGGAGGACTGAGCTCCGGCGCCTTCGTGCCGCGGTCCGCGAAGCCGAGTACGTCAACGTCTGACGCGCGGCGCGCCCGGCGGGCTCGGACTGTGGCCAGAGTCCGGCCGCAATGGCATCACACCTTTTGCCCGCCTCCGAGCGACAACGCCCGCCTCCATCTGAGGTTGTCGCTCGGAGGTGGGCACGTCGGCAGTACCCCGGTCCAGATACTCCTGTGACTGGCGGTATGCCTGTGGCGCAACGACTTACACGGGGCTCATATGCGCAGCACGGAACTGAGCGCCGACAGCGGGATGTGCGCCTGCACCGTGCCGCCGTCCATGTACCACTGCATGACACCGGGTGTGAAGTTGATCGGGCTGTCGTGGCCGACCGGGTAGTCCGGCATGTAGAGGATCAACTCGTCGGGGGTCACCGCCCAGGCCTTGTACGCCCCGGAATAGACCTTGTCCGGGGTCCAGCGGTCGACGGTGAAGGGGTAGGTGCCGGGGTCGTGCGGCGGCGGCGCCTGATCGAGCGCGGTTTGGACAAACGGTTGAGCCAGTGGGGGAATGGCGGTCAGCGGGTCTGACGTCGTCAGGTCCGACAGCTGCACCCGCCTGCCGCTCGACATGTCAAACGTGAAGGTCCGATAGGCGTTGTTGGACTGGGGGCCATCGGCGTGATAGTCCTCGTGAAACACCGCGCTGAGCAGGTTGGCGTGCCGGAAGACTTCGAAGTTCTCCTCGCCGTAGCTGTCGGCGGCCATGCTGGAGTTGGCGTTTCGCCAGTTGTTGACCAGGGTGTGCAGGTAGTCGCGGATCACCGGTCCTGTGGTCGGATTGTCGACCAGGTCCTCGGGCACCGCGACCTTGATGTCGCGCACGGCGTTGCGTTCCGAGGTGACCGAGGTGTGGCAGTATTGGCCGTCCCAGTTCCCGCCGAGCTCGCCGCAGAACGACGGCGCCGAGGCGTGCGCACGGGCGGTGGTGGGAAGCGTTGCGGCGGCGACCAATACGAACGCCGCGATGAGCCGGCGCGTCACAACAGCTGCACCTTGCTTGCCCGCCAGCGGCCGTCGACCTTTTCCATGGTCATCTTGATCCTGCTGCGGTCGATGCGCGGATCGGGTGCGGCCGTGTTGGTGACGGTCTGGTCGATGAACACCAGCACGACGACCTTGTTCATGGATTCGGACTGGATGGCCGAGTCCACCACCACCCCATGCGCGGTCGCCTTGTTGTCGATCAGCAGCTGCCGAAGTTTCACGCTGGACTGGGTGTACATGTCCTTGAATTCGCCGGTCGCGCCGTCGAGCACCTGCCGGAAGTTCTCGTCGACCTTGTTCGAGTCGATGCTCGTCAGCACCTGCGCGTAGGAGATCGCCGCCTGCTGGGCCTGTTCGCCGGCCAGCCTGACCCGATGGTCCTGCCACTGCCGCCATCCCAGGAATCCCGAAACGGCAAGCGAGGCAACGAGTAACAGCGGCAGGATGCTGCGGCGCAGATATTGCCTCAGATCCTGTTTCCGAGGCCGCTTGCGGCGCTCGGCGTCCGGACGCTTGCGCCTGAGCAGACCGCCCTCGTCTTGATCCTCGGCCTCGTCGGCGGTCACGTCGTCGACATCGTCAGACACGTCTTGCGTCGATTCGGCGTCCGGCTCCGTCTTGACGGCCTCGGATTTCGGATTCTTTTGGGAGGTCACGATCACGGTCATCTCCTAGGATCGGCGCGGACGGTTCGGGGCCTAGTGCGGCGGTTCGATCGGCAGCTGCGGGCCGCCGTAGGGGGTCGGAATGGTGAAGCGGCCCTTGGGGGTCGGATCGGTCCGGCGGCCCAGGTTGGCCCCCATCGGCGGGCCGGCCGTGTCGTCGCCGCCCGGCCGCGGCGCGTTCTTGGCGCCCCGGATCGAGACGGCGGGGTCGTCGTCGCGGCAGTAGGTGTACATGAAGGGCTCGTAGTAGTCGGCGGCCGACGGCGGGTGCGACGGTGTCCCATAATCGCACACGTAGCGGGGGTACAGGTCGGCGATCGCCCACACCCCGTTGTCGTGGAACGCGCTCGTCACTGCGTCCAACACCGACCCACGGTAGTCCGGGAACAGCGCGTTGAGCGCCGGAACCCGCAGATACAGCAGCTGCGACACGGTCGCCATGCTGCCCAGCAACTGCACCATCGTGTCGGAATTGTCGGCGAACAGATTGTCGACGGCCGACAGGGTGCGCGGCGTCTGCGCAGTCAACCGGCGATAGCCCGCCTGCATCCTGGCCACGCCGGACAGCGTGCGGTTGAGTTCCGTTGCGGCCGCGCCCAAGCCGGAGTTCTTGTCGCTTGCCAGGGTGAGCACCACCCGGCTGGTCTTGATGATGCTGGTCGTCTGGGGCAGCACCGAGTCGAGCGTGGACAACAGGAAGGTGCCGCCGTCGACGATGGCGGTCAGCTTCGCCGGGCCCTCCTTGCTCAGGCTCAGTTCCTTCTTGATCAATTCGATCTTGTGGGGATCGACCTGGGACAGCAGCCCGTCGGCGTCGCCCAGTAACCGCGCCAGGCTGACGGGAACGGTGGTGTGGTCCAGGGCGATACGGCTGCCGTCGTGCAGATACGGTCCGGCGTCGGACGCGGCCTCGAAGTTGATGTACTGCTCGCCGGCCGGCGAGAGCGCCGAGACGTGCACGACGGCGTTCGCGGGGATCCGCACCTTCGAGGTGATGCTGGCGACGGCGTTCACCCCGTCGTCGGTGATCTGCAGCGACTCCACACGGCCGATGCGCACCCCGCGCAGCGCGACATCCTGATTGGGGAGCAGCCCGCCGGATTCCGGCAACTGCACCGTGACCCGGTAGGACGAGGCGAAGGGCTTAACCCGCAACGCGCCCACGAGCAGGTAGGCGGTGGCGACGACGAGGATCAGCACCAATCCGGCCACCGACAACCAAACCTGTTGCCGGTGGCCCCTGCGCACCACCCGGACAACGAAATTCGCGAACGTGGCGATGGTGCGGATCATGGGCGGGGTCCCGGCGGCGGCGGTTCGGGCGGCCCCGGTGGCGGGGCGGGCCCAGGCGGGGGACCGGGGGCGACGTCGATTTGGCCCGGGATGGTCGGGTCCGGAATCACCGGAACCTGTGGCGAATCCGGCCCCCGGCCCACCACGCGCTCCTGCAGGCGCCACAGGGTGTACTTCAGCGTGCCGACGAGCAGGTTCACGTTGTAGTGGTGGGGGCCGTGCAGCCCGATGTCACCGGGGTATCCGATATCGGGAAGCGACCCGAGCAGAATCTTGTCCACGCTGACGTTCACCGAAATTGAGTTCCCCGCAGTCGATTTGATTAACGGGGGAATCAGTCGATTCACCGACAGCCAGCTGGTGTCGGGGCTCACCGCCACATCGTTGGCCGCCCCGGCGACCGTGTTGAGGTCGCGGATCAGGCTGCGGCCGCTGGTGTCGGTTCCGCCGATCGACGGGAACCTGGCCAGCAGCCGGGAGGTGTCGCCCACCTGCACGGCCAGATTGGAGAGCTGGGCGGTGTTGTCGGCCAGGGCCGATGTGGCGGGACGGGCGGCCGACATCAGGTCGCTGATGGTGTGATTCTTGGCGTCGAGTTCGTCGGCCAGGTGCGACAATTGGGTCAATGCGTTCTTGATCTGATCGGACCGCGAATCCAGCGTCCTGAGCAGCTCGTTGGATTTGCGGATCATGTCCCCGAACGCCTGGCCCTGGTCCCCGGTCGCCTTGCCGAAACCGTTGATGATGTTGGTGAAATTGCGGACCGCCCCGCCGTTGACCAGAATCGCCGCCGAGCTCAGCACCGACTCGACCGTCGCGGCGGCCGCCGTGGAATCCAGGCCGATGGTGTCGCCGTTGCGCAGCAGCGGCGCATCCGTATCACCGGCGGCCGGTGGCTTCAGGGCGACGAACACGTCGCCCAGCGGTGTCGCGGTGCGCAATTCGGCGGTGCTGCCGCGGGGGAGCTGCACGCCGTCCCTGATCCGCAGCCGGGTCAGCGCGGTGTAATTGCGCGCGATCATCGATTCGAGCTGCCCGACGTCGGCGCCGGCGAGCTTGACCTTGGCGTTCATCGGCAGGTTGAGCGCGTTGGAGAACACCGCGTTCAGCGAATAGCCGCCCGAACCCAGCCCCGGCGCCGGAAGGGGCAGGCTGGCAAGGCCATTCGTGGCGCATCCGGCGCTCACCATGACCGCGGCCAGCAGCGCCGGCATTGCCCGCCCGCGGGTGGTCATCATTTCTGCCCCATGGCGGCCATACCGTCCAGCACATACGTCAACCCGAAATCGGGGCCGAAGTCCTGGATGGTCCCGGTGCTGCAGCCCAGTTGCCGAAGACCCATCAGGTTGCAGATCTCCTTGGTGTACTGGCTGTCGAAGATCAAACGGTCGGTGAGGAAGCGGGCCCGCACGGCGCCGTTGGCCCGGTCGATCATGTTGTAGGCGTTGTCGGCCAGCAGCGGGGCCAGATCCAGGAGCTCGGCCAGGTCGCGCCGCTGGTCGGCCACCGTCTTCAGCGTGGTGTTGCCGCTGCCGACGGCCTGCTTGACGTTGTCGCGGTTGGCGTCGAGCAGGTCGCCCGCCCGCTGGATCAGGTGGTCGAGCTTGCGTCCGGTGCTGCCGCTGCCGAGGTCCTCGTCCGCCATGATCTGGCTGACTTGGTGGATGGTGGAGGCGAATTCGCGCAATTTCGTGTCGTTGGCGGCCACGGCGTCGAACAGCGTGCTGATGTTTTTGACGATCGTGGTGATCTGCTGGCGGGTCGTCGTCCCGCCGTCGCTGGACAGGCGCAGCGCCTTGGACAGCTCGCCGAGAGCGGCTTTGATCTTCTCGCCGTTGCCGCTGACCACCGCGGTGCCACCGTTCAGCACGTCGGCGATCGGGCCGCCGCCGTGGCCGTCGCCCTCGAGCGATTTGGTCACCTTGTCCAAAACGTTGAGGACGCTGCTGAATTCGACGGGCGTCTTGGTGCGGGGCAACCCGATGGTGTCGTGGTTCTGCAGGGTCGGCCCGTCGTGATAGGGCGGCGTGAGTTCGATCTGTCGGTCGGTGAGGATGGAGGTCGACACCGTCACGGCCTGCGCGTCGGCGGGAATCTTGACGTGGCGGTCGACGGTGAAGTCAACCTCGACATAGCCGCCCTTGGCGTTGATCTTGGTGACCTTGCCCACCGGCATGCCCAGCACCGCGACCACGTTGCCCTCGTAAAGGCCCGAGGCGCTGTCGAATTGGGCGGTCACCGTGATCGTGTCCTCGTCGGAGCGCAGGAACCACCAACCGGCGACGGCCACCACCGCGATCGCCGCCACGGCGGCGACGATGGCCACCACCTTGACGACGAGCGTGGCGCCGGGGTTGTTCGTGCGGCCCTTCACTTGCAGTCCTTGAAGTACTGGATCATGCCGAACTGCTTGGCGCGACCGCTGATCGCGCACATCCACGAGTCGATCAGCGGAACGTTGGGGGCGTTGAAGTTGACCGCGTTGCCCTCGCCCGTGAGGTTGGCCGCCTCGCGGAAGAAGATCGGGCTGATTTGCAGCATGCTGTGCAGCAGGTCGTCGTGCGCGGACATCAAGGCGGTGAAGTCCCGCATGTCTTTGATCAGCGCGTCCAGACCCGCCCGGTCGTTGACCACGACCTGACTCATGGTGTCAACGAGAGTCGTCAACGACTGCATCATCGCGTGGAAGACGGCGCGCCGCGCGACGAATTGGCCGAGCAGGTCTTGGCCCTGGTTGACCAGATTGCCGATGCCGGCCTGCTGGCGGCGCAGGGTGTTCGTCACCTGCTCGGTGCTGCGCAGTAGCTGGCCCAGCTGATCACGGCGCACCGCGATGATCGACGACAGCGTGTTGATGTTCGTGATCGCCTGCGGCACAACCGCGGGCAGGCCCTCGAGCTGCTTGCCCAGCACCGCCAGCGATTGGGCGAACCTGTCGGAGTCGACCTGCTCGAACGTCGTGGTCGCGTCCTGCAGCGCGGCTTGCAGGTCGTAGGGCACCTCGGTGTGAGCCAGGTCGAAGGTGTTGTGGGGCAGGTGCGCCGGGCCGCTGGGTTCCAGCGCGAGGTACCGCGACCCCAGGATGGTGGTGACCTTGATCCGGGCGCGGGAGTCCTTGCCCAGCGCGATGTTGTCCCGAACCTTCAGCCCGGCCTCGACGTGGTCGCCGACGAGTTTCATGCTCGTGACGTTGCCCACCGGGATGCCCGCGACCACGATCGGATTGCCGGCCCGCAGCGAGGCGGCTTGCAGGAACTCGGCGGTGTAGTGCCGATAGCCGGCGCCGATGGCGTGCACCAGCAGCATGACGCCGATCACCACCGCCACCACCGCGACCGCGATGAATCCGAGCCACGTCTTGTTGTAGCTTTCCAGCGGGCGTCGCTTCATCCCCGAAAGCCGTTGCCGCACAGTCTTGTCAGCCATCGACGGTGCTCCTGCATCTCGGGGTGTGCCACGCCCTGTTTCCCGGCGTGGCCGCGTTGATGATGATCGGCACGACATCGTTGAGCCCGGGGAAGAATCCCAGGAAGTTCACGTCACACACGTAGGCGTTGCCGTAGGCGCCCTGATTGCCGACCCGGACAAGTCCTTTCAGCAGCAGCGGGATGTTGTCGCCGAAGAACGCCACCTGCGGCTCGACGTCCATGATGTGCCGGGCCACGCCGGGCTTGCGATCGATGAATTCGCGCAGCGCCGGATAGACGTCGGACGCCGAGGTCGACAGGCGGCCGGTCACCCGCGCCAGCGAGCCCACGGAGGCGACCAGGTCGGGGCGCCGTCGGTCGAGCTCGCCGACGACGCTGCGGGTCTCGGTGATGACGCCGTCGAGATCGTCGTTCTGGGCCGCGAGGTTGCCCACCACCTTGTTGAGGTTGGTGATCACGCTGCCCAGCGCCTGATCCCGGCCCGCGAATGTCTCTGTGAGCGTGGACGTCTGGCCGACCAGCGTGGCCAGCGACGAGGTGTCGCCCTGAAGCGACTGAATGATGCCCTTGGTCAGGTTGTCGGCGTCGTGCGGGTTCAGCAGGCTGAACAACGGCTCGTAGCCGTTGAGCAACGTGGTGACGTCGAACGACGGCTCGGTGCGTTCCACCGGTATGGTGCTGCCCGGCGCGAGCAGCTCCGGACTCCCTTCCTTGCCCAAGGACAGTCCGAGGTAACGCTGGCCGACGATGTTCTGGTAGGTCACCGACGCCAGGGTGTTTCCGAACAACCGCTGTTCTTGCTGCACGACGAACGAGACCTTCGCCAGTTTCCCGTCGAGCTCGACCTTTTCGACGCGGCCGACGCGCACCCCGGCCATGCGGACGTCGTCGCCCTCGCGCAGCCCGTACACGTCGGTGAACACCGCCGAATACCGTGCGGTGTCGCCGGCCACGTCACGGCGCAGGCTCACATACACCAGCCAGGTCAGCGTCAACGAGACGACCATGAACAGCGCCAGCGCGATGAGTGGACCGCGAAACTTCATGGGGCCTCCCCGGCCGGACGGCCCAGCGACACCGTGCTGCCACGGGCGACCGGTCCGAGCAGCAGCTCGGTGGCCGGCGAGGCGGGCGTTCCGGTGATCACGCCCAACATGTTTCGTTCGTACTGGCTCCCGACGGGCCCCACGTTCCCCCCGAATCGAGAGCCCCCGAAGGCGGACTGGGGAATCCACGGCGCCTTGGGCGCCACCGGGGCGACCCACGGCTGGTGCGGCTGCGGAGTCGCCGGCGCCCCCGGCGACGGGTTGTCGGGATTCGCGCTCCCTGGCACGGGCGGCGACGGCGTGATCCCCGGGGCCAGCGGGGGATTGGGATCGGTCAGATTGGGAGTCGGGTTGATCAGCGGCGGGCCCACCGCGACCAGGTTTCCGTCCGGCCCGATCACCGTGCCCGGCGGGGGCGCCAGATCCTTGGGCGGATGATAATTCTGCGGCAGCAGCACCTCGGGCAGATCGGGGCGCACCGGAATCAGCGGCGCCGTAAAGCAGCTGGGCCCCTTGAGTTCGCCGTAGTGCGGACAGTCGGCGCGTGTGTAGGTGGAACTGGGCGTGAACGTCAGCATCGCGTGCATGTTGCCCAGGTTCTTCTCCGGGTTCCAGACCTGCTCCATGAACTGGTTGGCCAGGTTGTCCAGCTTGGTCACGGCGGGAACGAAGTTGTTCGACTTTTGCGCCAGCACGCCGAGCACCGGCGTGAAATCGGTGGTGATCCGGATGAGTTGGTCGATGTGGTTGTCGAACGACTGGCGCGTCGTGCCGACCGTGTAGTCCGCACCCGACACCAGTGAAGCCAGCTGCTCGCGCGTCTCGGCGAACGTCCGCATCGGTTCGACGGCCTGATGCAATGCGTCGAGAAGATCGGGGGCGGTCTGCGCGAGCCCCGTCGTCGCATCCAGCAGGGCGGACACCGTCGACGGGCCGGTATCGGTGCTGACGATCGAATTGAGCTGGTCGAGAAGGCGATTCAATTGCGCGCCGGCATTGAGCAGGCTGACGCGACGGTGGTCGGTGGCCGCGCCCAGGGCGGCCAAGATCCCCACCGACCTGTCGTCGCGACCGCGCCCCGCGGCGGCCAGCAGGTCGCGCAACTTGCTGACGGTGGTTTGGAACAACACGGTCGGCAACTGCTTGTCCTCCGGAATATGCGCGCCCTGGCGGATTTTCGCCCCCGGTCCCTTTTGGTTTGGGGAGCCCACCAACTGCACCGACGACACCGCGAACACATTGCTGGGCACCACGCGTGCGGTCACAGCGGCCGGAATCGCCTGGGCGTATTCGGGTTTGAGGTCGATGTGGACATAGTTGGGTTCGCCGTGTGCCGCCGGGACGACGTCATTGACCATCCCGACAAGCACGCCGTGGTATTTGACGTCCGACTTCTGCGGAAGGCCATCGCCCACGTTGATCAGATCGGCAACCACCCGCACGTAATCGTTCAGCCTGCCGGTGGATTTGACCAACATCATGGCCGTCACCAGGGCGCTGACCACCACCACGGCGATGCCGACGCCGAACAGCTGGCGCTCGGAGGGGCCGCGTCCGTCCAGCTCAAGGGAATTGGGCATCTTCCACCGACCTCGCCACGGGCCTACCCGCCGAACCTTGCGCCGGAGTCCACACCCCACAGCGCCATGGTGAGCAGCATGTTCACGATGATCACGACCGTGATGCTGGCCCGCATGCCGTGTCCCGCGGCGACCCCGACGCCTTCGGGTCCGCCGCTGGCGTAATAGCCGTAGTAGCACTGGATGGTGGAGGCGATCCACACGAAGATGACGGCCTTGATCAACGAATAGACGATGTCCTGGCCGGCCAGCATCAGCGTGAAGTAGTGCAGGTAGGACCCGGTCGAACCGCCGCTGCCGATGCCCACCACGACTTGCGTGCTCAGGTAGCCGATCGCCAGGCAGGCGGCGTAGAGCGGAATGATCGCCACCACCGAGGCGATGAGCCGGGTGGTCACCAGGTAGGGAATGGGGCGGATCGCGATCGACTCCAGCGCGTCGATCTCCTCGGCGATGCGCATGGATCCCAGTTGGGCGGTGAAGCGGCAGCCGCCCTGCATGGCGAAGGCGAGCGACGCCATCAGCGGAGCCAGCTCGCGCGTGTTGACCAACGACGAGACGAACCCGGTGGCGGGCCCCAGACCGAGCAGGTCCAAGAAGTTATACCCCTCGATCCCGACGAGTGCGCCGACCGTCATGCCCAGCACCACCGCCACGCCCGCGGTGCCGCCGCCGACCACGATCGAGCCGTTGCCCCAGGTGATGTTCGACAGCAGCCGCAAGAATTCGCCGCTGTACTGGCGCACGGCGAGCGGCACGGCGACCGCCGCCCGGACGAAGAAGACCAGCAGATGGCCGAGCCGGATGATCGGCACTTTGCCCCTGCGGTAGAGCCGGACCAGCGGTGTCGAAATCGGTGCGAAAGGCACATACGCCGAGGCCGTCACGTCAGAGCCCCGTCCTGGGCGACAGCATGATGTAGAGCTGGCTGATGGCGACGTTGACGATCATCAGCAGCAGGATCGCCTCGACGACGGCGGCGTTCACCGAGTTCGCGACGCCCGTCGGTCCGCCCTTGGTGGACAACCCTTTTTGGCTTGACACGATGGCCACGATGGCGCCGAACACGATCGCCTTCAGCAGCGCCAGGACCATGTCACCGGTCGTCGCGAACGACGCGAACGTCGACACGAAGCTGCCCGGCGCGCCGTTCTGGAAGTATACGTTGAACATGTAGCTCGCGAAAAATCCGGCGAAGCACACGACACCGGTCAGCGCCACACCGATCATCACGGCGGCTGCGAAGCGGGGGACGACCAACCGCCGGATCACCGAGACCCCCATCACCTCCATCGCGTCGGTTTCCTCGCGCATGGTGCGCGAACCCAGATCGGCGGTGATCGCCGACCCGACCGCCGACGCCATGAGCACCGCCGCCACCAACGACGCGCCCTGGCGGATGACGGCGAGTCCGCTGGCCGCGCCGGCCAGCGAGGTGGCGCCGACCTGGCCGGCCAGCAGTGCGAACTGGATGGACAGGGTGACGCTGATCGGCAGCGAGACCAGGATCGTCGGCAGCACGGCGGTGCCGGCCATGAATGCGCCCTGCCGGACGAATTCGTGCCATTGGAACCGCCCGGTGATCAGGTCGACGAAGAAATATTGAACGGTGCGCACACCCAGGACGAACTGTTCGCCCACGGTCGTCAGGGAGGCGACCGGATGACGTTTGACGTATCCGACGGACCAGTCCCGGATGGCGACAACGCCGTCAAGCTGTGCCGTCGTCATAGCTGCGCGACCTGCGGTCGGCCTAGCAAACCCATGGCATAGGTCATCGCGTACCAGCTACCGCTGTCATCGGCCCTCTTCCCACCCCTAAGTCCTGAGTGCCGAGCAGAGGCCGTTGGGCGGCCGTTGGACGCTAACTTTATTAAAATAGTGTCAACAAGCGCCCAGTCTCTGCAGTTCATCGGTGTGTGCTGCATCACACTAGCCTATTTGATAGGGACTTTCAATAGTGTAGAGTCCCTCATCTGAGTTCGTCGCTGGACGCACCGCGGGGTTGTTTTGTCGGATTGACGAAGGTGATGGCATGCCCTCAGCAAACACCGGTTCGTTGCGGGACCGACGCCGTGCTGAGCTGCTGTCCCAGATCCAGCAGACCGCGCACCAGCTCTTCGCCGAGCGGGGATTCGAGGCGGTGACGACCGAGGACATCGCGTCGGCCGCCGGGATCTCCATCAGCACCTATTTCCGGTACGCGCCCACCAAGGAGGGCCTGCTGGTCGACCCTGTCCGGGATGCGGCCGCCGAGATCGTGGGTTCCTACAGTGCGAGACCGCCACACGAGTCGCCCGTCGAGGCGCTGATCCAACTGTTCGTCACGCACGCCAGGGACGTCAGCGACGTTGACAACCTGGACACCTGGCGCCTCGCCGTGGCCACCGCGCCGCACCTGTTGAGTAAATCCGTGCTGATCAGCGAAACCGACCACGGCAACCTGATCCAGCAGGTCGCTCACCGGATGGGTGTCGATGCGATGGCCGACATTCGACCCGCGTTGTTGGTCCACACCAGTTTGGCCACAGTCCAATTCGTCCTCGACGGATGGTTGACCTCCGATGTCGGCGAAAGTCCGCCTTTTCACGAGCAATTGGAGCAAGCGCTGCGGCTCACCCTCGCCGGATTCGACTGAACCAGGCAGTGTTGAACGAAACCGCCGTGACTTTGCCGACCGCCGCGTGAAACAATCGCTGGCCGTGAAGACCTTCGAGGATCTGTTCGCCGAACTGGGCGAGCGTGCCCGCACCCGGCCGGCCGGCAGCGCGACGGTCGCCGCGCTCGACGGCGGCATCCACGGGCTGGGCAAGAAGATCCTCGAGGAAGCCGGCGAGGTGTGGCTGGCCGCCGAACACGAACCCGACGACGCGCTGGCCGAGGAGATCAGCCAGTTGCTCTACTGGACACAGGTGCTGATGGTCGCCCGCGGGCTGTCCCTCGACGACGTGTATCGGAAGCTGTGACCATGCTGCGGGTTGCGGTTCCCAACAAGGGCACGCTGAGCGAGCCGGCCACCGAGATCTTGGCGGAGGCCGGTTACCGGCGCCGTACCGACTCCAAGGATCTGACCGTCATCGACCCGGCCAATCAGGTGGAGTTCTTCTTCCTGCGGCCCAAAGACATTGCCATCTATGTGGGTTCGGGAGAGCTGGATTTCGGCATTACCGGGCGCGACCTGGTGGGCGATTCCGACGCCCCGGTGCGGGAACGATTGGCGCTGGGATTCGGTTCGTCGAGCTTCCGCTACGCTGCCCCGGCCGGGCGGGACTGGAAGATCGCCGATCTGGCCGGCAAGCGGGTCGCTACGGCGTATCCCAACCTGGTCCGAAAAGACTTGGCGGGCCGCGGCATTGAGGCGACCGTCATCAGACTCGACGGCGCGGTGGAGATTTCGGTGCAACTCGGCGTCGCCGACGCCATCGCCGACGTGGTCGGGTCCGGTCGCACCCTGAGCCTGCACAACCTGGTGGCCTTCGGTGATCCGCTGTGCGATTCGGAAGCCGTGCTGATTGAGAGCGACCAGGCCAGCCACTCCGGGACGCAGGCCGCGCGCGATCAGCTGGTGGCGCGCATCCAGGGTGTGGTGTTCGGCCAGCAGTATCTGATGCTCGATTACGACTGCCCCCGCTCGGTGGTGGACAAGGCCACCGCGATCACGCCGGGGCTGGAGTCGCCCACGATTGCGCCCCTGGCCGATCCGGATTGGGTTGCCATCCGGGCGCTCGTCCCGCGCCGGGGAGTGAACGAAATCATGGATGAGCTGGCCGCCATCGGCGCCAAGGCGATCCTGGCGTCCGATATCAGGTTTTGCCGGTTCTGATTGCACACGCGGTGCGATCGCCGCGGCTGTGTTAGCGTCCGCCTCGGGGGACTGCCCGGGTTGGCGTATGGGCCGTCCCTGAAAAGGTCGCCGGCTGTTTCGTCCTCCAGGAGGTCTTCGTGACTCACGCGCTTGTTGTGTTGCTGGCTTTGTTGATTGGTGTCGTTGCCGGGTTGCGTTCGCTGACGGCGCCCGCGGTGGTCGCCTGGGCCGCCGCCCCCGCCCTCCTGGGGTGGATCGACCTGCACGGCACGTGGGCGTCCTGGATGGCCAGCATCGTCGCGGTGGTCGTCTTCACGGTCCTCGCCGTCGGCGAATTGATCAACGACAAGCTGCCCAAGACCCCGCCTCGCACGGCGGCACCGATCTTCGCGGGCCGCATCGTGATGGGTGGCCTCGCGGGCGCGGCGCTGGGCGCCTGGCCGCACTGGACCTTTACCGCGCTCGGTGCCGGCGTCATCGGCGCGGTGCTGGGCACGCTCGGCGGTTACCAGGCGCGCAAGCGGCTGGCCGCCGCGGCGGGCCGGGACCTGCCCATCGCGCTGCTCGAGGACGCGGTCGCGATCGTCGGGGGACTCGTCATCGTGGCCGTGACGGGCCACGTGCTGACGGAGTACCTGCTGACGGCGGTTAAGTGACAGAACATTTCGACGCGATCATCGTCGGTGCGGGCCAGGCGGGCCCGCCGTTGGCGGGGCGGCTGACGGCAGCCGGGCAGCGCGTCGCGATCGTCGAACGCAAACTGATCGGCGGCACGTGCGTCAACACCGGGTGCATCCCGACCAAGACGCTGGTGGCCTCCGCGCATGCCGCGCACCTGGCGCGCCGCGGCGCCGACTACGGCGTCGGCACCGGCGAGATCAGCGTGGACATGGCGAAAGTCAAGGCCCGCAAGGACGAGATCATGCTCGACGACCGCAAGGGTGTCGAAGACTGGCTCGAGGGCATGGACGGCTGCACCGTCGTCCGCGGGCACGCGGTATTCACCGATCCGCACACCGTGCGGGTCGGCGAAGACGTGCTGCACGCCGACCGCATCTTCCTTAACGTCGGCGGCCGCGCCGTGGTGCCCGACATTCCGGGCCTGGACGAGGTCGACTTCCTCACCAACGCGTCGATCCTCGAACTCGATGAACTGCCAACACATCTCGTCATCGTGGGAGGCAGCTACATCGCGCTGGAGTTCGCGCAGATGTACCGGCGCTTCGGGGCGCGGGTGACGGTGGTGGAGCGGGGTCCGCGGCTGGCGTCGCGGGAAGACGAGGATGTTTCGGCCACCATCGAAGAAATCCTGCGGACCGAGGACATCGACATCGTCGTCGACGCCGACGACGTGCGGGTCACCAAGACTGACAACGGATTTGAACTCATCCCGCGCGATGGCGCCACGCCTATCCGCGGGAGTCATCTGCTGCTGGCGGCGGGCCGGCGCCCCAACACCGACGACCTGGGCCTGCCGGCCGCCGGTGTGCGGACCGACGCCCGCGGTTACATCGTCGTCGACGACCAGCTCAAGACCAGCGTCGAGCACATCTGGGCGATGGGCGACTGTAACGGCAAGGGCGCGTTCACCCACACCTCTTACAACGACTTCGAGATCGTCGCCGCCAACCTGCTCGACGGCGACCCGCGGCGGGTGAGCGACCGCATCACCACCTACGCGCTCTACATCGATCCGCCGCTGGGGCGCGCCGGCCTGACCGTCGAGCAGGTCCGCGCGTCGGGGCGCAAGGCGCTCGTCGGAAAGCGGCCGATGACCAGAGTCGGCCGTGCGGTGGAAAAGGGTGAGACACAAGGCTTCATGAAAGTCGTGGTCGACGCCGAAACCAAGGAGATCCTGGGCGCCGCCGTCTTCGGGGTCGGCGGCGACGAGGCCATTCACTGCATCCTGGACGTCATGTCGGCCAACGCGCCGTACACCACGCTCTCCCGCACCATGCACATCCATCCCACGGTCAGCGAGCTCATTCCGACGGTGCTGCAGGAGATGTCGCCGCTGGACTAGGCGCTACGCCGCCGGCTCGCTCGAGCGCGAATCGCTTTGCGGGTCAAACGATTCCGGCCAGCCCGGGTAGGGCGGCGGTGTCCCACCGAAAAGCGGGCAGTGCTGCTGGTGGGGGCACCAGTCGCACAATCGTGACTGGGTGGGACGGAAATCGCCCGTCTGGCCGGCGGATTGGATGGCGCGCCAGATCGCGATCAGGGTCTTCTCGAAGCGCAGCAGCTCGTCGTGATCCGGCGAATAGTCCAGGACCTGACCGTCGGCCAGGTAGATCAGCCGCAGCCGGGTGGGCGGCACACCGCGCGAACGCAACAGGGCCACCGCGTAGAACTTCATTTGGAACATGGCCTTGAACTCGGCCAGGGCCCGCGCTTCCGGTGGCGCCTTGCCGGTCTTGTAGTCGACCACCCGGAGCTCTCCGGTGGCGGCGACGTCGATGCGGTCGATGAATCCGCGCAGCAGCGTGCCGTCGGCGAGTTCGACCTCCACGCGTTCTTCGCAGCATTGCGGGTCGAAACGCGTCGGGTCCTCGAGGCGGTAGTAGCCGGCGAGCAACGCCTGGGCCTCGGCCAGCAGCTGGGAGCGCTGGGCCGGGTCCAATCCCGCAGTCATCTCCGGCGTCGCGGCCATCACCTGCTCCCAGGCGGGCTGCACCAGCGACAGGGCGGTGTCGGGGCCGCGCTGCGCGGCGGGCAGCTCGTAAAGCTGCTGCAGGGCGGCGTGAACCAGGGACCCGCGCAGCTGCGCCGGCGACGGGGCCTCGGGCAGGCGGTCGATGGCCCGGAAGCGGTACAGCAGTGGGCATTGCTTGAAGTCCGCCGCCCGCGACGGTGACAGCGCCGGGCGGGACACCTGCCTCGCCGGGCCCGTCACCGACTGCGGAGCCTCCGGCTGGACGATCATGTCGAAAGCCTATGACCGGGCTCCGACAACCCCAAGGACCCGTGGGGGCGAGTCGACTGGCACGCTAGACCGCGTGTCCGTAACCGGCCCGTTCACCGTGGGCGAGCGTGTGCAGCTCACCGACGCCAAGGGCCGGCATTACACGATGGTGCTCGCCGAGGGCGCCGAGTTCCACACCCATCGCGGGTCGATCCCGCACGACGCGGTCATCGGGCTCGAGCAGGGCAGCGTGATCAAGTCCAGTAACGGCGCCGCGTACCTGGTGCTGCGGCCGCTGCTGATCGACTACGTGATGTCGATGCCCCGCGGCCCGCAGGTGATCTACCCGAAGGACGCGGCTCAGATCGTTCACGAGGGCGACATCTTCCCCGGCGCCCGGGTGCTCGAGGCCGGGGCCGGTTCGGGCGCACTGACCTGTTCGCTGCTGCGCGCCGTGGGGCCCGGCGGGCGGGTGGTCTCCTACGAGCAGCGCGCCGACCATGCCGAGCACGCCCAACGCAATGTGTCGGTGTTCGCCGGCGGCGAGCCGCCCGACAACTGGGAATTGATCGTCAGCGATGTGGCCGACTCCGAGCTGCCTGATGGATCCTTCGATCGCGCCGTGCTCGACATGCTCGCGCCGTGGGAGGTGCTGGAGTCGGTCGCGCGGCTGCTCATCCCCGGCGGCGTGCTGATGATCTATGTGGCCACCGTCACCCAACTGTCGCGCGCCGTCGAGGCGCTGCGGGCTCTGCAGTGCTGGACCGAGCCGCGGTCGTGGGAGACGTTGCAACGCGGGTGGAATGTCGTCGGGCTCGCGGTGCGTCCGCAGCATTCGATGCGCGGGCACACGGCCTTCCTGATCTTCACGCGACGGCTCGCCCCCGGGGTGGTTGCGCCCGCGCCGCTGGGCCGCAAGCGCGAAGGCCGCGACGGTTAGTGGCGATCGCAAGCGCGGCGTTGCCGGGCGCAGCGGGTCGCCACCGTCGACTTAGTGGCGATCGCAAGCGCGGCGTTGCCGTCGACTAGGCCAGATCTTCGGGGCGCACCAGCGAGCGTCGCACCGACAGCAGCTCGAACTCGGGGTGCGCGGCCACCAGCCGCTCGGCCGCGTCCAGCACGTCGACCGCGTGGCCGCGGTCACCCGAAACCAGGGCGACCCCGATGCCGGCCCGTCGATACAACTCGTGCGAACCCGTCTCGGCCGCCGAGACGCTGAACTTGCGCTGCAGTTCGGCGACGACGGGACGGACGACCGATCGCTTCTGTTTGAGCGAGCGAACGTCGCCCAGCAACACGTCGAACTCGAGCCAGCCGATCCACATCCGGCGCGTCAGCCCGGCGGGTTTTGGGACGGACCGGGTTCGGGAGCCGGCGGTGGCGGCGGCGGCGCGGGTTCGGGCGGGCTCGCGGGGGCGCCGGAGGACGGGGCCGCCGGCGACTTGCCCAGGGCCAACAGCGTTTCGGCGGTGTGCCGGGAAAGCTGCCAACCGCCTTGGAAGGGAGCGAATTCCATCGGGAAGGTGAAGTTCGCGTTGTCGGCCTGGGCGGTGTGCACGGCGACGCTGGCCTTCACATTGGACGGGTTCTTGTCCGACCACGCGATGTCGTTCGCGGCGAAGGTCATCGGCAGGTAGCCGTTGTCCCGCAACGCGTTGGTGAACTTGTCCAACGTGGCCGCGCTCTCCGGGGTGGCGCCCTCCACCAGACTCACCTTGGCGTCGCCGGTGACGTTCGGATCGGCCAGGCGGGCCAGGACATCGGTGAGGGCTTCGGGCGGTGGCAGGGGAGCCGTGACGGGCGCAGCAACTTGGCTGGACGTGGCCGGTGGCAGCGACGAGACGGTCGACGACTCGCTTGCGGGGTGCTTCGACGAACACGCCGCAAGACCGACCACCGCCAGGGCGATGGCGGTGCTGAGCGCTACGGACAGTGGTCGATGCATCCAGTGGGTCGGCCGGCTAAACGGCTCTGGCCGCTTCGGGTGGGAGCGATGTCGCTAAGGTCGGGCCGATGGGTGCAACTGAAGTCACACCGGCGGTGACTGCGACGCGAGCCGAGCCGGTGGCGAGGCTTTTTGCGGTCACTGTGCCACCTCCCGAGGCCGTTTCGATCATCACGATTAGTGGCCGAGATTACCAGCATGACGAAAATCTTAACTTTTCGTGGGTATTTGACTACGCACATCAATCGTCAATCGCCGGTAGCTTTGAAGTATCCGCCGCGCCAATTCGGTGTGGGAAAGGAGCGCAAGATGGGTAGCTCAGAGCGTTCTGAAGCTTTCGGAACCCCCCACGAATCAGACATGTCCAGCGGCGACGAGGCCGAGTTGGAGCAGCTACGCCGCGAGGCGGCGATGTTGCGCGAGCAGCTCGAGCACACGGTCGGTGCGCAAGGCGGCGCCCGCTCTGCCCGCGACGTGCATCAGCTCGAAGCGCGCATCGACTCCCTCGCGTCCCGTAACTCGAAGTTGATGGAGACCCTCAAAGAGGCCCGCCAGCAACTGCTGGCGTTGCGGGAGGAAGTCGACCGGTTGGGGCAGCCGCCCAGCGGCTACGGCGTCCTGCTCGGCACGCACGAGGACGACACCGTCGACGTGTTCACGTCCGGCCGCAAGATGCGCCTGACGTGCTCGCCGAACATCGAAGTCGCGTTGCTGCGTAAGGGCCAGACCGTTCGCCTCAACGAGGCGCTGACGGTCGTGGAAGCGGGCACCTTCGAGTCGGTCGGCGAGATCTCCACACTCCGTGAGCTCTTGGCCGACGGGCACCGGGCGCTCGTGGTCGGGCACGCCGACGAGGAACGCATCGTCTGGCTCGCCGAGCCGCTGGTCGCCGAGAACCTGCCGGACGGTCATCCCGACGCCCTCAACGACGACACCCGGCCCCGCAAGCTGCGGCCCGGCGACTCGCTGCTGGTCGACACCAAGGCCGGCTACGCGTTCGAGCGCATCCCCAAGGCCGAGGTCGAGGACCTGGTGCTGGAAGAGGTGCCCGATGTCAGCTACCTGGACATCGGCGGCCTGACCCGCCAGATCGAACAGATCCGCGACGCCGTGGAGCTGCCGTTCCTGCACAAGGAGCTCTACCGGGAGTACGCGCTGCGGCCGCCCAAAGGTGTGCTGCTCTACGGTCCGCCCGGCTGCGGTAAGACGCTGATCGCCAAGGCGGTGGCGAACTCGTTGGCCAAGAAGATGGCCGAGGTCCGCGGCGACGACGCGCGCGAGGCCAAGTCGTACTTCCTCAACATCAAGGGCCCCGAGCTGCTGAACAAGTTCGTCGGCGAGACCGAGCGCCACATCCGGCTGATCTTCCAGCGCGCCCGCGAGAAGGCGTCGGAAGGCACCCCGGTGATCGTGTTCTTCGACGAGATGGACTCGATCTTCCGCACCCGTGGCACGGGGGTGTCCTCGGACGTCGAGACGACCGTGGTCCCGCAGCTGCTCAGCGAGATCGACGGCGTCGAGGGGCTCGAGAACGTCATCGTGATCGGCGCGTCCAACCGCGAGGACATGATCGACCCCGCGATCCTGCGGCCGGGCCGGCTCGACGTGAAGATCAAGATCGAGCGCCCGGATGCCGAAGCGGCGCAAGACATCTTCTCGAAGTACCTGACCGAGGAGTTGCCGCTGCACGCCGACGACCTCGCCGAGTTCGGCGGCGACCGCACGGCCTGCATCAAGGCGATGATCGAGAAGGTCGTCGAGCGGATGTACGCCGAGATCGACGACAACCGGTTCCTGGAGGTCACCTACGCCAACGGTGACAAGGAAGTCATGTACTTCAAGGACTTCAACTCCGGGGCGATGATCCAGAACGTCGTCGACCGGGCGAAGAAGAACGCGATCAAGTCGGTGCTGGAAACCGGTCAACCGGGCCTGCGCATCCAGCATCTGCTCGACTCGATCGTCGACGAGTTCGCCGAGAACGAGGACCTGCCCAACACCACCAACCCCGATGACTGGGCGCGGATTTCGGGCAAGAAGGGCGAGCGGATCGTTTACATCCGCACGCTGGTCACCGGCAAGAGCTCGAGCGCGTCGCGGGCCATCGACACCGAGTCGAACCTGGGTCAGTACTTGTAAACATTTGTCGGCGCCACCGGCTAGCGTCGCACCCGTGCGGCTCCGCTTTGAGGCTCCGGGTGACGACGACGCCTACGACCAGGTTCGTGGCGTGCTGCTGGACGAGCTCGACGGTTGGTGGTCCGGAGTCGACTCGGATCGGGAAGCCGTCGTCTCCGACGTCGCCGTCTTTCTGGACTGGCGTTACTTCGACTCCACCGGTGTGCTCGACGATTTCGCGCCCGCCGATATCGCGGAATTTTTGCTGGAGTGGTGTCCGCGGCGGTTCGAAGGCCGGCCGGACGACGCCGCCAGTCTGTGCTTCGCGGTCGGCGTATACGTCGACTTCATGGAGGCGACGGGGCGTCTGGTCGGCGGTGCCGACCGCGCCGCCAGGTTGCGCAGGCTGGCCGACGACCTTGCGCCGACCCTGCTGGCCGAAGCACGCGACCCTACCGTTGTCGAGGATCTTCCGGTCCCGGGCGACGCGCCGGAGCCCTTCGAACTGCCGTTCCTCTACGTTCCGCCGTCCGCGACCGATCTGGCGGCCGCCGCGACGGCGGTCCCGCTGCTCGCCAAACTCGATGCCTTGCGCGACTATCTCGGGCCGGACGGCAAGCCGCTCACCGACAAGGGCGAACTCGAACTGGCTGATGGTCGCGCGCTGGTGGAACGCCTCGACACCGGCGACGTGTTGGATTTCGAGTTGGGCGAGCTGAAATATCCGGCGCGGTCGACGGCGGCGCTGCGGCGTCTGAATTTCCTCGTCCAAGTGGCTATCGAGGCGGGCGCGGTGGACGTGCATCGCCACCGGGTGCTGCCGGGGCAGGAGTGGGGGACGCGCTCGCCCGTGGAGCGGGTGGAGTCGCTGTTCGCGGCGATCCTCTTGTCACGTCCGTTGCGGTCGTTGCATTCGGCGCAGCTCTATCCCGAGCAGCACGTCATGCACGACCTGCTCGACGACGGGATCGCGTGTTGGCTGGCGCCGCTGCTGCAAGACGGCGCGAAACTTCCCTTCGAATCCTTGCTGGAGTGGGTGCACGCGCTGGTTGCCGCGCAACGGCCGTCGCCGCGCTGGTATGCCGACGAGGAGGACACGCTGGAGGCATACGTCGAGGACGACATGGGCCGACTCCTCGACGTGCTGCGGCAGGCCGGTGTGGTGCGCTGGACCGACGCCCTCGAACGGCCGCAGCCGCTTGGGCCTAGCAATTGGACCGGTGGGACTGTGGCGCTGACCGCGCTGGGGCGTCACGTCGTGCCGGAATACCTGGAGGACGCCGGATTCGCGCTGCGCCGTCTCGACCGAATCAACGACTGGGATGCGACGGACCTGATCGGCGCAATGTTGTTGGTGGGCAAGGACACTCATGTGCCGTTGATAGCAAACTGGCGGTCCGACCGGCCGGCCGCCGAGCGGGTGCAGATGGTCACCGAGGCGGCCGCGGCCATGGAGACCGCGGCCGGCCGGACGATGGGCTTCGTCGCCCTGAACGAGTTCGACATCGACGTCGCCGAACCCTTCGTTCGTCAGCTGCTGGACAGCCCGGTCGCCGGCCACGCCGCGCTCTGGCTGATCCAGCGGGACCGCGCCGACGCCGAGACGCTCGCGAGCTTCGTCGACGTTGCCGTGCTCGTCGACGTCCTCGCGGAGTCCTTGGAGTCGCCCGAGGAGTTGTGCAGCCTCTTCGCCGGTTTATCCGACCCGTCCCAGTTGCTGGACGACATCTGGCGTCATCCGGCGCCGGAGACCGCGCTCGTCCTCGACGCGCTCGGCCGTCACCTGCCGGACCGAGCACTGGCCAAGGCTGCGCGCAAAGCGGCAGTGCGGCACCAGAGTTGGATGGCAAACCGCCTGTGACGCGGCGTCAGTCCAACTGGAGCGAGTAGCTGTTCGTCAGATCGTCCTGCGTGACATGCGCGGAACGGGTGCGGGTGTCCACCCGCAACTCCTCGGTCAGCACGCGCGGCTGATAGGCCCACCCGTGCGGCAGGTTGAGCCGGGCGGCCAAGCCGGGCAGGTCGGCGCGCGACAAGGTGGGGTCGGCGACCTGGCTCCAGGTCTGCATGACCCAGCGCTGCCCGCCGGGATCGAGCAGTTCGTAGACCTCTTCACCCGGGTTGAAGACGAAGACCGTGTGGCGGTTGACCTGATTGGCGGTATAGGGCGCGGGGTTCATCGACGACAGCAGGACCGTGGCCTGCTGAATCATTTCGATCCCGCCGAAGGTCTTGGTGATCTGCGGACCTTGCCGTTGCTTCTCGATGGCGTTCATCAGCCAGTAGCGCGGACCGTTGAGCAGCGCCGTGGCCGCCCCGTGCTCCTTGGCGATGGCCTGGGCGTCGAGCTTCGACCACAGCTCGGCCGGACAGTCGTTGAGCGGGAAGCTGTTGTACACCGTGGCCTGCGGTCCCGCCTCCCCGGGGGTCACGAGAAGCACTTCGCCGTAACGCTTCCCGGATAGGTCGGTCATCCCGTGAAGCTAATCACCGTCGTCGGCGGCGTCAACAGCAAACGCGATCACCGATGACCAGCGGCGCCAGGGCGCCGACGCCCGGGAGAAGGTCAATTCCGCACCTCGCCTAGTCTTTGAAGCATGCAAAGGATTATCGGGACGGAGGTCGAATACGGCATTTCCTCGCCATCGGACCCGACGGCGAACCCGATCCTCACGTCGACGCAGGCGGTCTTGGCTTATGCGGCCGCGGCGGGCATTCAGCGCGCCAAGCGGACCCGGTGGGACTACGAGGTGGAATCTCCGCTGCGCGACGCGCGCGGGTTCGACCTGAGCCGCTCGGCCGGCCCGCCGCCGGTGGTCGACGCCGACGAGGTCGGCGCGGCCAACATGATCCTGACCAACGGGGCACGGCTCTACGTCGACCACGCGCACCCCGAATACTCCGCGCCCGAATGCACCGACCCGCTCGACGCCGTGATCTGGGACAAGGCCGGCGAACGGGTGATGGAGGCCGCCGCCCGACACGTCGCCAGCGTGCCCGGGGCCGCGAAGTTGCAGCTCTACAAGAACAACGTCGACGGCAAGGGCGCCTCCTACGGGTCGCACGAAAACTATCTGATGTCGCGGCAGACGCCGTTCTCGGCGATCATCGCCGGGCTGACCCCCTTCCTGGTCTCGCGGCAGGTGGTCACCGGCTCGGGACGCGTGGGCATCGGGCCCTCCGGCGACGAGCCCGGCTTTCAGCTGTCGCAGCGCTCGGACTACATCGAGGTCGAGGTCGGCCTGGAGACCACCCTCAAGCGCGGCATCATCAACACCCGCGACGAGCCGCACGCCGACGCCGACCGGTACCGGCGGCTGCATGTCATCATCGGCGACGCCAACCTGGCGGAGACGTCGACCTATCTGAAGCTGGGCACCACGTCGCTGGTGCTGGACTTGATCGAAGAGGGCCCGGCGCACGGAATTGACCTGAGCGATCTGGCCCTGGCGCGGCCGGTGCACGCGGTCCACGCGATCAGCCGCGACCCGTCGCTGCGCGCCGCGGTGGCCCTGGCCGACGGTCGAGAGCTGACCGGGCTTGCGCTGCAACGGGTTTACCTCGATCGGGTGGCGAAGCTCGTCGACAGCCGCGACCCCGATCCGCGGGCGGCCGACATCGTCGAAACCTGGGCGCACGTGCTCGACCAACTCGAGCGCGATCCGATGGAATGCGCCGAGCTGCTGGACTGGCCCGCCAAGCTGCGCCTGCTCGAAGGGTTCCGGCAGCGGGAAAACCTGAGCTGGTCGGCGCCGCGGTTGCACCTGGTCGACCTGCAATACTCCGACGTGCGGCTGGACAAGGGCCTGTACAACCGGCTGGTCGCGCGGGGCTCGATGAAGCGCCTGGTGTCCGAGCACCAGGTGCTCGAAGCGGTGGACAGCCCGCCGACGGACACCCGCGCGTACTTCCGCGGTGAATGCCTGCGCCGGTTCGGCGCCGACATCGCGGCGGCCAGTTGGGACTCGGTGATCTTCGACCTGGGGGGCGATTCCCTGGTCCGCATTCCCACGCTGGAGCCGCTGCGGGGCAGCAAAGCGCACGTGGGAGCGCTGCTGGACTCGGTGCACAGCGCGGCGGAACTGGTCGAACAACTCACCAGCTAGCCGCCGGTTCGGCCGGGGAACGTCGGGGTTGACCGGTAGGGTAGGAAAGACCAACGGGCGGCGTGGCTGGACAATTGAAAGGCCATTCAACAAGCCCAGACAACGCAGGAGGCGGCGATGGCTCAGGAGCAGACCAAGCGTGGCGGCGGTGGCGGTGACGAGGACGACTTCGCCGGCAGCACGGCCGCGGGCCAAGAGCGCCGGGAGAAGCTGGCCGAGGAGACTGACGATTTGCTCGACGAGATTGATGACGTTCTCGAGGAGAACGCCGAGGACTTCGTGCGGGCATACGTCCAAAAGGGCGGCCAGTGACCTGGCAGTTCTCTGATCGCCTACCCATCAACTCCGCACTTCCGGGAAACCCAGCCGTAGACCTTTCGTCGTTCGCCGACTTCCTGCGCCGTCAGGCGCCGGAGTTGCTGCCGGCCTCCTTCGGGGCCGTCCAGTCGGAAAGCGCCGGGGCGCAGCTGCCCCACGGGACCACCATCGTCGCGCTGAAGTACCCCGGCGGTGTGGTGCTCGCCGGTGACCGGCGCTCGACGCAGGGCAATATGATCGCCGGGCGCGACGTCAAGAAGGTGTACATCACCGACGACTACACCGCGACCGGCATCGCCGGAACCGCCGCCATCGCCGTGGAGTTCGCCCGCCTTTACGCCGTGGAACTCGAGCACTACGAGAAACTCGAAGGCGTGCCGCTGACGTTTGCCGGCAAGGTGAACCGGCTGGCGATCATGGTGCGCGGCAACCTGGCCGCCGCCATGCAGGGGCTGGTGGCGTTGCCGCTGCTGGTGGGTTACGACATCGACGCGCCCGATCCGGAAGGCGCCGGCCGCATCGTGTCGTTCGACGCCGCCGGCGGCTGGAACCTGGAGGAGGAGGGCTACCAGTCGGTGGGCTCGGGCTCCATTTTCGCCAAGTCGTCGATGAAGAAGTTGTACTCGCAGGTCACCGACGCCGACTCCGCGGTGCGGGTCGCGATTGAGGCGCTCTACGATGCGGCCGACGACGACTCCGCGACCGGCGGGCCGGATCTGGTCCGCGGCATCTATCCCACGGCGGTCACCATCGGTCCCGAGGGGGCGCTGGAAGTGCCGGAGGGCCGCATCGCCGAGCTGGCTCGCGAGGTGATCCAAAGCCGTTCGCGCGCTGACACTTTCGGCCCCGATGGTGGTGAGAAGTGAGCTTCCCGTATTTCATCTCGCCCGAACAGGCGATGCGCGAGCGCAGCGAGCTCGCGCGCAAGGGCATCGCGCGGGGCAAGAGCGTGGTCGCCCTGGTCTATGCCGGCGGGGTTCTTTTCGTCGCGGAGAACCCGTCGCGGTCGCTGCAGAAGATCAGCGAGCTCTACGATCGCGTGGGCTTCGCCGCCGCCGGCAAGTTCAACGAATTCGACAATTTGCGCCGTGGCGGAATCCAATTCGCCGACACCCGCGGCTACGCCTACGACCGCCGCGACGTCACCGGCCGCCAGCTGGCCAACGTCTACGCGCAGACGCTGGGCACCATCTTCACCGAACAGGCCAAGCCCTACGAGGTGGAATTGTGCGTCGCCGAGGTGGCGCACTACGGCGAGTCGAAACCGCCTGAGTTGTACCGCATTACCTATGACGGATCGATCGCCGACGAGCCGCATTTCGTGGTGATGGGTGGCACCACCGAACCGATCACCACCGCGCTCAAGGACTCGTACGCCGAAAACGCCAACCTGCGCGAGGCCACCCGCATCGCGGTGAAAGCGTTGCGGGCCGGCAGCGAATCCTCCAACGGCGACCAGTCCACCCTGGACGTGGCCAGCCTGGAGGTCGCCATCTTGGACGTCGACCGCCCGCGGCGGGCGTTCCGGCGGATCAACCGCGCCACCCTGGAGAATTTGCTGCGCGAACTGGATTCGAACGGATCCTCCGACGGCGACGGCGACGGCGACGAGTCGGAGTCGAACGGCGGCTCGCCCGGCTAGACCACCGTCGGGCATGGCGTCTGACGCGGTGGTGCTGGTGTGGCTGCCGGTGCTCAAGGTGCCGATGAGGCTTCGCATCTCCCCGGCGTGCGCGCCGCGGCCGCGTCATCACGAGCGGGCGCGGCGCGGCTCTGGAACCCGCCCGCGCAAAACTTCGTCGATCGATACGCGCGGCTTGCTCACCGTCATGCTCGGACAACCAGTACGCTCGATTACGTGCAGCGACGAATCATGGGCATCGAGACCGAGTTCGGGGTCACCTGCACATTCCACGGCCATCGCCGGCTCAGCCCGGACGAGGTGGCCCGCTACCTGTTCCGGCGGGTCGTGTCGTGGGGGCGCAGCTCCAACGTCTTCCTGCGTAACGGCGCCCGCCTCTACCTCGACGTGGGCAGCCACCCCGAGTACGCCACCGCCGAGTGCGACAGCCTGGTGCAGCTGGTCACCCACGACCGCGCCGGGGAATGGGTGCTCGAAGACCTGCTCGTCGACGCCGAGCAGCGCCTCGCCGACGAGGGCATCGGCGGCGACATCTACCTGTTCAAGAACAACACCGATTCGGCGGGCAACTCCTACGGGTGCCACGAGAACTACCTGATCGTGCGGGCCGGCGAATTCTCCCGGATCTCCGACGTCCTGCTGCCGTTCCTGGTCACGCGCCAGTTGATCTGCGGGGCCGGCAAGGTGCTGCAGACCCCGAAGGCCGCGACGTTCTGCCTTTCCCAACGCGCCGAGCACATTTGGGAGGGCGTCTCGTCGGCCACCACCCGCAGCCGGCCGATCATCAACACCCGCGACGAGCCGCACGCCGACGCCGAGAAGTACCGGCGCCTGCACGTGATCGTCGGCGACTCCAACATGTGCGAAACCACCACCATGCTCAAGGTGGGCACCGCCGCGCTGGTGCTCGAGATGATCGAAGCGGGCGTGCCGTTCCGGGATTTCTCGCTGGACAACCCCATCCGCGCCATCCGCGAGGTCAGCCACGACATCACCGGCCGGCGGCCGGTGCGGCTGGCGGGCGGGCGTCAGGCCAGCGCCCTGGACATCCAGCGCGAGTATTACAGTCGCGCGGTCGAGCACCTGCAGACCCGCGAACCCAACGCCCAGATCGAGCAGATCGTCGACCTGTGGGGTCGCCAGCTCGACGCCGTCGAGAGCCAGGACTTCGCCAAGGTGGACACCGAGATCGACTGGGTGATCAAGCGCAAGCTGTTCCAGCGCTACCAGGACCGCTACAGCATGGAGCTGTCCGACCCGAAGATCGCCCAGCTCGACCTGGCCTACCACGACATCAAGCGCGGGCGCGGCGTCTTTGATCTGCTGCAGCGCAAGGGACTTGCGGCCCGCGTCACCACCGACGAGGACATCGCCGAGGCGGTCGACAATCCGCCGCAGACAACCCGGGCGCGGCTGCGTGGCGAGTTCATCAGCGCCGCCCAGGCCGCCGGCCGTGACTTCACCGTCGACTGGGTGCACCTCAAGCTCAACGACCAGGCGCAGCGGACCGTGCTGTGCAAGGACCCCTTCCGTGCGGTCGACGAGCGGGTCAAGCGGCTGATCGCCAGCATGTAGCCGCTCCGACGCGCGTGCGCGACGCGGTGCGTGGGTGGAAGCGCCGGGCGGCGACCATCGAATAATCTGGTGCCAATGGCGACGTCAAAAGTCGAACGGTTGGTGAACCTGGTCATCGCCCTGCTGTCCACCCGCGGGTACATCACGGCGGAAAAGATCAGGTCGAGTGTGGCGGGTTACTCGGAGAGCGCGAGCGCCGAGGCGTTCTCCCGCATGTTCGAGCGCGACAAGAACGAGCTGCGCGACCTCGGCATCCCGCTCGAGGTCGGCAGGGTGTCGGCGTGGGACCCCACCGAGGGCTACCGGATCAACCGCGACGCCTATTCGCTCGCGCCCGTCGACCTGACCCCGGACGAGGCGGCCGCGGTCGCCGTCGCGACCCAGCTGTGGGAGTCACCCGAGCTCATCACCGCCACCCAGGGGGCGCTGCTCAAACTGCGCGCCGCCGGCGTCGACGTCGATCCCGACGCGCCGGTCGCCATCGCGTCGCCGGTCGGAGTGCCGGGCCTGCGTGGCTCGGAGGATGTTCTCGGAATCCTGTTGTCGGCCATCGATTCCCGACGGGCGGTCCAGTTTCCGCACCGGCCGTCGCGGGCCGAGCCCTACGCCACCCGCACCGTTGAGCCCTGGGGCGTCGTCACCGAGAAGGGCCGCTGGTATCTGGTGGGCCACGACCGCGACCGCGACGCCACCCGGACTTTCCGGCTCTCCCGGATCGGTCCCGACGTCACGCCGATCGGCCCGGCGGGCGCGGTCACCGTGCCGGAAGGCATTGACCTGCGCCGGATCGTGGCCCAGACGGTCACCGACGTTGCAGCGACACCGGCCGGCGGGGTGGCCCAGGTATGGGTGGCCGCCGGGCGGGCCACCGCGCTGCGCCGGGCCGGCAGGCACGTCGGCGAACGGCGGCTGGGTGAGCGCGACGGCGAGGTGGTCGAGCTCGACATCCGATCCACCGACCAGCTCGCCCGTGACGTCGCCGGCTACGGCGCCGACGCCCTGGTGCTCGAGCCGCAATCGCTGCGCGACGACGTGCTGGCCCGGTTGCGGGCGCATGCGGGCGTGTCCGCATGACCGCCATCTCCACCCGCCTGGTCCGGCTGCTGAACATGGTCCCGTACTTCCAGGCCAACCCGCGGGTCACCCGGGCCAAGGCCGCCGCCGACCTCGGGGTCTCGGCCAAGCAACTCGAAGAGGACCTCAACCAGCTCTGGATGTGCGGCCTTCCCGGCTACTTCCCGGGCGACCTCATCGATTTCCAGTTCTCCGGGGACACCATCGAGGTGACGTTCTCCGCCGGCATCGACCGACCGCTCAAGCTCACCTCGCCGGAGGCCACCGGCCTGCTGGTGGCGCTGCGGGCGCTGGCCGACATCCCCGGCGTCGTCGACCCCGAAGCCGCGCGCAGTGCGATCGCCAAGATCGAGGACGCCGCGGGAGCCCTCGGCCACGACACCACACCCGCCGCGACGGCCGTCGACGAGCCCGCGCCGGCGGAAAGCCAGGCCGCCGCCGCGGTGCGCGCCGCCGTGCAGTCGCGGCACGCACTGGCCATCGACTACTACTCCGCCTCGCACGACACCCTCACCAGCCGGGTCGTCGATCCCATCCGGGTGCTGCTGATCGGCGGCCACAGCTACCTGGAGGCCTGGTCGCGGGAGGCCGAAGGGGTCCGGCTGTTCCGCTTCGACCGGATCGTGGAGGCCAGCGAACTCGACGAGCCCGCCGCGCCGCCCGAGCCGGCGCTGCATGCGCCCCCCGACACCTCGCTGTTCGACGGTGATCCCTCGCTGCCGTTCGCCAAGCTACGGGTCGCGCCCACGGCGTCCTGGATGTTCGAGTACTACCCGATGCGCGACGTGCGCGAGTTGCCCGACGGATCCTGCGAGGCGGTGATGACCTACGCCTCCGAGGACTGGATGACGCGGCTGGTGCTGGGCCTGGGGCCGGCCGTGCGGGTGCTGGCACCGGAGTCGCTGGCGCAGCGGGTGCGAGACGCCGCGGCCGCCGCGGTGGCGTCGTATGACGCCCTGAGCTCATAAAAGTCCAGGCAACGTGGCCCCTCGGCGCGGCGCGGGCCCACCGCCACGCGGCGCCGCTGCGGTAGCATCGGGTCAACGTCTGGAGGTAATCAAAGTGGGCAGTCTGAGTCCGTGGCACTGGGCGATCCTCGCGGTCGTGGTGATCTTGCTGTTTGGTGCCAAGAAGCTCCCCGACGCGGCGCGTTCGTTGGGCAAGTCGATGCGGATCTTCAAGTCCGAGATCCGGGAAATGCAGAGCGAGAACAAGCCGGAGAACTCGGCTTTGGGGACCCAAAGCGACGCCCCCGCGGCGAACCCCACGCCCGTGCAGTCGCAGCGGGTCGACCCTCCGGCGCCCAGCGAGCAGGGGCACAGCGAAGCACGCCCGGCGTAGCCGCCGTCATCGTCGCGGTGCCCGAGCGCCCCTGACCGAGCCCTAGACGAGCATCGTGAAATCACTCAAGGTTTCAGCGCGCACTTCTGGCCTGCTGAAGCGCCTCAACCCACGCAACAGACGCAGTCGCACCAACCCGGACGCGACCATGTCGCTGGTCGACCACCTCACCGAACTGCGCAGGCGGCTGCTGATTTCCCTGGCGGCCATCGTGCTGACCACGATTTTCGGGTTCGTCTGGTACTCGCACCCGATCTTCGGGCTGGAAAGCCTCGGCGAGTGGCTGCGTCATCCCTACTGCTCGCTGCCGCAGTCGGCGCGCGCGGACATCAGCGCCAACGGGCAATGCCGGCTGCTGGCCACCGCGCCGTTCGACCAGTTCATGCTGCGGCTCAAGGTGGGACTGACCGCCGGGGTGGTGCTGGCCTGCCCGGTCTGGTTCTACCAGCTGTGGGCGTTCATCACCCCAGGGCTCTACCAGAAGGAGCGCCGCTTCGCGATCGCGTTCGTGGTCCCGGCCGTGGTGCTGTTCGGTGCGGGCGCGGCGCTGGCCTACTTCGTGCTGTCCAAGGCCCTGGGCTTTTTGCTGACGGTCGGCAGCGACGTCCAGGTGACCGCCCTGTCCGGTGACCGCTATTTCGGGTTCCTGATCAATCTGCTGGTGGTGTTCGGCGTCAGCTTCGAATTCCCGCTGCTGATCGTCATGCTCAACACCGTCGGCCTGCTGACCTACCAGCGGCTCAAGTCGTGGCGGCGCGGATTGATCTTCGCGATGTTCGTGTTCGCGGCGGTATTCACACCAGGCTCCGATCCGTTTTCGATGACCGCACTCGGCTTGGCGCTGTCCGTCCTCCTCGAGTTCGCCATCCAGATCGCCCGCCTCCACGACAAGCGCAAGGCCAAACGCGAAGCCCAGACGGAGATCCCCGACGACGAAGCATCGGTCATCGATCGGCCCACCGCGATACCGGAGCCGTCGGTCACCGCCGGGCAACACGACGATGTCACCTGAACCGTCGGCGCCCCACGAGGTGGCGGAGCTGGTCGAACTCACCCGATTCGCCACGGATCTGCCCTTTGCGCTCGACGGCTTTCAGCATCGGGCGTGTGCGGCGCTCGAACGCGGCCACGGCGTGCTGGTCTGCGCGCCGACCGGCGCCGGCAAGACCGTCGTCGGGGAATTCGCGGTACACCTGGCGCTGGCGGCCGGTGGCAAGTGCTTCTACACCACGCCGCTCAAAGCGCTGAGCAACCAGAAGCACACCGACCTGACGGCGCGCTACGGCCGCGACCGCATCGGCCTGCTCACCGGGGACATGTCGGTAAACGCCGAT
Organism: Mycobacterium intracellulare ATCC 13950; assembly: GCF_000277125.1. Classification (NCBI taxonomy): domain Bacteria; kingdom Bacillati; phylum Actinomycetota; class Actinomycetes; order Mycobacteriales; family Mycobacteriaceae; genus Mycobacterium; species Mycobacterium intracellulare. Next base: position 2,527,543 of record NC_016946.1, read on the forward strand.
GCGCCCGTCGTGGTCATGACGACCGAGGTGCTGCGCAACATGCTCTACGCGGATTCGCCTGCGCTGCGGGGCCTTTCCTACGTGGTAATGGACGAAGTGCACTTCCTGGCCGACCGGATGCGGGGCCCGGTGTGGGAAGAGGTGATCCTGCACCTTCCGGACGAGGTCCGCGTGGTCAGCCTGTCGGCGACGGTGAGCAACGCCGAGGAGTTCGGCGGCTGGATCCAGACCGTGCGCGGCGATACGACGGTCGTCGTCGACGAACACCGGCCGGTGCCGCTCTGGCAACACGTGTTGGTGGGCAAGCGACTTTTCGACCTCTTCGATTACCGGCATTCGGACGCCCCCGAGCAGCCGGGCGCCCCGCGCGAGCCCCGCGTCAACCCGGATCTGTTGCGGCACATCACCCATCGCCGTGAGGCGGATCGGATGTCGGATTGGCAGCCGCGGCGAAGTGCCGGACGCGGGCGTCCGCCGGCGCGGTCGGGCCGGCCCCGGCTCTACCGCACGCCGGCGCGTCCGGACGTGATCGCGAGCCTGGATGCCGAAGGGCTGCTGCCGGCGATCACGTTCGTGTTCTCGCGGGCCGGCTGTGACGCCGCCGTCCAGCAATGCCTGCGTTCCCCCCTGCAGCTGACCACCCAGGAAGAGCGGGCGCAGATCGCGGAGGTGATCGAGCATCGCTGCGGCGATCTCGCCGACGCCGACCTCGCCGTGCTCGGCTACTACGAGTGGCGCGAGGGGCTGCTGCGCGGTCTGGCCGCCCACCACGCCGGCATGTTGCCCGCCTTCCGGCACACGGTCGAAGAGCTGTTCACCGCCGGGCTGGTGCGGGCCGTGTTCGCCACCGAGACGTTGGCGCTGGGGATCAACATGCCTGCCCGCACCGTGGTGCTCGAGCGGCTGGTCAAGTTCAACGGCGAGCAGCACGTGGCGCTGACGCCGGGGGAGTACACGCAGTTGACCGGGCGCGCCGGCCGGCGCGGCATCGATGTCGAGGGCCACGCGGTGGTGCTCTGGAATCCCACCGAAGAAACCACCGAACCCTCCGCGGTGGCCGGGCTGGCCTCCACCCGCACCTTCCCGCTGCGCAGTTCGTTCGCCCCGTCGTACAACATGACGATCAACCTCGTGCAGCAGATGGGCCCCGAGCAAGCACATCGGTTGCTGGAGCAGTCATTTGCGCAGTATCAGGCCGACCGTTCCGTCGTCGGGCTGGTGCGCGGCATCGAGCGGGGCGACGCGATGCTGGGCGAGATCGCCGGCGAGCTGGGCGGCCCCAAGGCGCCGATCCTCGAATACGCCCGGATGCGCGCGCGCATCTCCGAGATGGAGCGCGCCCAGTCGCGTGCCTCGCGTCTACAACGCCGGCAGGCGGCCAGCGACGCGCTGGCCGCGCTGCGCCGGGGCGACATCATCAACATCACCCACGGCCGGCGCGGTGGGCTGGCCGTGGTGCTGGAATCCGCCCGCGACAGCTCCGACCCGCGGCCGCTGGTGCTCACCGAAAACCGTTGGGCGGGAAGGATTTCCTCGGCCGACTATTCGGGCATGTCGGCGCCGGTCGGGTCGATGCCCCTGCCGAAGCGGGTCGAGCACCGGCAGCCGCGCGTCCGCCGCGATCTGGCGTCGACGCTGCGGTCGGCCGCCGCCGGGCTGGCCATTCCGGCGAAGCGCCGCGGCCGCGGGGACGCCGACGGCGAATTTCATGACCCCGAGCTGGCGAAGCTGCGCGAACAGCTGCGCCGGCACCCGTCGCACAACACGCCCGGCCGGGAAGAACAGGTCCGGCAGGCCGAGCGCTATCTGCGGATCGAACGCGACAACGCGCAATTGGAGAAAAAGGTTGCGGCAGCGACCAATTCGCTGGCCCGGACCTTCGATCGAATCGTCGGGCTGCTCACCGAGCGTGGCTTCATCGAAGGCCGCGACGGCGATCCCCGCGTCACCGACGACGGGCGGCTGCTGGCGCGCATCTATAGCGAAAGCGATCTGCTGGTCGCCGAATGCCTGCGCACCGGCGCGTGGTCCGGTTTGAAGCCCGCCGAGCTGGCGGCGGTGGTCTCGTCGGTGCTGTACGAGAGCCGCGGCGGGGACGGGCCGGGCGCGGCGTTTGCCGCCGACGCCCCCACGCAGCCGCTACGCCAGGCGTTGCAGCAGACATCGCGGCTGTCGATGGCGTTGCGCGCCGACGAGCAGACGCACCGGATCGCCCCGAGCCGCGAACCCGACGACGGCTTCGTCAACGTCATCTACCGTTGGGCCCGGACGGGCGATCTGGCCGCGGCGCTGGCGGCGGCCGACCCGGCGGGCAGCGGCTCGCCCCTGCTGGCGGGCGATTTCGTGCGCTGGTGCCGGCAGGCGCTTGACCTGCTGGATCAGGTGCGCAACGCCGCCCCGGACGCCGAGGTTCGGGCCACCGCGAAGCGGGCCATCAACGACATTCGGCGCGGCGTCGTTGCAGTTGACGCCGGGTAGGCTAGGCCGGAGCTACCGTTAAACGCCGATAGTTCATGCCGAGACACAAGGGGCTGAGGAGAAAGATGAGCGGACCGCAGGGATCGGACCAGCAGTGGCAACCGCCCGGCCAAGGTCAAGGCAGCGACCACTCGTCGGACCCGACCCAGGTGGCGCCGTCCTGGCACGACCAGCAGACCCAGGAGGCCTCGTGGCAGGCGCCCGCCTACACGCCGCCGGCCGAATACCCGCAGTACCAGCAGCCGGCTGAACAGGCCTATCCGCAGCAGTACCCCCAGCAGCCGGGCTATGCCCAGCCCGGGCAGTACGGGCAGCCGGGTCAATACGCCCAGCCGGGTCAGTACGGGCAGCCGGGCCAGTACCCGCAGCCCGGCCAGTACGGGCAGCCGGGCCAATACCCACCGCCGGGTCAATACGGGCAGTACGGTCAATACGGCCAGCCGGGCCAGTACCCGCCGCAGTACCCGCCCTATGAGCAGCCCGGCAAGAAGCGACCGGTTGGGCTGATCGCCGGCGTGGGCGGCGGCATCGCGTTGCTGCTCGTCGTCGTCGTGCTGGTGCTGGGATTCTGGCAGCCGGGCTTCTTCGTCACCACAAAGCTCGACGTCAGCAAGGCGCAGGCCGGGGTTCAGCAGGTCCTCAGCGACGAAACGAACGGCTACGGCGCCAAGAACGTCAAGGACGTCAAGTGCAACCACGGGCAAAACCCGACCGTCAAGAAGGGCGCCACGTTCGACTGCGATGTCAGCATCGACGGCGCGCCGAAGCACGTGACGGTGACGTTCCAGGACAACAAGGGCACCTACGAGGTCGGCCGCCCGCAGTAGCGGACCCTCAGGTCGGCAGCGCGTCGAGCGCTTTCTGCAGGCGCGCGATCGACGATCCGACGCCCAGTTCGGTCGCCAGCTTGGCGGTTCGTTGCGGATCGGCCGCGACCAGCGGTAGTTCGTCGCCGGCCGTCGAAAACGTGACGTGCGCGTCGGTGGCCACCCGCACCACGTCGCCGGCCGCCTCGATGTAGTCCAGCGCGCCCAGCAGTTTCGCCCGCAGGCCCTTGGGCATCTTCGACTTCGGATCGTGGGCGGCGGCCAGGATCTGTTCCAGCGAGCCGTGCTGGGCCAGCAATGAGGCCGCGGTCTTCTCGCCGACGCCCGGAACGCCCGGTAGGCCGTCGGACGGGTCGCCGCGCAGCAACGCGAGTTCGGCGTAGGCGGGCCCGGCCCGCTCGACCGGCACGCCGTAGTGCTCGGCCACCTCGGCGGGCCCGAACAACGTGGCTTTGCTCAGCCCGCGGCCGAGGTAGAGCACCCGCACCGGGACCGGATCGTCCGACACCACCTGCATCAGGTCGCGGTCACCGCTGACCACCACGACCGGGTCGTCGCGTTCCCGCGCCGCCAACGTGCCCAGGACGTCGTCGGCCTCGAAACCCTCCGCGCCCGCCGTCGGAATCCCGAAGGCGTCAAGCAGTTCGGCGATCATGTCTATCTGGGGCGTCAGGTCGTCGGGGACCTCCTCGATGTCCGGTTCGCCCGGCGGCTCGGGCTCGGCCACGCGATGGGCCTTGTAGGACGGCACGAGGTCGACCCTGAACTGCGGCCGCCAATCCAGGTCCAGGCAGACCACCAGCCGGCTTGGTCGCTGTTGGGTGATCACGAAGGCGACGGAATCGATGAATCCGCGAACGGCGTTGACGGGCCGGCCGTCTGGCGCGGTGATCGAGGACGGGACCCCGAAATACGAACGGAACCACATGCTGGCGCCATCGAGCAGCACTAGTGGTCCCGGCATGCCGAATATGGTCTCACGCCCCCGCGGCCAACCCCCACCCCGTCGAACGTCGAGTTGTTGTCGGCCGGCCAACCCCACCCCGTCGAACGTCGACTTGTTGTCGGCCGGCCAACCCCCCACCCCGTCGAACGTCGAGTTGTTGTCGGCCCACGCGCGAAATCGGCGCAACAAGTCGACGTTCGGCGGGCGGGTTAGCCTGACTGCCATGGAGTCACACCGCTTCGACGCAGCCGTGTATGCCCGTCGATTGGCCGCGGCCGCCGCCGCGGCCGCCGATGCCGGTCTGGCCGGGCTGGTGATCACGCCGGGGTATGACCTGCGCTACCTGGTCGGGTCGCGCGCCCAGACCTTGGAGCGGCTCACCGCGCTGGTGTTGCCCGCGTCCGGTGATCCGACGGTAGTGGTGCCGCGGCTGGAGCTGGCCTCGCTCAAGGGGTCGGCCATCGCCGAACTCGGCCTGGCGGTGCGCGATTGGGTCGACGGTGACAATCCCTACGATCTAGTGGGCGCCGCGCTGGGTGGTGCCCCCGCCGCGACCGCCGTGACCGATGCGATGCCGGCGCTACATCTGCTCCCGCTGGCCGGTGTGCTCGGCGCCCTGCCGGTGCTGGCCACCGAGGTGTTGCGCATGCTGCGAATGGTCAAGGAGGAGTGCGAAGTCGACGCGTTGCGCAAAGCCGGTGCCGCCATCGATCGGGTGCACGCCCGGGTGCCGGAGTTTTTGGTGCCGGGCCGCACCGAGGCCGACGTCGCCGCCGACATCGCGGACGCCATTGTGGCCGAAGGGCATTCGGAGGTGGCGTTCATCATCGTCGGATCCGGGCCGCACGGCGCCGACCCGCACCACGGATATTCGGATCGCGAACTGCAGGCCGGTGACATCGTCGTCGTCGACATCGGCGGCACCTATGAACCCGGGTACAACTCCGACTCGACACGCACCTACAGCATCGGTGAGCCGAATCCAGAAGTGGCTGAACAGTATTCGGTGCTGCAGCGCGCCCAGCGCGCCGCTTATGAGGCGGTACGCCCGGGCGTGACGGCCGAGCAGGTCGACGCGGCCGCCCGCGATGTGCTGGCGGCCGAAGGACTCGCCGACTATTTCGTGCACCGTACCGGGCACGGCATCGGCTTGTCGGTGCACGAAGAGCCCTACATCGTCGCCGGAAACGACCTGCCGTTGACCGCGGGCATGGCGTTTTCCATCGAGCCGGGCATCTATTTCCCGGGCCGCTGGGGCGCGCGCATCGAGGACATCGTCGTTGTGACCGAGGACGGCGCCCTAGCCGTCAACAACCGGCCGCACGAACTGATCGTGGTCCCGGTCGGCTGACGCTGTGGATGAGTGAGTTGTGGCGGCGAAGCGATCGGCGCGCTACGCGCCCCGGTCCAAAAGATCCGACGACCCGAGCACCCGCTCCACCTGAACCTCGATGACCACGCGCCGCGGGTTGGGGCGCGGCGTGCGGTAGCGCTGGGCGTAGCGCAACTCGGCGTCGCGCACCGCGTCGGCGTCGCTGTTCACCTTGGACCGGCCCTCCAGCGACAGCCAGCGCGCGCCGTCGACCTGGCTCAGCACGGCCAGCCCGCCGCGATCGGCGTTGACCGCCTTCTGGGACCCGCCGGTGGTGATGACCCGCGCGATGTGCGTCCTGGGGTCGAAGGTGAACCCGACCGCCACCACGTGCGGCGAATTGTCGGCTCGCAACGTGGTGAGCATGGCCAGATGGCGTTCCGACAGAAACGCGAGGGCCTCGTCGGTGAGCCGGGTCGTGGTATTCGCCATCACCGCTCACGCTAGCGCAGGTAATAATCGCAGCCGTGGACGACACGGGCGCGGGTCCAGTACTAATCCTGGGCGGACGCAGCGAAATCGGGGTCGAGTTGGCGCGACGCCTGGCCCCCGGGGCGACGGTGGTGCTGGCCGCGCGCCGCGCCGATCAGCTCGCTGACCAGGTCAGCGCGCTCAAAGCGGCCGGCGCCGCCGCGGTCGACACCAGGGAATTCGACGCCGACGACCTGGCCTCGCACGCCGCCCTGGTCGCCTCGGTCGTCGCCGACCACGGGCCCATCGGCACCGCGGTGCTGGCCTTCGGAATCCTGGGCGACCAGGCTCGCGCCGAGACCGATGCCGCGCACGCGGTCGCCGTCGTGCACACCGATTACGTCGCCCAGGTCAGCATGCTCACCCACCTGGCGACCGCCATGCGCAACGCCGGCAAAGGCCGACTGGTGGTGTTCTCCTCGATCGCAGGTGCCCGGGTGCGGCGCGCCAACTACGTCTACGCCTCGGCCAAAGCCGGCCTTGACGGCTTCGCCAACGGTCTGGCCGACGCGCTGCACGGCACCGGGGTGCGGGTGCTGATCGCCCGCCCGGGATTCGTCATCGGGCGTATGACGGAAGGCATGACGCCCGCGCCCCTGCCCAGCACGCCCGCGCAGGTGGCCGCCGCGACCGCGCGGGCACTGGCGAAAGGCCGCCGCACCGTGTGGATCCCGTGGGCGCTAGGACCCGCGGCCGCCGTAATGCGATTGCTGCCCGCGTTCGTCTGGCGCAGGATGCCGCGATGATGCGCGCCCGCGGCGATGAGGGGTCGCGCTCGTGATCGTCGTGGTCGGTATCGGCGCCGACGGCATGGCCGGTCTCGCCGAAGCATCGCGAGCCGAATTACGAAGGGCCACAGTTATTTACGGCTCCCAGCGCCAACTTGACCTGCTCGACGACACGGTGCCCGCGCGCCGCCGGGAGTGGCCCTCGCCGATGCTGCCCGCCCTGGAAGCGCTGCCGGTGGACGACGACATCCACGTGGTGGCCAGCGGCGACCCGCTACTGCACGGCATCGGCGGCACACTGATCCGCCTGCACGGCCCCGAGAAGGTACGGGTGCTGCCGCACGTGTCCTCGGTGACGCTGGCGTGCGCGCGGATGGGCTGGAACGTCCACGACACCGAGGTGATCAGCCTCGTCACCGCGCAACCGCACACCGCGGTGCGCCGCGGCGGCCAGGCGATCGTGTTGTCGCAAGGCAGATCCACCCCCACCGAGCTGGCCGCCCTGCTCAACGCGCACGGCCGCGGTGATTCGCAGCTCACCGTGCTCGAAAGGCTCGGCGGCCCAGACGAACACCGCCGCGACGGCACCGCCCGCGACTGGGCCGGCGGCGCGCCCGGCCACGTCGACGACCTCAACGTGATCGCCGTGCGCTACCTGCCCGACGAACGCGTCTCCCCAATACCCGACGACGCATTCACCCACGACGGCCAGATCACCAAACAGGGCATCCGCGCGGTGACGCTGGCCGCCCTGGCGCCGCGGCCGGGGGAGCGGTTATGGGACGTCGGCGCGGCCTCGGGCAGCATCGGCGTCGAGTGGTGCCTCAGCGGACCGGGTTGCGGCGCAATAGCCTTCGAACGCGACGTACAACGCCGTCACAACCTCGAGCGCAATGCCGCGGCTTTCGGCGTCGGCATCGAGGTGCGCGGCGACGCCCCCGAGGCCTTTGACGGCGCCGCGCCGCCGTCGGCGATCTTCATCGGCGGCGGCCTGACCCAGCCCGGCCTGCTCGACGCCTGCCTCGACCACCTGCCCGCCGGCGGGCGGCTTGTCGCCAACGTGGTCACCACCGAATCGGAAGCCGCTGTCACACAGGCATATACGCGCCTCGGCGGTGAGCTGCGACGCTTCCAGCACTATCACGGCAAGGCCCTGGGCGCCTTCACGGGCTGGCAGCCGCACTACCCGGTCACCCAGTGGGTGATGACCAAATGACGGTATATTTCATCGGCGCCGGGCCGGGCGCCGCCGACCTGATCACCGTCCGCGGTCAACGGCTCCTCCAAACCTGCCCCGTGTGCCTGTACGCCGGGTCGATCATGCCCGACGACCTGCTGGCGCTCTGCCCGCAGGACGCGAAAATCGTTGACACGGGCCCGCTCACGCTGGAACAGATCATCGCCGAACTACGTGAGGCGCATGCCGCAGGACACGACGTGGCGCGGCTGCACTCCGGCGACCCGTCGCTGTACAGCGCGCTGGCCGAACAGTGCCGCCGGCTCGACGCGCTGGGCATCGACTACGAAATCGTGCCGGGCGTACCGGCTTTCGCCGCCGCTGCGGCCGCCCTGAAGCGCGAGCTCACCGTCCCCGGCGTCGCGCAGACGGTGACGCTGACCCGGGTGGCGACCCTGTCGACGGCGATGCCGCCCGGCGAAGACCTGGCGACGCTCGCCCGATCCGGCGCCACCCTGGTCCTGCATCTGGCGGCCGCCCAGATCGACGCCATCGTTCCGCAACTGCTCGACGGCGGCTACCGCTCCGAAACACCCGTCGCCGTCGTGGCTTTCGCGAGCTGGCCGCAGGAGACGGTGCTGCGCGGCACGCTTGCCGACATCGCCGCCCAGATGCACGAGGCCAACATCACCAAGACCGCGGTCATCCTCGTCGGCGACGCGCTGACCGCGGGGGAATTCACCGACAGCTATCTGTATTCGACCGGGCGGGCCCGGGGGAGCAGGCATTGATGCGAGTCCTGCTGCTCGGCGGCACCGGCGAGGCGCGCGCGCTGGCGAAAACCCTGCACCCCCGCGTCGACGTCATCAGCTCCCTGGCGGGCCGGGTGCCGGACCCGGCGCTGCCCGTCGGCCCCGTGCGCATCGGCGGCTTCGGCGGCGTGGACGGCCTGCGGCGCTGGCTGCGCGACGAGGGCATCGACGCCGTCGTCGACGCCACCCACCCGTTCGCGGCCACCATGACGGCGCACGCCGCCACCGCATGCGGCCAATTGCGGATACCTCATCTGATCCTGGCGCGCCCGGCCTGGGATCCCGGCGAGGCACTTGTCGTCGGGTCGGACAGGCATGCGGCGCAAACGGTTGCCCGGCAGGGCTATTCACGCATCTTCCTCACCACCGGTCGCTCCGGCGTCCACGCCTTCGCCGGCAGCGACGCGTGGTTTTTGATCCGGGCGGTCACCGAACCCGACAGCGCCTCGCTGCCGCGCCATCACCGGCTGGTGCTCTCGCGTGGCCCGTACCGCTACGACGAGGAAGTCGCGCTGTTGCGCGAGCACCGCATCGACGCGCTCGTCACCAAGAACAGCGGCGGGCAGATGACGCGGGCCAAACTGGATGCCGCCGCTGCGCTCGAGGTGCCGGTGGTGATGGTGGCGCGCCCGCCGCTACCGGAGGGCGTCACCACCGTCGGCACCGTGGCCGACGCCGCGGAATGGGTTGGCGCGCTAGCCGGTTAGGTCGCTGCGCTCGCCGTCGGCCAGCAGCGCATCGCGGGCGCGCGCGACCCGGGAGCGGATGGTGCCCACCGGGCAACCGCACACCGCGGCGGCGTCGGCGTAAGGCAGCCCGAGCAACTGGGTGAGCAAAAGCGCTTCCCGCTGTTCGGGATTGAGGCCGGCGATCATCGTCGTAACCTCAACGAGGTCTTCGAACCCGCGGGCGTTGCGGTCGCCGCGCACCACGTGTTCGGGATCGGCGCCCAGCGCGGCACGCGGCCGCGACTGCAGCTGGCGGATGTGATCGGCCACGACCCGGCGCGCGATGGACAGCAGCCACGTCCGGGCGCTCGAGCGTCCGGAGAACCGCTCGATGGCGCCGATGGCGCGCAGGAAAGTCTCTTGGGCCAGATCGTCGGCGTTGCCGGCATCGGAGAGGTAGGCGACGAACCGCCACACGTCTTGCTGGGTGGCTTTGATGAACGCCTCGAGCGCTCGCGCGTTCCCGCGCGCGGCGGACAAAGCGAGCTCGGTTACCGCCTCGTCGTCGCTCGGCGCGATCATGCTCAACCACCTTAGTTGCGCGGGTTTTCCGATCCTACGACGGGTCGTCGTAGAGGGCGCGGCGTGGTCGGGGGCGGCGTGGTTGATCGGCCGCAGGTGCCCGCGCCGCCGACCGCTCGACGGGCCGGCCGCCGAGGCGGGATAGTCGGCGTCGACCGCGCCATCCGAGCCGTGCCGCCGGTGCGAGCCCACGCGCTCGCGCGCCACCAACAACGCGAATGCCAGGCCCAACAACAGCGGCATGTGGCTGGCGATCCGGGTGGCCGTGACCTGTCCGTCGAAGGCGTCGACAATCACATAACCAAGCAGCGCAACGGAATACACGCCGGTGATCGCCGCCACGCCCGACGCGGAGGCGGGCCAGACGCCGGCGGCGACCATCGCCAGGCCCAACGCCAACAACCACGCCGTCGACTCGTGCATCAGGTGCTCGCCCGACATCGCGCCGTGCATGTGACCGGACACCATGCCGAAATCGACGCCACTGATCTGGGCCGCGGCGATCGCCACCTGGAACAGGCCCACCGCGATCAAACCCCAGCGCCGGTAGTGCGACCGCAACCAGCGCATCCACCTCGGGTGTCCGGAGGCTTGGTCGTCGATGCTGGCCATGATCTTGTCGACCAGGTCGGGTCCCTCGCCGGGCGCCACCGAGGCGAACCGACGGGTCTGCGCCGCCGCCCCGATAAGCCAGGAACGGCAACTGCGGCACGATTCAAGGTGGGCGTCGACCTGTTGCGCGAGCACCTGGGGTCGCTCGCCATCCAATCGAGCCGACAGCGCTTCACGCGCAACGTCACACCGCATCCCTGCATCGTTGCAGCACGACCGTTCGCGCGCAAAGAAGCCCGGCTTTTTGGCACCCGGACGAAATGGCGGGGAACTAAACCGCCGCCGCAACCGACCTCTGGTCGTACGCATCGCCAGCCCATCCACGAGATTCCGAAGAGGTATTCGTGTTCTTGCCTGAAGGCCCTAGACGATGACCGCCCCGATCTTTGCCGCGTTTCCGCCCGAAGTGCACTCGACCTTGCTCAGCAGCGGCCCCGGCCCCGCCCCGCTGCTGGCCGCGGCGACGGCATGGTCGTCGATGAGCACCGACTACGCCACCGCCGCGGCCGAGCTCAGCGGGTTGCTCGGCGCCGTGCAGGCCGGCGCGTGGGACGGGCCCAGCGCCGACCAGTACGTGGCCGCGCACGTCCCCTACCAGGCCTGGCTGGTGGAGAGCGCGGCCAAGAGCGCAACCGCGGCCAGCCTGCACGAGACCGCGGCCACCGCCTACACCGCCGCGTTAGCCGCCATGCCCACGATGGGCGAACTCACGGCAAACCACGCGGTGCACGGGGCGCTGGTCGCCACGAACTTCTTCGGCATCAACACCATCCCGATCGCCGTCAACGAAGCTGATTACGCGCGCATGTGGGTGCAGGCCGCGACGACGATGACCACCTATCAGGCCGTCAGCGAATCCGCGCTGGCCGCGGTCCCGCCGACCACCCCCGCGCCGCCGATCGTCGTCCCGGGCGCCGAGGCGGGGACCGCCGGCGCCGCGGCGATGCAAGCGGCCGCCGTGGCGCCGGCGACGGATTCCGGCTCCAACCTCAACAACGCCGACACCTCGAGCGCCCAGCAGCAGGCCACCACCACGACGCAGTACCCGTCCTGGATGGATCAGCTGACCAAGTGGCTGCAGCAGTACACCCAGAATTTCGCGTGGCCGGTGTCCAAGGACCTCAACCCCGGTGGGTGGCCGTTCCCGCCGGTGCCGTGGGTCAACAGTCTCGCCTCGTTCTTCGGGCAGCTGGGACTGTCCCCGGCGCTGTCGACGGCGCTGGGTTGGGCCATCTTCCACACCTTGATGATCTTCTGGCCGTTCATCCAGCTGGCGATCCAGATGGCCGTGGTGCTGGCGCCGGTCGTCGTTGCCGCCATCGGTGCGGCCGCGGCCGGTGGGGCGGCTGCGGCGGTCACCGCGATCAGCGTCGGGATCCCGCTCGCGTCTGCCCCGCCCCTGCCGGCCGTCGCGGCGGCGCCCGCACCGTTGGTTGCTCCGGCGCCGACGATTGCCACTGCGCCCGCTAGTGTCAGCCACGTGTCGGCACCGTCCACCGCCCCCGCGACGACGGTCGCCGGGTCGGCCGGCGGCGGACCGGTCGGTGGCGGACCCGGGGTGGGCTTCGGTCCGACGGCGACCGACGGAATCGGCGCGGGCCTCTCCAACGCCCTGTATGCGGTGGGGTTGTCGGGACTGTCGGCGCGCGGCAGCGCGAGCAGCCGGTCACGGCGCAAGTCGGAGGAGCCGTCGTCGGACGACGTCGAGGCGCCCGCGGGTGCGGCCGCGGCCGCCGCGGCCAAGAAGAAGGCCCGGGCCCGTCGGCGCCGCGGCGGAACCGCCACCGAACGCGCCTACCGCTACGAATTCATGGACCTGGACCAGGATGGGGACCCGGGCGTCGATAGCGGGGACCCATTCGCCGCACGGCCCTCCGAGGACAGTGCGGGGCCGCTCGGATTCGCCGGTGCCGCAGCCAAACCCGACGCGGCCCGGGCCGCCGGATTGGCGACGCTGACCCGCGACGGGTTCAGCGACGGCCCCAGCGTGCCGATGATGCCGAGCACCTGGGACCGCGACTAGCTCTACGACGATGCAGCGCGCGTAGCGGGGTGCGGAGGAGTAGGGCAATCGGACTGAGCTCTACGACGATGCAGCCCGCGTGGCGGGGTGCGGAGGAGTAGGGCAATCAGACTGAGCCCTACGGCTGATAGCGCCGGGGAGTGAAGACCCGGTCCTCGGCGGAATCGGCTGAGTACCACTGCGTTTGCGATGACCCGACGATCAGCAGGCAGCGCATGTCGATCTCGGCCGGGTTGAGATCGGCCAGCCGGACGACGCGGACGTCTTCGTCGTCGCCCGACACGTTGCGGCCGATCACCACCGGCGTGCCCGGCTCGCGGTGGGCGAGCAGAATGTCACGCATCGCCCCGACCTGCAATGTCCGCGTCTTCGACGCCGGGTTGTAGATCGCCAGCACCAGGTCGGCGGCCGCGGCGGCCTCAAGCCGCGCGGAGATCACCTCCCACGGCTTGAGCCGATCGGACAGCGAGATCACCGCGTAGTCGTGGCCCAGGGGCGCGCCGACCCGGCTGGCCACCGCCTGGGCCGCAGTCATCGCCGGGATCACCCGGATCTGCACGCCCGGCCATTGTTTGGCCTCTTCCAGCACCGCGGTCGCCATCGCGAAGACACCCGGGTCGCCCGACGACACCACCGCCACGGCCCGGCCCTGCTCGGCCAGCGCGCAGGCCAGCCGCGCGCGCTCGGGCTCGTCACGATTGTCGCTGGGGTGCCGCTGCTGGCCCTCGTGCACCGGGACGCGATCCAGGTAACCGCCGTAGCCGATCAGGTCGGTCGCCGCGGCCAGCTCCCGCCGGCTCTGCGGCGTCATCCAGTCCGCATCGCCGGGGCCCAGGCCCACCACCGCGACGCTGCCCGTCGCCTGCCCCTCGGGGGCGCGCCGGTGCAGCCGGCGGCCGCCCGGCAGCATGGCCAGCGAGAAGTACGGCACGCTGGTCTCGTCGACCTCCGCGGCGGGCAGGATGCGCTGACCGGCGCTGCTGGCGCGTTCGACGTAGAACGTGTCGTCAAGCTGCCCTGACGCCGAAAGCGCTTCCCGCACAGCGTGGTACGAGCGTCCCAACTTGAGGACCACGGCGGCGTCGGCGTCGGCGAGCCGGCGGGTCAGTTCGGCCACCGGCAACGTGCCCGGCAGCACCGACAGCACCTCGTCGCCGGCCACCAGCGGCGTGGCGATGGCCGCCGACGCGGCGCTTACCGACGTCACGCCCGGAACGATGACCGCGTCGAATCGCTCGGTCAGCCGCGTGTGCAGATGCATGTAGGAGCTGTAGAACAGCGGGTCGCCCTCGGCCAGCAGGGCCACGTTGCGCCCGGCGTCCAGGTGGGCGGCGATGCGTTCGGTGGCCTCGGCGTAGAAGTCCTCGAGCGCGCCGGCATAGCCGCCCGGGTGGTCGGTCACCTCGGTCGTCACCGGGTAGACCAGGTGCTCCTCGATCTGGCCGGGCCGCAGATACCGTTCGGCGATGCCGCGCGCGATGCTGCGGCCGTGCCGGGCGCTGTGATAGGCGACCACGTCGGCCTCGCCGATCACCCGCGCGGCCTTGACGGTCACCAGTTCCGGGTCGCCAGGCCCCAGCCCGACGCCCCACAGCGTCCCCCGGGCGGTCATTCGGCGTCGCTCGCGATCGCGTTGACGGCCGCGGCGGCCATGGCGCTGCCGCCCCGGCGGCCCTGCACCACCAGATACGACATTCCGCGCGGACGGTCGACGAGCTCCTGCTTGGACTGCGCCGACCCGACGAATCCCACCGGCCCACCGAGCACGCCGGCCGGCGGCGCAAGCCCCTCGTCGATCAATTCGAGCAGCCGGAACAGGGCCGTCGGTGCGTTGCCGATGGCCAGCACGGCGCCGTCGAGCCGCTCGGCCCACAGCTCGACCCCGGCCGCCGAACGGGTGGTCTGCCGGCGCGCGGCCAGCTCGGCCGCCCGCGGGTCGGCCACCAGCGACACAACCTCGTTGCCGGCGGGCAGCCGTGCGGTGGTGATCCCCGCGGCCACCATCGACGAGTCGCACAACACCGGGGCGCCGCCGCGCAGGGCCGCGCCGACGCGCTCGACGACGTCGTCGGTGAACGCGACGTGCTCGGCGACGTCGACCTGGCCACACGTGTGGATCAACCGGACGACGACGCGGGCCACGTCGGCGGGGAATCGGGCCAGGTCGGCCTCGGCGCGAATGGTCGCGAACGACTGGCGATAGATCTCCGCGGCATCGCGGATGTAGTCGAGCACCCGCTCACCCTAAGGCTTGTCAGGTTCGCAGCATCCGGTATCCGTCGCCGGTGGCGACCAGCACCTGACCGGCCGGCGGGCTGCCGCAGGCGCGCTCGCAGCCCACGAAGTGCCGGTGCTGCGTGACGTCGGCGTCCAACGCCTGGGCGGCGTCGGCCCGCACGTCGGCGGCCGAGTGCGCACACCCGGGGCTGCCCGTGCAGGCGCTCACGGTCAGCCAGGGGGAGTTCTCGTCGAACACCAGCCCCAACGGTGCCAGCACGCGCAGCGCGGTGTCGGCGACGGATTCCTGCAGATCGCACACCAGCACCGAGCGCCACGGGGTGATCACCAGCGGCGCCTCGATCGCGGCCAGGTACTCCGCGACCCGCGCGGGCAGCACACCCAGCGGCACCGCGGCCCCCAGCGTCACCCGGCCGTCATCCTGACCGATCCAGCCCACCGGCGCCTTGGTGACGACGGGAAAAGGTGTCCCACCCGGCTCGGCGTCGGGTAGTAGCCGACGGAGGTCAGCCAATTCCTGGACGCGCCAGGCGGTTTCGCGGATCTCGACGAAGCGCGTCGCGAGAGCGACGAGCGTCTCCACCACCTCACCGGGGGCCAGCCGCACGCCGGTGTCACGTCCGGCGAGCAGCAGCGCGCAACCGTCGGGCGACGCATGCACGCCGATGTCGGCGCGCAGACCGGACACGTCGGCCCGCCCGTCGTCGAGGCTGAACCAGAACCGGCCGCCCAGGTCCGCGAGGCGTGGCGCCGCGCAGGTCGCGGCGTCCAGGTCGCCGACCCAGCCGCGCACGTCGACGTCGCCCCCGGCCCGCCCCGACAGCGGCGACGCGACGATGTTGCGGACGCGCTCATGCGTCGTCGACGGCAACAGGCCTGCGGCCGCCAGCGTCTCGGCCACCGCGGTGACGTCGGTCAGCCCGCGCAACTGCACGTTGCCCCGCGCGGTGAGTTCGAGCGTTCCCGACCCTGACTGCGTGGCGGCGGCGCTCAACGCCGCCAGCTGCGCGGCCGTGAGCATGCCCCCGGGTAACCGCACCCGCGCCAAAGCGCCGTCGGCGGCCTGGTGCACCTGCAGCGCACCCGGGCAAGCGTCGGTGTCACGCGTCCTGGCCACCCGTCCACGGTACGGCCCCCGGCTGAACACGGCGGCCGACATTGGCTTCAGACAGACGTAAACCCTTACCCACGGCAACGGTCGCGCCCTACCGTCGGCACGGTGAGCATTGCCACCGCGCTCGACGCTGCGCCGAAACAGCCCAGGAGCGCCCAAACCGGCGCACCTGGCGGGTTATGGGCGCGCCGCAAATGGGAAATCGTGCGCATCGCTTCCCCGCTGGCGTTGCTGGCCCTGTGGCAGCTGGGCAGCGCGGTCGGTGTCATCCCGCAAGATGTGCTGCCCGCGCCGTCGCTGATCGTCGAGGCCGGAGTCGAGTTGATCCGTGACGGCCAGCTCGCCGCCGCGCTGCAGGTCTCCTCCGTCCGGGTTGTCGAGGGGCTGGTCCTGGGTGGGGTGATCGGGGTCGGCGCGGGCGCGGCGGTCGGACTGTCCCGTTGGCTCGAAGCCACCGTGGACCCGCCCATGCAGATGATCCGCGCGCTGCCGCACCTGGGCCTGATCCCCCTGTTCATCCTGTGGTTCGGGATCGGCGAGCTGCCCAAGGTCCTGCTGGTGGCGCTGGGGGTGGTCTTCCCGCTCTACCTGAACACCTTCTCGGCGATCCGCCAGGTCGATCCCAAAATGGTAGAAACCGCTCAGGTGCTGGGCTTTTCGTTCGCGCAGCGGTTCACCCGCATTCTCGTGCCCAGCGCGGCGCCGCAAGTGCTCGTCGGGTTTCGGCAGTCGCTGGCGATCGCGTGGCTGACCTTGATCGTCGCCGAGCAGATCAACGCCGACAAGGGAATTGGCTTCCTGATCAACAACGCCCGAGATTTTCTGCGGATCGACATCATCATCTTCGGACTGACCATCTATGCGCTGCTGGGCATCGTCACCGACGCGATCGTCCGCCTCATCGAGCGCCGCGCCCTGCGCTACCGACACTGAAAGGTTCACGGTTGACAGTCATCGCAGAATCCGACGCCCACCCGCGGGTGCGGACCGAGGTCGCGGGGGAGCTGCGCCACGTCGACAAGTGGTACGGGAATCGCCATGTCCTCAAAGACGTTTCGGTGCGGGTGCGCGGCGGCGAGATCGTCGCGCTGGTCGGGCGCAGCGGGTCCGGCAAGTCGACGGTGCTGCGGGTGCTGGCCGGGCTCTCGCGTGACCACAGCGGCGAGCGCGTGGTGGCCGGCGCCCCGGCCCTGGCCTTCCAGGAACCGCGGCTCTTTCCGTGGCGCGACGTGCGCACCAACGTCGGCTACGGCCTCACCCGCAGCCGCCTCCCGCGGCCGCAGGTGCGACAGCGCGCCGAGCGTGCGCTGGCCGACGTCGGGCTGACCGACCACGCCGGGTCCTGGCCGTTGACCCTGTCCGGCGGGCAGGCGCAACGGGTTTCGCTCGCGCGGGCGTTGGTCGCCGAGCCGCGGCTGCTGCTGCTCGACGAGCCGTTCGGGGCGCTGGACGCGTTGACCCGGTTGACGATGCACGCCTTGTTGCTGGACCTGTGGCGCCGGCACGGGTTCGGGGTGTTGCTGATCACCCATGACGTCGACGAGGCGGTGGCGTTGGCCGACCGCGTGCTGGTGCTCGAGGACGGGCGCATCATCCACACGGTGACGATCGACGAGCCGCGCCGCACACCCGGTCATCCCGGTGCCCATACCGAGCGGCATCGCGCCGAGTTGCTGGATCGACTAGGTGTGCAATCGTGAACCGAGAACCGGCCGATCCTTGCGACGTCGAATCGAACTCCACCGCAACGGCATCGCCCGGCTCGCCGTTTGGGATCACGGCCCCCGGGGCACACTCGTGGCCGTGGACACGGTGGAATACGCCCCCGGACGCTTAGCCGACGTCTTCGGCGACTCCCGACGTCCCACCGTCCTGCTGTGGCACGGCATGCAGACCGATGCCCGCGCGGCCTTCGGACCCCTGGCCGGCATGCTCAGCGACCGCGGCGCGGCCGTCGTGGCGCCGGACTGGAATTCCCACGCCGACGACGGCGGCCGGGCGGATCTGTTGGGATCGCTCGACTTCACCCGCGACTTCGCGGGCCCCGGCAACGGCATCGTGCTCGTCGGGTGGTCCATGGGCGGTTGCGCCGCGGCGGGTCTGACGCTCAACCCGGCGCGGTTCGACGCCGCCCTCGTCCACACCGTGTGCCTGGCCGGCGCGTTCATGGCGCCCGATCCGCTCTCCGGTCAGGCGCCGACCGACGCGCTATCGGATGGCCGCGCCGGCACGCCGTTCACGCTGCTGCACGGGCTGGCCGACGACGCCGTCCCCGTGAGTGCCAGCCGGGAGTTCGCCGCCGCCCTGGGCCGCGTCGGCTGGCCGGTCGAGTTGGTGGAGCTCGACGCCGACCATGGTTCCATCGCCGGCGCCGACTACGACCCGGTGGCGGATCGCTACGGGCCCGGCACGAGCGAGGAGGCGCTGCGCGTCGCCGGGGAGGTCGCCACGCGGATTTCGGCCCTGATCGGTCACTGACCGACGCGAATCACCCGCCCGCGAGGCTCAGACGCCACCCCGCTCGACGCCACCAGCGCTGTGCCGCAAGAGTTTTCCGGGAGGGGAGGAAGCGCGAGTAAAGTGACGTCGGTGGCCGCGGCTTCGTCGAATGACCGGATGATCGCCGGGGTCGCCGCTGCCTCCGTCGCGCTCGGTGTCACCCAACTGGCCAGCATCCCGTTCGGTGCGCGGGCCGAACCCCGCGCCGCCGTGGGTTCTGCGGTCGTCGACCTGACACCGGGCCCCGTCAAAGAGTGGGCCATCCAAACGCTTGGCCCGCTGGACAAACCCTTTCTGGCCGTCGTCTTGCTCGTGGTGATCGCGGCGATCGCGGCGATCGCCGGGACCCTCGAGACGCGGCGCCGCCCGTTCGGCAGCGTGGTGATCGCCGCGGCGGGCGTCCTCGGCTGCATCGCCGTGCTGTCGCGACCAGGCGGGACGGCGCTCGACACGCTCCCCACCATCGTCGGTGCCGCGTGTGGCGTAGGGGTGCTGCGGGTGCTCGCCCGGCGGTTCTCGCCTGAGCCGGATGACGACGCAGACGACCAGGAGCTGGCACATCCAAGCCGGCGCAGGCTGGTCATGTACGGGTTGCTCGGACTGGGCGTCGTCAGTGGGGTAGTGGGGGCGTTCGGTACCCGGCTGGCGCATTCGGTGGAAGCCGACCGTAAGACGTTCGCCCTACCCCGGCCACGATCCCCGGCGCGTCCGATACCGGCCGAAGTGCAGCCGAAAGGCGTTGCGTTGCCGAGCTTTATCACTTCAAGTGCTGACTTCTACCGGGTCGACACCGCGCTCAGCGTTCCCCAGCTCAGCCGCGGCGACTGGCGCCTGCGGATCCATGGGATGGTGGACCGCGAGATCACCTTGAGCTTCGACGACCTCGCCCGCTTCGACATCGTCGAGACGGTGACCACGTTGACATGTGTATCCAATCCCGTTGGTGGAGATCTCATTTCAACGGGCATCTGGACCGGCTACCGGCTGGCGGAGCTGCTGGCGACGGCCGGTGTGCACCTCGATGCCGACATGGTGCTCTCAACGTCGATCGAGGGATTCACCGTCGGCACCCCTGTGCAAGCGGTCACGGACGGTCGCGACGCGTTGCTGGCGGTCGGCCTCAACGGTCAACCGCTGCCGGCCGAGCACGGCTACCCGGCCCGCATGGTGGTGCCGGGACTCTATGGCTACGTCTCGGCCACCAAGTGGGTGGTGGATTTGGAGCTGACCCGGTTCGATCGGGCCAAGGCCTACTGGACGCGGCAGGGCTGGGCGGCGCAGGCGCCCATCAAGACGGAGTCGCGGATCGACGTGCCCAGGGGCGGCCAGACGGTGCCGGTGGGGCCGGTGGTGTTCGGCGGCGTTGCGTGGGCCCAAAATCGTGGCGTGCGGGCGGTCGAAGTCCGCATTGGCGACGGCGGTTGGCAACCGGCCGAACTGGGCGCGAGTTATTCCAATGAGACATGGCGATTGTGGCGCTTCCCGTGGCAGGCGAAAAGCCCCGGGCGGGAAACCATCACCGTGCGAGCCATCGACAACACCGGTGCCGTCCAGACCGAAGAGCGCGCCAATCCCGTCCCCGACGGCGCCACCGGCTGGCACACGGTGAACTTCGCCGTCGTGCCGGCGTAGCAACTATTTCGACGAGAGCTTCCGCCAACTGATCACCGCGATCGCTATGCCGACGAGCGCTGTGATCGGCCCGATGACGGACCAGGTGGTGGTGTTGCTCATCGGGCTGCCGCCAAGCACCCCGAACCCTTGCAGTGCCCAGATCACCCCGAACAACGCGACGATCAGCCCAACCGCGAAAGTGACGACGAATCCTCTGCTCATAGAGGGACCCTACGTGCCGATTCGGCCGTCCGAAGCCGCTGCGGTACGAATGACGGGTGGCTGAACCGACCATCCTGCTGCTGTCGACATCCGACACGGACCTGATCAGCGCCCGTTCCAGCGGGAAAAACTACCGGTGGGCCAACCCCTCGCGGCTCTCGGAGGACGACCTGCCCGACCTGCTGGCCGGCGTCGCCATCGTGGTGGTCCGGATCCTCGGCGGCTACCGGGCCTGGCAGGGCGGGATCGACACGGTGATCGCCAGCGGCGTGCCCACGGTGCTGGTCAGCGGCGAGCAGGCCGCCGACGCCGAGCTGACCGGCTTGTCCACGCTGGCGGCCGGCATCGCGGTCCAGGCGCACATCTACCTGGCCCACGGCGGCGTGGACAACCTGCGCCAGCTGCACGCCTTCCTCTCGGACACCGTGCTGATGACCGGGTTCGGGTTCACCCCGCCGGTCGTGACGCCGACCTGGGGCGAGCTGGCGCGGCCGAATGCCAAGGATGTCGATGGGCCGACGATCGCCGTGCTGTACTACCGCGCTCAGCACTTGGCCGGCAACACCGGTTACGTCGAATCGCTGTGTGGGGCCATCGAGGACGCCGGCGCACGGCCGCTACCCGTCTACTGCGCATCGCTGCGCACCGCCGAACCCGAACTGCTGCAACGGCTCAGCGCCGCCGACGCGATGGTCGTGACCGTCCTGGCCGCCGGGGGACTCAAACCGGCCACCGCGTCCGCGGGCGGCGATGACGACAGCTGGAACGTCGAACACCTTGCCGCGCTGGATATTCCGATCCTGCAGGGGCTGTGCCTGACCAGCCCGCGCGCCCAGTGGTGCGAAAACGACGACGGCCTTAGTCCGCTCGACGTGGCCAGTCAGGTGGCGGTGCCCGAGTTCGACGGCCGCATCATCACGGTCCCGTTCTCCTTCAAAGAGATCGACGAGGACGGCCTGATCTCCTATGTCGCGGACGCGGAACGCTGCGCCCGGGTCGCCGGGCTGGCGGTGCGGCACGCGCAGCTGCGCCACGTCACCCCGCCCGACAAACGGGTCGCCCTGGTGTTTTCGGCCTATCCCACCAAGCACGCCCGCATCGGCAACGCGGTGGGCCTGGACACGCCCGCGAGCGCCGTCGCGCTGCTGCGGGCGATGCGCGATCGCGGGTACCACGTCGGTGACTTGCCCGGCGTCGAGGCAAACGACGGCGACGCCTTGATTCACGCGCTGATCGAACGCGGCGGCCAAGACCCCGACTGGCTCACCGAAGGCCAATTGGCCGGCAACCCGATCCGCGTGTCCGCCACCGACTACCGCGCCTGGTTCGCGACCCTGCCCGCCGAATTCACCGACGCCGTCGTCCAGCATTGGGGACCGCCGCCGGGGGAGCTGTTCGTCGCCCGCAGTAACGATCCCGACGGTGAAATCGTGATCGCCGCAATCAAATCGGACAACGTGGTGCTGATGGTGCAGCCGCCCCGCGGCTTCGGCGAGAACCCGGTCGCCATCTACCACGATCCCGACCTGCCGCCCAGCCACCACTACCTGGCCGCCTACCGCTGGCTGGACACCGGGTTCGGGGCGCACGCCGTGGTGCATCTGGGCAAACACGGCAACCTGGAATGGCTGCCGGGCAAAACCCTGGGTATGTCGGCGGGCTGCGCGCCCGATGCCGCGCTGGGCAACCTGCCGCTGATCTACCCCTTCCTGGTCAATGACCCCGGCGAGGGCACCCAGGCCAAGCGGCGCGCGCACGCGGTGCTCGTCGACCACCTCATCCCGCCGATGGCGCGCGCCGAAACCTACGGCGACATAGCCCGTTTGGAACAGCTGCTTGACGAGCACGCCAACGTCGCCGCGCTGGATCCCGGCAAGCTGCCCGCGATCCGCCAGCAGATCTGGACCCTCATCCGGGCCGCGAAGATGGACCACGATCTCGGGCTCACCGAGCGTCCCGCCGAGGACTCGTTCGACGACATGCTGTTGCACGTCGACGGCTGGCTGTGCGAGATCAAGGATGTCCAGATCCGCGACGGCCTGCACATCCTGGGCCAAAAGCCCACGGGGGAGCCCGAACTGGACCTCGTGCTGGCGATCCTGCGTGCCCGCCAGCTCTTCGGCGGCGAGCACGCCATTCCCGGCCTGCGCCAGGCGTTGGGTCTGGCCGAGGACGGCACCGACGAACGAACCAGCGTGGACGCGACCGAGACGGTGGCGCGGGAGTTGGTCGCGGCGCTGCAGGCCTCCGGCTGGGATCCCGATGCGGCCGACGGGCTCAGCGACAACCCAGAGGTGGCACGGGTCCTCCGGTTCGCCGCCACCGAAGTGGTGCCCCGGCTGGCCGGCAGCTCCGCCGAGATCGAGCAGGTGCTGCGCGCCCTGGACGGACGATTCATCCCGGCCGGGCCCTCGGGCTCCCCGCTGCGTGGCCTGGTCAACGTGTTGCCCACCGGGCGTAACTTTTACTCCGTCGACCCCAAGGCCGTGCCCTCCCGGCTGGCCTGGGAAGCCGGTGTGGCGCTGGCGGATTCGCTGCTCGCCCGCTACCGCGACGACCACGGCCGGTGGCCGCGATCGGTGGGACTGTCGGTGTGGGGGACCTCGGCGATGCGCACCGCCGGCGACGACATCGCCGAAGTGCTTGCGCTGCTGGGCGTTCGGCCCGTGTGGGATGACGCGTCACGCCGTGTCGTCGACCTCGCCCCGATACCGCTGGCCGAGCTCGGGCGCCCCCGCATCGACGTGACGGTCCGGATCTCCGGCTTCTTCCGGGACGCCTTCCCGCACGTGGTGACGATGCTCGACGACGCGGTGCGGCTGGTCGCCGGGCTCGACGAACCCGCCGAGGACAACTTCGTGCGGGCCCACGCCCAGGCCGACCTGGCTCAGCACGGCGATCAACGCCGCTCGACCACAAGGATTTTCGGATCGAAGCCGGGAACCTACGGCGCCGGACTGCTGCAGCTCATCGACAGCCGCAACTGGCGTGATGACGCTGACCTCGCCGCGGTCTACACCGCGTGGGGCGGGTTCGCCTACGGACGCGACCTGGACGGCCGCGAGGCAGTCGACGACATGAACCGGCAATATCGGCGTATCGCGGTGGCCGCCAAGAATACCGACACCCGTGAACATGACATCGCCGACTCCGACGATTACTTCCAGTACCACGGCGGCATGGTGGCGACCGTGCGCGCGCTGACCGGCCAAGCGCCCGCGGCCTACATCGGCGACAACACCCGCCCCGATGCGATCCGCACCCGCACCCTGTCGGAGGAGACCACGCGCGTGTTCCGGGCCCGGGTGATCAATCCGCGCTGGATGGCGGCGATGCGCCGGCACGGATACAAGGGCGCGTTCGAGATGGCGGCGACCGTGGACTACCTGTTCGGCTACGACGCGACCGCTCAGGTGATGGCCGACTGGATGTACGAACAGCTCACCGAGCGTTACGTTTTGGACCCGGAGAACCGGAAGTTCATGGCCGAGTCGAATCCCTGGGCGCTACACGGCATGGCCGAACGGCTGTTGGAGGCGGCCGGGCGCGGCATGTGGGCGCAGCCGCAACCGGAAACCCTCGACGGGCTGCGCCGGGCACTGTTGGAATCCGAGGGCGACCTGGAGGGCTGACCCCTCCCGCGAGTATGCGGCGAGAAGCACACCCGGCACTCAATGTGCGGCTGGCGGCACGCTGGGCACGAGCCGGCGGAGCCGTCAGATGCAATCCGATCCACCGTCCGGTAGGCGGTGATGAAGGCGACCTCGGGGAAGGCCGGCACGGCCGACGTCGCAGTGCTGGTGAAAGTTGTTGTCGACGGCAAGGATGTCAACGTCGAATCGCCACGAGCGGTAGGTTGGCACCGTGACACCGACGTTCGCCGATCTCGCCAAGGCGCAATACATCCTGTTGACCACGTTCACCAAGGACGGCAGGCCCAAGCCGACGCCGATCTGGGTCGCCGCCGATCAAGGCCGGCTCCTGGTCATCACCCAGGAACAGTCGTGGAAGGTCAAGCGGATCCGCAACACCCCGCGCGTCACGCTGGCCACCTGCACGATGAACGGACGCCCCACCAGTGACGCCGTCGAGGGGACCGCCGTCATCCTCGACAAGTCGCACACCGCCGCGGTCTACGACGCGATCGGCAAGCGCTACGGCATCGTGGGCAAGGTGTTCAACTTCTTCAGCAAGTTGCGCGGCGGCATGGAGAACAATGTGGGGCTCGAGCTGAAAGTGGCGTGAACGCTAGGCCGTCGCGCCGGCCGCCAGGTGTTCGCCGAAGAACGCGAACACGCGGCGCCAGGCGTCCTCTGTGGCGTCCTCGTTGTAGCCGAAGCCGGTGATGCGAAGCAGACCCTGGGCGGGAAGTTCGTTGGCGAAGCTGTGCCCGGCGCCGGGGTAGACCTTCACATCGGCGGTGATGTTCTTGTCGGCGATCGTCTTGCGCAGCTTCTCGGGCGCGCCCCGTCCCAGTGGGTCACGACCGCCCAAGCTGGCCACGATCGGGCACGCCCCATCGAGCGTCTTGTCGAGGTTGCGGGGCAGGGGAGTGCTGTAGAAGGGCGCGGCGGCACCAAAACCCTTGGGCGACATCACAAGTGCGAACTGGCCGCCCATGCAGAAACCGGCGATGCCCACCTGACCGGAACATTCCGGCATGGCTTTCAGGTGATCGCGCGCGGCCAGGATGTCGGTGAGGGCCCGGCCGCGCTGCGTCTGCAATTCCTTCATGACCCGCGAGATGCAACGGATCCGGCCACCGCGGGCATACATGTTCGGGGTGAGAGCCAGATATCCCGCCCGGGCGATGCGGTCGTTGGCCGACTGCTTGTCCCGGCCGTAGCCGAACGCATCGTGGATCACCACCACGCCCGGCCACGGGCCCTGTCCCGACGGCGTGCTCAGTAACGCATCGATCGGTCCGTCGGGGGTATCGATCTGAATCGTCGTCATAGCGTCATCTAACTGCAATCGCGACGGCGAGCACCACGGGAACTCCAACGCGGTCCGCGGACGTTGGCCTGACATGGTGTCGCGGCTGTTGCTCGTCTATGCCGTCGTCGAACTGGCGGTGATCTTCGCGCTGGTGTCGACGATCGGATGGGGTTGGACCCTGCTGATGCTGTTGGCGACGTTCCTGCTCGGGTGGGGCATCGTCGCTCCGATGGCAGGGTCCCACCTCATCCGTCGAATCGGGAGACTGCGCTCCGGGCCGGCCGGCTCACGCGACGCGGCCGGCGACGGCGCGGTGGTCAGTTTGGCCGCGCTGCTCGTCCTCATGCCCGGGCTCGTCAGCACGGCGCTGGGCCTGTTGCTGCTCATTCCGCCGGTGCGGTCGGCCGCCGGCCCCGGGCTGGGCGCCATGGCGGTGCGCACGCTGCGGCGCCGGGTGCCTGGAATCAGTTACGCCACCACCTTCCGCGCCGATCCCTATCCGTCCGGTCCTTACCCGGGTGACGCCCGCGGCGAGGGCGATTTCATCGATGGCGAGGTCATCGACGTCAAGGACGTCGAACCGGTGCGAACCCAGCGCTTCGACGGGCGCTGAGCCGGCGGGGCCGACCACAGTTGCCATTGCACGTAGCTTTGGGCTGTGGCTGATGGTCCCCTTCCTCCTCAGGCCGTTTCACGGCCTGCATCGTCACGGCACGTGGCTGATGGTCCCCTTCCTCCTCAGGCCGTTTCACGGCCTGCATCGTCAGGGCACGTGACTGATGGTCCCCTTCCTCCTCAGGCCGTTTCACGGCCTGCATCGTCAGGGCACGTGGCTGATGGTCCCCTTGATAGCCCGGTGACTCTGCTCGTCAACGGCCGGGTGCACAGCCCCTCGCACCCCGACGCGACCGCGATGGCGGTCCGCGGCGGCGTCATCGCCTGGCTGGGCAGCGACGAGGTGGGGCGCAGCATGTTCCCCGATGCCGTTGTCGAAGACGTCGACGGCGGTTTCGTGGCGCCGGGATTCGTCGACAGCCACATTCACCTGACCGCGACCGGCCTGACACTGAGCGGGCTGGACCTGCGCCGGGCCGGCTCGCGCGCGCAATGCATTCAGATGGTCGCCGACTACGCCGCCGCCCACCCCGGCCAACCGGTATGGGGGCACGGGTGGGATGAAACCTCGTGGCCGGACAACACCCCGCCCGGCACCAGCGACCTCGACGCCGTTCTCGGCGACCGACCCGCCTACCTGGCACGCGTGGACGTGCACTCCGCGGCGGCCTCGACGGGCCTGCGACGCCTCGTCGCGGAACTTCCTTCGGCGCCCGGCTTCAGTGAGCAGCGGCCCCTCACCGGCGACGCGCACCATCTGGTGCGCGCCGCCGCCCGCGCCCTGCTGACCCCCGAGCAGCTCGCCGAGGCCCGCGCCGCGGCGCTTGAGGCCGCCGCAACGGCCGGCATCGTCGCGGTGCATGAGTGCGCCGGTCCCCAGATCGGCGGGATCGACGACTGGTTGCAGCTGCGGTCTCTCGAGCACGGTGTCGAGGTGATCGGCTACTGGGGCGAGGCGGTGCGCACCCCGGCGCAGGCCCGCGAGCTGATGGCCGCGACCGGGGCGCGCGGCCTGGCCGGTGACCTGTTCGTCGACGGCGCGATCGGGTCGCGCACCGCCTGGCTGCACGAGCCCTACGCCGACGCGCCGGACCGCGCGGGCACCTGCTACCTGGACGCCGACGCCGTGGAGGCCCACGTGCGGGCGTGCACCGAGGCCGAGATCACCGCCGGGTTCCACGTCATCGGGGACGCCGCCGTCGCCACCGTCGTGGACGCCTTCGAGCGGGTCGCCGCGGACCTCGGGCCGGTCGCCGTCGCGCGTTGCGGGCACCGCCTCGAGCACGTCGAGATGATCGACGCCGAGCAGGCCACCAAACTGGGTCACTGGGGCGTCGTCGCCAGCGTGCAGCCCAATTTCGACGCCCTTTGGGGCGGCGCCGACGGCATGTACGCGCGCCGGCTCGGCGCCGAGCGGGGCAGTCGGCTCAACCCGTTTGCGCTGTTAGCATCCCAAGGCGTGCCCCTCGCGCTAGGTTCCGACGCCCCGGTGACGGCTTTCGACCCGTGGATGAGCGTGCGCGCGGCCGTCAACCATCGCACCGCGGGCAGCGCAGTCTCGGCGCGGGCCGCGTTTGCTGCGGCCACCCGCGGTGGCTGGCGCGCGGCCGGTGACCGCGACGGCAAGGCGGGCACCCTGACGCCGGGTGCGCCGGCGTCGTACGCCATCTGGGATGCCGGTGCGCTGGAGGTGCACGCCCCGCGCGACACCGTGCAGCGGTGGTCGACCGACCCGCGGTCCCGCGTGCCCGCGTTGCCGCGCCTGGGCCCGGACGACGCCCTGCCGCGGTGCCGGCGAACCGTGCATCGGGGCGCTGTCATCCATGGCTAGGCACTGGTCGGGCGGTGAGGAGCCCCCGGACCAAGACGAACCGGACCAAACCGCCGCCGCCGACCCGGTGGACGAACGGCCCGACCCGATCAGCAACGACGCCGAATCCGAGCGCGACGACGAGCCCGCCGACGCGCACCCGAAACGGCCCCGCGAGCGCGCGCGGCTGACCGACCGACTGGGGACCGTGGCCCGCCGGGCGGCGACCGGGCTGGTGACCGCGGTGATCGCGAGGCTGCCCGCCGCCCAGGCCGCACTGCTGCCCCGGCTGACCCGGCTGATCTGCGCCGTGGTGGGCGGCCTGCTGCTGTGCGCCAGCTTCCCGACTCTGAACTGGTGGTGGGCTGCCGTGATTGCCGCGGCGCTGCTGGCGTGGGTGCTGACCCATCCCGCGACGACGCCGGCGGGCGGGCTGGGCTACGCGTTCCTGTTCGGCCTGGCCTTCTACCTGCCGCTGCTCCCGTGGGTCGGGCTCCTGGTCGGTTCCGTGCCGTGGGTCGCCCTGTCGGCCGTGTCGGCGCTGTTTCCCGCCGCCTTCGGTCTGTGCGCCGTCGTCGTGCGCCGGCTGCCCGCCTGGCCCATCTGGTTCGCGCTGCTGTGGGCCGCACAGGAATGGCTGAAGTCGGTCTTCCCCTTCGGCGGCTTCCCCTGGGGCTCTGTGGCGTTCGGCCAGACGCACGGACCGTTCCTGCCGCTGGTTCAGCTCGGCGGCGTCGCGCTGCTGTCCATGGCCATCATGCTGGTGGGTTTCAGCGCGACCGCCATCGCGCGGGAGATCGTGAAGTGGTGGCGCGCGGGTCACCCGGTGCGCGGCGCGGCCGAGGGAGCGGAAACCGAGCCGCCGCCGCCCGCGGTGGTGCTGCCCGGCGTCTGCATCTGCCTGGTGCTGTTCGCGTCGGCCATGGTCTGGCCGCAGGTGCGGCACGCCGGCACCGGCTCGGGAGGCGAGCCGTCCGTGACCGTCGCCGCGGTGCAAGGCAATGTGCCGCGGCTGGGTTTCGAGTTCAACGAGCAGCGACGGGCGGTGCTGGACAACCACGTCCGCGAGACGCTGGCGCTGGCCGACGACGTGCGCGCCGGGGCCGCGCCGCAACCGCAATTCGTGATCTGGCCGGAGGACTCATCCGACATCGACCCGCTGGTGAACCCGGACGCCGCGCTGGAGATATCGCAGGCCGCGGCCGCGATCGGCGCCCCGATCCTGATCGGCAGCGTGCTCGAAGTCCCCGGACGCCCCCCGGAGGATCCGCACTACACGAACACGATGATCGTGTGGAACCCGGCCACCGGCCCGGCCGAACGCCACGACAAGGAAATCGTCCAGCCGTTCGGCGAGTACCTGCCGATGCCCTGGCTGTTCAAGCATCTGTCCGGGTACGCCGGCCGCGCCGGGAGCATGGTGCCCCGGCCGGGCAGTGACGTCGTGCACATGGCGGGGGTGCCCGTCGGGGTCGCGACGTGCTGGGAAGTGATCTTCGACCGCGTCCCGCGGCACGCGGTCCTGGACGGCGCCCAGCTGCTGACGGTGCCGGCCAACAACGCCACCTTCAACAAGACGATGAGCGAACAGCAGCTGGCGTTCGCCAAGGTCAGGGCCGTCGAGCACGACCGATACGTGGTGGTCGCGGGCACGACGGGGATCAGCGCCGTGATCGCCCCCGACGGCGGCGAGTTGGCGCGTACCGACTTCTTCCAGCCCGCCTACCTGGACATGCCGGTGCGCCTCAAGACGAGGTTGACGCCGGCAACCCGCTGGGCGCCGCTGTTGCAGTGGATCATGGCGGCAGCGGCCGGGGCGGTCATTTTGGCAGGGATACGGCACAATGGATGGTTCCCGCGTCCGAGTCGTCTCAGGACCAGGTCCTCGGGTCGATCGGCACGTTCTTCCAAAACGGCCGGTGCGACCCCGGGCACATCCCCGCCCGACGAGCACGACTCAGACACCGCGCCCGACGAGGGCGGGGATCGCACGCCGGCAGACAACGGCGGGTGACGACACTCCGTCCCACCCGGGGACGGCCGACTTGCTTTCAATTCGGGCGACACAGAGGAGCTACATGACCACCGGCCAGCCGGCGCCCCACGCCCCGGGCAATCGTCCCAGCCAGCGCGTCTTGGTGATCATCCCGACCTACAACGAGCTGGAGAACCTGCCGGTGATCCACCGGCGGCTCAAGGACGCGTGCCCGCACGTGCACCTGCTCATCGTGGACGACAGCAGCCCCGACGGCACCGGCCAGCTGGCCGAGGAACTGGCCGCGGCCGACGCCGGTCGCACGCACGTCATGCACCGCACCGCCAAGGACGGCCTGGGCGCGGCGTACCTGGCGGGCTTCGCCTGGGGACTGAGCCGTGACTACTCGGTGCTCGTCGAAATGGATGCCGACGGCAGCCACGCCCCCGAACAGCTGCACCGCCTGCTGGACGCGGTCGACGGCGGCGCCGATCTGGCCATCGGCTCGCGCTACGTCGACGGCGGTACGGTGCGCAACTGGCCCTGGCGGCGGTGGGCGCTGTCCTGGACCGCCAACACCTACGCGCGGCTGGCGCTGGGCATCGGGGTGCACGACATCACCGCCGGCTACCGCGCCTACCGGCGCGAGGTCCTCGAGGCGATCGACCTCGACGGCGTCGACTCCAAGGGCTACTGCTTCCAGATCGACCTGACGTGGCGGACCATCTGCAACGGGTTCACCATCGTCGAGGCGCCCATCACGTTCACCGAACGCGAGCTCGGCGTGTCCAAGATGAGCGGATCCAACATCCGCGAAGCCCTGGTCAAAGTGACCCGATGGGGCATTCAGGGCCGCCGGTCGGGCGCGCGGGCCACCAGGGCGGACAACCGCAGCTAAACCGCGCGGTCAGCCTCGTCGACGGGTCTTGATGATCTCGAGGCGCTCCTTGAGCAGCTC
This sequence comes from Mycobacterium intracellulare ATCC 13950, assembly GCF_000277125.1. NCBI lineage: Bacteria > Bacillati > Actinomycetota > Actinomycetes > Mycobacteriales > Mycobacteriaceae > Mycobacterium > Mycobacterium intracellulare. Next base: position 2,558,222 of record NC_016946.1, read on the forward strand.
TTCGAGTTCTTCGACCGAGCGGCGCTCCAGCAGCATGTCCCAGTGCGTGCGCGGCGGCTTCACCTTCTTGGGCTCGGGCAGGTCGCCCTCGATCAGGGTGCCTTCCAGCCCGTTGCGGCACAGCCAGGTGCCGGGGATTTCGGCGTCGTCGGCGAAGGGGACCTCGAACTCCTCGCCGTTCTCGGTGCGGTACTTCGCGAGCTGGCGCGGCGCCAGGTCATGGTTGCGGTCGGTCTCGTAGCTCACGGCTCCGAGGCGACTGCCTCTCAGTACGCGATCAGCCATGGGTGCTACTCCTTTAAGTCGTTTCGGAGCCCTGCGGCCCCCTGTGGTGCAATTCTCTCTCGATTAGCAACGCTGTGGCGATCTGCGCAGTTCCCGGCGTACAGCCGGCGTACGCGACGCGACCTTCAATGATACCGGGATCGCAGGAGATCCCCGACTAAAGTCGGCAGGCGTGAGTCGCCGTACCCACCCGCAGCCCTGCCGCTGGTGCGGTCGAGACGTCGCCGACGTGGGGATGGGCCGCCGCCGCCAGTACTGCCGGCAGTCGTGCCGGCAGCGGGCCTACGAGCAACGTGCCTCGTTGAACCGGCACGGCGCGGCGGCGGTGCCCGACGACGCGGTGGTGCTGTCGGCCGACGACGCGGCCGACCTCTCCGACCGCGTCTACCAGGTGCGGTGCGCCGCAGAGGACGTTGCCACCGCCCTCGAGGAAGGCGCCGAGGCCACCGAACTGCGCCAGTTGTGCGACGCGCTGATCCACGCGGCCCGCGCCGCCGACGGCTGGCGCCGAGCGGGTGTCTGACACTGCGCCTGACCACCGACTATGGCTAGACGGGTACAGTCTCGCCATGGACCACGGGCCACGTCTGCAGCGGGCCGTGGTCCATCGAGTTCACCGGGCTGCGCGCGGCGCACCTCGCCTGAGCGGGCGCCGCACCTGTCCAAGCCGGTCCTCCTGTAGCAATCGGGAGCAGCGGACGTTTTGAAATCCAGTCGGAGTTGGCCATACTCACCAGCAACATTCTTGGGTCGGAAAGCTGCACGACGCTGGTCGAACGAAACACGGCGTCGCCTCGTGCAGCGAATCCCGTGAATCGGCGACAACCGCAGCCGGCGGGACAAGACGGCCAGACATTAGGTGAGGGTTAGGGCGAGGTTTAGTGATGGTGGACCAACTCCAGCATGCGACCGAGGCGCTGCGGAAAGCGCTGGTCCAGGTTGAACGCCTGAAGCGCACCAATCGCGCGCTACTGGAGCGGTCAAGCGAGCCGATCGCGATCGTCGGCATGTCCTGCCGCTTTCCCGGCGGCGTCGACAGCCCCGAGTCGCTCTGGCAAATGGTGGCCGACGGCCGCGACGTGATCTCGGAGTTTCCCGCCGACCGAGGATGGGACCTCGGGGCGCTGTACGACCCCGATCCCGACGCCCGCCACAAGTGCTATGTGAACGCCGGCGGTTTCGTCGACGGTGTCGCGGATTTCGATCCGGCCTTCTTCGGCATCGCGCCCAGTGAAGCCCTGGCGATGGATCCCCAGCACCGGATGTTGCTGGAGCTGTCCTGGGAAGCGTTGGAGCGGGCCGGGATTGACCCCAGTGGCCTGCGTGGCAGCGCCACCGGGGTGTTCGCGGGGCTCATCGTGCAGGGCTACGGCATGCTCGCCGAGGAGATCGAGGGTTACCGGCTGACCGGCATGACCTCGAGTGTGGCCTCGGGGCGGGTGTCGTATGTGCTGGGGCTGGAGGGTCCGGCGGTGTCGGTGGACACGGCGTGCTCGTCGTCGTTGGTGGCCTTGCACATGGCGGTGCAGTCGCTGCGTTCGGGGGAGTGCGATCTGGCGCTGGCCGGCGGCGCGACCGTCAACGCCACGCCGACGGTCTTTGTCGAATTCAGCCGGCACCGGGGACTGGCACCCGACGGGCGATGCAAGGCGTACGCCGGCGCGGCCGACGGCGTCGGCTGGTCTGAGGGCGGGGCGATCCTGGTCGTCGAGCGGCTGTCGGATGCGCAGCGGTTGGGGCATCCGGTGTTGGCGGTGGTGCGGGGTTCGGCGGTCAATCAGGATGGTGCCTCCAATGGGTTGACTGCGCCCAATGGTCCCTCGCAGCAGCGGGTGGTGCGTGCGGCGCTGGCCAACGCGGGCCTGGCCGCGTCGGAGGTCGACGTCGTGGAAGGGCACGGCACTGGGACCACGCTGGGTGATCCGATCGAGGCGCAGGCGTTGTTGGCCACGTACGGGCAGGATCGGGGTCCTAGCGGGCCGTTGTGGTTGGGGTCGATCAAGTCGAACATGGGTCACACGCAGGCCGCCGCGGGTGTGGCGGGTGTGATCAAGATGGTGCAGGCCATGCGCCATGAAACGCTGCCCGCGACACTGCATGTCGATGAGCCCAGCCCGCATGTCGACTGGTCGGCGGGTGCGGTGTCGTTGCTGACCGAGGCCCAGCCCTGGGGTGCGGATCGTCCGCGGCGGGCGGGGGTGTCGTCGTTTGGCATCAGCGGCACCAACGCCCACGTGATCATCGAGGCCGCCCCCGCCGAAACCGTTGAGGTCACCGAGCGCCCCGAGGTGCCCGTGGTGCCGTGGGCGTTGTCGGCGAAGTCGGCCAGGGCGCTGGCGGCCCAGGCGGCGCGGCTGGCCGAATACCTGCGTGCCCACCACGAATTGGACGTCGCGGACGTGGGATGGACGCTGGCCGGTCGCGCGACGTTCGAGCATCGGGCCGTCATCGTCGCCGACGACCGGGACCGGTTGCTGGCCGGGCTGGACGAGCTGGCCAACGATGACCCGACCGGGTCCGTCCTGCGGGGCATCGCGACGCCGGCGGGCAAGACCGTGTTCGTCTTCCCCGGACAGGGCTCCCAATGGCTGGGCATGGGCATCGAACTGCTCGATACCGCACCTGTATTCGCACAACAGATCCAGGCGTGCGAAGAGGCGTTCGCCGAATTCGTCGACTGGTCGCTGATCGACGTGCTGCGCGGCGCACCCGGCGCACCCGGAATGGATCGCGTCGACGTGGTGCAGCCGGTGCTCTTCGCGGTGATGGTGTCGCTGGCCGAGCTGTGGAAATCGGTCGGGGTGAGCCCGGACGCGGTGATCGGCCACTCGCAAGGGGAAATCGCCGCGGCCTACGTCGCGGGAGCCTTGTCGTTGCGCGACGCAGCCCGGGTGGTCACGCTGCGCAGCAAGCTGCTGCGCTCGCTGGCCGGCCCCGGGGGCATGCTGTCGATCGCCTGCAGCACCGAGCGGGCCCGGGAGTTGTTGGCGCCCTATGGTAGTCGGGTCAGCATCGCCGCCGTCAACGGCCGGTCGGCGGTCGTGGTGTCGGGCGACGTGGCCGCGCTCGACGAACTCGTCGGGTTCTGCGCCGACCTCGAACTGCGGACCCGGCGCATCGACGTGGACTACGCCTCGCACTCGGTGGAGGTCGAGGCGATCCGCGACGACCTCGCCCAGGCGCTGTCCGGCATCGAGCCGCGTTCCTCGCGCATCGCGTTCTTTTCCACCGTGACCGGAAACCGCCTGGACACAGCGGGTTTGGACGCCGACTACTGGTACCGCAACATCCGGCAGACCGTGCAGTTCGACCAGGCCGTGCGGAGCGCGAGCGAGCACGGATACCGGACGTTCATCGAATCCAGCCCGCACCCGGCCCTGGTCGCGGGCATCGAGGACACCGCCAACCATCATGCCGGCCGCGACGCCGAGGCCTCCGAAGCCAAGGTCATTCCGACCCTGGGTCGCGACGACGGCGGGCTCGACCGATTCCTGACGTCCGCTGCCACCGCGTTCGTCGCGGGAGTGAGCGTGGGTTGGCGTGGTGTGCTGGACGGGGCCGGCTTCGTCGAGCTGCCCACGTATGCCTTTGACCGCCGGCGGTTTTGGCTGTCCGGCGAAGGAGCCGCGGCCGACGCCACCGGCCTGGGCCTGGGAGCCAGCGAGCACCCGCTGCTGAGCGCAGTGGTCGAACTGCCGTCCTCGGGCGGGGTCGTGCTGACGGGCCGCCTGTCGCCCAGCCTGCAGGGGTGGCTGACCGACCACGCCGTGTCCGGTGCGGTCGTGTTCCCCGGGGCCGGCTTTGTGGAATTGGCGATCCGCGCCGGCGACGAAGTCGGGTGTTCGACGGTCGACGAACTGACCCTGCAGGCGCCATTGATGTTGCCCGCCAAGGGCTCCGGAGCGGGATCGGTGGCCGTACAGGTCGTGGTGGGCCCGGCCACGGAAACCGGTCAGCGCGTCGTGTCGATCTTCTCGCGGCCGGACACCGGCTCGGGCTGGGTATGCCACGCCGAGGGCACACTGAGCACCGGCTCGGTCGAGCCGGGCGCGGACCTGTCGGCCTGGCCGCCGGCGGGCGCCGTCGCGGTCGACCCGGCCGACGGTTACGAGCAATTGGCCGCCCGCGGTTACGGTTACGGCCCGGCGTTCCAGGGCCTGACCGCGGCCTGGGTGCGCGGCGACGAGATCTTCGCCGAGGTGCGGCTGCCCGACGCCGCCGGGAGCGTCAATGGGTTCGGCGTGCACCCGGCGCTGCTCGACGCGGCCATGCACGCGCTGGTCATCGGCCACCAAATGGCCGACCACACCGACGAAGTGGTGTTGCCGTTCTTCTGGCAGGGCGTGTCGCTGCACGCCGCGGGCGCATCGGCGGTGCGCGCACGCATCGCGCCGGCGGGCGCCAGTGCGGTGTCGATCGAACTGGCCGACGGCCTCGGATTGCCGGTGCTGTCGGTGCGCGCGATGGTGGCGCGCTCGGTGAGCGAGCGGCAGCTGCGCGCGGCGGTGTCGGCCTCGGGTCCCGACCGGCTCTTCGAGGTGGAGTGGTCGCCGGCGACCGCCGGCGCGGGCGAGACGCCCCCGCACGAAGTCTTCGAATCCCTTGCGGCCGAGGAAGACCCGATCACGGGATCGTATCGTCGCACGCATGAGGCCCTGGCCGCCGTGCGGTCGTGGCTGTCCGAGCGCGACTCCGGGCTGCTGGTCGTCGCGACGCGCGGCGCGATGGGACTGGCGGGGGAGGACGTCCCCGACCTGGCCGGCGCGGCGGTGTGGGGGCTGGTCCGGTCGGCGCAGACCGAGCATCCCGGCCGGATCGTGCTGGTGGATTCCGATGTCGCGCTGGACGATAGCGCGATAGCGACCGCTCTCGCCGTCGGCGAGCCGCAGGTGCTGCTGCGCGACGGCAAGGCCCACACCGCACGGGTGCGCGGCAGCCGTGCGGTCGGCGGCATCATGACACCGCCGGAAAGCGGCCCCTGGCGGCTGGGCATCAGCAGCGCGGGCACCTTCGAAAACCTGCAACTCGAGCCGGTTCCCAACGCCGACGCTCCACTGGAGCCGGGTCAGGTTCGGGTGGCCCTGCGCGCGATCGCCACCAACTTCCGCGATGTCATGATCACCCTGGGCATGTTCACCCACGAGGCGCTGCTCGGCGGCGAAGGCGCCGGAGTCGTGGTCGAGGTCGGACCGGGTGTCACCGAATTCGAGGTCGGCGATTCGGTGTACGGCTTCTTCCCCGACGGCAGCGGCACCCTGGTGCCCGGCGACGTCCGTCTGCTGCAGCGCAAGCCGGCCGACTGGTCCTACGCCGAAGCCGCCGGCATCTCAGCGGTTTTCACCACCGCCTACATGGCGTTCATCCACCTGGCCGAGGTCCAGCCCGGGCAGCGAGTGTTGGTGCACGCCGCCGCGGGTGGGGTCGGGATGGCCGCCGTCCAGCTCGCCCGGCACCTCGGCCTGGAGGTGTTCGCCACCGCGAGCCGCGGCAAATGGGACACGTTGCGGGCCATGGGCTTCGACGACGACCACATCTCGGACTCCCGCAGCCTCGAGTTCGAGGACAAGTTCCGCTCGGTCACCGGCGGGGCCGGCATGGACGTGGTGCTGGACTCGCTGGCCGGCGAATTCGTCGACGCCTCCCTGCGCCTGGTCGCCCCGGGCGGCATGTTCCTGGAAATGGGCAAGACCGACATCCGCGACCCGGGCGCGGTGGCCCAGGAATACCCGGACGTCCGCTACCGCGCCTTCGACCTGTTCGAGCCCGGACGTCCTCGCATGCATCAGTGGATGATCGAGCTCGCCGGCCTGTTCGACGCCGGGGTCCTGGAACCGTTGCCGGTGACGACCTTTGACGTGCGGCGCGGTCGCGCGGCCTTGCGGTACCTGAGCCAGGCCCGCCACATCGGCAAGGTCGTCATGACTGTGCCTACCGGACCGGGTGCCGGCCTGGCCTCGGGCACCGTGCTGATCACCGGCGGGACCGGCATGGCGGGATCGACGCTGGCGCGTCACCTGGTGGCGCACCACGGCGTCGAGGACCTGGCGCTGCTGAGCCGGCGCGGACCGGACGCGCCGGGAGCCGCCGAGCTGATCGCCGAGCTGGAAGCGGCCGGCGCCCGGGCGCGAGTGATCGCCTGCGACGCGGCCGACCGGACGGCGCTGGCCGCGGTGATCACCGAACTCTCGGCGACTCGGCCTCTGTCCGGCGTGATCCACGCGGCCGGCGTGCTCGACGACGCGATGCTCACCTCGCTGACACCCGAGCGGATCGACGCGGTGCTGCGGTCCAAGATCGACGCGGCCTGGAACCTGCATGAACTGACCCGCGACCTGAATCTGTCGGCATTCGTGATGTTTTCCTCGATGGCCGGGCTGGTGGGCTCGTCGGGCCAGGGCAACTACGGCGCCGCGAACTCGTTCCTCGACGCGCTCGCGGCGCATCGGCGCGCGCACGGGCTGCCGGCGATCTCGCTGGGCTGGGGCCTGTGGGACCAGGCCAGCGCCATGACCGGCGGGCTCGACGCCGCCGACCTCGCCCGGCTGGGCCGCGACGGGATCCTGGCGCTGTCCTCGGACGAGGCCATGGAACTGTTCGACACGGCATTGATCGTCGACGAACCCTTCCTGGCGCCCGCCCGCATCGATCTCGGCGCGCTGCGCGCCCACGCGGTCGCGGTGCCGCCGATGTTCGCCGACCTGGTCAACGCGCCCACGCGGCGCCGGGTCGACGACTCGCTCGCGGCCGCGAAGTCCAAATCGGCTCTGGCGCATCGCCTCGACGGCCTGTCCGAAGCCGAGCAGCACGCCGTGCTGCTGGACCTGGTGCGCTCCCACATCGCCACCGTGCTGGGCAACACCTCCGCCGAGGCGATCGACCCGGACAAGGCGTTCCAGGAGTTGGGCTTTGACTCGCTGACCGCGGTCGAAATGCGCAACCGGCTCAAAACCGCGACGGGATTGGCGCTTTCGCCCACGCTGATATTCGACTACCCGACACCCAACGGCCTGGCCGGCTACATCCGCACCGAACTCGCCGGGGCCCCGCAGGAGATCAAGCACGCCCCGGTCGCGCGCGCCACCGAGGACGATCCGATCGTGATCGTCGGCATGGCGTGCCGCTATCCCGGCGGGGTGAATTCGCCCGAGGATCTGTGGCAGATGCTCACCGAGCGCCGCGACGTCCTCTCCGATTTCCCGACCGACCGCGGTTGGGATCTGGCCGGCGTGTACAACCCTGATCCCGACGTCCCGGGCACCTGCTACACCCGGACCGGCGGTTTCGTCGATGGTGTCGCGGATTTCGATCCGGCCTTCTTCGGCATCGCGCCGAGTGAGGCCCTGGCGATGGATCCGCAGCAACGCATGTTCCTCGAGCTCTCCTGGGAAGCCTTGGAGCGGGCGGGAATTGAACCCGGCGCGCTGCGTGGCAGTGCCACCGGCATGTTCGCCGGCGTGTACACGCAGGGCTACGGCATCGACGCCGCGCCCACCGCGGAAGGCTTCCGGCTGACCGGTCAGTCCTCGAGTGTGGCCTCGGGGCGGGTGTCGTATGTGCTGGGGCTGGAGGGTCCGGCGGTGTCGGTGGACACGGCGTGCTCGTCGTCGTTGGTGGCGTTGCACATGGCGGTGCAGTCGTTGCGTTCGGGGGAGTGCGATCTGGCGCTGGCCGGCGGCGTCACGGTCAACGCGACGCCCGACATCTTCGTCGAGTTCAGCCGCATGCGCGGGTTGTCCGTCGACGGCCGGTGCAAGGCGTACGCCGGCGCGGCCGACGGCACCGGATTCTCCGAGGGCGGCGGCATGCTCGTGGTGGAGCGGTTGTCGGATGCGCAGCGGTTGGGTCATCCGGTGTTGGCGGTGGTGCGGGGTTCGGCGGTCAATCAGGATGGTGCCTCCAATGGGTTGACTGCGCCCAATGGTCCCTCGCAGCAGCGGGTGGTGCGTGCGGCGTTGGCCAATGCGGGGTTGTCGGCGGCCGAGGTGGATGTGGTCGAGGGGCATGGCACCGGGACGACGTTGGGTGATCCGATCGAGGCGCAGGCGTTGTTGGCGACTTATGGGCAGGACCGTGGTTCGGGCGGGCCGTTGTGGCTGGGGTCGATCAAGTCGAACATGGGCCACACGCAGGCCGCCGCGGGTGTTGCCGGTGTGATCAAGATGGTGCAGGCCATGCGCCATGAAACGCTGCCCGCGACACTGCATGTCGATGAGCCCAGCCCGCATGTCGACTGGTCGGCGGGTGCGGTGTCGTTGCTCACCGAGGCCCGGGCCTGGAGTGCGGAGCGTCCGCGCCGGGCCGGGGTGTCGTCGTTCGGCATCAGCGGCACCAACGCCCACGTGATCATCGAGGCCGCACCCGCCGAAACCGTTCAGGTCACCGAGCGCCCCGAGGTGCCGGTCCTCCCGTGGGTGGTGTCGGCGAAATCGCCGTCGGCGTTGAGGTCTCAGGCCGCCCGGCTGGCGACCCACCTGCGCGCCCACCCGGATCTGGACGCCGTCGATGTGGGCTGGACGCTGGCGGGCCGGTCGACCTTCGAACAGCGGGCCGTCATCGTCGCCGATGACCGTGACCGCCTGCTGGCCGGGCTGGACGAGCTGGCCGCAGACGAACTGGCCCAATCAATCATTCGCGGGACGGCGGCGCCCGGCGGCAAGACCGTGTTCGTCTTCCCCGGTCAGGGCTCCCAACTACTCGGCATGGGTAGGGGATTGCACGACGCGTACCCGATGTTCGCCGAGGCCTTCGACGCCGTCCTGGCCGAACTGGACCAGCACCTGCTGCGCCCCCTGCGCGACGTCATCTGGGGCAGCGACGAAAGCCTGCTGAACACCACCGAATTCGCGCAGCCGGCGCTGTTCGCGGTGGAAGTCGCGCTGTTCCGGCTGCTCGAATCCTGGGGCATACACCCCGACTTCGTGATGGGCCACTCGATCGGCGAGCTGTCCGCCGCCCACGCCGCCGGCGTCCTGTCGCTGAAGAACGCCGCCGTCCTCGTCGCCGCCCGCGGCCGATTCATGCAGGCGCTGCCTGCGGGCGGGGCGATGGTCGCCGTGCAGGCCACCGAAGACGAGGTGCGGCCGCTGCTCGTGCCCTCCGAACAAGACAGCGTGGGCATCGCTGCCGTCAACGGGCCTGCCTCCGTGGTGATTTCGGGAACGCAAGGCGCGGTGACCGCGATCGCGGACCAGCTCCGCGCCGAGGGCCGCCGCGTCCATCAACTCGCCGTCTCGCACGCGTTCCACTCCCCGTTGATGGACGCCATGATCGACGAATTCGGCACCGTGGCGGCGGGACTGACCATCGGCAAGCCGACCATCCCGATCGTGTCCAACGTGACCGGCGGGCTGGCCACCGATGACTTCGGAACCGCGGCGTACTGGAAGCGGCACGTCCGCGAGGCGGTGCGATTCGCCGACAGCGTCCGATTCGTCCATGCGGCCGGCGGCAACCGATTCCTCGAAGTTGGGCCGAGCAGCGGTCTGACGGCGTCGATCGAGGAAACGCTGGCCGACAACCCGGTAACGACGATGTCCGCGCTCCGCAAGGACCGGCCGGAGCCGACGGCCCTGGTCAACGCCGTCGCGCACGGGTTCGTCGCCGGCATGGCGGTGGACTGGCGCGGCGCCATCGGCACGGCGAATCTCGTCGAACTGCCCACGTATGCCTTTGATCGGCGGCGCTTTTGGCTCTCGCGCGACGATGCCCCCGCCGATGCCGCGGGCCTGGGCCTGGCCCCCGGCGAACACGCCCTGCTGGGCGCGGTGGTCGAACTGCCGGCGTCGGGTGGGGTGGTGTTGACCGGTCGGTTGTCCTCGGGTACGCAAGGCTGGCTGGCCGATCATGCCGTCGGCGGTGTCGTGCTGTTCCCGGGTGCGGGATTCGTCGAGTTGGCCATCCGCGCCGGCGACGAGGTGGGCTGCGGAATCCTCGACGAGTTGAATCTGGCCGCGCCGCTGGTGCTCCCGGCCGGCGGCTCGGTCGCGGTTCAGGTCGTGGTCGGTGGCCCGGACGACTCGGGTGCGCGCGCGGTGTCGGTGTTCTCACGGGCCGAAGCGGGCTCGGGCTGGTCGTTGCACGCCGAAGGCGTGCTGCGCGCGGGGTCGGTGGAGCCGGGCGCGGACCTGTCCGCGTGGCCACCCGCGGGGGCGGTCCCGGTGGAGGTCGGCGACGGGTACGAGCAACTGGCCGAGCGTGGTTACGGGTACGGGCCCGCGTTCCGTGGCCTGACCTCGATGTGGCGCCGTGGCGACGAAATCTTCGCCGAAGTGACCCTGCCGTCCGACGCCGGGGTGTCGGTGAGCGGGTTCGGGGTCCACCCGGTGCTGCTGGACGCGGCGCTGCACGCGGTCATCTTGTCGTCCGAGAGCGACGAGCTCGCCCCGGGTTCGATACTGGTGCCGTTCTCCTGGCAGCAGGTGTCGTTGCACGCCGCGGGGGCGGCGGCGGTGCGCGCCCGGATCATGCCCGTGGGCGCCTCGGCGGTATCGATCGAACTGGCCGATGGGCTCGGACTGCCGGTGCTCTCGGTGGCATCGATGGTGGCCCGTCCGGTGACCGATCAGCAGCTCCTGGCCGCGGTGTCTAACTCGGGACCGGACCGGCTCTTCGAGCTGATTTGGTCCGCTCAGCCGACATCGACGGTGCAGCCGGTGTCGGTAAGCGCTTGGGGTGCACCGGAATCCGCGGAATACGACAACGGCGAGGCCGGACTATCCGTGGTGCTGTTCGAATCGGAGCCGGTGTCGGGCGACGTGATCACCGAGGTGTACGCGGCGACGCGAGCGGTGCTGCCGGTGCTGCAGTCCTGGTTGTCCCGCGACGTCACCGGGACGCTGGTGGTGGCGACCCGGGGCGCGATGACGTTGCCCGGGGAGGACGTCACCGATTTGGCCGGCGCGGCGGTGTGGGGCCTGGTGCGGTCGGCGCAGACCGAACACCCCGGCCGCATCGTGCTCGTCGACACGGACGCGCCGCTGGATCCCGATGCGATCGCCGCCGTGTTGGCGGTCGGCGAGCCGCAGGCGTTGCGGCGCAACGGGATGGTCTACACCGCGCGGGTGCTCGGCAGCCGCGCGGTCGGCGGCCTGCTGACGCCGCCCGAGCAGGGCCCGTGGCGGTTGGGCATGAGCAGCTACGGCACGATCGAGAATCTGCGGATAGAGCGGATTCCCGACGCCGACGCGCCGCTGGGACCCGGGCAGGTGCGGGTGGCGCTGTCGGCCATCGCCGCCAACTTCCGTGACGTCATGATCGCGTTGGGCCTCTATCCCGACCCGGACGCGATCATGGGCATCGAGGCAGCCGGCGTGATCACCGAAACCGCCTCGCAGGACGGGCGTTTCGAGGTCGGCGACCGCGTCATGGGGCTGTTCCCTGACGGCACCGGAACGATCGCCAAAACCGACGAGCGCCTGCTTGTCAAGGTGCCGGCGGGATGGTCACACACCGCCGCGGCGACTGCTTCGGTGGTGTTCGCCACGGCGCGCTACGCCCTGGTGGATCTGGCCGCCGCGAAGCCCGGTCAGCGGGTGCTGGTGCACGCCGCCGCCGGCGGGGTAGGAATGGCCGCGGTCCAGCTGGCCCGCCAGATCGGGCTGGAAGTGTTCGCGACGGCAAGCCGTGGCAAGTGGGACACGCTGCGGGCCATGGGGTTCGACGACGACCACATCGGCGATTCGCGCAGCCTTGAGTTCGAGGACAAGTTCCGCGCGGTCACCGGCAGGACCGGCACGGCCGGGATGGATATCGTGCTCGACTCGCTGTCCGGCGAATTCGTGGACGCCTCCCTGCGGCTGGTCGCGCCGGGCGGGGTGTTCCTGGAGATGGGCAAGACCGACATCCGCGACCCCGAGGTCGTCGCGCGCGACCACTCCGGGGTGCGTTACCGCGCCTTCGATCTCTTCGAAGCCGGACCGGACCGCATCGCCCAGATGCTCGACGAGCTGGCCGCCATGTTCGCCGAAGACGTGCTGAGGCCGCTGCCGGTGACCCGATTCGACGTGCGCCGTGCGCCCGCCGCGCTGCGCTATCTGAGCCAGGCCCGCCACGTCGGCAAGGTCGTCATGACCATGCCGGACGCGTGGACGGCGGGCACCGTGTTGATCACCGGCGCCACCGGGATGGCCGGTTCGGCGGTCGCGCGGCACGTCGTGACCCGCCACGGCGCGCGGAACGTGGTGTTGGTCAGCCGGCGCGGTCTTGATGCGCCGGGGGCGGCGGAGCTCGTGGCCGAGCTGAGGGCGGCCGGCGCGCACGCGGAGGCGGTGGCCTGCGATGCCGCCGACCGCGAGGCCTTGGCCAAGGTGATCGCCGACATCCCGATGCAACGCCCGCTGACGGGGGTGATCCATGCCGCCGGCGTCTTGGACGACGCGGTGGTGACGTCGCTGAATCCCGAGCGGATGGCCGCGGTGCTGCGTTCCAAGGTCGATGCGGCATGGAACTTGCACGAGTTGACCCGCGACCTGGATGTGTCGGCCTTCGTGATGTTTTCGTCGATCGCCGGCCTGGCGGGCGCCTCGGGACAGGCCAACTACGCCGCCGGCAACTCGTTCCTGGACGGGTTGGCCGCGCATCGACGCGCCCACGGCCTGCCGGCGATCTCGCTGGGCTGGGGGCTGTGGGATCAGGCCAGCGCCATGACCGGCGGGCTGGGCGCCGCCGACCTCGCCCGGTTCGGCCGGGACGGGATCGTCGCGATGTCCTCGGAGCAGGCGCTGGAGCTGATGGACACCGCGCTCATCGTCGACGAGCCGTTCATGCTGCCCGCCCACATCGACCTCGCGGCGCTGCGGGTCAAGTTCGACTCGGGCACGCTGCCGCCCATGTTCGTCGATCTGATCAACGCGCCGACGCGACGCCAGGTCGACGACTCGCTGACCGCCGCCAAGTCGAAATCCGCTCTGCTGCAACGCCTCGAGGGGCTCCCCGAGGACGAGCAGCAGGCGATACTGCTGGACTTGGTGCGTTCGCACATCGCCACCGTGCTCGGCAGCTCCAGCCCGGAGGCGATCCACCCGGACCGGGCGTTCCAGGAGCTTGGCTTCGACTCCCTGACCGCGGTCGAGATGCGCAACCGGCTCAAAGCCGCGACCGGGCTGGCGCTTTCACCCACGCTCATCTTCGACTATCCGAACTCCGCGGCGCTGGCGGGCTACATGCACCGAGAACTCGTGGGGGCGTCGGAACAAACCCCGGGGGGCGCGGCGCCGGGCGAAGCCGAGATCCAGCGCGTCGTCGGGTCGATTCCGGTCAAGCGGCTCCGACAGGCCGGCGTTTTGGAACTGCTGCTGGCGCTGGCCGACGAATCCAACGGCAACGCGCAGTCCGCGGCGCCGGCGACCACCGAAAAGGACATCGCCGACATGGACCTCGATGACCTGGTCAACGCGGCGCTGCTGGACGACGACGACTAGCCACCTATGACCACCAAAGGCATTCAGTGAGAATTGCTGTCACCGGGGCCAGCGGAGTGCTCGGCCGCGGACTCGCCATGCGGCTGCTCACCCAGGGCCACGATGTCGTCGGCCTTGCCCGAAACCGCCCCGAAAGCTGGCCGAGCGCAGCCGACTTCGTCGACGCCGACATCCGTGATGCCGCCGCGGTCAAGCGCGCCCTGGCGGGCGCGGAAGTGGTTGCGCACTGCGCGTGGGCGAACACTCCCGGACCAGACGAACGGATCGGTCACGAGGTCAACATCGACGGCGCCCGCAACGTGCTCGACGCGATGGTCGAGACCGGGTCCAGGAGAATCGTTTTCGCGTCGACGGCGCACGTCTACGGCGGCGGCGGCGGTGCGCCCAAGGCCGAACACGATGCCTTGACCCCGGTCACCGTCGACGGCCAACTCAACGCCCAGGTCGAACGCATGGTCGCGGAAGCGGGCACGGAATGGGTCGCGATCCGCTCCGCGCTGATCCTCGGCCGAAGCGTCGACAACTGGGTGCGCCGGATGCTGGCGCTACCGGTGTTTCCCGCCCGGTCCAGCGATCACCGCATGCAAGTCGTCCATCTCGACGACGCGCTTCGGCTGTTCAACCAGGCGATCGTGGACGGTGAAATCGACAGCGGCCCGGTCAATCTCGCCGCTGCCGGACAGGTGACCTTCCGGCAGATCGCCGCCGCTCTCGGGCGCCCGGTCGTGCGGCTGGGCTTCGAGCCGGGCGAACTGCAACGGGCGCAGGGCGCTCCGCTCATGGATCTCTCGCGATTGCAGCACGAGTGGGGATTTCGGCCCGCGTGGGAATCCACCGAATGCATCGACGATTTCGCGCTGGCCGTGCGCGGCCGGGTCACCGTGGGCAAGCGGGTGATATCGCTGCCCTGGCGCCTGGCCACCATCCAGGACCTACCCTCGGTCGACGCGCCGAGCGACGACGGCGTCAAGCCGAATTTGGCGGGCGCAGCGGGGGATAACGGGGAATTCGACACACCGATCGACCCGCGCTTTCCGACGTTTTTGGCCACGAACCTGTCGGAGGCACTACCCGGCCCGTTCTCGCCGGCGTCGGCGTCGGCGACGGTCCGGGGACTGCGGGCCAGCGCGGTGTGCGTTGCCGAGCGGTTGCGCCCGGGGGGCAAGATCCAGCGCGAAATCGCGATGCGCATGGTCGCGGTGTTCGCCCACCGCCTGTACGGCGCGATCACGACCGCGCACTTCATGGCCGAGACGGTGCCTTTCGTGAAGCCCACGACGGTGGTGAGCAACAGCGGATTTTTCGGCCCCAGCATGGCCGCCCTGCCGATCTTCGGTGAGGAACATCCGCACTCCGACATCGATCGAATCCGCAAGCGACTGCGCACCGTCCGCAACATCGGGGTATTCGGCGTCAACCTGATCGGCCTGTCGGCCGGCGCGCCCCTGGACACCCGCGAATTCGTTGCCGACGTCGATCGCCTGGAACGCCTGACCGAAGGGGACCTCGCCGGAATCGACGATCGCCGGCTGCTGAGCCTTATCTCGCTGGCGCGGGACCAGGTGGTGCACGGCTGGGTGCTCGCCGCCGGCTCATTCCTGCTGTGCGCGGCGTTCAACGTGCTGCTGCGTGGTCTGTGCGGGCGGGACGTCGCCGCCCCCGGTGGGCCCGAATTGGTCAGCGCGCGTTCGGTCGAGGCGATGCAGCGGTTGGTGGTTGCCGCGCAGCGCGATCCGAAAGTGACGGCGCTACTGGCAGAACCGGGGGACCGGCTGGACAAGCTGGCCGTCGAGGCACCGGAATTCCATGCCGCGCTGCTGGCCGAGCTGGCGCTCATCGGCCACCGTGGGCCCGCCGAGCTCGAGATGCTGTCAACCAGCTACGCCGACGACCCCGAGCTGCTGGTCCGGATGGTGACCAGGGCGATGAGCGCGCCGTCGGCGCAGCAACCCCAGCGCCCCCAGATTCCGTTGCACGCCAAGCCAATTGCGGTGCTGGCCACCCAGCAACTGCGCGACCGTGAGGTCCGCCGCGACAAGGTGGTGCGGGCCAACTGGGTTCTGCGCACGCTGCTGCGCGAGTACGGGCGCAGGGCGGTCGAGTCGGGCGTCTTCGAAGCCGCCGATGATGTCTTCTATCTGCTCGTCGACGAACTGGATGCCCTGCCGGCGGACGTGGGCGCGCTGGTGGCCCGGCGCCGGGCCGAGCAACGCCGGCTGGTCGCGGTGGCGCCGCCGACGGTGTTCAGCGGAAGCTGGCAGCCAACCGCGCCCTCGTCTCCCGCCCTGGCCGGCGGGGACACCCTGCGCGGGGTCGGGGTGTGCGGCGGGCGGGTGCGCGGCCGGGTACGCATCGTGCGCCCCGACACCATCGACGACCTGCAGCCCGGCGAGATCCTCGTCGCCGAGGTCACCGACGTCGGATACACGGCGGCGTTCTGTTACGCCGCCGCCGTCGTGACCGAACTGGGCGGCCCGATGTCCCACGCCGCGGTGGTGGCCCGCGAATTCGGCTTCCCCTGTGTCGTCGACGTTCAGGGGGCGACCAAGTCGTTGCCGCCGGGCGCCCTGGTCGAGGTCGACGGCGCGACGGGCGAAATCCACGTCCTGGAGCTCGCCGCGGACGACGCGCTGAGCTAGTCGAATTCCATCTCCAGACCGACCGGCCCGCTCAGTCCCAGCATCGGCTTCCACTGCGCCGTCGCCACGCGCCGCGGGTTGGTCATGCGCCGGGCGAGGACTTTGAGCGCTCCGGCGAGTTCCGTTCGGGCGAGGTTCGCGCCCAGGCAATAGTGGGCACCGCCGCCGAACGTCAGAATGGGCGGCGGGTCCTCGCGGGTGATGTCGAACCGGCCCGGGTGCGCATAGACCTCCGGATCGCAGTTGGCGGCAAAGGTATTCACTGAAATGAAGGTGCCGGCCGGAAAGGTGTAATCGGCGAATGTGACGTCGTCGAGGACGGTGCGCAGGGTGGTACAGACCGCGGGCGAATGGCGCATGCATTCCTCGACGGCCGGCATCGCGAGGTTGGGGTTTTTGCGGAGCATCGCCAGTTGCTCGGGGTGATCGCACAGCGCGTGCATGCACGCGGCCAGCTGATTGCGGGTGGTGTCGGTGCCGGCGGACAGGATGCTGAACGCCAGCATGCGCATCTCCGCGTTGCTCAGCCGGTCGCCGTCGTCCTGCGCGCGGATCAGTTCGGAGATCAAGTCGTCGGTCAACCGGCTCCGCCGTTCGGCGATCATGTCGTCGATGTAGGCGTCGAACTCGTCCCACGCCCGCATCACGATGTGCTGCTCGTTCGCCAGGTCGGAGTCGAACCGCACGATCTTGAAAATGTCCTCCGCCCATAGGGAAAACTGCTCCCAGTCCTCGGGTGGTGCGCCCAACAACGCGCAGATGATCGGGATCGGGTAGGGCCGGGCGATGTCGGCGACGAAGTCGCAGCGGCCGGCCCCGGCGACCTGATCGATCAACTCGTTGATCACCCTGTCGATGGTGTCTTCCATGCGCGCGGACGCCCGCGGCGTGAAGGCCCTGGACACCAGACCGCGCAGGCGCCGATGTTCCTCGCCTTCCATGCCGAGGATGGTGCCCAGCACCCGGTCATAGAGCGGGCCGGAGGTTATCCCGCGAGCCGTCATGTGCATGCCGGGCGGGAAGACGAACCGGGGATCGCGAAGTATCCCTCGGGCGAGTTCGTAGCCGAGCACCTCGGGTCCCAACGGCCCGAGGGCGATCGGAGATCGCTTGCGCGCCTCGTGGATCCGCGGGGCGACCTGGTGCACGGTGTCGGTGATGTCGTAGTGCAGTGTAGGCAGGCCTGCGTCGAAGACGCTGGGTGCTGCGGTGTCGACGGTCATGATGTCTCCTTGGCCGAAATCAACTCGGTTGGTAGCGCTTCGGTAGTACCTCGATAGGCGCCGAAATGGCCTCGCCCGGGGCTAACTGACCGGAGTCGGGCAAATCCGGTATCAACCTGGCCGTCGACGTGTCGGTGATCGCCGCGAAGGTGTCCCGCACCTTCTCGATGGTGAGATCGGCGTCGTATATACCCGTCGTCTGACCGAACACCCGGATGCCCACGTTTCCCCCACCCGCCTCGAGGTTGGCTCCGGATACCGGGCAACTCTCGTGAACCAGGAACGCCACCGCGGGTGACACCAGGCCGGTCGGAAAGTGATCCTCCATCAGTCTGGTGAAGGCGGACGGGTTGTTGAAATGGCGCACGGCGGTGGTGTTGGCGGCAGGCCCCAACGCATTGACCTTGATGCCCAGCGGTGCCCCTTCGATGGCGAGACCGCGTGTCAGCCCGAAGATTCCGCCCTTTGCCGCACCGTAGATGGAAAGATTTTCCAGTCCGAACATCGCCCCGGAGGTGGTGTTCACAATGCGGCCGTAACCCGCATCGCGCATGTGGGGCCACGCCGCCCGGCACATCCACACGGTCCCCATCAGGTGCACGTCGATGACATTGCGAATGTCGGCGTCGGAGATCTCGTCGAAGTGCGCCATGAAGCAGACACCGGCATTGTTCACCAGGATGTCAACGCGGCCCCACACGTCCATCGCGGTCTGGACGACCCGGCGCGCGCCGTCCTCGTCGGCGACGCTGTGCAGGTCGGCAACCGCCTCACCACCGGCCGCGCAGATCTCGTCGGCCACCTGTTCCGCATTGGCCCGCAGGATGTTTCGGCCGTCGGGCCCGACGCCGAGGTCGTTGACCACGACCTTGGCCCCTCGCTGGGCGAGCAGCTTGGCGTGCGAGCGCCCCAGGCTCGGCTCCTGGCCGCCGGCCCCGGTGACGATCGCGACCCGCCCGTCGAACCGGAGCTCGGTCATGACCTCTCCGTGGCGAGTATCCGCAGCGGCAATAGCGGCAGGGTGCACGTCGGGGACGGCCACGTGTTCCCGGGTCCCGGTGGCAGCTTGGAATGGGGTATCCCCCTTGACCACTCGGTCACGACGCCGCGGCCCAGAGCCATGGGCAGCTCGTCCGAGGCGAGCTCGCAAACTCCGTTCGGCTCACGATGTTGGGCCATGCCGTCTCCAATCACGGAATGTTGGTCGCCAGGAATGTCAGTGGCAGTCCCAGGATCGACACGTCGTTTTCGTCGAGAAAGGTGCCCTCGCCCTCCATGCGTTGCCGGAAACGCGTTGTCGCACCGTAGCGCTCGGCGACGGCGTCGGCCCTGGAAGCTTCCGGGACCCCGATGACCACGGTGAACACGCCGTCGCCGTGGCGCTCGAGGAACTCGGTCACCGAAACGGCGACCTCCCCGGTCGATCCCGGGATCGGGCTGATCAGCTCGATGCCCCGATTCCAGTCGAGGTGAATGTCCAGACCGAGCTCCACCAGCTGCAGCGGCTCGAAGACGAACCCCAGATCGCTGAACATCTGGGTCACGGCCGCATGTCGTTCCGGTGCCACGGCGAACACGACGTGATGGAGCGAGGGTTCTTGTGTTGTCGTCATGTCGTCAGGACTCCGCGGGGAAGTAGCAGGGGCAGGTCGTTGTAGGTGACGATGCCGGGAGGTGCGGCGACGACGGCGGGTATCGCAGTGATCGCCGGCACGGCGGTGATAGTGAGGCCCAACATGATGTAGTCGTCCAAGGTGGTGCCCTCGAAGTCCGGCGGTGGCAGGAAGCTCAGCGTGGTCTTGATCGTCGGTCGGCCCTGCACCTCGACGGTGTAGCCCATGTCCAGCGGCCAATCCGGTTCCAGCGCTTGCCCCTTCCGCCATTGCCCGCCGATTTCGATGACCTCTCGGCCGGCAACAATCCCTTTCCAGCGAACGTGGATGCCCGCCACGCAGCCCGTCGCGATGGTCCAGTCCCCGGGCAGGTGCAGATCCTCTGTGGTCTGGGCGTACTCGGCTTCACAACGGACCTCGTCGAGCTCGACGCCGAGGGCGTCGGCGAGCAGCAACACGCCGTCGCGGAAGATGCCGGATCCTTTCTCGGTGACAGCCGGCAGGTCCGGACGGTCGATGGGATAGCCGAAGCCCATAGGGATTTCGGTCGCCGGCGAGTTGTAGATCGTGGTATCAAAGGACTCCAGCACCGACACCTTGTCCACCCGCTCCGAAAGTCCCGCCGACACGATGGTGAACAGTTGGACGAAGCCTGGGTTGATGCCGGTGCCGAAGATGCTCGATCCGCCCGCCTCGCAGGCCTCGGCGATGCGCTCGCGTCCCGCGCCGAGAAAGTGGCCGGTGATGAACTCGGCGGTGCCCACCACATTGATGCCGGCCTTGAGGATGCGGACCAGCTCGTCGACGTCGGCGAACATCGGGTTGTAGACCACGCAGTCCGGCTTGAGCGCGAGCAGCGCCTCGATGTCGTTGGTGGCCTTGATATTCAGTGGCTCGATCCCGCACAGCTCGCCGACGTCGCGCCCTGCCTTCTCCGGCGAGAAGGCATAGCATCCGACCAGCTCCAGCGTCGCGTTCGCGGCGATCGCCCGGACCGAGCTCTTGCCGACGTTACCGGTCGTCCATTGGACGACCCGATAGGTCACCGTGCCGGCCCCGTCATGGGTGCGTCGCCGCCTGCGCTTGGCGGGCGAGTCGTTCGTCGTGGATCTTGACGAGTTCGCGGAACCCCAGCCGGTGGTACTTCGGTATCGGTTGGATGCCCCAGACGTCCTGCGCGGTGGCTTTGCCCTCGGCGCCCTCCGGGGGCCCGAACGGCGGGTAGGGGTACTTACACTCCAAGGTGTCGTTGGAGTACCGGATCTTAAGCAGCTCACTGCAGATTTGGGTGAGGCTCAGCGTCGGGTACCCGTAGTAGACCGCCATGAACGGCAGCGTGAAGGCGCCCTCGATCACGAGCGCTACCAGGCACACCAACACGGCGCGCTTGATCCAGGTGTGCATGCGCGCGTAGTACGGCGTCGTCCCGGGCTCGAGATCGGCTGCCGGGTCCTTGTCTTCGGTGGGGGACGGTACGGACGGACTAGTCATGGCACTGCTCCTTTTAGTCGGAGAAGATTTCGCGATTGACGGTGTGCAGGTACGGGATCGCGAGGAACGGGGTGATGTAGAAGATGTCGTAGAGCCACCAGCCGATGACCGGGAACACGACACCGGCGTAGCGCACGTCGGCGAACATGGTCATGTTGAAGACGTAGGCCGACCAGATCACCACGCCCATCCAGCAGGTGACGACCATCCACTGATGGCCCCAACGCTTCATCTGTAAAAACCCGATGGCTGCCGCGACCCGCATCGAGAATACGGTGAGGATCAGGCCTGCCACATAGGCCTTTTCGCCCGGGCCCGCCGCGCCGCCGATCCACAACTCGTTGTAATGCCAGAAGTAGCCGGCGTCGAACATGTTGCCCCACCCGACCATCAGCACCCTGTTGATCAATGTGTGGTTGGCGACCAGGTCAAGTGCCCAGCCCAGACTGTTGAGCATCCCGTCGATCAGGACGAGATAGCCGATGAGGGTCACGATCATGGGCCGCACCGACAGCCCGGCGCGCAGGGCCTGGCGCTGCAGCCATACCCCGCGCATGAAGATGGGAAATCCGATCAGGCCCGGTGCCCACATGCCCATCAGGGCGGCGCCGACGATCATCCACTTGTCGGCGTGGCGCTGGGCCTGGCGTGATTCGTCGTGGTGATCCTCAAGGCTGCGCGACCCGTCGGCACGTTCCGGCGCGTCTCCCGAATTCCGTTTCAGCAGCGGCACATTCACAGATCCCACCAGCCCCGCGCGAACGACATGTAAAGCTGGACTCCGAACATCGCGAGCAGATAGCCGTAGATGAAGATCTGGAAGATGATGAGCGCCCTTTTGCGCTTCGCCTCCTGTCGGTCCATGCCGGTTGCTCCTTTCCCTAGGGCGAACTGTTCGAGGTGGCCAGGCTGGCTGCCGCGACTTCACGCAGACCGTCGGTGACCGCGCCATCGGTGCTCAGCGGCGCGAGTATGCACGCGTCGGCGGCGTCCAATTCGGTTGCGCCGGCCGCGATCAGCTGGGCGGCGGTGACCAGCACCCTGGTCGACGGCGGCTCGAAGTGGAAGGCATCGTCGGCCGTGCGGATCGCGACCGCGCACCCGACCAGCCGCTGGGCGGTGGCCAACGGGATTCCGGATTCGGCGACGATCACGTCGGCCTCGCGGTCGGGCGGCAGATAGTGCATCGCCAGCGTGACGAACCGTTGGCGGAACGAGGGTTTGAGCTCCTTGAGTGAGCTGCGATAGGCCGGGTTGTACGAACACACCAGCATGAACTCTTCGGGGGCTTTCACCACCTCGCCGGCGCGGTCCAGGTACAACGATCGTCGGTGATCGGTGAGCGAGTGCAGGATCGCCAAGGAGTCGTGGCGGGCCTCGACGACTTCGTCGAGGTAGCAGATCGCGCCGGCTTTGACGGCCCGGGTGAGCGGGCCGTCGGTCCAGACGACGTCGCCGCCGGTCACCATGAAGCGGCCGACGAGGTCGGAGCTGGTGAGGTCGTCGTGGCAACTGATCGTGACTACCGGTCGCTGCAGCAGCGAGCCCATGTGTTCGACGAACCGGGTTTTGCCGCACCCGGTCGGGCCGGTCAGCATCACCGGCAGGCGCCGCTGAAAGGCCTGTTCGAACAGCTGAACTTCGTTGCCGTTGGCGAAATATGTGTCGGTGGTCATCTCTTCCTCAATCGGTCGGCATTCACGCTGCGACCAGTTCGCGATGGACATGGGCCAATACCCGGGGTAATTCCTCGATGCGCCGGATCCGTTGCGACCGGCGCGGCCCGAACACCTCCGGGAGGGGGTCGACCCGGGTCGGCCCGACGCCCACGTAATACATCGACACCCCGGCCTCGTTGGCCTCCTCGACGGCGTGCGCGGCATCGGCCCAGGCGTAACGGCCCTCGTAGCCTTCATCGGAGATCAGCCCGTCCCCGATGATGATCAGCAGGCGCCGCTCGGAGGCCTGGGCTAGCAGGCGGCTGGTCAAATGGCGCAGCGGCGCACCGAGTCTGGTGTAGCCGCGGGTGGACAGGCCCAGCCCGCTCGGCGGCACGAACCGGCGGTCTTCGAAGTCCTTCAGGCACCGCACCTCGACCCGGTGCCGGGTGTTGCCGGTGAACACGAAAACGCCATGGCGTTCGCGCGCCAGCGTCATGGCACGCGAAAGCGCGTCGGCACAGGCCAATTCGAGCTGGAACACCCGGCCCCCGTGCACCCCCAGCGACGAGCTGCCGTCGAGCAGCAATGCGGTGGTGACGTCGCGGCTGCTGGGCAGCAGGTCGCGAAACACCAGCGGCTCCTTGGCCTCGCCCGTCGTCAGGTCGATGTAGTGGCTGACGTATTGGTCGACGTCGAGGTCGGAGCCGTCTTCGAGTCGGCTGGTCATTGCACGGTGGGTGTGTTCTTCGAACCACTTGCGGACGTCGACGGCCACCGGCACCGGACGGCGCAGGCGCCGGCCGTCGGCGTGCTCGACGACAGCGACGTGGTCGTGCATGAATCGCTGTGTCCACATGTTCCACTCGGGATAGGGAATCCCGGGCCGGTGTTGGGGTGTGACGTCGAGATCGTTGTCCTGCGGCCGGCTCGGCGGCGGCAGGTTCGGGTTGCGGACGCCCCCGTCACCACCGACCGGAACCGAGTACGGCCGCGGAAGACGCTTCTGCGTCGTGGTCCACGGCATCCTCCCGAAGCTGCGTCGCAACCTATCGGTCAATCCCTGCGGCGCCGTGTAGGCCAGCGGCAAAGCGCCCAGCAGCGGTGGGACCGCAAACTCCCGGCCGGTGGCCGCCAATCCGATTGCCCTGTCGAGCATCTGGGCGCCGTCCATGTCCGCGGCCTCGGGGTGGACGTCGGGGAGCAGCCGTTGGACCTCGGGAAGCAGGCCGGGCCAGCGCGACGCGATCCAGCCGAGCGCGACGCCGCCTTCGACGAGCGTGAGCGCGCGCAGTTCGCGCGCGGACAGCTCGTTCAGCCGAAATTCGGTGACGCGTTCCTTCGATGGTGAGCATTGCAGGGCCACGCCGCAGGTCAGGGTTCTGCGTGTCCAGTCGGAGGGGGCGGGGTAGGGGACGTGGACGAACGTGAGCCCCGCGTTCAACCCGAAGCCCCGCCGCTCGCCGGTGACGAGCCGCACCCCTTCTCGGCGTTGCTCGCTCAGCGCGACCGCCGTCACCGCGCAACTGCGTTCCAGCGCCATCGCATGGCCGTCGGAATGCTCAGTCATCAGCCCAATCCCGCGCTGCGCGAACCCCGGCTCAGAACGTGCCGATGTTGGAGAACAGCCAGTACCAGAACCAGATGATCAGTCCGGTGCCGCCCCACGCGGCGACATAGCGAAGGATCTCCCACAGATAGCCCACGATGTGACCTCCTCGGTGCCGTGGTCAGTTGATGCGTGCTGAGATGTCGAGAACTCTCGTGAACCGAAGGCGCGTCGGGCATTTCAGTCGGAGAAGAGTTCGCGGTTGACGGTGTGCAGATAGGGGATGGCCAAAAACGGGGTGATGTAGAAGATGTCGTAGAGCCACCAGCCGACGACCGGGAGCACAACGCCGGCGAAGCGCACGTCGGCGAACATCGTCATGTTGAACACGTAGGTGATCCAAATGACCACGCCCATCCAGCAGGTGATGACCATCCACTGGTGGCCCCACCGCTTCATCTGCAGAAACCCGATGGCAGCGGCGATCCGCATGGTGAAGACGGTCAGGATCAGCCCGACCTCCAGGGCTTTCTCGCCGGGCCCCGCCGCGCCGCCGACCCACAGCTCGTTGTAGTGCCAGAAGTAGCCGGCGTCGAACATGTTGCCCCACCCGTTGAGCAGCACGCGCGCGAGGATGGTGTGGTTCGCCACCAGATCAAGCGCCCACCCTACGGTGTTGATGGCGGCGTCGATGATGACGAGATAGCCGAGCAGGGTGACCAGCATCGGCCGGACCGAGAGGCCGTCGCGTTGCGCCCGGCGCAGCAACCGCACCCCCCAGAGGAACAGCGGCAGCCCGAAAACACCCAGGGCCGCCGTGCCGATCAGGAGGCTGCCGGAGATAAGCCATTTGTCCGCCCGCTGCTGCGCGAGCCGTGAGCGTTCCATGTGCTCGTCGATGGCCAGACCCGGCGATGGGGCAGAGCCGGGCGAGCGCGTGGCTGCACCTATCCCGGCGTCGCGCTGATGCAGCTTCGGCAAATTCACGAACCCTCCCCGCCATCGACACTGATTGGATCGGCGAGTGCACTATAACAGGCTGACTACAGTCAGCAGAAGACGCCCACCGGGTCGGCGACGAACCGTCAGCGAGATTCGCCCCAATTCCCGCAGTTCGTGCGTGCCACAGGGCTAATGCGGAGTTCACGCCGTCTGTCCACGCCCCACCAGCGGAGCGACAGCACTGACGAAAGTCAGCTGGTATTCGTTGACACGCCCGTTGCCAGACGCCTACGCTCAGCGAGCGCTCAGGCATTCTGGCCATGCAAAGGAGTAGCGATGACGCTCAAGTCGCCGGTCGAGAAGAAATATCGTGTAATCCAATGGGGCGTCGGCAATGTCGGAACGATCGCGCTGCGTCATTTTGTGCACAACCCTGCCTACGAACTGGTCGGCGTCCTGTGCAATCGACCGGAGAAAGTCGGCAAGGACGCCGGTGAGCTCTGCGGCAAACCGCCGACCGGCGTGCGGGCGACCACCGACAAGGATGCCATCGAGGCACTCGACGCCGATTGCGTGTTCTATGCGCCGCTATGGTCCGACCCCGACGAGGTGTGCCGCCTACTGCGCGGCGGCAAGAATGTCGTCGCTTCCGGTGGGGCGTGGTGGTATCGGACCGAGCACAGTCAGGCGGACATCGACAAGATCGATGCCGCGTGCCACGAGGGCGGCACGTCGTTTCATGCGGGTGGTGTCAACCCTGGGTTCGCCGGAGACCTGCTCGTCCTGACGCTGGCCCGAATCATCAGTCAGATCGACACAATTCACATCTACGAGGTGGTGAATTTCGGGCGCGACACCCTGAAGTACCTGTTCGAGATGGGGATGGGCAGCGACCCGGCCGGGTTCGAAGATGGCCCGAATCTGCTGGGACAGGCATGGCCGTTGTTCGCCCAGTCGATGGCGATGGTCGTCGAGGGACTGGGCAAAACAGTCGAGCGATACACGACCGAGGTGGAGCTCGGGAGCGCCACCCGCGACATCCCCTTCGAGGGAGGGGAGAGCAGCGACATGCCGGGCTTCAAGGGCGTGATCAAAAAGGGGACTGTCGCTCGCCAGCACCACAAGTGGACGGCGTGGGTGGACGGCAGACCCCTCATCGTCTTTCACGAGATCTACACGATGGACACCTTCGACGCCATTGAACCGCAGGAGGATTGGCCCCAGCACTACCACTACCGCATTGTGATCGAGGGCGATTCCTCCACCGAGCTGATCCTGCAGGGCGCGCAGGACCCCAACGGCGGCTACGCGCTGCCCGGATACACCTGGACCGCGATGGGCCCCGCGAACGCCATTCCCGCGGTCTGCGACGCTCCGCCGGGGTTCATGTCCCACAAGGAACTCGGCCTGATGCCGCTGCGCGGCGTCATACGCCCCTAGCGGCGGGTCAGGGCTTCAAACTTCGCAACGTCCTCGCGACGTAGTCTTCCAGCAGCGCATGGCCGGTCGGCCAGTGGTTGGTGGTGATCAACAGGGCGTAGAGACCCAGCAAGAAGAACACCGCACTGTTCATGGGATTGACGTGCGGATCCGTCTCACCGCGTTCCTGCGCAAGCGCGATTTCCTGGGCGACCAAGACGATCAACGGGTGATCGCGGCCGTCCTCGGTCTGCGGACGGGTCTGCGAGAAATGCAGCGCGAGAAAGTCATTGAAGAGCCGATCGCCCAGCCGGCGTTCCAACCCGGCCACGAGGCGGACCGCCTCGCCCAACGCGGAAGCGAGATCGTGCTTGGACTTCAGGAATTGGGCGAACTGCTTGGCTATGCGGTCCTCTTCGCGGCGCTCGAGCTCCAGCAGCACATGCTCCTTGGTGGGGAAATGGAAGAAGAACGTCCCGTGCGCCACGCCCGCGGCGGCCACGATGGCACTGACGTCCGCCTCGGCCATGCCGGCCCGGGCGAACTCTGCGATCGCGGCCCCCATCAAACGCTCCCTCGTCTGCAGACGCTTTGCTTCTCGGGTCGACAGCCGATCCGTCACAGCCATGTGTTTCCTCACAGTTGACCCGACTCATGCGAGTGTTGCGGGGCTCAAAGGCCCATTATGCCGTGTCCGCGCCAAAAACGCTTGCATAACTTGATCATTCTCAGACACTCAACGGTACCGCGGACGCCGATCACGCGAATTCGTTGACTTTAGTCAGCCCAGTTCATAGATTGAACGGCGCACCCCACGCGCGATCGAAGGAGCTCGGCATGGCGTTGGAACAGTTCCAGCTTGATGGGCAGGTCGCGATCGTGACGGGCGCCGGGAAAGGCGTCGGGGCGGGCATTGCCCGGGTGTTGGGGGAGGCCGGCGCCACGGTTGTCGGGACCGCGCGTACCGAGGCGGATATCGTTGGCACGATTGAGGGCATCGAGGCCTCGGGCGGCAAGGGGCTGGCGCTCGTCGCGGACGCGATGAGCCGCCCGGACGGCGAGCGCGTCGTGAACACGGCCATGGAACGCTTCGGGCGCATCGACATTCTCGTCAACAACGTCGGCGGCTCCACCTATGCGCGCTTTCTGGACATCACCGACGAAGACTTCCGGCACACCTTCGACTGGTGCGTGACATCAGCGTTCATCATGAGCCAGCTCGTCGCCCCGCACATGATCAGCGCGGGACGCGGGTCCATCGTCAACATCTCGTCCGGTTCCGCCCGGTTCGGTATCCGCGCGTTGACGGCCTACTGCGTCGCGAAGGGCGGCCTCGAGGCGCTCACCCGCGCGATGGCACAGGAACTCGCGCCGAAGATCCGCGTCAACGCCATTGCGTTGGGATCGTTCGCCACCGACGGCCTGCGGGGCAGCCTGGACTTGATGCCCGGATCGCTGGAGAAAATGCAGGAGGCCACCCCGCTGCATCGGCTCGGTGACGTCGAGGATCTCGGGCGGCTGACGGTGTACCTGTGCACGCGCGACTGCTACGCGACGAACGCGATCTTCCACGTCGACGGCGGCATCGACTCGAACAACTCGCCGCTTCCAATCCCCGATTACTGACTTGGACCGCGACGCAACGCGCCATGATGGGTCATCGCCCACGGTCGGAAGGATGAGGGTAAGTGCGCAGAGTCATACAGTTTTCCACCGGGAATGTGGGCCGGCACTCGTTGCGGGCCATCATCGGCCGACCGGATCTGGAACTGGTCGGCGTGCACGCCGCCAGCGCCGACAAGATCGGCAAGGACGCGGCGCAGCTCTGCGGGCTGGACGAGCCGACCGGCATCATCGCCACCGACGATATCGACGCACTGCTCAATCTTGGCGCCGATTGCGTCGTCTACACGTCTCAGGGTGAGACGCGACCCATGGAAGCCATCGAACAGATGGCCAAGTTCCTCGCGGCGGGCATCAACGTCGTTGGCACATCGATGGTCTGGCTGGTGACACCCCGCCATGCCGACGATTGGTTGCGCGAGCCGTTGGAGCGCGCGTGCGCGGCAGGCAACGCCTCGCTCTACGTCAACGGCATCGACCCCGGCTTCTCCGGCGATACGCTGGTGCATTCGGCGGCCAGCCTGACCACGCGGATCTCGTCGATCACCGTGCAGGAGATCTTCGACTACGGAAACTACGACGATGCCGAGTTCACCGGTGCGGCAATGGGGTTCGGAACCACGCCCGACGACGACTCGCCGATGATGTTCTTGCCCGGGGTGATCGTGGCGATGTGGGGCGGTCAGGTCCGCAGTCTGGCCGACCATCTCGGGATCACGCTCGACGACGTGCGCCAGCGCTGCGAGCCGTGGTACACGCCCGAACGCATCGAATGCACGATGATGACCGTCCAGCCGGGGCAGATGGCCGCGGTCCGATTCGCCACCGAGGGCGTGCGCGACGGCAAGCCGGTCATCACCCTCGAGCACGTCACCAGGCTCACCCCGGCCGCCGCGCCCGACTGGGAATTGCCGCCCGATGGCCACACCGGTGTGCACCGCGTCGTCGTGGAGGGCGAGCCGCGGGTGGAGATCAACACCCATGTATCCCACCCCCTTTACGATTCCACCGATGCCGGCTGCATCTCCACCGCCGGCCGGGCGGTCAACGCGATCGACTGGGTGTGCCGCGCGCCCCAAGGGCTGATCGGGGTCGAGGACATCCCATTGTCAGCGACGATGCGCGGATTGATGTGGAACGAGCACTGAACTGACCACCCCGGCTCCAGGACGCGTTGCCGGTAAACGCATTCTGATCACCGGCGCCGCCCGCGGCATGGGGCGCGGCCATGCGCTGCGGCTTGCGCAGGAGGGCGCGGACCTCATCCTCGTCGACATCTGCCAATCCATGCCGCAGATTGAATATCCCTTGGCCACCGAGGATGACCTCACCGAGACAGTAAGGCTGATACGGGATTTCGGTCGCCGATGCGTGAGTCGCGTTGTCGATGTCCGCGACGAGGCGCAACTGTGTTCCGCGGTCGACGAGGGAGTCGGCGAGCTGGGCGGCCTGGACGGCGCGGTCGCCAACGCCGGCGTGCTCACGGTGGCGCCGTGGGACAAGACCACTGCCGAACAGTGGCGCACGGTGGTCGACGTGAACCTGATCGGCGTCTGGAACACCTGTGCGGCCGCGATACCGCACCTGCTCGAGCAAGGTGGAGGCAGCCTGGTCAACATCAGCTCCGCCGGCGCCATCAAGGGATTCCCGCTGCAGACGCCCTACACGGCGGCCAAGCACGGCGTCGTCGGCTTGACGCTGGCCTTGGCCAACGAGCTGGCGGCGCAGAACGTGCGTGTCAACACCGTGCTTCCCACGGGCGTGCCCACCGGGATGGTTCCGCCGTCGTTCGGGCCTCTCCTGGGAGAGCAGCGTTCCGATCTCATTCCCATCTTCGTCAATGCGATGCCCACGCCGGCTGTCGAGCCCGCCGACGTCAGCAGCGCAGTGCTGTTCCTGCTTTCCGACGAGTCCAGATACGTGACCGGGCTGGAGTTCAAGGTCGACGCGGGCGTCACCATCAACTGAAGCGAAACTCGTCCGATGGCGATTTGCCCGCCGGCCCACATAGTTTGCGTGTTCACGCTGCGGCTGGCCCGGGTACGGGTTACAAATAGCTGACCTCACAAAGGAGGGCTCATGACCAAGGTCCGGACGTCCGCGGTCGGCCTGGCCGCCGCCGCGATGCTGCTCAGCGCCGCGATCGCCGGCTGCGGCGAGGACAAGAACTCGACGGCGCCATCGGGTCCGGCCGCGTCGTCGAGCGCGGCCGTCTCGTCGAGCGCCCCGTCTTCACCCGGGGCGCCGGCGAACTACAGCTCCTTGCTCATCCAGGCCGCCGACGTCGGCCCGCACGCCACCGCTGACGGGCCGCCCAGTCAGAATCCGGGCGGCATCGTCGGCGTGGGGCAGGTCTTCAAGAACCCCGACGGCAAGCGCACCATCATCGACACGATCGCGGTCTTTCCCGACGCGGCGACGGCCGACAAGACGGCCGCGAACATGCGCGACGTCGTCGGCAAGAAGGTCAGCGGCGAGCAGCAGCCCATCGACGTCGGCACCAACGGATTCATGGTGATCGGGCAGAGCACCGACCCGGCCAATCCGATGGAGATCTCTGAGGCGGTATTCGTCGAGGGCAGGGCCATGGTCGATATGGAATTCGACTGTGTCATAGGCAATCCCACGCCAGCCGACATCCTGCTCGATCTCGCGCGCAAACAGGACGCCGCGGTCAAGGCGGGTCTGCCGGCTAGCTGAGCGGCCGTTCCTTCACAGCGGCCAGCCGTCCGGCTGCAGTGTGTAGCGCAGTTCGGCCGCCGGGGGCAATGGCCGCCGCTCATCGACCGATATGGCATCGACGACCAGGGCGACGTAGCGTCGCCAGCCGTCGCTGTCGGAATCCATCGTCGAGAGCACGCTGAAGAGCATGGCGATCAGCCGAGGCAGGTCGTCGCTGACCAGGTCGGCGCGAATCCTGCCGAGACGCTGGCCCTCGCGGGCAAGCTCGGCGAGCGCGGCATTGAGCGACATGGAGATGTCGGACGTGAGGGACCCGGCCCGGCGGGCGGCGGCCAGCAGGCTGTGTTCGCGCGCGCCGAGCGAGATCGCCGCTTCGATCAATTGGGTCAGACCGCGCAGAGGATCCTTCGCACGGCGGGCGCCGTCGATCACCGGCGTGAGATCCTCGGCGATGCTCTGTTCCAGTGCCGCCAGGA
Source organism: Mycobacterium intracellulare ATCC 13950 (assembly GCF_000277125.1). Classification (NCBI taxonomy): domain Bacteria; kingdom Bacillati; phylum Actinomycetota; class Actinomycetes; order Mycobacteriales; family Mycobacteriaceae; genus Mycobacterium; species Mycobacterium intracellulare. The sequence continues at coordinate 2,589,240 of NC_016946.1, forward strand.
CGAGATCCGCCTTGGTGGGAAACCTGCGGTAGAGGGTTCGTTCGCCGACGCCGGCCCGGCGAGCGACCGCCTCCACCGGGGCGTCCGGGCCCAACTCGCCGTAGACCTCGCGCGCCGCGCGCAGTATGCGCTCGACGTTGCGCGCCGCGTCCGCCCGCAACGGCCGGTCCTCCACCGCGGTCATCGTGACAGCGTAACCGACAGTTGACTACCGACAACGGTCCCTTTACTCTCTACAACTGGCAGGTAACTGACACTTAATGGGAAACGCGGCTTATGTCAATATCTTTCGAGGCGTCCGACTCCTGCTCGGACGCGGAGCTTCCGGCACTGCCCGTGCCGCGTCCCGCCCACTGTCCGCTCGCGACGCCGGTAGAGTTCGCGAGCTGGCGGGAAGAGCCCGGGCTACGACAGGCGATGTTCCACGGCAATCCGGTCTGGGTGGTGAGCCGCTACTCCGACATCAGGGCAGCGCTGGTCGATCCGCGGCTGTCCGCGAAGACCATTCCGGACTCCATCATGCCCACCAACGCCGACAACGAGGTCCCGGTGATGTTTGCGCGCACCGACGATCCCGAGCATCACCGGATCCGGCGGATGATGACCGGCAACTTCACCTTCAGGCGTTGCGAATCGATGCGGCCGCAGATCCAGGAGATGGTCGACCATTTTCTTGACGAGATGATCGCGGTGGGGCCGCCTGCCGATCTGGTGCGTGAATTCGCCTTGCCGGTGCCATCATTGGTGATTGCGCTGCTGCTGGGCGTGCCGCCCGAAGATCTCGAGCTTTTCCAGCGCAACACCACTGCCGGGCTCGACCAGAAGACGTCCGAGGCGGAAAAGGGACAGGCCTTCGGGGCGATGTACGCCTACATACAGGAGTTGGTGCAACGCAAGGAGCGCGAGCCCGGCGACGATCTGATCAGCCGCATGATCACCGAGTACGTCGCGACGGGTCAACTCGACCACGCGACCGCGGCGATGAACAGTGTGATCATGATGCAGGCGGGTCACGAGACCACCGCCAATATGATCTCACTGGGAACGGTTGCGCTGCTGCAACATCCGAGCGCCTTCGAGCGGCTCGGCCAGACCGACGATCCCGCCCTCATCGCGAACGTCGTCGAAGAGCTGATGCGCTATCTGAGCATCGTGCACAGCCAGGTCGACCGCGTGGCGACCGAAGATCTGGTGATCGGTGGCCAGTTGATCCGGGCGGGGGAGTTCGTGATGATGAACCTGCCCGCCGGAAACTGGGACACCGAATTCGTCGACGACCCAGAGAGTTTCGACATCCATCGAAACACGCGCGGACACTTGGGTTTCGGGTACGGCGTGCACCAGTGCATCGGGGCCAACCTGGCCCGCGTGGAAATGCAGGTCGCGTTCGCCACCCTCGCGCGACGGCTGCCCGGGCTGAAGCTGGCCGTTCCGCCGGAGGAGTTGCGGTTCAAAGAGGCCGACATTTACGGCATGAAAGAGCTTCCGGTCACCTGGTGAACCGCCGAACGTGGAGTTGTTGGTGTCGAATGCCGCGATTTCACGCAACAACTCGACGTTGGGCAGCGAAATCCTCAGCAGCTGAACGCCGCGCCGACCCCGTCGGGCGGCGGCACCGACTTCAGGCAGCCGAAGGGCTGAATGCCGGCGGGCGCAAAACGCGCCGCCGACTGATGCGCGTAGTTCACGCAATACAGGCCGGCCTGGTCGGCGCGGCACCGATAGTCGCCGAACGACAGCGAGTCGCCATTCGCCAGCTCCGGTCCGTTGCCGTTGACGAAGGGGCCGGGGTCGGCCCGCGCGGCTCCCACCTGCAGGTGCATCCCGTCGAAGGTGACCCAACCGCCCTGCCATTCGCCATAGGCGGTCGCGGGTGCCGGCGCCGGAGTGGCCAGGTTCACCAGGCAATTCAGCGCGCCGTCGGTGTGCGCGGCATCCGTCATGCAGGAGACTTTGCCGCCCACCGCCGCCAGGGCGATGTCGCTGCCCAGGGGTGTGGCCACACCGTCGCGGGCCGCCGTGTGGTAGCGGCCAGGATCGGCGGGGTGGGCCGCCTCTATCCACGCGATGACGTCGGAGACCGCGGCGCCGGCGGCCGGCGCGGCGGATGCTCCTGGCGTCTTGCTTCCGGACGGCCCAACGGAGGTCTGGGTGGAACTCGGCGTCGGCTCGGAATGGTTGCCCGTGGTGTGTGAGCAGCCGGCGACCAGTACCGACGCGGCGATCATCGCAGCTATCCGCATCCAGTCAGGCTAACCGCCGCGCCGGGCAATAAGGCGCTGCGCGCGCGTTAACGCCGTCATGTCGGTTACCGTCGGGTTTATGCATCACCGGACTGTCCGCGCACACACGGCCACCGGCACCGTCGAGGGCTTCACCCGGGACGGGGTCAATCGGTGGCGGTCGATCCCGTATGCCCGTCCACCGGTGGGAAACCTGCGCTTCCGGGCGCCGCAGCCGGCGGCACCGTGGTCGGGAGTGCGGCACTGCCACGGCTTCGCCAATTGCGCACCCCAGCAGCGCCGTTACACCCTGCTCGGCCTGTCCGGGCTGGGCGGCCGCTATCAGCCGATGAGCGAGGACTGCCTCACCCTCAACGTCGTAGCGCCCGAGGGTGCCATGGAGGGGCCGCTGCCGGTGATGGTCTTCATCCACGGCGGCGGGTACTTCCTGGGCAGCTCGGCGACACCGCTCTACGACGGCGCGGCCCTGGCACGCCGGGGATGCGTGTACGTGTCGGTGAACTACCGGCTGGGCGCGCTGGGATGTGTGGACTTCTCGTCGCTGTCGACGCCCGACATCACCATTGACAGCAACCTGTATCTGCGCGATCTGGTGCTGGCGTTGCAGTGGGTGCGCGACAACATCGCCGGATTCGGCGGTGACCCGGACAATGTGACGATCTTCGGCGAGAGCGCCGGCGCGTGCATCACCGCCTCCCTGCTGGCCGTGCCGTCCGCCAAAGGCCTGTTCGCCCGGGCCATTTCGGAGAGTCCCGCATCGGGCCTGACGCGATCCAAAGAGGTTGCCGCCGAGTTCGCGAACCGCTTCGCCGGCCTGCTGGGCGTGCGCAAGCAGGACGCCGCCGACGCTCTGATGCGGGCGTCGGCCGCCCAACTGGTGAAAACTCAGCACGCATTGATCGACGAGGGCATGCAGAACAGGCTGGGCGCCTTCCCGATTGGCCCGGTCGTCGGGGACGACGTGCTGCCGATGGATCCCGTCGAGGCGATGCGGCGCGGTGACGCGCATCCGGTACCGCTGATCGTCGGCACCAACGCCGAAGAGGGCCGGCTGTTCACCCGGTTCCTGGCGATGTTGCCGACCAACGAATCGATGGTCGAAGAGCTGCTGGCCGAGGCGGAACCCGCTATCCGCGAACGCATTACCGCCGCGTACCCGGACTACCCCGGGCGGGCGGCGTGCATCCAGCTCGGCGGCGACTTCGCGTTCGGATCGGCGGCCTGGCAGATCGCCGAGGCCCACAGCGCGCACGCGCCGACCTACCTCTACCGGTATGACTACGCCCCGCGCACGTTGCGCTGGTCGGGTTTCGGCGCCACCCATGCCACCGAGTTGTTGGCCGTCTTCGACGTCTACCGCACCAGATTCGGCGCCCTGCTGACCGCGGCGGCCGACCGGCGCGCCGCGTTGCGGGTCAGCAACCAGGTGCAACGGCGGTGGCGCGCCTTCAGCCGCACCGGCGTCCCGGGCGAGGATTGGCCCCGCTACAACGCCACCGACCGCGCCGTGATGGTCTTCGACCGCAAATCGCGGATCGAGTTCGATCCACACCCGCACCGCCGGATGGCCTGGGACGGCTTCTCACTCGCGCACTGACCTGGCACGCTAACCCTCATGCACGCCGAGACCGAGCAAGTCATCGAAACCCCGAGTGACCTCACCGCCTCCTGGTTGGCCGCGGTGATCGGCGCCGGACCCATCGCCGACTTCTCGGTCGAGCGCATCGGCACCGGGCAGATGAGCGAGTGCTACCGCATCCGGCTCAACTACGCGCAGGCCGATGGCGGGCCCGCGTCGGTGGTGCTCAAGGTCGCCGCCACCGACCCGGTGAGCCGGCAGACCGGGCTGGCTTTGGGACTCTACGAGCGGGAGGTCCGCTTCTACGGCGACATCGCGCCGCGGCTGGGCGGGCCCATCGCGCCCTGCTATCACGCGGCGGTCGACACCTCCACGGGCGTGTTCGACCTGCTGCTGGGCGACGCGGGCCCGGCCGTGGTCGGCGATGAAATCGCCGGCGCCACCATCGAACAGGCCCGCCTCGGCGCCGTCGAGCTGGGACGGCTGCACGGCCCGCTGCTCGGCGATGTCTCGCTGGCCGAAGCGCCGTGGCTCAACCGTGACGCGCCGCTGAACCAGGCGATGATCACCCCGCTGTACGCGGGGTTCGTCGACCGTTACGGCGACCAGATCGCACCGGAGCACCGCGTGGTGTGCGAGCGCCTGGTTGCCGCGTTCGACGCCTACCTCGACCAGGAGGCCCAGGCGTCCGGGATACAGGGCCTGGTGCACGGCGACTACCGGTTGGACAACATGCTGTTCGGTACCTCGGGCGCCGACCGCGCGCTGACGGTGGTCGACTGGCAGACGGTGTCGTGGGGACCGGCACTGACCGACCTGTCCTATTTCCTCGGGTGCGCGCTGCCCACCGAGGACCGCCGCGAGCACTACGACGCGCTGCTGCGGGCATACCACGAGGCGCTGGGACCCGACGCGCCCCTGACCCTGGCCGACGTCGCCGACGGCGTGCGCCGGCAGAGCTTTTTCGGCGTGATGATGGCGATCGTCTCCTCGATGCTGGTGGAGCGCACCGACCGTGGTGACCAGATGTTCATGACGATGCTGCGCCGGCACTGCGATCACGTCCTTGACACGGACGCGCTGGCGACGCTGCCGGCGGCGGTGGCATCCGAGCCGTTGCAACCGGTGCCCGAGGATGAGCTCGCCCACGATCCGACCGCCGAACCGCTGTGGAGCGAGAGCTGGTACGCCGACTTCGCCGACACCGCACAGGGATTGGGCGGCTGGTTCCGCCTCGGCCTGGTGGCCAACGAGCAAACCGCATGGGTGCACGTGCTGCTGTGCGGCCCCGACATGCCGACCGTCGCGGTCGACGCGCAGGTCCCGCTGCCGGCGGATCCGTGGACGGTGCGCACCGACGAGTTCGAGCTCGGGCATTCCGCCGGTACGCCGTTGCAGAGCTACCGCGTCGATGTGCGGGCGAGGGCTCAGGCTTACCCCGACCCGGCTGCGCTGTTGCGTGGGGAATCCGGCACGCCCGTCGCGATGTCCATGAACCTGGTGTGGGACACCGACGGCACCCCGTACAAGTACGGGCTCACGACGCGATATGAGATTCCCTGCACCGTCTCGGGCACCGTCACGATCGGCGACACCAGCTACCGCCTCGACGCGGTGCCCGGCCAGCGCGATCACTCCTGGGGTGTGCGCGATTGGTGGAGCATGGATTGGCTCTGGAGCGCACTGCACCTGAACGACGGCACCCATCTGCACGGCGTCAACATCCGCATCCCGGGTGCACCGGCATTCAGCATCGGCTACACCCAGCGCGCCGACGGCCGGGTCACCGAGCTGCAGACCGTCGACTCACGAGAGTCCTTCGACGACAACGGGTTACCGCTGGAGGCGACGCTGACGCTCAACCCGGGGGAGATCACCGCCAACGTGGACGTCCGCGGCCAGGCGCCGGTCCGGCTTGTCGCCGCCGACGGGCGGGTCAGCCAGTTTCCCCGCGTCTGGGCCACGATCACCACCGCCGACGCGCGCAGCGGCGTCGGTTGGCTGGAATGGAACCGCAACCTCGGCGAACAATCCGGGTGAGCCGATCGGCCCCTGTCGTGGTGATGGGCGTATCCGGATCGGGCAAGTCGACGGTCGGGGCGGCGCTCGCGCGACGCACGCGGGTCCCGTTCGTTGACGCCGACACGCTGCACCCGGCCGCCAACATCGCCAAAATGGCGGCCGGCGAACCGCTCGACGACGACGACCGCTATCCCTGGCTGGACAAGGTCGGCGAATGGCTGGCGGCTCACCGCGACGGCGGGGTGGTGAGCTGTTCGGCGCTGAAAAAGGAGTACCGCGACCGGCTGCGGGCGCACTGCCCGGGCGTCGAGTTCCTGCATCTGTCCGGTTCGGCGGAACTGATCGCCGGCCGGCTGGCGGCCCGGACCGACCACTTCATGCCGGCCGCGCTGCTGCGCTCGCAACTGGACACCCTTGAGGCCCTCGGCCCGGACGAGGCGGGCATGACCGTCGACGCCGGCCAAGACGTCGAGGCGATCATCGACGCCGTCTTGAGGTCAGCGGGACCCCTGACGACGGGGTCGATCGAAATACCTACCGGTGAAAGCGATTCGCGTTGACTAGCGGCGATAGTCCGCTGCCGCTAGTGGCCGGCGCCCCCGGCGTCCTGGGGCAGTTCGGTCAATGCCTCGAATGCCTCCGTGAACAGGGCGGCGATGTCGCGGTCGCTGGCGGTGGCGATCGGCTCCTTGTGCAGGAGGACGCGCAAGACGCCAATGCCCAGAAGCAGGGCGGCGACCATATCGGCGCGGAGTCGAGGTTCGTCGGCCCGGATCCGGCGGGAGAGGTTGCGGGTCAAGCCGTTTTCGAGCTGGGCGTTGAGGCGTGCGACGACGTCGGGGTCCCCGCTCGAGCGCAGGAGCGCGAACAGCGGGGCGTCGCTGTCTTGCCGGGCTTGTAGCACTCGTTCGATCAGGGTCTGGCCCACCGCGCTGTCGGTGGCCCGGCGGATGGCTTCGACGTTGCCGGAAATGTTCGTGGCTTCGTCGAATAGCTGTTGCTTGGAACCGAAGTAGCGCCTGATGAGCATCACGTCGACGCCGGCTTGGGCCGCGATCGCACGCAGCGAGGTGGCCCGATAACCGTGTCGCAAGAACTGTTCGCGCGCCGCCGTCAGCAGGCGCGCTTTTGTGGCGGCGGCATCGCGCCGCGGCGGGCTCCCGTCCGGGCCGACGCCGGTCGACGTGCGCTTCATCGTGCTCCCTCAGAAATTTATCTACAACTGTAGACATGATGGGCCGGCGCGGCATAACATTGGCAATGTCTACGTTTGTAGACATTGCCGCCGGACAGGCCGGCGGCCAGGCATCGAAGGCGGGTGACCGTATGGCTGAGCGTCCGCAAACGGGTTCAGGACCAACGGGCATCGGCGCGACTTCCCTCGGTGTGGCGGTGCTGCGGGCCGAGGAAAGCTCACGCACGGACCGATTGTTCAACGACCCGTATGCGCGCGCATTCATCGACCGCGCTGATCCTGACGGATCTATGTGGGACGCCGCGGGTCTGGCCCGTGACTTTTTCCGGCTCATGGCCGGGCAAGTCGCGGTGCGCACCCGATTCTTCGATCAAGCGCTTCTCGATGGCGCGGCGACCGGCATCGGCCAGGTCGTCCTGCTCGCCTGCGGCATGGATAGCAGGGCATTTCGTCTGCCTTGGCGGGCCGGCACCACGGTCTACGAAATCGATCAGCCCGAGGTTCTGGCCTTCAAATCCGATGTGCTGCAAGAGATGCACGCCCAGCCGCGCTGCCGTCGTGTCGTCGTGCCGGCGGATTTGAGGACCGATTGGCCGGCACGCTTGGTGGGAGCGGGGTTCGAACCCGCGAAGCGGACGGCCTGGCTCGCCGAAGGGATCCTCTACGCTCTTGACGCCGATGCCGCGGACGGCTTGCTCGGTCGGATCAGCTCCTGCTCGATCCTCGGCAGCATCCTGGCGCTGGATCACAACGAGGACTCCGAGCTCCTTCGCGCCGCGCGCGCGGCGATCTCACCCGAGCTCGTCTCGATGTGGCGGGGCGGCCCGTCGGGTGATCTCGGCCCTTGGCTGAATCAACATGGTTGGCGCGGCGACATCCGCGACGTCGGTCAGGTCGCCGCCGATTACGGCCGCAACGCGCCGCCCGCATTCGAATCCGGCCGCGACGGGGCCAGCCGCGCCTGGCTGGTCACCGCAGCGAAAACCACGCCGTAAAAGCCAACGCTGTCAGGAGGATTCGTCATGGCCGGGGTAATGCTCGTCATACAACAAGTTGCCAGCGTCGAGCAATGGAGCGCCGTCTTCCGCGATCCGGCGCTCGATGCCGTGCGCCGCGATCACGGTTTGGTGGTCACCGGGACCTACGTTCATGCCGCCGATGCCAGGACGGTCATCGTCGTCATGGACATGCACGACCTCGACAAGGCACGCGAATTCGCCACCTCGCGGGAACTGGCCACAGCCCGCGAAAAAGCCGGCGCGATCGGCGCCCCGGAGGGGGTGTGGTACGGGCAGCGACAGATCCGGTGACGCCCGTGTAGCATCTTGCTACAAGTTGTAACGGGGTGCTGCATCACGGAGGAAGTCATGGCCGACGCTCCCGATCGTGTGACCCGCGTGGCGTCCGACCTGATGGACAGCGCGGCCTCCGAAGGCGCCCGCCAGAGCCGTTCGGCCAAGCAGCAACTCGACCACTGGGCGCGTGTCGGGCGCGCGGTGTCCAGCCAGCACACCGCCTCGCGGCGGCGGGTCGAGGCCGCGCTGGCCGGCCAGCTGGCGACCGGCGAACTCACCGTCGAGGAAGGCGTGGTGTTCAACGCCGAGATCTTCGCCGCCATCGAAGAAAGCCTGGTGCACGCCGACTACGGGGCGACGCTGGCCGGGCATGGCGTCACCACGGTCGCCCTCAACGAGGACGGCGACATCGTCGAGCACCGGCCCGATGGCGCCGCCGTGGTGCTGGCGCGCGGGCGCTGACCCGGCGTTCGCCGGCGCGGTCCGATGCAGCGACTTGACCTGGTAGTCGGGCCGAACGGTGCCGGCAAGTCGACCTTCATCGCGTTCACGCTGGCGCCGCTGTTGCCCGGCAGCCCGGTCGTCAACGCCGATGAGATCGCAAGGCAGCGCTGGCCGGGGGAGGCGGCGGGGCGCGCCTACGACGCCGCGCAAATCGCCGCCGCCACGCGCGCGAAGTTGATCGACCTGGGGCGGTCGTTCATCGCGGAGACCGTGTTTTCCCACCCGTCGAAGCTGGACCTCGTCCGCACCGCCCACCGAGCGGGCTTCACCGTCGTCCTGCACGCGATGCTCATCCCGGAAGACCTTGCCGTCGAACGTGTCCGGCACCGCGTGCGGGCCGGCGGCCACGACGTACCGGAAACCAAGGTTCGCGAGCGCCATCGTCGCTTGTGGACACCGGTCACCGACGCCATCGCGCTCTCCGACGTCGCCACCGTCTACGACAACGGCCGGCTGCGCGGGCCGCGCATTGTCGCCCGCCTCAGCGGCGGCATGACGATCGGTTCACCGGACTGGCCGGCGTGGGCTCCGGAGATCTTGCGGTCGCGCTGGCCGGACTAGCTGCACCAGCCCGACGCAATCACCAGGACAGCTTGCGCCGACGGGTCTCGACCTGCCCGCCGACGCGCTCGCGTGCGGTGTCGGCCAAGTGGCTGCCGCGCTTGCGCGCGGTCTCGGCGAGTTCCTCGGAGCGCGCCCGCGCCGTGTCGGCCAGCTTCTCACTGCGCTTGCGCGCCTTCTTGGCGAGCTTCTCGCTGCGTTTGCGCGCCTTCTTCGCCAGCGGTGCGGCCCGATCGGCGGCCTCATCGGCGAGCTCTTCGCCGCGCTTACGCGCCTTCTCGGCCAGATAGGCCGCGCGGTCGGCGGCCTCATCGGCCCATTCCTCCCCGCGCTTGCGGGCCTTCTTCGCCAGCGGCTTGCTGCGCTCGGCCGCGGTGCTGGCCAACTCGCGGCCGCGCTCCAGCGCGGTCTCGGCATATGGCGCACCGCGCTGCGCCGCCGTGCTGGCCAATTCGCGGCCGCGTTCCAGCGCGGCTTCGGCGTAGGGCGCACCCCGTTCCGCCGCGGTGCTGGCCAGCTCGCGGCCGCGTTCGGCGCCGACGTGCAGGCCGTGCGCGATCCGGTCGCCCAGCTCCGACAAGTCGCTGTCGAAGGCGGAATCGTCGGATCCGGGCCACGCCGACGACACCCGCTCGGAGAGCCGTTCGGCCGCGCGGCGTCCACGCCACCCCAGCGACGGCTTACCCGCGGTGTCGGCGGAGGCGATCAACAGTCCGCCCAACAGGCTCAGGTCGGTCAGAAACTGCTGCCGTTTCTGGGCTTTGACCGCCGGATCGCTTTCGTTCCAGAACGAGTGCGCCCCAATGTTGGCCGGTAACACCGTCACCGCCAGCGCGGCCGAAGCGATGCGCGGAAGCTTCCCGCTGGCGAGCAGCAGGCCACCACCGATCTGGACGGCCGCGGTGATTTGGGCGACCGTCTCGGGGTCGCTCGGAATGTTGGCGCTCACCGAATCCGGCAATGCCTGCAAGCCGTCCACTGCCGGCGCCGCCGCCTGGGCCGCCGATTTGGGGTTGAGTAGTGAATTGACTCCTTGCCCGATGAATGCGACTGACAACAGGGGTCGCGCGATTCTCCTGATCACCATGGCCGGTGTATTACCCGACTGCCTGTCGAGCAAACCGTGACGCCGATTTGCGCAGCTAGGGCGGCGCTCTGGCCCAGCGGGATAGTGTGGAGCCCGTGCGAGCGTTGATCATCGTCGACGTGCAAAACGATTTCTGCGAGGGCGGCGCCGTGCCGGTGGCCGGCGGCGCCGCGGTGGCGCCCGCCATCAACGCCTACCTGTCTAGCGCGCCGGGCTATCGCCACGTGGTGGCCACCCAGGACTTCCACATCGACCCGGGCGGGCATTTCTCCGACCGGCCGGACTATTCCTCGACCTGGCCGCCGCACTGCGTCGCCGGAAGCGCGGGCGCGGAATTTCGGCCCGACTTGGACACCGCGCGCATCGATGCCGTCTTTCGCAAAGGCGCGTACTCCGCGGGGTACAGCGGGTTCGAAGGTGCCGACGAGAACGGGACCCCCCTCCTGGAGTGGTTGCGGCAGCGGGGCATTGACGACGTCGACGTGGCCGGCATCGCCACCGACCATTGCGTCCGGCGGACCGCCGACGACGCGGCGCGGGCGGGCCTGAAGACCCGGGTGCTCGTCGACCTGACCGCGGCCACAACAGCGGATGCGGCCGCCCAGGCGCTGGCGGAATTGGAATCCGTCGGCGTCGAATTGGTGGGGGGATCGTAATGGTGGTGCCGCTGGACCGGGAACGTCTACTCGCGGCGGTGGAGCGCTCACCGCAGGCGGCCGCCGCGCACGATCGGGCCGGATGGGTGGGGCTGTTCACCGGCGACGGCCGCGTCGAGGATCCGGTGGGCTCGCGTCCCCACGTGGGGCATGAACAGATCGGCCGTTTCTACGACACGTTCATCGGCCCGCGTGACATCAAATTCCACCGCGATCTCGACATCGTCGTCGGCACGACGGTCTTGCGCGATCTCGAGCTCGAGGTCGCCATGGGCCCCGCCGTGACCATGTACATCCCCGCATTCCTGCGCTACGACCTCCGAGAAGCCAACGGCGAGTGGCTGATCGGCCAACTACGGGCGTATTGGGAACTGCCCGCCATGATGGCGCAGTTCCTGCGCACCGGACCGGGGGCGGTGAGCCCGGCGCTGCACCTGTCCAAAGGCCTGCTGACCAATCAGGGATGGCGGGGGAGCGCGGGATTCATGGCCGGATTCCGTCGGGCGGGGGCGCGCCACCAACGGCTGGTGCGGACTTTCCTCGCCGCCTCCGCGCGAGGAGACGCATTCGCCGCGGCACGCGCGCTGTCATCAACGGCCGCAATAACTTTGGGTGATCGCGATCCGCTCGAGCTGGCCGAATTGGTGGAACAACTGGACGGGGCCGGCGCGACCAAGACCAAGAGCGCCGGCCCGACGGTCGCGGTCTCCATCAACTCGGGCCACGGGCGCGCCATCATGTTCGCCGATGTGACGCGGCGCGGCGACACGATCGAGCGGATCCGGTACTTTCCCTGCTGATCCGACGATGTTCAGCGGGCGAGCATCAGCGCCAGCGACGTTGCGGACAGGCACAAGTAGGCCCCGGGGAACGCGATGTTGTACAGGACGCGCGCCTTCACATGCGTCAACACCGCGCCGACGAAAAACAGGACCAGGCCTGCGGCGGCGGCGATGCCCAGTTCGCGTGCGCCCAGCAGCCCGACCACGATCCCGGCGGCTCCGGCCAGCTTCACGGCGCCCAACGCCGGTAACCACGAACGCGGCACCCCGACTTGGGCGGAGTTCGCCAGCACGAATCGAGCCGGAACGAGATCGGCGATGGCGATCGCGGCGGTGACGGCCGCGGTCGACACGGTGATCACGACAAGTGCGGTGTTCATGTGGATCAATCCCTTGTCGCGCAGCGAGTTCCGCGGCGAATTGTCTGGTTACTGAGCGCGCCGCGGCGCACAATCGGTAGGGTCATGGTGTTGGTCTCCTTCGCAACAGGAAGTCCAGTGGATGCGGTCATCTCCTTGACGATTCCCGTGCAGAAAAGGTGACCCATGGGCGCAACAACGGATTTGGTGGCTCTCGCGGAGCGTTTCGACGCGGATCGGCGGCACCTGCGATCGGTCGCGTTCCAGCTCCTGGGTTCGGTGGCCGACGCGGACGATGCGGTGCAGTCGGCGTGGCTGAAGGCCAGCCGCGCGGACTTTCGGGCCGTCGACAACCTCTCCGGTTGGTTCACGACGATCACCGCGCGCGAGGCGCTGGACCAGCTGCGGGCGCGCAAGCGCCGCGCCGAGCAACCCCTCGCCGAACCCGACGAGCTGGACCGGCTGGCCGAGGCGGCGTCGGCGCCTGCCGACGAGGACGCGCTGCTGGCGGAGTCGGTGAGCAGCGCCCTGCTCGTCGTGCTCGACCGCCTCTCACCGGCACAGCGCGTCGCTTTCGTGCTGCACGACGTGTTCGCCATGCCGTTCGAGACGATCGCCGAGTTGTTGCATCGGTCGCCGGACGCGGCGAAGAAACTCGCCAGCCGGGCCCGCGGCCGGCTGCAGGCCGCCCCGGCCGCCCAGCCCCGCAGCACGGCCGGTCACCTCGAGGTGGTGGAGGCGTTCCTGGCGGCCTCCCGCGGTGGCGACATCGCCAGCCTGCTCGAGCTGCTCGCACCCGACGTCGTGCGCACGGTTGACCGCTCCCTGGTCCCCGCGGACGTGCCCACCACGGTGCGCGGCGCCCGGCAGGTCGCCGAGGAGACCCGCCGCTTCGCCCGGCGGGCGCGCGCCGGCGCTGTCATGCTCATCGACGGGGCACCGGGCATCGTGATCGCCACCCATGGGCGCGCTCAGGTCCTGCTGGTGATCGGCATCGGAGCCGACGACCGCATCCACACGATCGACATCACCGGCGATGCCGAGCGCATCCGCCGGGCGGCGCTTACGCTGCCGGCCCGGCCGATCCAGGAACATCACAAGCTCGTCGGGTACCAAGGACGTCAGATACAACCGGCCAGCGGCCGGGAACGGGGCTAGACCGGGAGAGCCATGCTCGACAAGCCGTTCGGACGGCGCAGCCTGCTGCGGGGCGCCGGCGCGCTGTCCGCCGTCGCGCTGGCACCGTGGTCCGCCGGCTGCGCTCCCGACGACGACGCGCTGACCTTCTTCTTCGCGGCCAATCCGGACGAGCGTGAGGCGAGGATGCGCATCATCGACGAGTTCGCGCGCCGCCATCCCGACATCAAGGTGCGTGCGGTGCTGTCCGGGCCGGGCGTCATGCAACAGCTTTCGACGTTCTGTGTCGGCGGCAAATGCCCCGACGTGCTGATGACGTGGGAACTGTCCTACGCCGAACTCGCCGACCGCGGTGTGCTGCTGGATCTGAATCCTCTGTTGGCGCGGGACAAAGCGTTCGCCCAGCAGCTCAAGGCGGACAGCATCCCGGCGCTGTATGAGACGTTTGCGTTCAACGGAAGCCAGTTCGCCCTTCCCGAACAATGGTCGGGAAACTACCTGTTCTACAACAAGCGGCTGTTCGCCGACGCTGGGGTGCCCGCCCCGCCCACCACGTGGCAACGGCCTTGGGATTTCAGCGGATTCCTGGACACCGCCCGAGCGCTGACCAAGCGCGACACCTCCGGGCGGGCGGCGCAGTATGGCTTCGTCAACACCTGGGTGTCGACCTACTCGGCGGGACTGTTCGCGATGAACAACGGCGTCCCCTGGTCCAACCCGCGGCTGAATCCGACCCATCTCAATTTCGATGATGCCGCCTTCCAGGAGGCGGTGCAGTTCTACGCCGACCTGGCCAACGAACACCGGGTCGCGCCCAATGCATCGGAGACGCAGTCGATGTCCACCCCCAACCTGTTCGCGGTGGGGCGGGCGGCGATCGCGCTGGGCGGGCATTGGCGCTACCAGACCTACCTTCGCGCCGAGGACCTCGATTTCGATGTCGCGCCGTTGCCGGTCGGCCCGGCGCTCGCCAACGGGCGTGCGGCGTGTTCGGACATCGGCGCCACCGGGCTGGGCATCTCGTCGACCAGTCCACGCAAGGATCAGGCCTGGGAGTTCGTGAAATTCGCGACGGGTCCGGTCGGCCAGGCGCTGATCGGTGAATCCTGCCTGTTCGTTCCCGTGCTGCGGTCGGCGCTCAATTCGGAAGGATTCGCCAACGCCCATCGGCGGATCGGCAATCTCAGCGTGCTCACCGAGGGCCCGGCGTATTCGCAGGGTCTGCCGATCACCCCGGCCTGGGAGAAGGTGAACGCGTTGATCGACCGCAACTTTGGCCCCGTCCTGCGCGGACGCCAACCGGCGACGTCCTTGGCCGGCCTGTCCCGCTCCGTCGACGAAGTGCTGCGCAGCCCATGACCGCGATTCATTCGGGTGGCGCGGCCACCCCTGCGCCGAAGGCGGGCGCAACGGTCCCGGAAAACCCGAGCCCATGGCGCCGCCACGCGTGGGCGGGCCGGCTGTTCGTCGCTCCCAATTTGGTGGCCGTCGCCGTCTTCATGCTCTTTCCGCTGGGCTTCTCGCTGTACATGAGCTTTCAGCGGTGGGACGTGTTCACACCGCCGAAATTCGTGGGGCTGAAGAACTTCGGGGAGCTGTTCACCGCGGATCCGCTGTTCCTGATCGCGATCCGCAACACGGTGATCTTCACCCTGGGGACGGTGGTGCCCACGGTCGTCATCAGTTTGGTTGTCGCCGGTGTGCTGAACCAGAAAGCCAGGGGCATCGGCATTTTCCGCACCATTGTCTTCCTCCCATTGGCCATCTCGTCGGTGGTCATGGCGGTCGTGTGGCAGTTCGTTTTCAACACCGACAACGGCTTGCTGAACATCATGCTCGGCTGGGTGGGGCTCGGCCCCGTCCCATGGTTGGTCGAGCCCCACTGGGCCATGGTCTCGCTGTGCATCGTCAGCGTGTGGCGCAGCGTACCGTTCGCCGCCGTCGTCTTGTTGGCCGCGATGCAGGGCGTCCCGGGGACGGTGTACGAGGCGGCCAAAATCGACGGAGCAAGCGAGATAAGGCAATTCGTCTCGATCACGGTGCCGTTGATCCGGGGATCGATCTCTTTTGTGGTCATCATCTCGGTCATCCACGCCTTTCAGGCGTTCGACATGGTCTACGTCCTCACCGGCGCCAACGGCGGACCGGAATCGGCGACCTACGTCCTGGGCATCATGCTGTTCCAGCACGCGTTTTCGTTCCTCGAGTTCGGATACGCGTCCGCGCTGGCGTGGGTGATGTTCGCCGTCCTGCTGGTGCTGACCGTGGTGCAGTTGAAAGTGAGCCATCGACGTTCTTTGGAGACTTCGCGTGGGCTTAAGTGAGGGGGTCATCAGGCGCACCGCCTTGCGCGGCGGCATGGTCTATGCCGCGCTGCTCGGCATCGCCTGGTGCGCGCTGTTCCCGATCGCGTGGGCGGTGTCGGGCTCGCTGAAAACCGAGGGCGAGGTCAGCGAGCCCACCCTGCTGCCGGCGCACCCGCGGTGGTCCAACTACACCGAAGTGTTCGCGCTGCTGCCGTTCGGGCGGATGTTCTTCAACACCGTGCTGTACGCGGGGTGCGTCACCGCGGGGCATGTGTTCTTTTGCTCGCTGGCCGGATATGCGTTCGCGCGACTGGATTTCCGTGGCCGCGACGCCCTGTTTGTGGTGTATTTGGGGACGTTGATGGTGCCGTTGACGGTGACGGTGATCCCGCAGTTCCTCGTCATGCGGACCCTGGGATGGGTCGACACTCCGTGGGCGATGATCGTGCCGGGCTTCTTCGGTAGCGCGTTCGGCACGTACCTGATGCGGCAATTCTTCCGGACCCTACCGACCGATCTGGAGGAGGCGGCGATACTCGACGGTTGTTCGCCATGGCAGGTCTATTGGCGCATCCTGCTGCCCCACGCCCGGCCGGCGGTCATGGTGCTCGCGGTCCTCACCTGGGTCAACGTCTGGAACGATTTTCTCTGGCCGTTGTTGATGATTCAGCGCAACAGCCTGGCCACGCTGACGCTGGGGCTGGTCCGGATGAAGGGTGAATACGTTGCCCGGTGGCCGGTCCTGATGGCAACCTCGATACTCATCATGCTGCCGTTGGTCGTCATCTACGCGTTCGCGCAACGCTCGTTTGTCCGCGGCATCGCGGTCACCGGGATGGGTGGCTGATCGTGGCCTCGGTGAGCTTCGAGCAGGCGACGCGGCGCTATCCCGGAGCGGATCGCCCGGCGCTGGACAACCTGGATCTCGTTGTCGGCGACGGCGAGTTCGTCGTTCTGGTGGGGCCATCCGGATGCGGCAAGACCACCTCGCTGCGGATGGTGGCCGGGCTGGAAACCGTGGACTCCGGACGCATCCGGATCGGTGACCGGGACGTCACCCGTGTCGATCCCAAGAACCGCGACGTCGCGATGGTCTTTCAGAACTATGCGCTCTACCCGCACATGACGGTGGCCGAAAACATGGGCTTTGCCATGAAGATCGCCAAAACCCCGAAGGCGCAGATCCGTGAACGGGTGTTGGACGCGGCGAAATTGCTTGACCTGCAACCGTATCTCGATCGCAAACCGAAGGACCTGTCCGGCGGCCAGCGTCAGCGAGTGGCGATGGGGCGCGCGATCGTGCGCCGGCCGCAGGTGTTCCTGATGGACGAACCGCTGTCCAATCTCGATGCGAAACTGCGGGTGCAGACCCGCAACCAGATCGCCGCATTGCAACGGCGGCTGGGTACGACCACCGTCTACGTCACCCACGATCAGGTCGAGGCGATGACCATGGGTGACCGCGTCGCCGTGCTGCGCGACGGCGTGCTGCAGCAGTTCGCCCCACCCCGGGAGCTCTACCGAAACCCGGCCAACGTCTTTGTGGCGGGTTTCATCGGGTCGCCGGCAATGAATTTGTTCACCCTGCCGCTTGTGGATTCCGCCGTGTCGCTAGGTGATTGGCCCGTCGCGGTGCCGCGGGAGATCGCCGGTGCCGCGGGGGAGGTCGTCGTCGGGGTCCGTCCCGAACACTTCGAGGTGGGCGGCCTCGGTGTCGAAATGGAGGTCGACGTGGTGGAAGAACTGGGTGCGGACGCCTACCTGTACGGGCGAATCACCGGCTCCGGCAAGGTAATCGATGCGCCGATCGTGGCGCGCGCCGACGGACGCAATCCACCGGCAAGGGGCAGCAGGGTGCGCCTGCACCCGGAGCCGGGACACGTGCATTTCTTCGGCGTGGATGGTCGCCGACTGTGTTGATCGTGCTCGCGGTTTTCGGCGTGCCGCGCCGGGACAGCTCCGCCCGGTCCGGCTAGGCTGGTGGCAGTGAGTGACGTGCGTGCCGACCTGGTGTGCGAAGGCGGCGGTGTCCGGGGGATCGGACTGGTGGGAGCGGTGGACGCGCTCGACCAGGCCGGGTACCGGTTTCCCCGGGTCGCGGGAAGCAGCGCGGGCGCGATCGTCGCCTCGCTGGTGGCCGCCCTGCAGGTCGCCGGTGAGCCGATCAGCCGGTTGGCCGACATCATGCGCTCCATCGATTACCGGAAGTTCCTCGACCGCAACCTGATCGGGCGGGTTCCGCTGATCGGCGGCGCCCTGTCCCTGCTGACGTCGGACGGTGTGTATCGGGGGGCCTATCTCGAGCAGCTGCTCGCCGGGCTGCTCGGTGATCTGGGCGTGCGGACGTTCGGCGACCTGCGCACCGGCGAACAGCCCGAACAGTTCGCGTGGTCCCTGGTGGTGACGGCCAGCGACCTGTCACGGCGCCGGCTGGTGCGAATCCCCTGGGACCTCAGCACGTATGGCATCGACCCCGATGACTTTTCGGTCGCGCGCGCGGTGCACGCGTCGTCGGCCATCCCGTACGTGTTCGAACCGGTTCGGGTCGCCGGCGCCACATGGGTGGACGGCGGATTGCTGTCGGACTTTCCGGTCCAGTTGTTTGACCGGCCGGATGGCCAACCACGCTGGCCCACATTCGGAATCCGGCTATCGGCACGTCCCGGCATCCCGCCCACGCATCCCGTCCACGGCCCGGTGTCGTTGGGGCTCGCCGCGATAGAGACGCTGGTGAGTAACCAGGACAACGCCTACATCGACGATCCCTGCACCGTCCGGCGCACCGTCTTCGTGGCCGCCGACGAAGTCAGCCCGATCGACTTCGACATCACCGTGCAGCAGCGTGAGGCCCTCTACCAACGAGGATTGCAAGCGGGCCAACAGTTTCTGCAGACCTGGAACTACGCCGACTATCTCGCCGCGTGCGGCGGCCCGGTGCCTAAATCAACATGAGGGCGCTGAATTCGGACGCGGCTACCCGCGCGAGCATCGCATCACATGAACGCGACGCTGGACACGCTCGACGTCCTCGGGTGTCGGCAGCTGGTTGGTGATCCGGGTGATCTCCACCCCGATGTCGATCGGGTTGGTCGGCCAGACGCGACGCGCGATGAGATCGCTTGCGATGGCGCTGATGTCGTGGCCGCAGAGTCGTCGGCGCGTCAGGGCCACCAACGGCACGTGACCGGGGCCCGGCATGCCGGTGGGGTAGCCGGCCCGCACAAACGCGACAATGCTTGTCACCCAATGCGACAAGTCCATACGTCCACCTCGCTAACCGCCGCAAGTTGCGCATGAGCGGCAGTGCTTGCCATAGCTAGCAACGTACCATCGCCGACGCGATCAGCCAGGTAACGCCACACAGTTAAACGCAGGTTTGCGGGGCGCCCGCGCTGGTGCGCCGAGAGTGATCTTGCCGACTATCGCCACACCCCCTGGCGCGCCGTAACACTGTTTGGCCGCAAGGCTTTCTAGGATTGCCGCGTGGTGGATCGTTATGGGACCGATGTGCTGGCCGCGGGGCGACGCAAGCCGCGCTCGACCGAACACCCGGCCGACCTGGGCCTGGTCGTCGAGGACGTCGAATCCGGCTATGTGGGCGCGGTGGTGCGCGTCGAATACGGTCGGGTGGATCTGGAAGACCGGCGAGGTCATGTGCGCGGCTTTCCTTTGGGCCCTGGGTATTTGCTCGAAGGCCGGCCCGTCATCCTCACCGCGCCGCGACGGGCGGCGCCCGCCACCGCGACCAGGACGGCGTCGGGTTCGGTCGCCGTGCCCGGTGCCCGGGCACGGGTCGCCCGCGCCAGCCGAATCTATGTCGAGGGCCGTCACGACGCCGAACTCATCGCGCAGGTGTGGGGCGAGGACTTGAAGATCGAAGGTGTCGTCGTCGAGCAACTCGGCGGCGTCGACGATTTAGTGGACATCGTCGCCGAATTCGCTCCCGGGCCGGGGCGGCGTCTCGGAGTGCTCGTCGACCACCTTGTCACCGGCTCCAAGGAAGCCCGCATCGCCGACGCGGTGCGGCGGGGCCCGGGTGGCGCCGACACCCTCGTCGTCGGTCACCCGTACGTCGACATCTGGCAGGCCGTCAAGCCGCAGCGGCTGGGGCTGGCCGCCTGGCCGGACGTGCCGCGGCAGGTGGACTGGAAACACGGTGCGTGCCAGGCGCTGCGCCTGCCGCATGCCGATCAGGCCGACATCGCCCGGGCGTGGCGGCATATCCGTTCGCGGGTACGCGACTGGAACGATCTGGAGCCGGCGCTGATCAGCCGGGTCGAGGAACTCATCGACTTCGTGACGCATCCGGCCCGCTGACCTCGGCGCCCGAACGGCCAGGCCGCCAGGGGCCTTTCGGGTCGGCTACGCTAAGCCGCAGATCGGCGGGACAGAAACAGGGCGCATGCAGGGCGTATTCGGCGTATTTGTAGGCACGTTCCTCATCGGCCTCCGCGAAGGCCTCGAGGCTTCGCTCATCGTGAGCATCGTCGCCGCCTTCCTCAAGCGCAACGGCCAGACGATCCGGCCGATGTTCGCCGGTGTGGCCTCGGCCGTGGTGCTCAGCGTCGCGGTGGGTGTCGGCCTCGACCTGTTCGCCGCGAGCCTGCCGCAGGTCCAGCAAGAGATGATGGAAACCGTCATCAACGCCATCGCCGTGGTGTTCGTGACGTCGATGATCATTTGGATGAACGGCAACGCCGCGCAGCTCAAGGGCGAACTCGAGCGCGACGCCGGGCGGGCGGTCCATCGTGGCGGCGCGCTGGCGCTGGCGGCGATGGCGTTTCTCGCCGTCCTCAAGGAGGGCTTCGAGACGTCGGTGTTCCTGCTGGCCGCCGCCGAGACGTCGCACGGCAACCGGTGGTTCGCCCTGCTCGGCGGCGCCGCGGGCATCACGGCGGCGATCGGGCTCGGCGTGGGCCTGTACTTCGGTGGCGTGCGACTCAACCTCGGCCGATTCTTCCGGGTGACCGGGGTGTTCTTGGTGCTGATCGCCGCCGGGCTGGTGGTGGGCGCCCTGCGCACCGCACACGAGGCGGGCTGGGTGAGCATCGGCCAGCAGCAGGTGCTCGACCTGTCCGGGTGGATACCGAGCAATTCCGTCCTGGGCGCGGTGACCGCCGGCGTATTCGGCATCCCCGCCGACCCGCGCCTGATCGAGGTGCTGGGCTGGCTGCTGTATACCGTGCCGGTGCTCATCGTGTTCCTGTGGCCCGCCGGCGTCGCCGCCGCCCCGCGAGCCCGGAGCCGGCTGCTGGCGACCGCCTCGACGCTGCTGCTCGTCGCGGCGGCGGGGCTGGCGATCATGGCGCCCGCCGGTGGGTCGTCGCCGAACACGCGGCCGCGCACCGTCACCGACCGTTCGGGCCACACCGCCGCGGTGTCGATGGGGACCGGGCCGCACGGACGCGAGCTGACCGTGGCCCCCGCGGGCGCCGCGGCCGTCCACAGCGTCGTGCTCGTCCCGGCGGACCACCAAACCGTGGACGGCGTGCCCGTACAGGTATGGCAGGCTTCCGAGGCCGCCGGTGCCGATGGTGCGCCGGAGGTCACGCTGGATCAGTTGCTGAGCATGACGGGGGGTCGGCTGCCCGTCGGTCTCGGGGTCGGCCGCACTCCAGGGCCGTTTCAGGGTCAATGGTCGACTACCACGGTGTACACCGTGCTCGCCCGGGGTGATGTCGTGGTTAGTGCGCAAGCGACGAGCAACCGCACGGCGATCTTGACCGGCGGCGGGCTGACCGGCGCCAAGACCGTGAGTCTGGGCGGGCTGGCGACCGACTGGTCCACGTCCTGCGCCGAAGACCACTCGACCGCGGCCGAGATCGCCACCAGCGGACGCAATCGCGCGGACCGGCAGCTCTGGAATGTCTGGCTTCCGTTGGCGCTCGGCGGTTTCGCCCTGCTCTGCGGTCTCGGCGCTATAGCCTCGATGCGGCGCCGGCACGCCGGCCACACGAGAGGGAACGATTGATGGTGAAGCGTACCGCGAGGCACCACACCTTTGAGATGCGTTTGGCGGCAATGGCTTTGGTAGCAGGCATACTGTCGGCTACGACCGGCTGCAGCCACCCGGGCACTAACTCGGGCCCCGCGGCGCAACCGAGGCCGGGTGGCACCGGCGCCGTCAAGGTCACCATGACCAACGACGCCGGCAAGGACGGCTGCGCGCTGGACACCGCCACCGTGCCCGCCGGCCCGGTGACCTTCACGGTGGCCAACGCGAACGCCCCCGGGATCAACGAAGTCGAGTTGCTCAGGGACCAGCGGATTATCGGCGAGAAGGAGAACCTTGCGCCGGGCCTGGACCCGGTGTCGTTCACCGTCACACTGGACGGCGGCGCCTACCAGCTCTATTGCCCGGGGGCGAGCACCGAATACCAGACCCTGACGGTGACGGGTACCGCGCCGGCGACGCCGACGGGCACCGTGGCCAGCATCCTCAGCCAGGGCACCAAGGACTATGCGGCCTACGTCGTCAATCAGATCGCCCAACTCAACGACGGCGTGAAGGTCCTCGACGCCGCGGTGCAGTCGGGCGACCTCGACGCCGCGAAGACGTCCTACGCCAAAGCCCGGTTGTTCTGGGAGCGTTCGGAGTCCACCGTCGACGGCTTCGTGCTGCCAGGCTATGCGGTCGGTGACAATGCCGGCAGCCTCGACTATCTGATCGACATGCGCGAGTCCACCCCGGTCGACGCCAGGGTCGGGTGGAGGGGTTTCCACGCCATCGAGCGTGACCTGTGGCAGGGCGGTGCGATCACCCCCGCAACGAAGGCGTTCAGCACGGAATTGGTCGGCAACGTCGGCAAATTGAACGGCATCATCACCACCCTGACGTATAAACCCGAGGACTTGGCCAACGGCGCCAGCGACCTGATCGAAGAGATCCAGAACACCAAGATCACCGGCGAGGAAGAGGCGTTCAGTCACATTGACCTGATGGACTTTTCGGGCAACGTCGAAGGCGCCCAGCAGGCGTACGCGTCGCTGCGCCCGGGCCTGGACAGGATCGACGCCAATCTCGTCAAGCAGATCGATCAGCAGTTTCGCAACGTGCTCGCCACGCTCGACGGGTACCGCGACCCCACCGCCCTGGGCGGCTACCGGACCTACACCCCCGCGCTGAAGGCCAGCGATGCGCCCAAGCTGACCGCGGTCATCCAGCCGCTCCATCAGAGCCTGTCCACCGTCGCCCAAAAAGTCGTCGCGGGCGGCTGATCGTGACCGACGACAGCACCGGTTTGGCCGACGACGGCCCGGACGGCATTGGGGCACAGCCGGACTCGGCAGCGGTGTCGCGCCGGCGCGCGCTCGGCGGCGCCATGCTGGCCGGGCTCGGCGGCGCGGCCCTCGGCGCCGTCGGGGGAGGCCTCGCCGGGCACGCGATGGCGGCCGGACAGCGCGGCGATGACGACGACACCGTCGACCTGCGTCGCAGTTACCCGTTCTACGGGCAGGCGCACCAGGGCGGAATCGACACCCCGCCACAGCGTTACGCCATGTTCATGTCGTTCTCCCTGGCCGCCGGCGCCGGCCGCGCCGAGCTGCAAACCCTCTTGGCGCGATGGTCGGCCGCGGCCGCAATCCTGCAGCAGGGGAAGCCGGTCGGTACCGTGCAGCCGCAGGTCGATGTGCAGCCACCCGCCGACACGGGGGAGGCTCACGGGCTGAGCCCGGCCAGCCTGACCGTCACCATCGGCCTGGGCCCGGCACTGTTCGGTGACCGCTTCGGACTGGCCGCGCGACGCCCCACCGGATTCACCGACCTGCCACCGCTCAACGGGGACAACCTCGATCCCCGCCTGCACGGCGGCGACCTGTCCGTGCAGGCGTGCGCCGACGACCCCCAGGTCTGCTACCACGCCGTGCGCAACCTGGCCCGGCTCGGACGCAACATCGTCTCCCCGTTCTGGGCGGTGCTGGGATTCGGCCGCGCCTCAGCAGGGCCGGGCCAGCACACGCCGCGAAACCTGTTGGGATTCAAAGACGGAACCCGCAATGTCGCCACCGACGCCGAATACCACAAATTCGTCTGGGTCGATAACAGCGACCAGCCCTGGATGAACGGCGGGACCTACCAGGTCGTCCGCAAGATCCGAATGCTGCTCGAAACATGGGACGTCGACCGGATCGGCAACCAGCAGAGGATCTTCGGCCGAACCAAGGACGAAGGCGCACCGCTGAGCGGCAAGGCCGAATTCGATACACCCGACTTCACCGCCAAGGGCGCCGACGGCAACCCGCTCATCGATCCGATGTCCCACGTCGGCCTGGCCGCCCGCGAAAACAACGACGGCATCATGATCCGCCGGCGGTCCTACAACTACACGGACGGTCTGGACGCCAACGGCCAACTCAACGCCGGTCTGCTGTTCATCTCCTACCAAAACGATCCGCAAGATTTTATCCGCCTGCAGAACCGCCTGGGCGCCCACGACCTACTCAACGAATACATCCGCCACATCGGATCAGCTATCTTCGCGGTTCCTCCCGCGCCCGCTGAAGGCCACTACATCGGGCAAAGCCTGTTCCGCTGAGCAAACTTCGCCGCGCCGTGACGGCCGCTGAGCGCCGCCGCGTTTCACCCATGTGACGTTTCGTGGCGCGCGGGTAAATCAATCCCACCCGCCGTCACGCATCGGTGCCCGCCAAACACTAACTCCGTGAAACCGCACAATCAGCGAGAAACGGAGAACACCCATGACCGACGCGCTCGTCATCGACGCCGAAGGCCTCGACCGGCTGTCGTGTAACGCCAAGGCCAACCCCGAGACCGGCAAGAAAACGCTCAAGGCCAAGACGGTGTGTGAGACCGGATTTCGCAACATGACCTACGTCCGCGACCTGGCGCCGATGCTGGTGGGGGAGCCGCCCGCGCTGCTCGGTGACGACTCGGCACCCAACCCCTCCGAAACCGCCCTGGCCGCGCTGGGCTCGTGCGTGTCCGTGGGGCTGTTGGCCAACGCCACACATCGTGGCGTGACCCTCACCAAAATCGAGGTCGAGATGGAAGGCGACATCGACATCTCCGCGGTGTGGGGCGTGGGGGACACCCCCGAACGAAAGCGCCTCGGGTTCAGCGCGGTCCGTTGCACGGTGAGCCTCGCCGGCGACGCCGACGAAGCCACGCTCAAGGAGATCCACGACAACGCCATCGCGTGGTCGCCGGTCGTGAACACGTTTCGCACTCCGGTGAGCCTCGAATCGACGCTGCGCGCCGGATAAGCATCGCAACCTCAAACCAGAACCATGGCAAAGACATTGACCAAATCCGACCTTGCCGAGACGATCAGGCTCGCCCGCGTCAAGCACGGACTGAGCTGGGCGAAAATCGCCGAAACCATCGGCAAGGACCCGGCATGGACCGTCGCCGCGCTGCTCGGGCAGCATCCGCTCTCGGCCGGCGACGCCCGGGCGGTGGCATCGCTCCTCGGCCTCGACGAGGAGGCGGTGGCCGTTCTGCAAATGATGCCGCACCGGGGATCCGATGCGACCATAGCGAAAGATCCGACGATCTACCGGTTCCACGAGGCGCTGGCGGTCTACGGTCCGGCGATCAAAGAACTCATCCATGAAGAATTCGGGGACGGCATCATGAGCGCGATCAACTTTCAGCTCAGCGTGCAGCGCCGTCCGCACCCCCAGGGCGACAGAGTCGTCGTCACATTCGACGGCAAGTTCCTCGATTACGCGTGGCAACACTCCGCCGAGCAGGCGCAGGAGGTGGCGAAATGACGGCGACCCTGGATCCCGCGGCCGGCCGGCTGGATGTCGGCCTGTTGGAAGACATTCGGGCCCACGCCGCGGCATTGGACGGCGGCGAGCACCGGTCCCGTCGCAGCTTCACCGCGCTGGGGGAGGCGGGTCTGCTCGGCATCGGCGCCCCGGCCAACGCCGACGGCCGGCTCCCGGCGATGGCCGAGGTGATCCGGTTGATCTCGGGGACGTGCATGAGCACAGGCTTTTCGCTGTGGGCCCATCGCATGGCGGTCGAGTATTTGCTCACGGCCGCAACACCGTTCGGCGCGGCCGCCGCCGACCGGCTGCTTTCGGGAACCGTGCTGGGAGTCACCGGCATGGCCGCGGCGTTCAAAGAGGCCGCGGGCTGTGGCAGCGTGGAGTTGACCGCCACACCGGTAGCCGGCGGCTACCGGGTGTCCGGCCCGATCAGGTGGGCCAGCAACCTCTACGCCGACTCGACCATGGTGACGGCGGTGCGCACCGATGCCGGCGAGAGATTGATCGTCGCGTTGACGTTGGACACACCCGGGGTGATCCTGGGTGAGCACTTCGATCTGTTGGCTATGGGGAGCACGGCCTCGTCGTATCTGAACCTGGACGCCGCTCACGTGCCCGACGGCCAGGTGCTGTCGCGCGATTTCGAAGGCTTTTTGCCCGCGGTCCGCCCGACTTTCCTTGTGCTGCAGTCGGCGATGTGTCTGGGACTGGCCAGGGCGGCAATCGAGCAGGCCAGGCTGGGGCTCGGCGGTGTCAACGCGGTGTTCGGCACCGACGTCGACCGCGTCTGCGAAAGGCTCACCGACGCCGAGGCGACGTTGGCCCACTTGGCCGCCGCGGTGGGCGGCCCCCGGTCGCCGGCCAAGAAGAAGCTGCTGTCGCTGAGGCTCACCGCGGCCGAATTATCGAGCGCTAGCACTGATTTGGAGATGCGAACCGCTGGTGGGAAGGGATATGCGAGCCGGACCCCGGTGAGTCGCCGCTACCGGGAGGCCGCGTTCATCCCCGTCCAGTCGCCGTCCGAGGGCCAGCTGCGCTGGGAGTTGGCCCGATGCGCCTGAGCATGGACCGATGGTGACCCCGGTGGCGGTGCCGCCGGAGGGCACCCGATCACAACGGCTGGTCGGCGGGGTTCCGCTGGCCAGCCTGGTGCGCGACTACCACCGCCCCATGGTGAATTTCGCCCGGACCATGGTGGATTCGCCGGCCGTCGCCGAAGAAGCCGTGCAGGAGGCGTGGGTGCAGGTGCTGCAATCGCCGGATTCGTTCCAGGGGCGCTCGTCGGTGAGCACCTGGCTGTTCGGGATTGTCAAGCACACCGCGTCGCGCCACCGGCGCCGGGAATCGCGGATCCGCCATCACGAGATGCTGGCGACCGCGGATGCCGACCCCCTATCGGGCCGCATGCACCCCGACGGCCATCCCGATGCCGGACACTGGCGCGAGCCGCCGTCGCGGCGCTTTCTGCCGGAAGATCACACGGTCCAAAGCGAACTCGTCGGGTACGTCCGTGCGGCGCTGGACGCCTTGCCCGAGCGGCAACGGCAACTGGTCATCCTGCGCGACATCGTCGGCGCCCCCGCCGACGAGGCGGCCGAGCTCCTCGATCTGACCGCCGAGGCGCAGCGGGCACTGCTGTACCGCGCCCGCGGAAATCTCCGAAACGAACTGGAAAAGCGGTATCAACGATGACCGTTCACGACAACACCGTCCCCGCCATCGATTGCGTCGACTTCGTCCGCCTGGTCGACGATCTCGTCGACTCCGACCCGCGGCAATGGGGACCGATCGTGGCCAAGCACCTCGACGAATGCCCCCCGTGCCTGGTCTACCTGCAACAGATGCTCGACCTCAAGATCCTGCTCAGCCACGTCTTCGACGGCGAGCGCCTCACCGAGGACCACGTCTCTGGAGTCCTCCACGCGATCAACACCTTACGGAAAGGCGAACACGGATGACCATCAACGCTCCAGCGCAGCCGCTGCCGAGCTCGGCAACGGCGGGCACGGTCACCGCGTTGCCCACCGGCGTCGTCACCACCGACCGCGCGCCCGAGGATCCCTTCGAGCCGCTGACGGTGGGAGCGATGGTGGATCGGGTAGCGGCCATGGCAGTGGAAAAAGCCGCGCATCCGTGGGCCTTTCTGATGCGCTCCCTGGTCGGTGGCGTGATGGTGGCGTTCGGGGCACTGCTGGCCCTGGTGGTCAGTACCGGCGTCAAGACACCCGGGGTGGCGAGCCTGTTGATGGGCCTGGCGTTCGGCATGTCCTTCGTCCTCATCCTGGTGTCGGGCATGTCGCTGATCACCGCGGACATGGCCGCCGGTTTCCTCGCCGTGCTCAAACGCACACTCAGCGTCGGTAACTACGCCCTCCTGGTGACCGTCGGACTCGTCGGAAACATCGCCGGCGCACTGATATTCGTCACCATTTGCGCCGCGGCCGGCGGTCCCTACCTGGGCGCCTTTGCCGAGCGCGCCGCGACCGTCGGCACCCTCAAGGCGGGCCAGCCCTTCTGGACCGCGCTCCTGCTCGCCGTCGTCTGCACGTGGTTCCTGCAGACCTCGATGTGCATGTTCTTCAAGGCCCGCAGCGACGTCGCGAGGATGACGTTCGCGTTCTATGGCCCGTTCGCATTCGTGATCGGCGGCACCCAGCACGTGATCGCCAATGTCGGATTCCTCGGTCTTCCGTTGTTGCTCAACCTCTTCCATCCGAGCGCGCACCGCGGCGCGATCGGCTGGGGATTCGGTGCGCACGGCTTGCTCACCAACATCGGCATCACCACCGTCGGCAACCTCATCGGGGGTACGGTTTTCGTGGCGCTGCCGTTCTGGATCATCGCGCGGCTGCAGCACCGCCAGATCTGACTGCCGGGGTCGTCATGTAGCGTTCGTGCGGCGGGCCGTGGGGCGCAACGCCGCAAAGAGCGTCCCGGCGGCGAAGACCACCGCGATCACCCACGGAAACCGCCCGTCTGGGGCGAAGCCCTCGGCGGCGACCACGGCCAGGGCGTAGGCGGTCATCGCGGCGCCGGTGAGCATCACGGGCTCGGCGCGGCGCTCGCTGAGCGGGACACCGAGCAGTGGCAGGGGAGCGGCGAAAATCCTTCGCGCCCACCATAACAGCGCGATCTCGGCTGCCGTCACGACGCTGAGGATGGCCACCCATTCCAGCCGGGCCAGCCACCAGGCGGCGCTTCCTTCCGGGGGTTGCGGCAAGAGTCCGGCCGGATACCCGACGATCGCCACGATCACGACGGGAATCATGTGCCACAGATAGAGGGCCATGATGTTGTTGTTGGCGATGGACAGAGCCCGTTCGACGCGGGCCGCGCGCAGCGCGCGGTTGAGCATGGGCGCGAGCGCCATGACGATGCCCGTTTGCGCGCCACTGAAGGCCATCAGCGCCACGGTGGGCGGTGTCGTGTTGTCGATGGTCTGGCCGGGAACGCCGATCATGCTGACCGGATAGACCCGCAGCCAGATCAACCCCGCCAGGCCCGCCGCCGAGGCACCGGCCAGCAACCAGGGCCTGCGGCCCGTCAAGAGCCCACCGCGCCAGGCGATTCCGAGCTGATACAGGGCTCCCCAGCCCAACAGGTAGTTCAGCCAGTCGAGGTAATGCACGTGAGTGCTGAGCCTGGCGGCATCGACGACCGCGACCCCCAACACGAGCGCCGCGGGCGCCCGAAGGCCCCAACGGCGGTGTGCGGCAATCCCAACCGGCGTCAACGACACCACCACCAGATACACCGCCAGGAACCAGAGGTGCATCGCCACCGCCCAGCCGGCGTACTCGAGCACCGAGCCCGCGACACCGCACGCGTCCAGCACAACCACCGCCACCGACACCAACGCGGTGTACGCCGCGGTCGGCCCGAGCACCCGGGCCAGCCGGTGTTGTAACCAGGTCTGGCGCGAGACTCCGCCGGTGTCGCGCCGATGCGTCCACGACACCGCGCCGGCGTAACCCGCAACCAAAAAGAACGTCGGAACCGCTTGGAAGGGCCAGGTCAGCCACTGGGTCCAGGGCATGTCGACGAGCGGGTTCTGCCGGCCGAACTGTCCGTCGTGGTAGGTCACCGACCCGGCCAGCCAGTGTCCCAGCACGATCAGCACCACTCCGGATACGCGGTAATAGTCGACCGCCAGATCGCGGGCCGGGCGCGGGCTGTTTGCGCCGCCCATCAGATCGGGGGAAGCTCGACGCGGGACACAGCGCCACGGTACCGTCCAGCGCTCAGCGAGGCCTCGCTGAACCACGTCAAGAACAGGAGAAGGGCCATGAAACAGGCTCAACTCGGTGAGCTGCGGGTCGGGCGCCTCGGACTGGGCGCGATGGGAATGTCGGTCGCCTATGCCGGCGCCGGCAGCGACGACGCCGAATCGATCCGCACCGTCCATCGCGCCATCGACCTGGGTGTCACCCTGATCGACACCGCTGAGGTTTACGGCCCTTACGTCAACGAGGAACTTCTGGCGCGTGCCCTGCGGGGCCGTCGCGATCAGGTGGTGGTGGCAACCAAGTTCGGTCTCATCTCGCATACCGGCCGTGACGGGCTCGACAGCAGCCCCGCCAATATCCGCCTGGCCGTGGACGGTTCGCTGCGGCGGCTGGAAACCGATTACATCGATCTGTACTACCAGCATCGCCTCGACCGCCAGACCCCGATCGAAGAAACGATGTCCGCGCTGGCCGAGCTGGTTTCCGAAGGGAAGATCCGGCACATTGGCCTTTCCGAAGTCGGCGTCGACACCATCCGCCGCGCGCACGCGGTGCATCCCGTCACGGCCGTCCAATCGGAGTATTCGCTGTGGACGCGCGACCAAGAACCGGCGATCTTGCCGTTGCTGCGCGAGCTGGGCATCGGTTTCGTCGCCTACTCACCGCTGGGCCGCGGCTTCCTCACCGGTACGGTCCGCTCCACCGAGGAGCTCCCCGACAGCGACTACCGCAAGACCAATCCGCGGTTCTTCGACAAGAACTTCCAGCACAACCTGCGATGCGCGGACGAAGTGCGCGAAATCGGCGCTGACGTCGGCGCCACGGCGGCCCAGGTCGCATTGGCGTGGCTGCTCGCGAAAGGGCCCGACATCGTGCCCATCCCGGGCACCAAACGGGTCACCCGCCTGGAAGAAAACGTCGGGGCCGACGCGCTAGAGCTGACCCCGGACCAACTGGCGCGGCTCGACCGCCTCACCCCACCCGTGGGAGGGCATCACGCCGAGGCGCAAATGGCATGGATAGACCGCTAGTGGCCGACAAGAAGCTGGTGATCGGCGCGAGCGGGTTTCTGGGATCACATGTCACACGGCAACTGGTGGCGGCGGGTGAAGACGTACGAGTCATGGTGCGCCACACCAGCTCCACCGCGGGCATCGACGATCTCGACGTCGAGCGCTGCTACGGCGACGTGTTCGACGACGCCGCGCTGCGCGCCGCGATGGCGGGCTGCGACGTCGTCTACTACTGCGTCGTCGACGCCAGAATGTGGCTGCGTGATCCGGCGCCGCTGTTCCGCACCAATGTCGAGGGCCTGCGCCATGTTCTGGACGCGGCCCTGGGCGCCGACCTGAAGAGATTCGTATACACCAGCACCACAGGCTCGTTGGCGATCAGCGACGGCAAGCCGGTCACCGAGGAGGACCCGCACAACTGGGATCAGGGCGGCGCCTACATCGAAGCGCGGGTGGCCGGCGAAGACCTGCTGCTGTCGTACGCGCGGGACAAGGGCCTGCCGGGCGTGGCGATGTGCATCTCCACCACCTACGGGCCGGGCGACTGGGCGCCGACCCCGCACGGTGCGCTGCTCGCCCTGGTCGCCAAGGGCCGTTTTCCGTTCTATTTCGATTACTCGTCCGAAGTGGTGGGCATCGAAGACGCCGCCCGGGCAATGCTTCTCGCCGCCGAGCACGCGCGCGACGGCGAACGCTACATCGTGTCCGACAGGTACATGAGCATCCGGGAGCTGCATGAGATCGCCGCCACCGCCGTCGGAAGGCGATCGCCGCGCATCGGCATCCCGATGTCGGTGCTGCGGGCCGGGGCGCGGGTGGACGACGCGGCGGCTTGGCTGCTGGGCCGCGACCTGCCGTTCGCCTACGCGGGAATCCGGATGGCCGAACTGATGTCGCCGCTGGACCACTCCAAGGCCACCCGCGAACTGGGATGGACGCCCGAACCCGTCGAGGACTCGATCCGTAAGGCCGCCGTCTGGTTTGCGTCGCGCTAGTCGGCGCTGGCCAATGCCGCCGTGCCGTACTTCTTTTCGATCAATCCCCAGGGGTCGGCGTAGGGGCCGCGCCCTTCCAGCCGGCGCTGCACCACGAAGACGGCGCGCAGAATCGGCCGCAATAGCGGGCCAAGCAGCCGCAGCACGTTGCGCACAGGGCCCTGCGAGTCGGCGAGCCAGGCCACCGTCTGCTGCCAGTCATGCTCTTGAAACTCGAGCAGCGCCTGCGCTTCGGTGGTGTCGTACCAGCCGGTGAAACTCCAGCCGCGATCGTCGCCCGGGTCGCCGGGCAGGCCGGCCGAGGGGCCGAGCGGGCCCAGCCCCGCCGCGGTCATGAGGTCGTCTTGCAGCCGGTGCTGCAGCATCACATACGTCTCGTTGCCGCCGATGAGCAACACCTTGCCGGAGATGGCCGTTTCGCGGTCGACGCCGTTGGCGAACGCCAGTGCCACGTCGCGCGCATCCACCGCGTGAATGCGGTTATCGCTCGGCATCGACCGCATCAGGACGAGGTAGTCACCGTTGATACCGGCCTGGGTGTCCGGCGAGATGACACCCGCGAGCCGGTAGAGCGCGTAGGGCAGGCCACTGGCACGGATCGCCGCCTCGGCAAGCACCTTGTCCTGGCCGTATTGATCGATGGGATTCACCGGGGTATCCGGGGTGATCCGCCCGGGCTGGCGGAAGGGATTTCGCGATCCGTACACCGCTGCGCTGGACGCCATGAGGAACAGCGGTGGGCGCGGGAGCGTGGCGCAGGCGGCCAAGAGATTCTCGGTGCCGCCGACGTTGACGCGCCGGGCCAATGCGGGGTTGCGATACGACGGCGGAGAGACGATGGCGGCCAGGTGGACGACGGCCCCGGGACGGTGGGCCGCAACCAGATCACGCACCGCGTCGGCGTCCAATAGATCGGTGTAGGCGGGGATCAGCGTCCCGGATTGGCCCGCGGCGGCCAGTTCTTTCTCGACGGTCACGGTGTTGTCGTTGCGCAGATCCATCGCAACGACGGTGTGCCCCCGGTCGAGCAGGAGCTGCGTGCAGCGCCTACCGACTTGTCCGAATGCGCCCGTGACCAGAACGGTGTCGACAGCCACGACGCGTCACCGATCCATCAGCCGGCCGGCGATCTTGGCGATCGCCGTGCGGATTCGGGGGGACACGTAAATCGAGAATAGCGGGGTCACGATGTCCTCGCGGAGCCGAGTTAGCTTGGAGCTCTTGATAAGCCATCGGCCCGCGACGTTTTCATAGGTTTCGTGGTAATGGCCGTAGCCGACCAAGGTTGCCCCGGGCCTGAACCGAACGACGTCTTGCAGCGCCCATATCCCACGCGCCGTCGTTGCCGACGTGAGCTCGATTTCGGGGGTGTGCACCTGGTGCGCGGTGGCCTGGGTGGGTCGGCCCAGGGCCTGGCGGGTGAAGGCGACGAAGTCGTCGGCGCCGGCGATCACCTTGCCG
The DNA here is from genome assembly GCF_000277125.1 of Mycobacterium intracellulare ATCC 13950. Taxonomy (NCBI): domain Bacteria; kingdom Bacillati; phylum Actinomycetota; class Actinomycetes; order Mycobacteriales; family Mycobacteriaceae; genus Mycobacterium; species Mycobacterium intracellulare. The sequence goes on from NC_016946.1 coordinate 2,622,399, forward strand.
CCCGCTTCGGAGGTGTCACTGACGAAGTCGTCGGCGAAGATCGTTCGCCAGGCCGCCCAATCCTTGGTGTCCAGGTAGCGGCAGTAGCGCGCTTTGAGCTGCTTGATGGACTCGATCGCGGGCAAGCCGTCGGTGACCAGGTTTTCCGCGCGCTCTGTCATTGCGGCTCGATTCTGCCCGTAAGGGCCCCGGCGTGACGTTTCACTGGCGAAGTGTAAACCTGTCAGCCCTTGAAGTAGACGATCTGATGTGTGGTGGCCAGCAGTCCGCCCGCCCGGGTCCACACCTGCGCGCTCTGATCGAAATAGCCGTTTGCGAAGCGGTTGGCGTGGGCGGTGGCCAGCACGAAGTCGTCTCCGACGGCCTCGAGTTGCTGCTGATCGGCGTGAAAGTACGCGGTCAGTGAGATCGTTCCGGACGGGAGGAAGCCGCCGTGACGCAGGAACACCCGCGGGTAGAAGATGTCGCACAGCGCCGCGAGCGCCGCGTAGTCGACCGGGCGGCGCGCGCGGTCGCGCACCCACAGCGTGGTGGTCGAAGAGGGCCTGGGGTCCCCGCCTTTGCCGGGCATCGCCCCCTCGACGTAGCGCGTGTCGTAGAGGCCGGTCCATCGCACGAGGCCCGGATCGACGGCGGACAACTGCTCCGGGGCCGGCGCGCTCGGCGGGTGCGCTTCCGTGTCGGCCCAGCTCTCGCGCCGGATCGCGAAGATCGCGGTCGCCGTGGTCTTGACCACCCCATCCTGGCTGAGCTCGACAACCCAATGCTGGTTGGTGCGGTTGGTGCGCGCGGCCCGAAGCGCGATGTCGAAGCCGCCGTCGGCGATCGGTGCGGCGAAGTTGACGGTCAGGGCGAGCGGCTCGCCGATGCGGTCGGGCTGCCCTTCGACGGCGGCCAGCATGACGGCGGCCGTGATCCCGCCGAATGGCCCGACCATGTTGGCCCACTCCGCGTGCGTGCTACCGCGTCGGACGTCCGCGCTGACGGTGTCGAGGCGGACGGCTTCGTCGAAGGGATGTGTGTCGGTCATGTTGGTCGACGGCAGACTACTTGCGGTCGAACTCGCCGCTGGACACGGGGTCGTTGCACCCGACCGGCGATTCACCTCCCCTGATACGGTCCGGCGAGCGACAGCCTGAACGAAAGCGAACCGCGATGACCAACTCCAAGCACGAAGCCGCAGCCAAATCTCCCGCCGAGTTGATCGATGCCAGGATCGAGGAACTGGGGGATTGGCGCGGCGAGACGCTCGCCCGGATCCGGCAACTGATCAAGGAGGCCGTCCCCGACGTAATTGAAGAGTGGAAGTGGCGTGGCGTTCCGGTGTGGTATCACGACGGGATGATCTGCACTGGCGAGACGTACAAGAACGTCGTGAAGATGACGTTCGCGAAGGGGGCGTCGCTGCAGGATCCCGCGAGTCTGTTCAATTCGAGCCTCGACGGCAACACCAGACGCGCAATCGATTTCCACGAGGGCGACACGATCGACGAGAACGCGTTGAAGGCGCTCATTCGGGCCGCGGTCGACCTGAACAGGTCGTAGGGCGCCACCTGTACAGCGCCGTCGCCGTTGCTGTACAGTCGCCCAGCACAAGGACGACGGTCGAGTGAGAGGCCAGCCGGTGACTTCCGAGTCGGTCGAGGAATTTCGGCGCCGGGCCAGGGCCTGGCTCGCCGCGAACATGCCGCGACTCGATCCGGCCGAGGCGGTGTCGCTTCAGCGAGATCAGCTGCCGGCCTGGCACCGGGCCCGCGAATTGCAGAAGCTCCTGTGGGAGGGCGGATTCGCCGGTATCTGTTTCCCGCGTGAGTATGGCGGCCTCGGGCTGAGCTACGAATACAAGAAGGCCTTTGACGCCGAGTCGCTCGGCTATGAGACGCCGCTTCTGCTCAACGTCCCGTCCTTCGCCATCTGCTGCGCCACGATCCTCGATATGGGCAGCGAGGAGCAAAAGCAAACCCACATCCCGGCCGCGCTGCGCGGCGACGAGGTACTGGTGCAGCTGCTCTCGGAGCCCAGCGGGGGATCGGACCTGGCGGGCGTCATCACCCGCGCCGAACACCGCGACGGCCGGTGGATCATCAACGGCGCCAAGACCTGGAGCACCTGGGCATTCGCCGCCGATTACGGGCTGTGCCTGGCCCGCACCAACTGGGACGTGCCCAAGCACGACGGTCTCACGATGTTCCTGGTGCCGCTTCGGCATCCCGGCATCACGATCAACCGCGTTGAACAGGTCAACGGGTCGATCGAGTTCTGCGAAGAGTTCTTCGACGACGTCGACGTGGGGGATGACGCCGTTGTCGGCGAGCCGGGCAAGGGCTGGGAGGTTGCGTCGCGCCAGCTCTACCACGAGCGCCGCAGCATGGGCGACGGTTCGGAGTACACCAGCGGGCCGGGAATCGCTGAGGCCGAAGATGTTTCGGTCGACCTGCTGGCATTGGTCGACAAGACCGACCAGCACGACAGCGAGCGGGTCCGGGAGATGATCGGTCGGGCCCTGGTTCACCGCACGGTCCACGGCCAGCTCAGCGAGCACGTCTTTCATGCCGTCGCCGGCGGCGCCCTGCCGCCGACCGCGGGATCGATCATCCGGCTCTCCATGGCCGCGGTGCACGACGTCGAAACGGACACCGCCCTCGCCGTGTCCGGGACGTCGGCCGTGGTCGCGGACGACGGCGCACTCCTCGACATCGGGACGCGCTATCTGGGCCGGCAGACCGCCAGCATCGGTGGTGGCACCACCGAGATGGCGCGCAACGTGATCGGCGAGCGGGTGCTGAACTTTCCGCGCGAGCGCGCCGATGACCGGGGCGTGCCGTTCAATCAGGTGCGACGCGGCAAAAGCCCGGGAGGAGAACGGAATTGAGCGACCAACTTCGTGACATCCGAGAGTTGGCGGGGGACACCGACGCCTACCGCGACGAACTGTACCGACGCTGGACGGGCCTGCTGAGCTACCGCTACATCGGCCGCAAACACTCGTCGATGAATCTCGGCGAGACCGACGACACCGTCACCATCCGCCGCGACATGCGCAACGAGGCGGGCGGAATCATGGTGGCGCCGTTGGCCATTTCCTCCCCGGAGGGTTGTCAGACCGACATGGTCGCCGTGCCCAACCCGGTGATCGCGTCGGTACAGATCGTCGACCCCGGCTACGACGTGACGCGGGTGGAGATCGTCGGGTCTGGCATCGTGCACCAGGGCCGCACCATGGGCTACGGGCGCTGCACGATCGTCGACGCCGATAACCCGCAGCGGGTGATCGCGTTCAATGAGGGGCAGGGAGCGATCATCGGCATCCCGCCCGAAGGCCTGGACAGGATGGATGTTTCGGGCACGGAGCTGGTGATCGAGGACTCTCCGGATCTGCCGCCGCTGTGGCGGGCCTTCGGCGCCAGCCGTCGCGGCGACGGCCATTGGGTCCTGCCAGAGCTCAGCACCGAACTCGCGTCACCGGATGCGGCGTTGCACATCGGGCCCCAGCACGTCGTCCTCGAGACCGCCGCAATCGATTTGGCCGCCGAGGTCGCGGGAACCAGAAAGTTGCAGGTCGTGAGCTGGCACGTGATGTTCATGTCGCGCGGCAAGGTGGGTCCATTCCGGGTCGAGGGCACCGCGCATCCTGGCGGGCCCGGGCGCGTCGGCGTGCGCATGCTGCTGCACGACGAAGGCAACGCCGACAAGGCCGTCACCTCCGCTGCCGCGGTCTTCGACGTCGTCGGCTGAGCCGGGCTCGGCGACCTCCGCTCGGGCGCGCCCCGGGGAAGGGCGATAACCTTCCCGAAGGCGACGCGAAGGAGCGTGATGGTCATGCAGATCTCCATGTTCGGGCAACTCAGCGGATCGGGCGGTCAATCGCCGATCGACGCGACGATCGCCAACCTCGCTATGCTGCGCGACGAGGGCTTCACGCGGGTGTGGATGAGCCAATTGCCCTATGAGCCAGACCTTCTCACGATTCTGGCCATCGCGCTGCACGAGGTCGACACGATCGAGGTGGCCAGCGGTGTGGTGCCGATCCAGAATCTGCATCCGATGCTCATGGCGCAGCGTGCCCTCACGCTGAGCCTCGCCTCGGGTGGCCGGTTCACGCTCGGGCTCGGCATGACCCATCAGGCGGTGACCGAGGGGATGTGGGGCATACCGTGGGACAAGCCGGTGCGCAGGCTGAACGAGTACCTCGACGGGTTGTTGCCCCTGCTGGCCGGTGAACCCGCCGCCGCGGCGGGGGAGACGGTGACCACCCGCGGTGCCCTGATGATCACCGGGGCGCCGAAGCCCGACGTGTACATCGCGGCCCTGGGTCCGCAGCTGCTCAAGATCGCCGGCCGGCGCACGTCGGGCACCTGCACCTGGATGACCGGCCCCAAAACGCTGGCCGAACATGTCGGCCCGACGCTGCGGCGGGCGGCCGCCGATGCCGGGCGGGAGGACGAGGTGCGTGTCGCCGCGTCGTTGCCCGTCAGCGTCACCGACGATGTCGACGCCGTCCGCAAGCAGGCGGCCGAACAGTTCGCCATCTACGGCGAGTTGCCGTCGTACCGTGCGATGCTCGACCGCGAGGGCTACGCGGGGCCGCAGGATGCCGCCATCATCGGCGACGAGGACACCGTGCGAGGCCGGCTCGACGAGCTGCGCGCCGCGGGCGTCGACGAGTATGTTGCGGCGGCATTCGATCCGTCACCGGAGGGCCGGGCCCGCACGCGGGCGCTGCTGCGCGCCTACGACTCCTGACCCGGCGTTTGGCTATGGCCATACATTGCCTCCGGAACGTATGGTGCAGAGACGAACTCAGAGGACAGGAGAAGCGCAGTGGCAGAACGGTTGGCGGGAAAGGTCGCCCTCATCAGCGGCGGCGCCCGGGGGATGGGCGCATCGCACGTGCGGTCGCTGGTCGCCGAGGGAGCCAAGGTGGTCTTCGGTGACATCCTCGACGACGAGGGCAAGGCCGTGGCCGCGGAGGTCGACCCCCATTTCCAAGCCGTCCGCTACCTGCACCTCGACGTGACCAAACCCGAGGATTGGGACGCGGCGGTGGCCACCGCCCTGGGCGAGTTCGGCCGCATCGACGTGCTGGTCAACAACGCGGGCATCATCAACATCGGCACGCTGGAGGACTACGCGCTCTCGGAGTGGCAGCGCATTATCGACATCAACCTGACGGGGGTGTTTCTCGGCATCCGCGCCGTGGTGAAGCCGATGAAGGAAGCGGGCCGGGGATCGATCATCAACATCTCCTCGATCGAAGGCATGGCCGGCACCATCGCCTGCCACGGCTACACCGCAACCAAATTCGCGGTGCGCGGGCTGACGAAGTCGGCCGCACTGGAACTGGGGCCCAGCGGAATCCGGGTGAACTCCATTCACCCCGGGCTCATCAAGACCCCGATGACCGATTGGGTCCCCGACGACATCTTCCAAACGGCGCTGGGCCGGGCCGCCCAACCCGTGGAGGTCTCCAACCTCGTGGTCTATCTGGCCAGCGACGAGTCCAGCTACTCCACCGGCTCGGAGTTCGTCGTCGACGGCGGCACCACCGCCGGGCTGGGGCATAAGGACTTCGCCAACGTGGAGACCGACGCGCAGCCGGACTGGGTCACGTAGGAGTCTTCTGCGCGAAAGTGCAACTGCCGACGGGTTCCCGGGTGGGACCGTCGGCAGGTGCACTCTCGAGGGTCAGGCGTCCGCGGTTACGGATTCGCGCTCTTTGGGGGCGGGTTTGGGCCACGGCGAGGGGACCGGCCGTTGACGCACGTGCTGTGGCCACCAGAACCACTTGCCCAGTAGAGCCGCAATCGATGGTGTCATCAGCGACCGCACGATCAGGGTGTCGAACAGCAAACCCAGCCCGATGGTGGTCCCAACCTGGCCGATGACCGTCAACTCGCTGACGGCCATCGTCATCATCGTGAAGGCGAACACCAGACCGGCTGAGGTGACCACCGAGCCGGTGCCGCCCATCGAGCGGATGATGCCGGTGTTCAGGCCGGCGTGGATCTCTTCCTTGAACCGCGCGACCAACAGCAGGTTATAGTCGGCGCCCACGGCCAGCAGGATGATCACCGACATCGCGAGCACCATCCAGTGCAGTTCGATGCCGATGAGGTGCTGCCAGATCAGCACCGACAGTCCAAAGGACGCGCCCAGCGACAGCAAAACCGTTCCCACGATGACCGCCGAGGCCACCACACCGCGCGTGATGAGCAGCATGATGATGAAAATCAGGCACAGCGAAGCGATTCCGGCGATCAGCAGGTCGTAGGTGTTGCCGTCGCTGAGGTCCTTGTAGATCGACGCGGTGCCCGCGAGGTAGATCTTGGAGCCCTCCAGCGGCGTGCCCTTGAGCGCCTCGTAGGCGGCCTTCTTGATCGCCCCGATGTGCGAAATGCCTTCCTGCGACATCGGATCGCCGTCATGGCTGATGATGAAGCGCACGGCGTGCCCGTCGGGGGAGATGAAGTTCTTCATGCCCTTCTTGAACTCTTTGTTGTTGAAGGTCTCCGGGGGCAGGTAGAACGAGTCGTCGTTCTTGGAGGCGTCGAACGCCTTACCCATGGCGCTGGAGTTCTTCTGCGCCTCTTTCTGCTGATCCTGCAGGCCCTTCTGGGTCGAATACATGGTCAGCATGGTCGTTTTCATCGCCTTCATGTTTTCGATCATGGAAGGCATCAGCGCCACCATCTGGGGCATCAGGGTGTCCAGGTGGTCCATGACCGGCAGCAGACTTTCGATGTCGTCGGTCATGGTGTCGATGCCGTCGAGGCCGTCGAACACCGAGCGCAGCGACCAGCACGCCGGGATGTCATAGCAGTGCTTTTCCCAGTAGAAGTAGCTGCGCATCGGCCGGAAGAAGTCCTCGAAATCGGCCATGTGGTCGCGTAATTCGTTGATGTCGATGGTCATGTCGTGCATCTTTTTGACCATGACGTGCATGTCGTTGGCCATCTGCACGGTGATGCTGGACATCTTTTCCATGCTGTCGATGGTCGTCTGCATCATGTCGGCCTGGTGCAGCATGTCGGCCATCTGATCTTCTTGGTACTTCTGGCTCATCTGCTGGCTGACGCCCTGCATGCTGATCTGGAAGGGAATCGACGTGTGCTCGATCGGCGTGCCCTGCGGGCGGGTGATCGCCTGCACGCGCCCGATGCCCGGGACCCGGAAGACCGTCTTGGCGATCTTGTCGATCACCAAGAAGTCCGCCGAATTCCGCAGATCGTGGTCGCTTTCGATCATCAGCACCTCGGGGTTCATCCGCGCCTGCGAGAAGTGGCGATCCGCGGCCGCATACCCCTCGTTGGCCGGCAGGTCCGTCGGTAGGTAGTTGCGGTCGTTGTAGTTGGTCCGGTACCCGGGCAGGGTCAGCAAGCCCACCAACGCCACGCCGATGGTGAGGACCAGGATCGGGCCGGGCCAGCGCACGACGAGCGCACCGACCTTGCGCCACCCGCGAATGCGTTGCGTGCGCTTGGGTTCCAGTGTCTTACCGAAGCGGATTACCACGGAGATGACCGCGGGACCCAGCGTCAACGCCGCCGCGACGACGACCACCATGCCGATCGCCAGTGGGATACCCAGCGTCTGGAAGTAGGGCAGGTTGGTGAAGTGCAGGCAGAAGGTGGCGCCGGCGATGGTCAAGCCCGACCCGAGCACCACGTGCGCGGTGCCCTTGTACATCGTGTAGTACGCATCTACTCGGGACTCGCCGATAGAGCGGGCTTCCTGATATCGGCCGATCAAGAAGATCGCGTAGTCGGTGGCGGCCGCGATACCCAAGGTGACCAACAGGTTCGTGGCGAACGTCGAGAGCCCGATGAGCTGGAAATAGCCTAGGAACGCGACCATTCCGCGTGCGGCCGACAACTCGAGCACCACCATCACCAGCGTGAGCAGCACCGTAATGACGGAGCGATAGACCAACAGCAGCATCGCGATGATGACGGTGAACGTGGCCGCCGTGATGAGCTGCATGCTGCGGTCGCCGGCCTCGTGCTGGTCCGCCGACAACGCCGCGGGACCGGTGACGTAGGCCTTCACCCCTTTGGGTGGGGTCACACTCTTGACGATGTGTTGGACGGATTCCACCGACTCGTTGGCCAAGGCCTCGCCCTGGTTACCGGCGAGGTAGACCTGGACGTAGGCGGCCTTGCCGTCGTTGCTCTGCGCGCCCGCTCCGGTGAGTGGATCGCTCCACATATCCTGTACGTGTTCAACGTGTTTGGAGTCGGCGTCGAGCTTCTTGACGACGTCGTCGTAGTAGGCGTGCGCGTCCGCGCCCAGCGGATTCTGGCCCTCGAGGACGATCATCACCGAGCTGTTGGACTTGTACTCGTTGAACACCGCGCCCATGCGCTTGGTCGCGACGACCGACTGCGCGTCATCCGGTGCCATCGACACCGAGCGCATCTTGCCGACCTCCTCCAGCTGGGGGACGGAGACGTTGAGCACCGCGATGATCGCGATCCAGCCGAGAATGATCGGTACGGCGAACGTCCGGATGAGCCGGGGGATCTTGTCCCGAACGGGTTCGTCGACAACGGGGATGGTGTCGGTGCGGGCGTCGTTGAACGTTGTGCTCATGCGGATTTCACCATGCAGAAGGTCAGGGCGTGTACGCCGTGGGTGAGGTTCTCGTCCTTGACTTCGTCATCGATGGTGATGCGGCAACCGAGGGAGTTGCCGTCGCTTTGTGCCGAGAGGTTCGGGAACACCGACGGGGCGGTGGTGCTCAGGACCAGCGTCCACGGCAGCGGCGCGCCGTCGATCCGCTTCGGGTCGGCGGACAGATCCAGGTAGTTCACGTTGGCTTGGGCGGCCGAGCCGAAGACCTCGTATTTGACGACCTTGGGCTTGAACGGCTTTGACTCATCGAGTCGCGGGCTGGTCATGACGCCCGTGTCGTGCGCGCCGAAGAACGACTTGACCCGAACGACGGCAAATCCGCCGACCAGCACCACCGCCACGATCAACAGCGGCAGCCAGGCGTTGCGCACAAGTCTCGATATCTGCACCTGGGTGATCCCTTCCTCATCACGCGGACGTGACGCGGATCAGCGTTTGCGCGACTGGAGGTCGTGGACAGGTGAGTGCCCACAGTCGCACCGATCAACAACGAATTGCGTGGATTGCTTGGTTCGTGCGCGCAAGACCGTCAAACGCGGTGAAAGTCGCCCATCCCCACTGCCGACGTCCCCGGCGGCGACACCCGGCTCACCTTGTTGCTGAAGCCTCCCCGGGTAACGCCACCAGCGCATAGTACATGATGTGCATACCTTGCAGTGTATGCAACATTTGCTGCTGGTGTTTCAGGTCACTTCGTGAAGATGCTGTTCACCAGCGCGGCGGCACGCTCAACATAGGGCATCGGCGTGTCGGCGGTTTCACTCGCCTTACCGCTCGCCCAGCGTTCCAGGCCCGACCGCACCGCCGTCAGCGCCAGCGCGGAAATCAGCGCGGCCATCTCGTCGTCGGGCTGCATCGCCTGGCGGCGGACGATGATGTCCGTCAACTGGTTCTGGAATCGTTCCAGATCGGCGAGGAACGCCGCCAGGACGGCGGGCGAAGTCTTCGCGAGTTCGAGCATGTGAGCTGCGTGTTCGCGCCGAGGGGGGACGTCGCGCAGGTGGTGTGCCGCCAGGGTGATCAGTTCCGCGAGGACGACCGAGTAGGGGGCGGGTCCGGCGGCGACGAAATCCTCGGCCAGCTCGGCGGGTATGTCAGAGGGGCCGTAGGCGAGTGCGGACTCTTTGTTGGGGAAGTAATTGAAGAACGTGCGGGTCGAGACGCCGGCTTCGGCGCAGATTTCGTCGACCGTGACCTTGTCGAATCCCCGTTCCAGCGTGAGCCGTACGGCGGCGTCGCGGATGTCGGCGCTCGTCTGCCGGCGGCGGCGCTCGCGTAGCCCCAGGGGATTGGCCATACTCATATAGTTGCACGTTGTGCACAGTTTGCAGTCAAAAGGTGCCATCTGGCGGTGCGGAGGCGAGGCCGCCCGGCACCGTCCAGGGCGAGCGGCGGCGTTCCGCGTTCTCGCCGCCTCGCACCAGCCCTGTTCTTGCGCAACATCATTCGGCCAGCCGCTGTGGTGCAAGAGGTGGGTTCGGGCCGGTCATCCGCTGGGGGTGAGGGCGCCCCGCAAATAGTCGCATTGGCTTTGGAAGAACTTCGCCGAGATCGCCGCCTTGTCGGCGATCTGGTCGAACGCGTGAAACGCGCCCGGAACGATCTCCTCCTGCACCGGGACGCCCGCCTCGCGCAGGCGTCGCGCGTACTCCAGACTCTCGGAGTAAAAGAGGTCCAGCGTTCCCACGCCGATCCAGGCGGGCGGCAAGCCCGACAAATCCTTGCGGCGAGCCGGTGCCGCCTCTTCGGGATCGGCCCCATTGAGGTACCACTGCCAGGCCAATTGGTTATCGGATTCGGTCCACATGATCCGCCTGGGGCCGTCACGCCGGGCGCCGGTGCGATCGTCGAGCATCGGATACACCAGCATTTGGAAAGCGATTTTGACGTCCTGGCGGTCGTGCGCCCGCTGCGCCACCGCGGCGGCGAAATGCCCGCCGGCGCTGGCGCCGCCGACGGCGACTCGATCCGGGTCCACCCATGGCTGGCGCGCCAGCCAGAGCAGGGCCGCATAACAGTCCTCGACCGGTATCGGGTAGGGGTGTTCGGGGGCTAGCCGGTGTTCGACCGCCGCGATCGCGACGCCGGTGAGCTGAGACAGTTGGCGCAGATACTTGTCGTCCTGGGCGGCGTGGCCCATGATGGTGCCGCCGCCGTGGATCCACAGCAGCGCCGGTGCGTGGTCGGCAAGGCCGGCCGGACGGTGCAGGCGGACGCTGACGTGCTCGTTGACCGCGGCCACCGGCACGGTGCGGATGCGGCCGGCGTTGCCCATCAGGTTCATGATGGCGCGCTGCAGCTTCAGACCGCGGTGCAAGGCGTAACCCCGGGGCAGGAATCGAGCCACTTTGCGAAGACCGGGATCCAAGACATGGGGCGACGTGTAGGCGTTATCGGGAAGGCCGTTTGCCATCGGATGCCTCTGTTCCCTCGCGCCGGCAGACATGCTGACCATACAGGACGCAGGTAATGTCCATGCGTGGGAATTTGAACGAGTTTCAGCGGTATTCGCGCCGTCACGTGTCGGCCCGGCTGCGGACGCATTGGCCAAGCGGCACAGCCCGTTTCAGAGCGCCTCGTCGCTGTCGGTCAGTGCGCGCACGACGTGACCGAACATCGTCTGTTTGATCGCTCCGAGCGTGCCCGGGTCCTTGCCTCCGAATGGGCGAATCTGGTCGACGGCCGTGCCGGTGACCGCGTCCGCCGGACAGGCGACGTCGACGAGGCCGAATTGTGCTGCGTCGGGCCCGGTGAACCGACGGCCCGTAGTCATCGAGGCCACCGCGGCGCGAGGAGTGAGTTTGGACTGGATGAGCGCGGCCATGCCCGGGTTGAACGGAATGCGGATGTCGACCTCGGGAAAACAGAAGTACCCGCGATCGTCGCGCATGGCGCGAAAGTCGTGCGCGATCGCCAGCATTGCTCCGGCACCGAACGCGTGACCGACCACGGCGGCGGCGGTGGGAACGGACAGCGTCAGCACGCGCGCGAGCAGCCGGTGCACCCGATTGATGTACCAGGAGCCCCGGTCGGTGTGGGCGCTCAGCCAGTCCAGATCCAGCCCGTTGGAGTAGAACTTTCCGCCGGCGGTGGTGACCAGCCCCAGGGCGCCATCCGAGATGATCTGATCGAGCGCGGCCTCAACGTCATCCAAAAATGCTGGGGAGAAACGGTTCTCATCGTCGCCCAGCCGGATGATGGCGATCTTGTCGTCGTAATCCAGTTTTACAGCCATGTGTTCCCCTGACTTTCTTTCATGGTTCTCATCGGTCAGCCGCGTCGTTGCCGCGCGGCGGGAGGTCCGATCTCCAGCACGGCGCGCACGGCCGCGCGCAGATGCGCTCGCGCTGTGGCGCTTCCGAGGCGATCTCGCCGGAGCAACAACGCGGTGGGCAGGTCGACGACGCAGCTGGTTATCGTGTCCACCGCCGCCGCGTCCTTGCGCTCCCACACCGCGACCGCAAGCCGCACCATCAAATCGACGAGAAGTTCGTCGAGGCGTCGCAATTCGTCGGCAATGTCGTCGGGGACATCGTCGGCGAGCACTTCCTCGCGGCGCACACGCAACAACAGCGTCGATGAGCCGGGATATTGCTCAGTGAAAACCACCGGCGCGTCGGCGGCGGCCACCACCGCTTCGATGGGACCGCCCGGGTCGGTACCGGTCGCGGCGTCGTCGACAAGTGCCGTCTGTACCGCCAGGAAACGCCGGCCAGCCCGCAGCCAAGCCTGGCCCATCAGTCCGCCCCGCGATGTGAACGTGTGGTACACAGCGCCGTTGGAGACACCCACGGCCGCGCCGACCGCCCGGATGGTCACCGCGCTCGGGCCCGACCGCGCCACCAGGTCCTCGACGGCGTCGAGTACGGCGTCGGGATCGTGAAGGCGGGGCCGCGGCATGCAACCACCATAACAGAGCGGGTGCTCTATTACGCGCCGGGGCGTGAGTATCTCCCTGTGCCGCGGGGCACGATCCGACCGTGATATGGCGCCGGTTAGCATCGGACGTCCGGATGTCGGTGCGGAAGGTAGGGCATTGGCTGCGATACCCGTCATCGCGCTCACCGGTCATCTCGGCGCTGGCAAGACGACGCTGCTCAACCACTTGTTGCGCCATCCCGGCACCCGAATCGGTGTCGTGGTCAATGATTTCGGCGACATCAACATCGACGCTTCTCTGGTGGCCGGTCACGTCGACGAACCGGCCTCGATCGCCGGCGGATGCATCTGTTGCCTGCCCGATGGCGGTGGGCTCGACGACGCACTCGTCAAACTCGCGGATCCGGCCCGGCGCCTTGATGCCATCGTCGTCGAGGCCAGTGGTCTGGCCGACCCCGTGGCGATCGCGCGGATCATCGGTTTCAGCGAGATACGGGGGGTCCGGCCGGGGGGACTCGTGGATGTCGTCGATGCGGTGAACCATTTCGACACCGTCGACTCCGGGACGCTACCGCCGGTCCGCTATGGTGCGGCGTCGCTGATCGTTGTCAACAAGCTCGACCAAGTGCCTGACAGCGAGAGGTCGGCCGTGGTGCAGCGCGTCACACAGCGTGCGGCGCAACGGAACCCGCACATTCATGTCGTGGGCACATCGGGTGGCCGGATCGACCCGGAGCTGCTCTTCGACGCGTCTGGCACGTCCGGACAGGTTGGCCAGCTCTCGTTCCTGGACTTGGTGCCCGAGCACGAGCATGACCACGTCCATGCTGATGCGGTCACCGTGGCCGGCGCTGGTTGTATCGACCCCGACGCCCTGGTCGATCTTCTCGAACAGCCGCCTCCGCAGGTGTTCAGGATGAAAGGCATTGTGGCTGTGCGGGAGCGCGCGACCGTGCGCGAATACGTGATCAACTTGGTGGGTGGCGCCGTCCACATCGCGAAGGCGCCGTCGGGAGCAATGGCCAATTGCCTCGTGGCGATCGGGATGCATCTCGACATCCCCGCCGTACGCGCGCGGCTCGATGACGCGCTGCAGCCCGTGTCGGGGTCGGCGTCGGCACCGGCGTTGCGGCGGCTGCAACGGTACCGGCGACTCAGCGCGTGAGTGAGGATCCGGCAAGATACGTCGTGATGTCATCTTCGCTCGGCGACGTGCTCGCCACCTTGGAGCTCGACCGAGTCGATCAGTGGCTCTTCGTCGGGCGGCAGCTTCCCGCGCCCGCCAACCATATACTCGGTGGGCACATCTCGGCTCAGGCGTTGTTGGCGGCAAGCCATACCGCACCGGGCCGAACGCCGCACAGCGTCCACACGTACTTCCTGCGGCCCGGCGACTCGCGTCACCCGGTTGATTTCGAGGTCGTCGACCTCCAAGAAGGCCGGACGTTTTCTGCTCGACGGGTCACCGCACGCCAAGACGGCAAGATTCTGATGGAGGCCATGTCGTCGTTCAAAGTCGCCGATTTCGCTCCCGCGCAGGTCGTCTATCAGCCACCTATGCCGCCGGCTTCCAGCCCGGAATCCCTGCCGTGGGTTGCCCCGCATCTCGCGGAATCCGACGAGACCGCCCAAGGGCGGTGGGCGAGCCTGCGCTGGTTCGAGCGCCGGATCATCGACACCGAGGCTGCTCCGCCCGCACGCGCGCCGATGTGGTGGCGACCCGACGGGCGAGTTCCCGATGACCCGGTGCTGACCGCCAGCCTGGTGGCGTACCTGTCGGCGGTGACGTTGACCGAACCGGCATATGCCGCACGCGGCGGTGTCGGGGCATCGGCGCAGCGCGACCATTCGGTGTGGTTCCACGGCCCGGCGGCGTTGTCGGATTGGCTTCTCTACGACCGGTCCTCGCCGAGTAGCGCCGGTTCGCTGGCACTGGCGAGTGGGACGATGTTCAACCGCACCGGCGAACTGGTGTGCACGGTGAAACAGGAGATGTATTTTCCGACGCACAATTGATGGGACAGTCACAGTGCACGTGCCGATGGTTGACCATCGCAACGCGTGACGTCGCACCGTCTCAATATGGCTGCGCCGCAAGGCAATTCCGTCACAGTGACGTAATTAGGCCATAGGGTTTTCCACGGTGGGGAAGGGGATACGGTGGTCGGGTGCGGTCTGTAGCGCGACCCGGTGTCTCTTCTCCGCCATGTCCTTACACTGTCTCGTGGTGATCGGAGTCTCGTGGAGCTCTCTGTGCCCGACGAAGGAGTCGTAAGCCGAGCCGGCCACGATGTGATCGCAGTAGCGGCTTACCGCCTTGCATAATCGTCACCGTGACGAATCGGGCGGGTCGGGGATTCCCACCCACCTCGCGGGGGCCCGGAAGCCGCTGCGTAAAAGGTGATTGCGAGGCCGCCGGATTGGGTAGTCGGTTTACACTCACGCCCAGCTAAAGTCTGGACGCCTGCGATGGGAGGGCTCGATGAGTGTGTTCGTTCGTCGCGTCGTGTGCACCGTGGCGGTGGCATTAGGACCAATGGCCTACGTGGCGGCGGTATCGTCCGGCGTGGCCTCCGCCCAGCCCCCGGATTGCGGTGCCGGCAACTGGTGGAACCCGGGGGCCAATGCGTGCCAGCCGGTGGCACCGCCGCCCCCTGATTGCGGTCCTGGCAATTGGTGGAATCCCGGGGCCAATGCGTGCCAGCCAACGGCACCCCCTGATTGCGGCCCGGGCAACTGGTGGAACCCGGGGGCCAATGCGTGCCAGCCGGTGGCGCCCCCGCCGCCGGAGTAGCGCGTCCCGCTGACGTACGTACCCTTGCCGAGCGCGGCGAGGTGGGATCGGGGCCGTAGCGCGCCCGCGCCCAGGGTCGGACCCGCATTGGCCGCACATTGGTGCGGGCCTTATGTGCCGCCGCTGCAACGCAATTCGTCACTGTGACGTAATGATGGCGGTAAAGGCCCGGTCAGGCGAGCGAGGCCGAGGATCACTCAATGGGCTGCGCGCGATGTCGTGCGGAGGCGCTCGATTAGACGGATCACAAGAGTTGGTTCGTCGCGCGACTGGCCCGTACCCACGCGACAGATTTGCCAACTGAGCGTTCTCGGCTTGCTGCCATGGAAGGCAGTGGACAAGGGTTACGGGACTCGTTGTAGCCCCGCTTTGCGCCGGTGAGCATTATGCCGATAAGCGACATTATGTCGGGTAATCGGGAGGAGGCTCCACTCTCGGACGTTGCCATCAGTATCGGTGTCCTGCGGCATGAGTTGGGCATGACATCGACACCGTCAGACTTGGAGTTGATCCGCTGCTCTCCCATCAATGGGTGCGGACAACTCAAACCCCGCAGTCGGATGTATGGCGTGCTATCAGCGGGCTCGCAGGATAAATCAACGTCCCGCCGAGAACCGCCGCGCTAATCTTTGCGCTAAGTACCGGGTCACGCCTGAGCAGTACGACGCCCTTCGAGCCGAGCAAGGCTATCGATGCGGCATTTGCGGTATCAGCGAGGCGGACGTTGATCTCACAGGGTTGGCGGCAGTCCGCGCGCTGATGGTCAACCGCTGCTCAAGGTTCCGTTCGCCGTAGAGGCGCGAAGCTGCGTCGGGCTAACCCCATTGTCAAGATTGCGGCCGCGGCGACGCCAATCACCGAGCGCGAGATCACGATTGCGGTAACGATCCTTAGCGGCCACAGCACAGTCGTGCTCCTGCACTGCGCGGCGAGCAGGGTGAGCCGCGGTGAAGTTGCCATCGTGACTAAAGACCCTCCCTGCTGCGGCGCGGGAGGGATATGCACCAATCCAATATGGATGTTACCGGCCGATGCTTCGGCTATGCCATCACTTCCGGCAACACCAACGCGCCGAACCATGCGCATCGCCGAGCGCGCAGCGCGGGCGATCGTCGGTAGGTCGTTCTCCCGCATGTCCTTTCGCGGTGATAGCCGAACGATCACCACTTGGTATCTATTTGGGCATGCAACCGCGTTTCGACTGGCGCAGCACTATCGGTAACAACAGTCACATGTTTAACCTTGCGCCGTGCGCAATTTGCCCTCTGCCGCCACCGATGTGCCATTGCGCACTGTCTCCCGGCGTGACGCGCTGCGCTACGCCGCCACGTTGGCCGGTCTGGGTGCCGCATCGGTAGCCTGCGGCATGCCGACAGCGACTGCCGCCGCTCCCCCTCAGCTGATCGACTTTGCCGCACACCAGATTCCGGCGCAGCAGATCCGGGCTGCCGGCTATAGCGGGGTGGTCAACTACGTCTCGTTGTCACGCCCCGGCTCCTCGTTCGGCGCCAAGCCCATCACTCGGTCCTACGCCGACTCACTGACAGCCGCGGGTCTGGTGATTGTCAGTAACTACCAATACGGCAAGCCGGGTGGGTCGACACCGTCAGACTTCACGCGGGGCTACGCGGGCGGCGTCGCGGATGCGCGCACCGCCTGGCATTTGCACACCGCGGCAGGCGGCGGCCAGAGTGCGCCGATTTTCTTCACCATCGACGAGGACATCAACCGCAACACCTGGATTCACACCGCGCTGCCGTGGTTTCGCGGAATCAACTCAGTTCTTGGGGTTCAGCGCACCGGGGTCTACGGAGGTGTCAGGGTCTGCCAGTGGGCCGCGGCCGATGGCGTTATCGGGTCTTCGAGCACACCTGGCCGCCGGTGGGCCTGGCAAACTCGAGCCTGGTCCGGTGATCAGGTCCACCCCGCCGCTGTTCTCTACCAGCGCGTCGTGAGCACCGCGTCCAATCCCGGGCCGAAGGTCGGCGGATTCGAAGTGGACGTCAACGACGTCCTGGCCCCCGACTGCGGCCAGTGGAACCTCCATGCGGGTCGTCCAAGCGGCGACGTGCGATAAGGTGTTGCCGCCACTTCCGGCGATACCAACGCGCCGTTCATGCTCGTCGCAGAGCACGCAGCGCGAGCGTTCATGGAATAAGTCGGTCAAGCGCCGACATCAAAGATGTTGCGGTGCAATCTGACTCAGGGCTGGTGTGGGCTTATGCGCCAGACGGCAGAACTGCGCCGGGTTCATCTGATGAATCAGGCCCGCCCGAGGCCGTGCTCACTGAGGAGGATCTGAGGCAACATCTCCGTTCATGACCACTACCGTTCAGAGTGCCCAAATACCGCGCGTTGGTGGGACACAGCCTGCCTCCGTTCGGTTTCAGCATTGGCCCTTAACCGTTGCGCCCAACACAATATCCTCTATATCTCGCTACTCCGGGTTTGAAACTGGGTCACACAGTCACGGAACGAGATTGGCCACCGATTTGAGCTGAACAGGGCCTGCATTCAGAACGAATTACATGGCGATGGAACCAGCTCGAGAATCTAATCCCGTGTGCACACTGCACCACCAGCCTTTGCATGGTGGAATGTGCCCATATGCAACCGCTGAAAAGCGCCTCACCCTATGTGCGGGTTGACCGATCAGTGAGCTCCGGTCGCTAACTCATTGTCAAGGCCGTGCCCACGGCGACGCTGATCACCGCGATGAGGGACACCCAAATCACCGTAATCGACACGCCCACGATCTCTTCTTCCGTGAGGCGCCAACGCGGTTCGTCGACAAGAGCGGTTCCCCTTAGGGGCGCAACCGCGTTCATTGCTGCGACCGCCAAGAGAAGATCGTTCGCGTCGTCCGCATCCTTCTCGATTGCCTCAAGCGCGGCGATTGCGGTCGTCATATGAGCCCCCAGGATTGCGGTCGCCAACAGGCGTTATCTCGTATACCCACGGTAAGAGTGCGAGATCAAGATTGCGGCAACGCTCCTTAACGGTCGCAGCACAACCTCCCCGCTCCAGGAACAATGGACCATGCGCAGCGCCCGTCCCCTCGAAACCGCGCTCGGCATTGCGCTGGCCACTCGGCGATTCTGAAGGCATGACATCGGGACCGCCGCCCGAATACGACGGATTCGAATATGCAGTGTTACCGGTAATCCGGACGGTTCCGCGATCGCACGTCGCGGTTACCGTTGGTGGCCTGAGGCAAGCTTTGGCCATGACATCGACTCCCTCTGATGTGGAATTAATCCGCCTGAGGTGATCGACGGCTCGGCCCGTTCGACAGGATAAGGCGATGCCGCCGTACGGATTCGACATTGATGATGAGTTGCACGATCAGTTGCGTGCTCCAGTTCCACCGGGCGTACTGGCATGGGTTGAGCGCCAGACAAAGTGTCAGGTCATTGCGCAGCGGCCGTTGGAAGGCGGCCAGTCCGCGGCGATTCACCGTCTTGTTCTCGATAACCGAAGCGCTGTGATCCTGCAGCGATTCGTCTTGGATTGGATCCGCGACGAGCCGTGGGCTCCTGCGAACGAGGTACTGGTCTTAGGTCTTTTGGCCGACACATCAGTTCCAGCGCCGAAGGTGATTGCCGCCGACCCGCACGGACAGGACACCGGTGTGCCCAGCGTATTGATGACCGCACTGCCAGGCGCCGTCGTGTGGGACCCACCAGAGCTGGACCCATGGCTGGACGCCGTCATCGACGTCATGATGACGATTCATGCCATACCGGCGCCGCAACAGTTACGCCGGTGGGAGCCTTACCCGCCGGAGAACGCCCCACCGGCGTGGACCCGCTATCGGTGGGCATGGGAACGCGCCGTCACCACGTACCATGATGTGCGCCCAAGCAGCGACCGTGTGTTCTTACACCGCGATTTTCATCCCGGCAACATCTTGTGGCAGCAAGGCAAAATATCCGGACTTGTCGACTGGGTCTCGTCGTGCGCCGGACCCGTCCAGGAGGATATAGCCCACTTCCGCGTGAACCTGGCCATGCACCACGGACAAGGCGTCGCAGATCGCTTCCTGCGGCGCTGGATGCGCGCCAGCGGCCAGTTTGTATACCACCCCACCTGGGATCTACTAACTGCGGTGTCTATGGGCGGCGACGAACCCAACCACCAACTCGACGAATTCATCGCAGCCGCCGCCCACCGCCTCTGACCGCGTTACCTGATCAACGCCTCCCGCCGACGCGATCACCGCCACAACGCAATGTCCGGGAAGCGGGAAACAGATCACCCATCCACAGGAATTGACAATTCCTCAGCAGGGGGTGTTTTCAGATCAACATTCGTCTGTTGGCGCCAGACGACGACCCGTGACTGGGAGTTGGGGCCCCGGGCTACAGCCCGGGTGGTACGACGTTGCCGTTTACCGTCACTTCGACCTGGCCGGTCTTCGGGTTGTACTCGATTTTGCCGTGCTCGAAGTTCGATACAAGCAGATCGCCAACGGTGTTCACGTCGCTGGCCGGGAAGCCCAGCGGTCCCGCCGACCCGTTATTGCCGGTGATCGCGGGCGCGCCGTTCGGGTCGCGCGGAACATTCCATGCCTCCCGGATCTTGCCCGTGGTGATAAACGCGAGTGTACCGACCGCGTCGTTCCTGGCGGTGATCACACCGCCCTGGAACTGCTGAAATACCAAGCCGCTCTCCCGTTTTCCAGCGTTGCGGTCACCCGTCAGCGGTTTGCCGAGGGCCTGCTTCTGATCCTGAGTTGCCGACGAGTACTTGGCGGCGATCGGGCCGGTCAGGATCACCTCGACGTTGCCCTCACCGATGAGCTTCACCTCCGCAGGCGGCGCTGGAGTCTTAGACGTGGTGGTGGCGTTCACCCCTGCGTGAGGCGGTGCCGACGCGTCGACGCTCTTGCCATTGCCGCAGCCCACAGCAATCAGTGCGACGGCGGCCAGGCCGGCGACTGCCGCGTGGCGGTATGCGATCGTTCTCATGAGCTTCCTCTCGCGTCTTCCTGAGGCAGGCGGTCGTGGTCGTCGTGGCTCCGAACGAACTTACCCGCGGTCATCGACGGCGAGCCAGGGCACCTAACGGAGGATCACCGCAGCTTTGTCAGCTGCCCAGCACCGAGACGATCTTCTTGGCGGTAGCCTTGGCCGATCCCGGATTCTGGCCTGTGACCAGCCGCCCATCGACAACGACGTGCGAGGCGAAGGGAATCAGACCCTTAACGTAGCGGGCGCCGCGCTTCTTGATTTCCGCTTCGGCGTTATAAGGCACCAGCTTGTTGACCCGGGCCAGGACCTCCTCCGACCAGGCGAACCCGGTGAGCTTGCGCCCGGCAACCAAGAGCGATCCGTCCGACAGCTTGGTGTTGAGCAGGCCGCAGTAGCCGTGGCAGACCGAGGACACGACTCCCCCGCGCTCGAAGATCTCGCGCGTGATGTGTTGCAGGCCTTCGCTATCCGGGAAGTCATACATGACCGCGTGGCCGCCGGTGAAGTAAATCGCGTCATAGGCCGTCGAGTCGATCTCATCGGGTGCGGCGGTGCGGGCCAGCAGCGCCATCTTCGTATCGTCGGCCTTCCAGGCCTTGGCGCTCTTGCCGAAACTGGGGAACTTCAACGAGCGCGGCTCCAGCGGTGAAGTGCCGCCTTTCGGGCTGACGATCGTCTGTTCGTAACCCGCTTCGGCGAAGACGTCATAGGCGTGCGTCAACTCGGAGAGCCACAGCCCGGTCGGCTCGGCGGGGTCGTCGTAATGGGCGACGTTGGAGACGACGTTGAGGATGCGCTTGGTCATCCTCCCAGGATTCCACTCATAGCCCGCCCTGTGCCCAGCGTCGACGTGTAGTAGGTGACACCGTTCATCGTTTGTCGATTGTCGTCGGTCTGTGGGATCGGCCCCAACTCGTGGTCCGCGAGCAGTCGACCCATTGGAGTTGCGACCGATGTCCAGCCGCGCGCGTCGAGGTACGCTCCGACGTCGTGGCGCTCGCCCTCGAACTCGATCACGGTGAAGTCGGGTTGAAAGCCGTGCCGGCGCCACTTGGCGGTCGCCGCCTGCATGCGTTCGCGGGCCGCGTCGGGGTCCATGTCGGCCGTATTCGGGACGGCCTCGGTGCCGAGTCGACTTCCTGGCGCGCTGAGCGCGGTGATGGTGTCGAGCAGCTGGTCCTGGGCCCCGGGTGCCAGGTAGCCAAACAGCCCCTCGGCGATCCACGCCGAAGCTCTGTTGGGCTCGAAGCCCGCCTCGTTCAGCGCCGTCGGCCAATCCTGGCGCAGGTCGGTCGCGACCGGCCGCACGTCGGCTTTGGGTTCGGCGCCAAGACTGGCCAGCGTCGTTGTCTTGAACTCGATGACGGCCGGTTGATCGATCTCGAACACCGTCATCCCTCCGGGCCACCCCAACCGATACGCGCGGGTATCCAGGCCCGAGGCGAGGATGACGGCCTGGCGGATGCCCGCCGCGGCGGCATCCGCAAAGAATTCGTCGAAGTACCGTGTGCGCGCCGCGATCGACGCGGGCATCTGCGCCAGGCCCCACGGGCTGCCCTCCACGTCGACATCCGACGCGGACAGCTCACCGGTAGCCCAGCGGGTCAGAAAGGTCACGCCGACCGCGCGGACCAACGGCTCGGCGAAGGGATCGTTGATGTCACCATTGGCGGTCGCGATGGCCCGCGCCGCGGCCACCATCGTCGCCGTGGTTCCTACGCTGGTGGCGGGATCCCACGATCCCTTCGTTGGTGGCATTCTCTACCTCCGAAGTTTTTGGCTACGTAGTGCGTTGCGCTGCGCTCGGAGGCAACGAACTCGCCACTGCACGGCACGAAGCGCATCGGCGCCCGGCTTGGGCCGGTGGGCCCCCGGAGCGGCACAGGCTCAGTGCACCGTCGGCGCTAAGTGCAAGGATATTGCCCGTTGAGCACGCAATTCACCGGTGGTGAGTAGGTACCGCTCAACACGCCCCTGAAACCACCTGTGGCCGAACTACCGGGCGCAATGACGCGATTCCAATTCGCGGGCGTGAGCACATAGTGCGTGCCAGTCTGCGTGACGGTGCTGTTCCACGCGTGCAAGACGGATTCGCCCGCCGGCAAGTCGAACTCGAGCTTCCAATCGTTCAGCGGCGCCATGCTCGAGTTGGTGACGGTGAAGTGGGCGATGAAACCGCTCTGCCACGAATGGGACACCGATAACGTCGCCGTGGCAGCGGCCGCGTGAGCTGCCGGCGTGATGGCAAGTCCGAGCATGACAACCATCAAGGCCGCCACGGCCGCGTGAAGCGCTGTGCGCCAGCGCTTCACGCAATTGTCCACTCCCGCCATACCAGCAACACTAAAGCCGCAGAAGCGACATCGGGCCTCGCATCGCGGGTAAGCCGCAGTACCTTTGCCCAACCGAAACCGTCATGAAATTTAGCCTTGATCCGTCCCCGGACTCCCCTTAGTCGCGCCCTCGGGTGAGGATCAGCAACGCGATCGGCAGCGTGGCGATCGCGAGGGTTGTGGTCTGCGCAACCGCGGCCGCCGTCGTGAAGTTCTCGAGGTGTGTCACGTGGAAGACCAAGTGCGGGACTGCGAACAGCAGGTAGGCGCCCAGTGCGACCCGGACCAAGCGTCGTTCCATCGTCCTCGCGGCGGTGACGACGACGAGCGCCAGCGCGAGGTTCATCGCGCCGTAATCGCGCATGAGGTGTTCGGAGTAGGGCGGGATGCGATCGACCCACGGGACATAGTCGTAAAAGGCCCGAGGAGCCAGCGTCGCGACGAGCCCGACCGCGACTTCCACGAATGCCAAAAACCACAGTCCGCCGCGCAGCACGGGGCTGGTCATCGTCGCCTCAAGTAAGCGCGGATGGCGTCGCGGTACGGCAGCCGGCCGGCGGCTTGCTGTTCTTCGAGGTATTGCTCGAACGTGATCGTGCCGGCGGCGTGCTCGGGGGTCAGCAGCCCGCCGCCACGAATCCCACCAAATACCTTGCCGGGCAATCGGATCGGGGCCATGGGACGACGCCTACCGGCAATCCCCAGGTAGCTGCGGGCGAGATCGTCGAGCGTACGCGCCTGCGGACCCCCGAAATCCGGTGCGCGCCCGATCGGCTCGCCGAGGGCCAAACCCGCCAACCGTTCGCCCACGTCGCGCACGTCGACCGGTTGGAATTTCAGGCCTGACGGCAGCGCCATGACCGGCGGTTTCGCGAGCACGCGCAATACGAAAGCGATCAGGTCGTGAAACTGGGTCGCCCGCAGCACCGTCCATGGCAGGCGCGACTCGGCGATCGTGCGTTCGTTGGCGAGCATTCTGCGGTAGAAGGCGAAGGGAACGCGATCGATCCCGACGATGGAGACGTACAGCAGATGCGGTGAACCCGCCCGTTTGGCAGCCGCGACCAGGTTCTCGGTGGGATAGACGCAGTGCACGATCGTGTCGACGCCGTCCAGCGCCGCATCGAGCCCAGCACCGGTCTGCACGTCCCCCACGACATGTTCGACGTCCGCGCGTTGGTTCGGGCGCCGTCCGCGGCTCAGGACCCGGACGTCCTTGCCCGCGGCCGTCAGCTGGTCGACGACGATGCGGCCTACAGTTCCGGTGCCGCCGGTTACGAGTACACAGTTCGTCACGTCTTATGAACCGGATGGCGCCGCCGGATGTGACAACTGCTTGGCAAGAAAGCGCAATTTGTCCGGATTGGCCAAGACCCGCAGCGCCGCTATCTGGTCCCCGGCGATGTCGAAGCACAGGACGCCGGCCAGCGTGTCGCCGTCGAACGCCAGCATCGCGGGCTCGCCGTTGATCTCGGCGACGTCGAGACGCGGACCCGCCTGCGCCAGGTTCCTGCCGAACACGCGCGCCACATAGCGGGCCGTCCGATCGCGGCCCGAGACGACGCGCCGGGCGGCCGCCACCTTGCCGCCGCCATCGGCCGTCGACGTCATGGTGTCGGTCAAGATTTCGACGAGTCCGTCCACGTCGCCGGCCCGGGCGGCGGTAAAGAACCGTTCGACGAGGCGCCGCCACTGCGCCCGGTCCGGTTGGAAGCGCCGCCGGGGCTCACCCAGCCGCTGGCGCGCCCGCCGATACAGCTGGCGGGCGTTGGCTTCCGAGGTTTCCAGGATCTCGGCGATCTCGAAATGGCTGTAGGCGAACGCTTCTCGGAGCACGAACGCCGCACGCTCGGTGGGCCCGAGTCGCTCCATCAGGCTCAGCAGCGCGATCGATACCGACTCGCGCTGTTCGGCGGTCTCGAGCGGCCCGAGCGTCCGGTCGTCGGTGAGAACGGGTTCGGGAAGCCACGGGCCGGGGTAGACCTCCCGGCGGGCGCGGGCCGACGTGAGCCGGGTGAGGCACAGGTTCGTGACGGCCGTGGTGAGCCAGGCCGGCAGCGATTCGATGGCCTCCGCATCAGCGCGGTGCAGGCGCAGGTACGCGTCCTGCACGGCGTCTTCCGCCTCGCTCGCCGACCCCAACAGCCGGTATGCCAACCCGAACAGACGCGGCCGCTGAGACTCGAAATCCCGCACGACATCGCTCACCCGTGCAAGCCTGCCACCGGTGCGCGCGGATCAGAATCGCTGAGAAACCTCGCCCGATATCTCGACCCCGGTGGCACGTTGACGAGTGGCGTTGCTGAACCTGGAAGCGCGACGTTGGGCTACTCGAATCGAGACGACGGGGTCAGCTCCGCGTGGACCGTGCGACCGAACTTGGACCGCATCAAGCGATGCGCCGACGGGACCAGGACGCCGTGCAGGAAGGGATACTTCTGCCGCAGCAGGCGCCCCACCTGCCGATACTCATCTCCGTCGAGCAAGCGCACGACGCCAGGTTGCACGGGTCCCGTCGGCTTGCCCGACCCCGTGGACGGCCCGAATTCGACGGTTGGGTTGCGCCGGATCCGGCGGATTTTGACCGCTTGCTCGAAACTCCGGAAGTAGGCGCGATCGCCGTCCACGACGATGCTGACGGGGCTCGAGCCGGGGGTGCCGTCCTTGCGAAAGGTGATCAGCCGGATCGTCTTCTGGCGCACCAATGGCGCCAACGTCTGGCTGGTGGCCATGGGAACGCTGCCCAGTACGTAGCCCAGTTGATGTAGCCGCAGCACGAACGCCGCGACCAGGGCCACCGATACCGCACCGAGCGCCCACGCTTGGGCGGGCGAACCTCCCAGGTCAAGGTCCATCACGTGGTTCACGGTATGCACGGTGTTGGCCACAATGAACCCCGCGAGGGCGACAGCCAGAGCGTCCGCCCAGATCAGGGCGAGCAGCAGCGTGATTCCCAGGCCTATCTGGAACGCGCCGACGTCGTGCAGAAAGTGCTGGTGCTCGCCAAACCCGACGGCACGGGCGAATGAGGGCGGATCGAGCACACACCAGATCCCGATGCCGGTGGTGACCGTCCCGACAAAGGCCGTCACCGCGATCAGGTATGCCCGCGCAATGCCACTCAAGCGCTTCATCATGCCGCCTCTCCCACAATTGGCTTGTCTGTTCCTCATTCGCTAGACGGGACGGGGCGGCAACATGTGACATCGCTAGCGGCGGCATCGACGGGCCGCCCATCCCTACCGATGAATCCCGGGCGCTCCGGCAGTCAGTCCTTCCAGACGAACAAATCGAGAGCGAAGGTAGATGCCATGCCCCCCGAAACCGCGGCCTTGCCGCCTGTGGTCGATCACCGAACCTGGCGCGCCGAACTCGACAAACTGCGCAAACGTGAGAAGGCCGCCACCCGCGAGCTGGATGCGATCGCCGCGCAGCGCCGCCGACTGCCGATGGTCGAGTTGCCCGACTACATTCTGATCGGTGCCGACGGGCCCATCCGCCTGGTCGACGTGTTCGACGGTCGCGCCCAGCTCATCGTCTACCACCACATGTGGTCGGACGGCGCGGAGTGGCAGTGCAGCGGGTGCACCGGCTTTACGTCACAGTTCACCCGGCTGGAGTTCCTCGACCGCTATGACGCCCGGTTCGTCGTTGTCACCAACGGACCGATCGAGGAAGCACTCGCCTACAAGCGCAAGGTCGGCAATCGCATGGATTGGTATTCGTCATCGCAGAGCCCCTTCGCCGCCGACATGGATGCGCCACCCGGCGGCGGTTTCGGCGTCAACGTGTTCCTACGCGACGGCGGCACCGTGTACCGCACGTGGCATACGAACGGGCGGGGCACCGAACAACTCAGTCACACCTTCGCGTTGATCGACGTCCTGCCATGGGGCCGCCAGGAGGAATGGCTCGATTCACCCGAAGGCTGGCCCTCGCGACCCACATACTCCGGATGGCTCGACTCCCCCGCTATCGCAGCCGCCTACGGCCCAGGGACAAACGAGGACAACGCATGAGCGCCAGCGATGAACGATACGTCGTCACCCGCACCATCGCCGCGACCCCGGCCGAGATTTTCGCTGTCCTCGTCGACCCAGCGCGCCACCAGGACACCGAGCCCACCGACTGGGTCCGCGACCCGGTCGACACTGCGCCGCTCACCGGCGCGGGACAGATGTTCGCGATGAACATGTACCTCACGCGGGCGGGAGGCGACTACGTCACGCACAATCTGGTCAACGTGTTCGACGAGAACCGTGTCATCGGGTGGATGCCGGGCGTGCTCGACGACGCGGGCGGGCATGTGCCCGGCGGGTGGTTCTGGCGTTACGACCTCGCCCCCAACGGCCACCGCACGGACGTCACCCTCACTTACGACTGGAGCGGCACGCCGCAGCACTTCCGAGAACGCGTTGGTGAAATGCCCATTTTCTCTGAGGATTACCTGGTCGCATCGCTGGCCGCTCTGGAGCGATGGGTCGCGGGCTGATCACATCTCCCCCACCCGGCACCAATGCACCCATCGTCAAGCGGACAGCAGCCGTTGGCGCAGTACAGGCAGTCCGGGTCCATCGAGGTTGTCCAGCAGCGCGGTGCGGCCGCTGACGGCCATCATCAAAGCGGACGCGCGGCCCCGGATTTCGGCTCCCTTACGCCAGGATCGATCAATGTCGGTGCCGTGCAACGAGATGCCCCGCAGTCGGCGCAGCCGCACGAAGCCAACGGGCCATGGCCCAGTCAGGAAATCCAGCGCAAGCCCGACGCTTTCGGGATCGGGATCAAACGGGAGCCCGAGCGGAATGCTGATGTCGCCGCCGTGGATCAAGATATCGGTGAACGGGGCCACCGGCCCGATCACCGGCGGGCTCAAAGGGTGATCGGCGCACTGACGCAGGGTGGCAACGATTTCGGCGGCCGGCCGCTGCGCACGACGACGCGCGAGCTCATCAATCGCGCGGTTCAGGCTGCCGCGGCGCAGAGCCATCGTCATGGCCGGCGGGAGTCCATCAGCGACCGAGCAGGCGAGATGGGCGGCCACCGTCTTGACGTCCCAGCCGGCACACAGGCTTGGCGTTGCCAGCTGGGTGTCGTCCAACCCTTCGACCAGTGTCGCGATCCGGCGCCGCTCGTTCGCGACAGCGGCGAAGACACGCTCGCGGTCCACTCGCACGAGAAAAACTCTATCGCTGGGATGCGACCGCCGTAGCGGCTAAGAAGGATTTTAGCGCGCCTGGCGTGCATCGCCGTTGATGGCTAGTGGCACGAATCCGTCTGTGGCACCAAAGGTCTGGAGGCAACCAGGGGCCGTTACCGCAGCCGGAACCGCGGAGCAATCGTCAGGTCTCGTATAGACGGGAGCGGCGCCGACCGGGCGTTGAGAGGCGTCGACGTGATGTTGCTGCCGCGGTCGCGGACTTCGACGCTTATCGGGGCCGAGTGCGCCAGTCAGGAATCGCTGTCGGGTCGGCTTCCTTATCTACTGAGATGCCCGCAATCGCCCCTATTGCGATCGGTAGCAGCTGTAGAGTCGGCGATACAAAGAATTACCGAGGTGATCATCTCGCCGCATCTGGTCGACAAACACCACTTGTATAGGCCGAATCTTCGATGACACGTCACCGATCCAACGTAGGAGGCGATTCGGTGAACGGTGATGGCCGCGACCGCACACAGCGTGACATAGCCGATGCTGACCAGCAGGTGGTGACATCGGCTGATGGAGACGATGCTCCCCGGGGCGCGCGGTTGACCCGCGAAGTGGTTTTGGATACCGCCATCGCGCTCGTTGACCGCGACGGTCTGCCGCAGCTGACCATGCGTCGGCTGGGGGCGGCCTGCGGCGTGGAGGCGATGGCGCTGTACCGCCACGTTCACAGTCGTGGTGACCTGCTCACCGGCATCATTGACCGCATCGTTGATCGCCTCCACGCCGAACAACTTGCCGCGCGTCGTCAAGAGGACGGCTGGCAGGACTACTTGGTACGCCTGGCGCATGGGGTACGCCAAATCGCCCTTGAACACCCGCAGATATTCCCGCTGTTGGCCACGCATGCGCCCGAAGCGCCATGGGTCCGCCCGCCGCTGCGCAGCCTGCGCTGGATGGAAACCTTCCTCGAGACGCTCTTCTCCTACGGCTTCGACGACGATGCGGCAGTGGCCGCCTACCGCGCCTACACCACGTTCCTGCTGGGCCAGTTGCTTCTGGAAGTGCACGCCCACGGCGCCGAACTACATCCGGACGAGGCCATTCTCGACGGCGAACCACCGCGTCGGCATCTCACGGGCTACCCGTGCCTGCAGCGGTTACAACCGATGTTGTCCGAGGATCACAGCACCGCAGAGTTCGAAGAGGGACTCGAGTCGTTGCTCGATCGCATCGAACTTCTGATGGCTCGTCGCTAATAGGGCTGTCGCCGCCGACAACCCAACAATCGCGCCCACCTGTTTACAACGTAAGCCCTGCTGTTTACGCTGTAAACGACGCGGCGTGCTCGTCAGCCACCAGCAATGCGACTCTGGTCCGTTGCGGCCGAACGGTGCACTGCGGTTCCGCTCAGGCCCGAAACGACGAGGAATACGAAACGTGCGCGTGCATTTGGTCGTTGGATTTGTAGGTATTGCGCTGGCATCGGTGCTCCCGTCCGCCGCGGTTCCCCTCGCCGTCGCCCGGGGATGTCCCGATGTCGAGGTGGTGTTCGCACGCGGCACCGGTGAGCCACCGGGCGTGGGCCCGACGGGACAGGCGTTCGTTGACGCTGTGCGCTCGCGGGTGCGCGCCGGCTCGTTCGACGTGTACCCGGTCAACTACCCCGCCAGCGACCAGTGGGACACCGGCCTCGAGGGCATCAAAGACGCTGGCGCGCATGTGGTTTCCACGGCCAACGGATGCCCCAGGACCAAGATGGTGCTCGGCGGCTATTCGCAGGGCGCGGCCGTGATGGGCTTTGTCACCTCGGATGCGGTGCCCGAGGGCGTTGATCCCGCAACGGTACCGAAACCATTAGCACCTGAAGTGGCCGATCACGTCGCCGCGGTGGTGCTGTTCGGAATGCCCAATGTGCGGGCCATGAACTTCCTGGGTCAGCCGCCGGTGGTCATCGGACCGACGTATGCGGCCAAGACCATCAAGGTGTGCGTTCCCGAGGACCCGGTGTGTTCTGATGGCCTCAATTTCGCCGCGCACAACACCTATGCGGACAACAGCAGCATGATTGACCAGGGCGCAAATTTCGCCGCCGGGCGGCTTAATCAAGATGCCGGGAATCCCCCGATTCCCGGGCCGGCGCCTGATAACCCACCACCCGCGCCGGGTGACTGGTCTGGAAACCCCACCGGCTGATGGCGCGGAATCAGGATTGGCTCTGCACGCAGCCACCGCCGACGTGCTCGACGCTTGATTCCATGGAGCCCACAGCAGCAGAGGTGACCGCGGCTTTCGAGCATCTCGGCTGGAAGTTCCAGGACCGCACCGACTTCCACGCCCGCGCTGCGCGGTACATCGCCGAGGGACTCGCCCATAATTACTGGATCGAATTCGTCGGGCACGGCAGCCGCGAGCAATTGTGGGCGGAATTGACGGCGCTGCCGGGCATCGCCGACCGGCTTACGGCCGGCGGGGTCGGCGTGACACCGGCATCGAAGTTCTACGCCGTCTTAGACGGCACCGACATCGTGGACCCGCATACCGCTGTGGCCATCAGTGTGGCGGCCCTCGATCACGCAATCCAAAATGGTTACAACGGCTTTCGCGTGGTCGTCGACGCTACGACATTGGCCCGCCGCCCCGACCAACGCGCCGCCCTGTCGCAATTTGAGTTCCTCCTCTCCCGCACGATGACAGGGCTGCCCTTTTCCGCGCTGTGCGCCTACGACACCCATCAGCTGGCGGGTGCCGCGGACGAACTCATTTGCCTTCACCCCGATCTCGGTGAGCGTGCGCCCCGTTTCCGGCTGCACCCTGCACCGCAAGCAACGTTCGCGCTGACCGGCAATATCGACTTACACAGCGACGGGCTCTACACCACCGCATTGCAACGCATTTGGTCGCTGCTCGACGATGACCCGCTGATCGTCATCGACGCGCAAGGCCTAGAGTTCATCAGTCACCAGCAGCTTTACACCCTCGACCACTACGCGCGCACCAACGGCCGCACCGTGATCCTGCGAACCGGTCAACGAATCCCCACCAGGCTGGTCGGCGTGCTTCAACTGACGAACGTGGAGTTGCAGCCGGCACCGCCGCACAACGCAACACAAGCGACCGGGTCCTCCGCCGGGCAGGTCACCTACGCAGGATCGGCGGGATGAACGTAGGGGCACTGCGGTCACGTGGTTTTACAACGGAGTTCGGCAGCGCGCGGACTGCGACAGGCGCCCGTGCCGTACCGACATCGGGAGGGGGTCACGCTCACCAGTGGGCAGGATTTCGCCACAGCGACGTTGCGGGCCGGCGGGAGCCAAGGGCCGGCCAGGTCGAAACCTGGCGCGCCGGCGCACCTTTGGTGGCGTGAGGCTATGACGAGGCGGGTTGAGGATGCCAGACGGTAACGAATCCCCCGATGTGGCGGCATCGCGTTCGCGTGCCGAGCCCACCGCGGTATTCACCGGCTTAGCCGACATCGTCTACCAAGGCTCAACGCCCGCAGAGATCTATGCTGCGATCTGCATCGCAGCCACACTCATGGTTCCCGGCTGCGACCATGCCAGCGTCATGTTGCGCGACAACCACATCGCCACGACGGCGGCAGCCAGCGACAGCGTCGCCCGCAAGATCGACAAGCTCGAGCAAGCGCTCGGCGAAGGCCCTTGCCTGGATGCCATCTCGGAGGAAACCCCACAAATCGATCCCGATCTCCGCGCCGGCAGTCAGTGGCCCGCTCTGGCCGCCCGGGTCCTCACCGAAACACCGGTGCACGGAATCATGGGCTTTCGCCTGCTTGTCGGCCCTCACAAAATCGGCGCCCTAAACCTGTTCTCCGACAGCCCCAATGCGTTCGACATGGTGGCCGTCGAACGCGCAATCCTTTTGGCGGCTTTCGCCGGCGTCGCCGCCAACGCCGTGGCTCAAGGCGAAGATGCCGCGACATTGCAACGCGGCCTTGCCAGCAACCGCGAGATCGGCAAAGCCATCGGCATGCTGATGGCGCTCAACGACCTCACCGAAGCCGAGGCCTTCGATACGCTGCGCCGCGTCTCCCAAGAGGCCAACATCAAGCTCGTCGACGTCGCTGCCGCAATGGTGAAACGCCACACCCGCGGCGCCGCGGGCGAGATCTGAACGTGGTGGGCCTGCACGCAACGCACGACAGGTCCCGCGAACAACCCGAGTCGACCTGGGCCTTCACCGATGATCGGGAATTGATTCCGTTGCGTGCTCCCGTCACGCCCGCCGCGCGGTCCTTGTCCGTGCTGCTGATCGAGGACGACCGCGCCGATGCGCTACTCGTCGAAGATCTGATCGATGATGCCGCCAGCGGCGTACGGCTGGTGTGGGCGCGGTCGATGGCACACGCGGAGCAGGTGTTTGCCTCGGCCCGGCCCGACTGCGTGCTGCTGGATCTGCATCTGCCGGACGCCAGCGGAATGGACGCTCTCGAGCGCATCACCAAACGTGATGCCACCGTACCGATTGTCGTGCTGACGGGGCTGAACGATGAAGATTTCGGAGGTACGGCGGTGGCGGCCGGTGCCCAGGACTTCTTGGTCAAGGGCCGCGTCCAACCCGACGTGGTGCGCCGTGCGCTGCTGTATGCGATCGAACGCAAGCGCGCCGAGCTGATGGCCGTCGACCTGGATGCCACCCAGCTGCGGGCCCGCGAGAACGCCATACTCGAACGGGGCCTATCGGCCTCCCCGCTGCTACTCGACAACCCGGGCGTCGACGTCGTCGCCCGGTACCGGCCCAGCCGCGAGCACGCGCTGCTATGCGGAGATTTCTACGACGTCATCCAAACACCTGACCGCACCGTGCATGTGCTGATCGGTGAGGTCGCTGAGGACGGTCCCCATGAGGCACCACTAGGTGCGGCATTGCGGATCGCGTTTCGTGCGCTCACCCTCGCCGGCGTGCACGACGTGGCGAGGATGCACCACCTCGAGCGAGTGCTGCGTTCAGAACGAAGCGGCTCGGGGATCTGCGCCACGGCGCTCACCCTGCAAATCTCCCCCGACAACCCGCGCCTCAAAACGATCCGTGCCGGGCATCCCGGGATGTTGTTACACGGCGGCGGCACCGTGGAATGGATCATGCCTCCGGCCGGCCCGGCGCTGGGACTGCGCGCCGACGACTGGCCACAACACGAGCTGGAACTGCCGGATGATCAGGGCCTGGTGTTGGTGACCGACGGACTCTTCCAAGGGTTTTCAAGCAACGGCAGCCAACCCCTGGACGAGGACGGTCTGCTCGCTCTGGCCCGTTCCCACGCACACTTGCCCGGCATACAATTCGTCGACGCGCTCATCGACAGTGCCCACCAGCTTGCCCAGCCACACGGTGGGTTTACCGATGACATCGCCGTGCTGCGCCTCGAGCGGTCTGCCAGATGACCACGATCGCCGCGCTTGCCCCGGCGGCGGTTGCCAGAAGCAACGGCGTCCGGCGGAAGGGAGAAAATTGTGTGGCCATTCAGAAAGAAGAAGCCGGCCGAAAAAGCTGCTCGCGACGCTAAGGTCTACTACTCCACTCCTTTTGGCGACACGAAGGACGGCAAACAAAAGCCGTTTTTGCTTGAACGCGACGGTGCGTGGTTCGTCCCGGTTTTTCGCAGCGTGGAGACGATGAACGAGTTCTATGAACGAATGAACCGCGCCGCGTACATGATAATTGAGGGAGACATTAAAGACGTGCTGGAGACCAACCGCTCAATTGAGGTGATGAAGAACGTGGGAATTGTGATTGAGCCGTTGAGCGAACATCCCGTTGAGATCGCGCCTGACGCTTGACGGACGCTGAGGAAGAGTCAGGGCCCGACACCGCGCCAGGCGTGCAGCGCGCTCGTCGTGATGCGGCGCGCCGGCCTGGTTGCCTCACCCTCAGTGGCAGGCAGAACCTCAGTCCGCTGCGGCTGAATAATTGCCGGTTTCGGGTCAATCGCGTCTGGGCATTCGCATGCATGAGCTCGCTACGATCCATTCGCTATCTCGCTACTGCGGTAGTAACAGCCTCGGCGGCGCTGTTGAGCGCGCCCGTCCCGGCGGCCTCCGCCGAACCGTGTCCCGACGTCGACGTGGTCTTCGCTCGCGGCACCGGCGAACCACCCGGGGTCGGCGGGGTCGGGCAGGCGTTCGTCGACGCGCTCAGCTCGCGAGTCGGCGGAAAGTCGGTGCGCGTCTCTCCGGTCAACTACGAGGCGAGCGGCGACTTCAACGGAGGCATCGCCTTCGCCCGAACCTTTGTGGACGGGATCAAGGACGCCGGCGGCCACATCGAATCCACGGCGTCGAACTGCCCCAGAACCAAAATGGTGCTCGGCGGGTATTCCCAAGGCGCTGCCGTGGCCGGCTTTGTGACCTCCCCTGCCATACCCAAGGAAGTGCCACAGGAGTTCGTGTCCTATGTGCCGCAGCCGCTGCCGCGGGCGGTCGCTGATCACGTGGCCGCGGTGGTCCTGTTCGGAACACCCTCCAATGAATTCCTGCGCGGCGCCGGCGCGCCACCCATTACGATCGGTCCGCTGTACGCAGGCAAGACCATTCAGTTGTGCGCCCCCGACGACACGGTTTGCAATGGCGCACCTCCTGGACCGCCCGGGATCGCGCATACCCTGTACGCGGCGAACGGCATGGTCGACCAGGGCGCGGATTTTGCTGCCCAACGTCTGTAGCGCCACACTGCGAATAGTCCTGAGACACAGCGGTATTGTGAGGCCGGATGCCCGCTCACCACAGGAGGTTGGACGGGTCGATCAGGACATAGTCGCTATCCGATGTCTGGAGCTCAATGCCGCGGGGCATCGCGGCTTTGGCCCAGGATTGGGGCACCGACAGTGCCCCGATCGAGGACGCGCGACCTAACCGCGCCGTTGCCGAGGTCGTAGCGCCGCCGACCTGACCCGGGAGTGGCAGCAACGCTGCGGCCCTTTTCAGTGACGCTGTCTTGTTAAGCGAACTCAGACGGCTTATCGCGAAGTCGGTGGGAGCGGACAGTGAACCCAGTTTTGACAGCGGTGATGTCGCCGCGGACAGGCATGCGTCGAATGTCGTTATCGGCGAACGAGACAGCGCCCGCAGCGCTCGGGGAATCACGGGCATCACGTGGCCGCCGGCCGATACCACTTGCGGAGCCGCGATCAGGCTCCACGCGGTTTCTGCGACCGCGGGGTCGTGCTGGCCCGATCCCACGGTCGGCGGCGAGTCGAATGGTGCCAGAGTTGACGCGGCCGCAGCGGCTGCGGCATAGGCGTACATGGCGTCGGCGTCCTGTGCCCAGATCCGTTCGTAGCCAGCGTCCGTGTCGGCGATTGCGGGGCCGTTTTGGGCCAGGCCGTTTGCCGTCACGAGCGCCAGCCGCAGCGCGCGGTTGGCGTCGATCACCGACGGCGGCACCACCGCCCCTAACGCGGACTCGAATGCGTCGGCGGACGCTCTCGCTTGGCGCGCGGCCTGCCGCGCGCGGGCGGCGACGGCATTGAGCCATGCGGTAAAGGACACCACCGCCGCCGCGATCGCGATCGACTTCGGGTGCTGCTCTACCTGGAATAGCATCGACGCCACCGAGCCATAGCTCTCCGCGATGTCGTATAACTGCGCCGCCGTTTCATCCCACGCCTCAGCCGCCAGGCTCATCGAGGCCGAGCCGGGACCTGAATACAGTCGGCCGGAGTTGATTTCCGGTGGTAGCTCACCGAGACTCACTGATTACTCACTTCAGGTGCGCGTCACCTAACGACGGCCGAGCGCGATGCGCCTGTCCGCTCAAGCGAATGGCCCGCCGGTGCCACGAACGCCTTATTGAGCGTGAGGCTCCGTTCGGCCTTGGGATACCAGCCTTGCGGTGCGTATTGGCTGGTGTGCAGGTAGCACTGGACCCGCACCTCAGCGCTGCCGGGCGTGAAGGTGAGCAGCCTGCTGATCGGAAGTGTGGTGATGGGCATATGGTGGCGGCTCAGTGATGCGACGTTGAGAAACCATGTGCCCCAGCGTTTTTCGATATGGGCTTTGCCGCCATAGCTGTCGTCGGGGTGGGTGTGGGTGTGCCCGGCGATCCACAAGTGAACCCGGCCGGGATGTTCGGTGAGGAAGTCTTCGAACGCCCCGGAGTCTGGTTTGCTGTCCACCCAGTACAGATAGGACGCCGCGTGTGGGGTTCCGAGTTCGAACGGGCGATGATAGTGCTCCAGCAGCTGTCCGTCCGGCCCTTTGCGAACGCCTTCCCACTCCCCGGAGGCCACGGTGGTGTCCTTGAGGACGTAATGGTGGACGACGATGATGATCGAATCGGGGTTGCTCAGCACCATGTGTTTCCACCAGCGGAACGCCTCGCCGCTGACGACGCCGCCCGGGTTGCCGCCGAGCGGGCCCCGCCCCACGGTCTGGGTGGGTTCGTTGCGGTCGCTGAGCATGAGGAACAAGAGGTTGCCCACCCGGAAGGAATAGTGGTCCCACGCGCCCTCGACTGGATAAGGTCGCGCGTTGGCGTCGACTCCGGAGAATTCGGTGTGCTGTCCGAGGGGATCCACCCACTTCTGCCACCACCATGCCTCGGGCTCGTGTAGGCCGCTGCGATCGTGATTGCCGCAGACGCTGTAGATGGCCTCGCGTCGGTGGCGACGCAGGCTCGCGAACTGACGGCGAAGCTCGGATCCCTCGGCGTCGTCGGGAAGATGGTGATGGGCCCCGGACATGTCGCCGACGTCGATGGCGATATCCCACTCGAACGGTGGGCCACCTTCGGATCCGCCGGCCTCCGAATGCGTTATCGCCTCGGCCAGGCTCCGTCTGCCGTAGCGCTTGTCTGTCCCGACGTGCGCATCACCGAACGCCCAAAGACGAAATGGGCTGTCCGGCAGTCGATGATCGTGGTGGTCCTCCGGCATGGGGCTCCTTGTCCGAGTGGATGGTCGAGTCATTCAGAATTGGTTTCGATCAGTCCCCAATACCGGCGGATACGCTGATCGGCCGCGTCGAAGACGGCGTCGATGGCAATGCCGATCAAAAGGATCACGATCATGATGGCAATCGCCGACGGCATATCGCTGAGGTTCTGAGAGTTTTCCAACAGCACCCCGATCGACGCGGTGTCGCTGATCAGCACCACCAATTCGCCGGCCATCAAGCTACGCCAGGCGAACGCCCATCCCTGGCGCAGGCCGGCGACGAACATCGGTAGCGAGGCGGGCAGAATTACGTGCCGGTAGAGCCCAAAGCCGTGCAATCCCAAGTTTTTTGCGACCCGCAGCTGCAGGGGCGGGATTTGTCCGGCTCCGGCGAGCACCCCGGTGGCCACCGACGGTGCGGCGCCGATGACGACGACGAACAG
This sequence comes from Mycobacterium intracellulare ATCC 13950, assembly GCF_000277125.1. Classification (NCBI taxonomy): domain Bacteria; kingdom Bacillati; phylum Actinomycetota; class Actinomycetes; order Mycobacteriales; family Mycobacteriaceae; genus Mycobacterium; species Mycobacterium intracellulare. The sequence goes on from NC_016946.1 coordinate 2,659,488, forward strand.
GATCGCCGACGTGTGCAGCCCGAAGAAAATGATGGCGAAGGGAAACCAGGCGATGGCCGGCATGGTCTGCAGACCGGTGATCACCGGCCCGAATGCCGTGCGCAGCAGCCGGTTTTGCGCGATCACTGCGCCGACGACCGAGCCGATGAGCAATGCCAGCGCGAAACCGGCCAGCGCACGGCACATCGTGATCCCGATCGCGTCCCACAGCACGGCCTCATGCAGCCGCTGCCAGAGGTTGGCCGCGACGGTTCCGGGGCCGGGCAGCACGAATGACGGCTTCCACCCGCTGAGGTACACGAGCTGCCAGATCAGCAGAACCATCGCGACGGCAAAGACTTTCGCCCGCATCGCCGCCAGCACCGACCTGATCCGCATGCGGTTCGGGTGCGGCGCTTGCGGCGTCGATGCAGGCCGGTGACTCTTGGTAGCGAGATCGCTGTCAAGCACCGCCACGGTTTCCCTCGTTCCGTAGCTGGGTGGAGATGCGGGAGGCCAATTCGGCAACGCCCGGGTTGTTGACTCTGTGGCGCCGCGCCACCGGGACCGCGATCTCTTCGACGATGCGACCGGGCCGCGGGCTGAGCAATACGACACGATCGGCGAGTCGCACTGCCTCGCGAACGTTGTGCGTAACGAACACGACGGTCAGTCCGCGTTCGTCAACGATGCGCTCGAGTTCTTCGTGCAGGCGATCACGGGTCAGGGCATCCAGCGCCCCGAACGGCTCGTCCATCAGCAAGACGTCGGCGTCTTGGGCGAGCGCACGCGCCAATGCGACGCGCTGCTGCATGCCACCGGACAGCTGATGAGGACGGTTGTCGGCAAAGTCAGCCAAGCCGACCGTTTGCAACAAGTCAGTCGTCCGCTGGCGGCGTTGCGGGCGCGGCACCGAGCGCGCCCGCAAGGCCAACTCGACGTTGGCGGCCGACGTCAGCCATGGGAACAGTGCCGGTTCCTGAAACATCAAGGCCACCCGTTGCCCATCGGTGCTGAGCTCGCCGGCGGACGGTTGGTCCATCCCGGCGATCAGCGACAGCAGTGAGCTCTTACCGCAGCCGGATGCCCCCACAACGCAGACGAATTCACCGGAGTTGACCGTCAAGGTGATGGAATCGAGGGCTGTGACGGCCGACCGGCCCCGGCCGTACTGCTTGGTCACGTCGGTGAGGCGCACGGCCCGTGGCGTTTGCGAGCTGGCGTCGCGTGGCGGCCCGCTGAGGTGATCAGACTGAACGTAGTGGATCACGGGTCACCTGCGGCTTGCCGGCTCGGCGAGGACTTTGTTGAGCGGTCCCGGCTCGTACAGGCCGCTGATATCGAGTGGCTTCAGCAACCCTATGGCCACCGCCTTGGCGACCTGGTCGCGCAGTGAGGCCATTCCGGGATCGTTGGTGTAGGTGGTTTCCTCGAAGGAGGCCGCGAGTACATCCGGTTCAAGCCCCTTGCCAAGATCTTTCGCCAGCGCGGCATTGGCAGATTGGGCCGCGCCAACGCGGTCCGTGGCGATACGTTCGGTCGCCTCGGCCTGGGCGCGCAGCAGTCCGGCGACCGCGTCAGGATGGGCCGCAAGGAATTCTTGGCGGACGACCAGGACGGTGATGGTGTTGGGGTCCGACCACAGTCGCACCCCACCGGCCTTGATCATCTGCACGTCGAAAGGCGCGGAGTCGATGGCGCCGGCAATTTGGTCGGTAAGGAATTGCTGGACGATCGCCGATTCCGGGTTGGTCGGTTTGACCGAAACATCGCCGCCTCCTTGGATATTCGTCTTCAACCCGTTGCGGGCGAGCCAGTCGCGGAGGCTGACGTCCTGGGTCCCGCCGAGCGCGGGGTCCGCCACGGTCTTCCCTTTGAGGTCTGCTGCCGTCTTGATGTCGGGTTTGACGACCATCGAGGTACCTCCGCTGGCCGCGCCGGAGATGATCTTGATCGCTTTCCCTCCCGATTTCTGCCAGGCGTTGAAGGCGGGATTGGGACCGACGTAGGCGGCGTCGAGTTGGCCAGACAGCAGCGCGGTCACTTCCTCGGTGCCCCGACTGAATGGCTTTGCGGTGAAGTTGACTTGGGGTCCGAGTTGCTTGGCGAAGAAGCCGTCGTGGAGAGCCACCAGTGCCGAGGCGTGCGTGATGCGCGGCAGATATCCCAGGCGCAGCGATACGGCGGAGGAGGTCGGCGACGCGCCCTGGCTCGAGCACCCGGACAGCACGGCGACGGTAGCTGACGCGGCAATCAGCGCGATGAGCTTGCTGCCGAATCGGTGCAGTGACATGGTTTCCTCGAATCGAACGGATCAGAACCTGGCGGATTTGGCCGCGGCTCACAACGAGAGTTGCTGCCGTACCGCGGGAGCGGTGAGTGCTGATGGCGCGGCGGTGCGCGCTCGTCAGACGGCCCTGGGGGCCGGACAAGCCGCGCAAGTGATGCGGCGCAAGTCGATGTGGAGGCGGCGGGTAAGGCCGGTTCGAAGTCGGCTCACCACGGGGTCCCCACGGTTCGGGTCACGAACAGCGGGCTTGTCCATACCTGATGCCCATCGAATTGCTTGCCGCGCACGTATATTGCGCTGTCGCCCTTGGGCAGCTGCAGGTTGAGCGCGCCGGTGACGGTGGTCGGCAGTGCCATCGGGTCGGCGATGCGTTCGAGGCGGACGCGCAGATTGAGACCGCCGACCGCGATGTCACGATGTCCGTCGGCGACGAGCTCCGCCCCGGAAAGGCTCGCCCGGGTGCGCAGGCCGTCTTCCTGCACCGTCGCGTCGAGTTCGAAGCGCGCACGGCTCAGGTCGGCGAGCCGTATCACGATGCCGATATCCGCCCCGTAAGTCTTGGTATCCCAAGCCACGGCCGATCCGTCGACATCGATGATCTGCTCGGGATGGGTGATCGCCCACGGCGTTACCTGTTCGACGGCGGTGCCATCGATACCCAGTCGGCCCGACCAACTGGCCCAGCGGTAGCGGTCACGGTGCCGAGCGCCACCCCAGCTGACGCGAACCAGGTTGGGCGAAAGCCCCGTCTCGGCGTGCAGGTCACGACGCCAGAGCAAACCGGCGCTGTCGTAGACCGTCACGTCATCCCATCCCGTCGTGCCATACAAGGCGTAACCGGCGGTCAGTTCTCCGGCGTCAGCGGCGAACTCGTCACCCATCCAGTTCTCACCGCTGCGCAGCAGGGCGACCGCGCGCGCACCGGTTGTGGCCCAGGTGCGGCGGGCGCGCAGCGAACGACCGACGTCTGCGGCGGAAAGGGCCGGCGCGAGGACGCCGGTGAGCCCGCCGAAGCCGCCGAAGATGTTGGCGCCCGGCGCCCCGGCCCCCGGCCGTCCGCGGTGTTCATCGCTGGCGGCGCTCGCCCCCAGCCGTAGGCCGCGCGCCAGGGCGTCTTCGAAGAACCATGGGCTACTCCCCCAGGCCGAATGCACCTCGATCAGCCGCTCGAGCTCGGGGTGGTGCCAGTCCAGGATCGCTCGTCGCCCGCCCACGTGCGGGATCAAGAGATAAGACTCCGGGTCCTTCTCGTAGGCGGCGTATAACTGGGTGACCGGCCAGGTCTGCGGGGTGGGCGCCGTGGTCGCCATGCGCTGGTGCCATTCCAGCGAGCGGGCCAACGTGGTGTCCTCACCGAGGAAGACGACATTGTGGTCACCGCCGGCGCCGGCGGTACCGCACCACTCCACTCCGGGATAGCAGACAAATGCGCCATCCTCGGTGATCTGCCTGCACGCCCTGACGACGTCGTCCCACGTGTCGTCGGTGATCTGAAAGTCGTTGGCGGTATACCCAAGTACGTCGAGCGCGGCGATATCGCGCGCGTAGTGCAGGTTCCAGTCGGTGTCCTGAGTGCCGACGGTGTCGTTGGAATGAACGTGCAGGTCGCAGAAGTACGCCCGCGGCGACGGGAAGTCGTCGACGATGTCGATCACGGTCTCACCGCCCTGCAGCACGGCTGTGCTTGTCTCGGCGGCAACGTCGATGCGGGCGGCGACCGGCGGCACGCGGAGCGACGCCTTGGACCACCCGTTCGCAGGCGTACGGGCGCTGTCCACGACGACACCGTCGATGAGCGCATGCATCGCCGCGGCAACGTCGGAACAGGTGTTGCCCCAACGGTCTTGCAGATGGGCATGCAGGTGCACCGCCGGCGCCTCGCTGCGCACGATGCGAGGGCCGTGCACGACGACTCGTTCGGGTGCACCCGGTACGACCGCAATTCGATGCACATCAGCGCGCGCCATGCGCGAAGTGCCCAGCGGGTCGACGAACAGGTGGACCTCGAACTCGTCTTCCACGAAAGTCTGCACGCGCGTCCCGGGGCCGCCGAAACGGCGGTCGCCGCAGCGGATCTCGATCACATCACCGGGACGGAGGTAACCGTCCACGACGTGGATCAGTAGTGACTTCTGAAATGGCCGCTCCCCGCCTTTGACGTCATATCTCGTGACCAGTTGCTGCACCGTCGCGGCACTGTCGTCGGAGGCCCCGCCGATCAGGGACCGATTCACCAAGCGGGCGGTCGCGAAGTCGCGGGCGTCCGGCGACGTTGTCTGCAGATCCCAATCCGAGTAGTAGCGGAAGCACAGCTTCAGCCAACCGCTGTCGGCAATGCCGGATCCCCCGACGGTGTAGGTGAACACCAACTCCTCGAGAGAACCCGCGACCACCCGGTCATGCGAGCAGCGCAACTCCCCCAGGAACGCAAGGCGGTCAAACTGTTCGGTGATTTCGTCGCGCACCGCTGCCACCGAGCAGTCATTGCCGGCCATGCCTGGCTGCGGACGCACCACGATGCCGGCAGCCGCCAAGGCAGCCGGTGACGACGGATCCGCGGACATGCCGTTGATCCTGAAGGCAACGCATCCACGAGTCCAGTGAATAGATATGATGCGATTAATCACGAAAGATGAAGGATTGTGAACCTGCAGCAATTGCGCTACGTCGTGGCGTTGGCCGAGGCGAATAGTTTCACCAAGGCGGCCGAGGCGATGTTCGTCGTGCCATCAGCCTTGAGCCAGCAGGTCGGTCGGTTCGAAAGTGAGATCGGCTTACGGCTGTTCGAACGGACGACCCGCTCGGTCTCGCTGACCCCCGCCGGTGAAGCGCTGATGCCGCTGGTGCGCCAGGTGGTTGCCGGCATTGACCAGATCGCCGTTGACGCACAGGCTCTCGGCGGCACGGTCGTTGGCCGGCTCACGGTCGGGATGATGGAGATCCCATCCGAAAGCCTCGATGTGGCCACTCTGATGGCGACCTTTCACTCGCACTATCCCGACGTCAGCGTGACGTTGCGCAGCGGCGGCAGCGACGTGCTGATCGAGGCGGTCCGCGACCGGAAGCTGGACGTGGCGATCGTGGGCTCCAACGTATCCAGGACCGGCGGTGCCTTGACGTTCACCCATCTGTTCAGCGAGCCGCTCATCGCCGTCATGCCCGCCCACCACCCGCTCACAAAAAAATCATCGGTGTCGATAATTGCGCTGGCCGCATTACCGTTCATCGACTTTCCCCCTGGCTACGGTCTGCGACACGAAACCGACCGCGGCTTCGCCAACGTGACGCGGCGAGTGGCTTTCGAAGTGACGCGTGTCGATGAGGTCACCCACTTCGTGCGCAAAGACCTGGGTGTCGCGTTGCTGCCCGAATCCGTCGCCCGTACCCGCGCTAACGCCGATCCGAGACTGGCACTGCGGCCGGTCGCCGGAGCGGACATGCACCGCCGGGTAAACCTCGTGGCACCGCGCCCTGAAAAGCGCTCCGCCGCATGCCAGGCCTTTGTGGGTTGCGTCGCCGACCACATCGAACAGACCGTGCCGTCTCGCGACGCGTTGTCGAAAAAGACTGCGGGAACCTCGAAGCGGACGCGCCGCTCCAACTGATGCATGCCGTCGCCTTGTCGGTGGCACGGCCGGCGTTCGATGGTCGCGCGGTGCAGCACATGGACATGCGGCTCAGGCGCTGGACGCCATGAAGTTCGATGGCGACGCAATGTCATCGCCGTTCGAGCGGGAAGCCGGCAAACGGGCTCGCGGCCAAAGTGCCCCTTTCGAATTATTTGACGCCGAGATTTTTACTAATGAAAATTGTTTTATCGGGCAACGTTTCGTGCGGAAATTGGCTTCCGTTCACGCCGGGGTACTTCGCGATTCGTCCGAGGTAGACGGGGCGTAGGGGTGCTTCTGCAGACCCCCATCGCCAAGGCGCGCCCACTGCCCTCGGGGGTGGTGACCGTGCGGAGTCGGCCCTTGTTGGTCGATGTTGCTTCCGCCGGAGCTGGCTAGTCTTCTGGGCACACGAGCATTCGAGCCATCGGCGGCCAGGGTTTGCGATGGCTGAGCGTGCTGAATGCTGTTGAAGGACAACGTTATCGGCGGTTGAGATGCTGGCCGACGTTGGCCAAATCCGGTTGCGGAGGGAAGCAATGGAATTCGGAGCGTTACCGCCGGAGATCAACTCCGGCAGGATCTACTCAGGCCCCGGGCCAGCTCCGTTGTTGGCCGCCGCGGCCGCCTGGGATGGATTGGCGTCCGAATTACATTCCACGGCAGCGTCTTACGGGACTGTGATCTCGGAGTTGAAAGCAGGTTGGAATGGCCCCTCCTCGATTGCAATGGCGTCGGCGGCGGCACCGTACGTTGCGTGGCTGATCGGGAGCGCCGCGCAGGCCGAGCAGTCGGCCAGTCAGGCGAAGGCGGCGGCGGGCGCGTATGAGGCGGTCTTCGCGGCCACGGTGCCGCCGCCGGTGATCGCGGCCAACCGGGCGTTGTTGGCGTCACTGGTCGCGACCAACATCCTGGGCCAAAACACCCCGGCCATCGCGGCCACCGAGGCCCAGTACGCCGAGATGTGGGCCCAAGACGCGGCCGCGATGTATGGCTATGCGGGTTCCTCGGCGGCCGCGACTCAACTGGCCCCGTTCACCACGCCGCCGACGACCACCGACGGCGGCGCGGAAACCAACCAGGCCGCCGCGGTCGCCTCGGCGGCCCAGTCCTCGGCGAGCTCCAACGTGGAATCCGCGGTCTCCCAGGCGCTCTCGCAGGCCCCAGCTGCGGCACAAACCGCGGCGACGACGTCGCCGGGAATCTCGCTCGGCCTCGGGGAAGCCACGGGAGGCCTGAAGAGTTTCAACAACTTCCTCAACGTCCTGACCGGGCCCTACTCGCCGATCGGCATCGGGACCGCGGGGAAGGGTTTTTATCAGCTCGCGCTCAATGTCCGCGGGATGGGCGCCAACCTGGGAAGCATCGGTGGCACACTGCATCCGAAAGGCCTCCATGGGGTTCTGGCTCCGCTGCTGCACAGCGATCTGCTGACCGGCTCCACCTCGTTCCAGCCGGCGGGTGCGGGAGCGGTGTCGGCGGCAGTGGGTCGTGCCGGTGTCGTCGGATCGTTGTCGGTGTCGGCGAACTGGGCCTCGGCCGCGCCCGCGATCAGGACCCTGGCCGCCGAGCTGCCCGAGACGATGCTCGACGCCGCACCGGCGATGACCGTCAATCCCGGCCAGGGCCTGTTCGGCCCCACCGCCCTGTCGAGCCTGGCCGGACGCGCCGTCGGGGGCAGCGCCACCCGCGCGGTGGCCGGGCCGGCGGTCCGGGTGCCCGGGGCGGTGGCCGTTGATGACATCGCCACCACCTCCACGGTCATCGTGATCCCGCCGAACGCGAAATAAGGAAAGGCACGGCCATGGTTTTCGCCGATTTGGCGGCGGTGCCACCAGAGGTCATCTCCATCCAGCTCTACGCCGGTCCGCATCCTCTTACGGCTCGGCGATTTCGAATCTGACCAGCGAGTCGCGGGAGGGTCCGTCGTCGGCCTCCATGGCGGCCGCGGCGGCGCTGGTGCGCCGTGCGCGCCCAATGTTGTTGCGGCACTGGTGCGTCAGGTGTTCGCTTGGTCGCTGGTCAAAGCCCGCTCTGCTGTTCGCAGGACCATGCGGATTCCCAATCCGATTAAGGGCGCATAGAGCCGGGTGAATAAGCCAGCGAGGACGGGGCTTTTGAGGCGGAAGCTTGTTGTCCATAGAACTTCGGTGCCTCCCGGCACCTCCTGCAACGTCACCGAGCCACCGCTGTGTTGCGCTGGCGGCACGGTTGACAGGGCTTGGTAGCTAATCGAGTGTGGCCGTTCGAACGCCGTGACCACTTCGGTGACTTTCGAACCCGAGCTGGCGAATTCACGAATTGAGCCGACTCCAAAAGGCTCTGGCCCATCGACCGGGCGAACGCGGGAGTAAAACATCCCCGGTATGTCACTCCAATTGTTTCCGTTAATGAGCCAGTCGAACACCGCGTCGATCGGCGCGGCGATGGTCCGACGCCGGCTTACCGTCCGCATTGCGCCCATCGATCATTCCGACCGGTAGGTTCGCGGGCCACCGGAGCTGCTGCGCAAAGGGCTGACCGCGCGCATCGCGATCGTCACGGTTGCCATCGATGTCAATGCGGGCCTTTCCCTCGAGGTACGAGCATTATCGAACCGAGGCGGGCGACGGGGTCAAGACCGTGCTGGCAAATCGAGAACAATTTGCGGTTCCGAGATCCAGACTCCCGCTTACGATCCCTGCGCGAGCTCCAACGCCGCCGCGACGACCGGCTTGGCCCAAGCCGGTGTGGAGCTCAAGTCGGACGGCCCGACGATGCGGCCGCGGTCCATGTGCAACACCAAGACCGGCTTCGGCGCCTGCCCCTCGGCGGGATCGGCGCTCGCCGAGTTGTCATACATCCGCAACCCGGTGAGCACCGGCAGTAGTTTCACGAGATTGATCAGGCTGTGGCGGTAACGGCGACGGACGTCGGCGTCGGAAATGTCATGCCCGCCGGCGCGGACCCGTTGGCGGACCCGCTCGATGCAGGTATCGGCGCTGTCGAGGCCGACATAGAAAACATGGACCTCGAGTCCGCGCTTGGCGGCCTCGGCCAGCAGTGCCGGCATCGTGGTGCCGCCGAGCGTGGTCTCGAAGGTGAAGTCGAGGCGTTGATCGATCGCCCGCTGCAGCATCTTTCGGCCCTGTTCCCACGCCGCGGCGTTGGCCTCGGCCTGGCCCAATCCGGGGTTGGCCGCCATGATCTCTCGCGCGGCCTCGTCCGGGTTGTAGTACTCACCGCCCTTGTCGCGGATCGTCGCGCCCACGACGCTGCTCTTGCCGACGCCGTTGACGCCCGCCAACACGTGTATCTGCGCCGGTGTCGTCGTGCGAGCCATGGGCCGCGCCGGATCAGCGCAGCGGCGCGGTGCGTGCCGCCTTCACCGCGGCGGCGCCCAGCTCTTCCGGTGTGGCGTCGAACGCGGCGGCGACCCCGGCTTTGGCCTTCGGCGTCTGCATGGTCGCCAGCAGTTCGTCGAAGCGTGCACTGAGGTCGTCGAGGGCGGGTGCCGCCGTTGCGGCCAGGGCCTCGAATTCGGCGTACGACAGCAGCACTGCCCTGGGGGTGTTGTGCTTGGTGATCACCACCGCCCCGCTGACCGCGGCCTCATCGAAGACTGTGCCGAACTCATTTTTGAGGCGGCTGGCGGTCACCGAGGGGACATCGACGAGCTTGCCGTCGCGGTTGCGGAACGAGACGGTGGACATGGCGCTCCCTCCTTGGTCTGCACCTTAGCCATTCTAGCTGCTTTGTCCATTTTGTACGAATGGCCTATTTTGCGCCGAGAACCTCTGCCTTATCGTTCGGGCACTCATCGAAAAAATTGCGCAGCGCAGTCGCTACAGATGAGCTACCAGCAAGGCGCGCGATGCGTCGCTGTAGCGTGACGGCCGTGAACTCGTTCCGGATGTATTCGTCTGTGGCGCTCGCGGCCGGCGCCGCGGCAACCGCTCTCCTGCTCGCTGGATCGGGCACGGCCAACGCGGCCGACTCGTGCCCAACCGCGGCACCGCAGAATGGTGGAACGCCTGACTGGACCCTCGCCGGGAACACGGGGAGCGTCGCCGTCACCGGGTCCACCGACACGACGGCCCCGCGGGTGACCGTGACGGCACCGTTCGCCGTGACCCAGACGCAGGTGCATACGCTGCGCGCCGGAGATGGACCCGTGGTCTCGAGCACCGCGAAGGTCTCCGTCTGCTACATGGGTGTCAATGGTCGTGACGGGTCGGTGTTCGACAGCAGCTACCAACGCGGCGCCCCCGTCGACTTCCCGCTCACGGGCGTCGTGCCGGGCTTCCAAAAGGCCATCGCGGGACAAAAGGTGGGGTCCACCGTCGCCGTCGCGATGGTCCCCGCGGATGGCTACCCCGAAGGTCAGCCCAGCGCCGGAATCCGCCCGGGTGACACGCTGGTTTTCGCGATCAAGATCCTCAGCACATCGGGCTAGCTCCGCCCGCCAAACACCCTGCGCCGGCGACTAATTCGTCAGCGGGGCGAACATCAGCGCGGGATCGATGCCGAGTTGCTGCGCGACGTGGGCGGTGTCCCAATACTCTCGCCAATGAGCGATCGCACCGTCGCGAACCTCGAAAATGGCTGTGACATAAAACGTGACGGCCACGCCATTCATAGAGTTCACGTCGACTCGTTCGACGACGACGGTGTCGCCGTCGGACACGATCGTGCGGATCTCGCTCCCCTCGACCATGCCGGTCGACAGCGTGTTGTGCTTCTCGAGTTCTGCGCGCGCCGCGTCGCGTCCCCGCACGACCGGGGACAGCGGAACGTGGAGTTGCCACACGAAGTCCTCGGCCATGAGCGCGGTCATCGCGTCGATGTCCATGCTCTCGCCGTAAGCGGCATGTATAAAGTCGACCACGATCTTCTCGTTGTCGTTTTTGGTCGCAACACTTTTCGACATCGCGTTTTCCCTTAAGTGCCAGTGCGGGTGTTCGTCATTCGTCGAACTGTAGAGGGCCGCGCCCGTCGGCGTCCGCGCTTCGCGCGATTCGCGCAGGTATACGAAGCGCTTAGCTCCACGCTGTGGTGGGTACTGCCGTGGCAGCCGCGCGTTCTGCGTCAGACTTGGTTGAATCCACCGTCGGCGGTAACCGTGGATCCCGTGGTGAAGCTGGACAGATCGCTCGCCAAAAAGACCGCGGCATTGGCGATCTCGATGGGATCGGCGAAGCGACCCAATGGAATGGTCGCGATGCGGCCGGCGCGGAACTCTTCGATCGACGCTTCCGGGTCGGTTTGCGCGGCCAGTCTATCGCTGCCCGGGGTGGCGGTGGACCCAGAGACGATGACGTTGACCCGGATGTTGCGGTCGGCGAGCTCGTTGGCCCAGGCGCGGGCCAGTGATCGGACGGCAGCCTTGGTGGCGGCGTAGATGCTCAGCCCGGCGCGGCCGCGGTCGGCGGTGGTGGAGCCCGTCAGGATGACCGAGGCGCCGTCGTTGAGCAGGGGCAGCGCTTTTTGGACGGTGTGCACGACCCCCTTGACGTTGGTGGTCAGCAGCGCGTCGAGGTCATCGTCGGTGATCTCCCCCAGCCGCGCAACCCGGGTCACCCCCGCGTTGGCCATGACGATGTCGAGGCCCCGGCCGGCGGACTCGACCTCCCCATAGAGCCGATCCAAGTCCTCCGGAACGCCGACATCGCCGGCCACGGCGGTTGCCCTCGGTCCCAATTTGCTTGCCGCGGTATCGAGTTCGGTCTGACGCCGGCCCGTGATGAACACCCGTTCGGCACCTTCGGCGAGGAATCGCTCGGCGGTGGCCAGCCCGATCCCCGAATTGGCGCCGGTCACGACGGCGGTCTTGCGGTCGAGCAATCCCATTCAGTTCTCCCGGTGTCGGCGCGGCGGTGTCGGCGGTCTATGCCCGAGTTCGTTTGGAAGCCGGGTCATTTCCAGCAAACCCGATGAGGTATTCGTGCAGCCCCTGCGGTGTCAGCGTGTTCATCGGTGGCGCGCCTCCGGATTCGATGTGCTGTGGCTGTGTGGATGCGTCAGCCGCTTCGTCGACGCCTCGATCATGCCGCGGATCGCCCGCGCTGGCGCCATCGCCCCCTGCGTGAGCGCTCCGGTCTGACCGTATTGTCTGCAGCATGATCGCCGCTTTGATCGTGTCGCCGTGGTCAGTGCCCAGCCGCTTCCGAGCACCCGGCGAATCCGCACGCTAGAGCCGGTACAGGCGCGTGGCAGCTCTGATTCTTGCCCTGGCGGGGCTGGCGTTTCTCGATTCGCTGAACGTCCTCAACGTGGGCGTCGTCTCGGCGGTCATCTTCGACAGCCGGCTCGGTCGCCGCTCCCCCATCCCGGGCGCCTTGAGCTTCGTCGCGGGCGTGTTCGCCGTGACGACCACCTTCGGCCTGTGCACGGTGCTGGGTATCAGCTTCATCACCGAGGCGTTCGATTTTCACATCACGCCGGCCATCCGGTTTCGTGGCGAATTGCTGTTGGGGATCGTGCTGATCGGCTTGGCATACTTCCCGCTGACCGCACAATCGTCGGCGCCCGGCTGGGCGATGGCGGCCATGCGCAAACGTCCGTGGCTGCTCGGATTCCTCGGGCTGGCGGTGGGAAGCGGACAAGCGCCGACCGCGGTGCCCTACCTCACGGGGCTGGCCATGCTGGCCGCGTTGCATCCCCGGCCCCCGCTCTGGCCGCTGGTCATCATCACCTACTGCGCAATCGCGGTGTCGCCGCCGCTGGCGATCCTTGCGCTGTCGATGAGACGAACGGTGCGGGCCGCGCGCATTCAGCGGGGACTGGTGCGCGCGCTCACCCGCTACGGCCCCATGTCGGTGCGGCTTCTGTTTCTCGTTTTCGGGGTCGGCCTCATCGCCGATGCGCTCGTCAATCACAGCGCCCTCTGGTGACGCGCGATCCTTTCTCACGTTCTGCATAGCGAGCTGGATTACGTTGTCGCGTGTGACTGATCGTCAAGCGCGCGCAATGTCGTTCGGATCGATCGCCGAAAACTACGACGGGCTGCGTCCGCAGGCCCCGCGGCAGGCGGTGGACTGGTTGATGCCATCGGAGTGCGAGGTGGCCGTCGACGTGGGCGCGGGGACGGGGCTGTTCACCCGCACGCTCATCGGCAGGGCGGCACAGGTCATCGCCGTCGAGCCCGACGCCCGGATGCGCGCGGTGCTGGCCGAGCGCTCCCCCGGCGTCCGCGTCCTCGAGGGCAGCGGTGAGTCGATCCCACTCCCCGACCGTGCCGCGGACGCCGTGTTCGTCTCGGCGGCGTGGCACTGGATGGATCCCGAACGGGCGGTTCCGGAAATCGGGCGGGTGCTTCGCGACGGCGGGCGCTTCGGCCTGATTTGGACCAGTCGCGATCGCGACGTGGACTGGGTCCGCGACCTCGACCTGCTGCCCGGCGACGAAAGGACTGAGGCGGATGCCCCCGAACGCTTCCGCCAGCTCCACGAAAACGTCACACTCCCCGATCCGCAGATCTTCCACCAGGTGGCCCGCGAGGCGTTCACCTTCGTGCGCACGATGAGGCTCGACGACGTCATCGGGATGGTGGGCACCTACAGCAGATCATCACCGCGTCTCCCGACGACCGCGAACGCCGGCTGGCCAACGCCCGCGCTGTGTTGCGTGAGCGCTTCCCCGCGGCTGATTCGATCGACGTCCCCATGCAGTCCCGCTGCTGGCGCGCCGACCGGATGCCCCGCGGCTGTTAGGCCTGGGGTCCCTCCGACGGCGGCCACGGCGTGCCGGGCGACGCCTCGCCCGGGCTTTCGTAATCGCCGCGAGACAGCGGCACCCACCGCTCGCTGGGCGCGGGCTGCTTCGACGACGGAAAGTCGCGCAGACTGCCCGTCGGCTTGGCGTCCCACTTGGCGAACGTCAACGGCGTCTGCAGCCATGCATGCAGCAGGTTGTAGGCGGCTTCGAGCGAATCGATGTGGGTGCGCTCCCAGCCGTGGCTGCCGTCGAGACCGAAGCCGACGAGCGCGGCGCGGGTGTTCGCGCCCGCCTCGATCGCCGCGGCGGCGTCGGAACGGTAGTAGCGAAAGATGTCGCGCGCGAACGGGATTCCCCGCTCCTGGGCGAGGCGGCAGAGCTTGCGGGTCAGGTGGTAGTCGAAGGGCCCGTGCATATCGGCCATCGGGATCGTCACGCCGTCCTCGAGCGAGTGCTGCCCGGGCGCGCACACCGCGTTGTCCACCGACACCAATTCGGCGACGTCGGCGGGCAGCCCGTGGCTGGCCCCGTGGCCGACCTCCTCGGTGATGGTGACCATGATCGTGGTGCGGTGCGGCAGCACCACCTTGTTCTCGGAGAAGTTCTTGGCCAGCGCGAGCGCGATCGCGACGCCCGCCTTTCCGTCCAGGTGGCGGGAGACGATGAAGCCGTCGGCGGTGAGCTCGGGGCTGGTGATCAACGCGACGAAGTCGCCGATTTGCAGGCCGAGGCGAAGCAGGTCCTCGCGCGAGGACACCTTGCGGTCGATCCGAACCTCGACGTGGTCCCAGTCGGTGGGTTGGGTGTCGATCTCGTCGCCGAACGCATGTCCGCTGGACTTGAGCGGCATGACCGTGCCGGTGATGAACTCGTCGGGGTCGTCGATGAAGATGCGCACGCGGGCTCCCGCGGCGAACCGGGCCGAGAAGGTGCCGACCGGGACCAGTCCCAGGCGGCCGTTGTCCTTGAGGTCGCGGACCATGCAGCCGATGGTGTCCGAATGAACCACCAGCGCCCGGTCGGTGGTCGCCGACTCCCCCGGGAGCTCCGCGGTCAGCGCCCCGCGCCGCGTCAGCGTGAACGGCACGCCGAAGTCGTCGAGGATGTCGCCGATCACCTGCATCACGGCATCCGTGCGCCCCGACGGACTCGGGGTCTGCAGCAGTGCGAGCAGCGTGTCGATCATCCACGTGCGGTCGGCCTCGGCCATGGCCGCGGTCTCGCCCACCTTGTCTCCTCTCGAGTCGTCGGGAATCGCGTACAACCTACCGTGTGGCCGACCCCGATCGCTCTGCCCGGCCTAATCCGAGCTAGGAAGCGGTTTCCATCTCCGCGATCAAATCGGCCAGGGCGAGAATCCGCTGGGCGTCGCGCACGTGCAGGCTCTCGATCATGCGGCCATCGACCGTGATGACGCTGGTGCCCGCGGCCCGCGCCTCCTCGTAGGCCGATACGACCTTGCGGGCGTCGTCGAGCTCCTTCTGCGATGGGCCGAACAGCTCGTTCGCCGGGGCGATCTGTGACGGATGGATCAGGGTCTTGCCGTCGAATCCCATTTCGCGGCCGTGCTGCGCCTCGGCCCGGAATCCGCCCTCATCCGTGATGTCGTTGAACACGCCATCCAGAATGATTTTTCCGGCCGCCCTCGCGCCCAGCAGGGCCATGCCCAGCGCGGGGACGACGGGCGCGCGCCCGGGGACGTGCAGGCCGTGCAGCTCGTTGACGAGATCGTTGGTGCCGACCACCAAACCGGCCAGGCGCTCGCTGGCCGACGCGACCTCCTCGGCCCTCAGAAACGCCCGGGGCGTTTCGATCATCACCCACAGCTGCAACGACTTCGGTGCCCCCAGCGCGTCGAGCGCGTCGGCCAGCGCCCGAACCTGTTGGCCCGTCTCGACTTTCGGCACCAGCACCCCGTCGGCGGCCGATCCGGCCACCGCGGCCAAGTCGTCGCTGTGCCAGTTGGTGTCCAATCCGTTGATGCGCACCACGACCTCGCGGGGCCGGTAGCTGTCCGACGAGACGGCCTCGCACACCGTCGCACGCGATTCGGCCTTCGCGTCGGGCCCCACGGCGTCTTCGAGGTCGAATATCAGCACATCCGCCGGCAGCGATTTGGCCTTCTCCAGCGCCCGGGGCTTGTTGCCGGGCAAGTACAGGGCGGAGCGGCGCGGGCGCAGGGTCGGTGCCATAGCGTGATTCGCTTCCTGTCGTCTAGTCGTGCGGGAAAGGAGTCACCTGCATGTGGCGCGTGGTGACCGCGGCATAGCAGAAAGTACCCTTCGGTAGCGGTGGTGTAGTCGCGGGTGGCGGCCGCCCCACGGCCCAATCGGCCGGCGCGGCGGCCGGATCCTGGAAGGGAAACACGGATGTCATCGATCGATTCGGCACGAAGCGAGGGCGATAGCTGGGACCTGGCCTCCAGCGTGGGGGCGACCGCGACGATGGTGGCGGCCTCCCGGGCGTTGGCGTCTCGCGAGCCGGACCCGCTGCTCGACGACAGGTTCGCCGAGCCGCTGGTGCGGGCGGTCGGACATCCCTTCTTCGTCCGGATGCTGGACGGCCAGATCCCGCTCGACACCGACGACTCGCCGATGACACTGCAGCAGCGGCGCGAGCAGATGACGGTGCGGACCAGGTTCTTCGACGATTTCTTCCGCGCCGCGACGGCGGCCGGCGCACGCCAGGCCGTCATTTTGGCCGCCGGGCTCGACGCCCGGGCCTACCGGTTGTCGTGGCCTGCGGGCACCGTGGTTTTCGAGGTCGACCAGCCCGAGGTCATCTCGTTCAAGACCGACACGCTCGCCCAGATCGGCGCGGAACCGACCGCCGAGCGCCGCACCGTCGCCATCGATCTGCGCGATGATTGGCCAACCGCCTTGCGCGGCAGCGGTTTCGACGCCGACTCTCCAACCGCCTGGATCGCCGAGGGCCTACTGCCCTACCTACCGCCGGAAGCCCAAGACAGGTTGCTGGACAACATCACCGCGCTCAGCGCCCCGGGTAGCCGGCTGGCCACCGAGAACATCACCGACATGAGCGTGTTCACCGACGAGCGGGCCCGGGCGATGCGCAACAACTGGCGCCAGCACGGCCTCGACATCGACGTCGCCGAACTCGTCTGGCTCGGGGAGCGCCGTCCGGCCGCCGAGCACCTGTCCACGACCGGCTGGAACGTCACGCGCCACCCCACCGAACAGGTGTATGCCGACTACGGTTTCGCGATGCCCGACAACGAAATCCTCAAGCGATTCCGTCACGCCATCAGTTACCTCAGCGCCGAGCTGAGCTGAGTTGATCCGGCGCCCGCGTCAGGGCCTGGCGTGGCGCCACTCCCGCTCGAACGGCAACCGCCAGGCGTTCGGCGCGATCAACTGGTGAATGGCGTTGGGCCCCCAGGTTCCCGGCTGGTACAGCTTGACCGCAGGTGGATCGGTGAGGAGCTCTTCCGAACGCTCCCATAAGGATTCGATGCCTTCCGCGGTATTGAACAGGGTGTGGTCGCCCCGCATCGCGTCGAGGATGAGCCGTTCGTAGGCCTCCAGCACATCGACGACCGTCTCGATCTCCTGCGAGGAGAATTGCATGGACAGCTTGTCCAGCTTCATGCCGGGGCCGGGCCGCTTGCCATAGAACGACAAAGACACCTTCGAGTTGTCGGCGAGGTCGAACGTGAGGTGATCGGGACCCTGGGTTCCCACCCCGGATCCGGGTGGGAACATCGTGCGCGGGGCCTCCTTGAACGCGATGGAGATGATGCGGATGCCCTCGGCCATCTTCTTGCCGGTCCGCAGGTAGATGGGCACCCCGGCCCACCTCCAGTTGTCGATGCCGACCCGGAGGGCGATGAACGTCTCGGTGTCGGAATCCCTTGCCACCCCGGCTTCGTCGCGGTATCCCTGGTACTGGCCGCGCACCACATTCGAGGGCTTGACCGGCAGCATCGACCGGAAGACCTTGTTCTTCTCTTCGCTGATGGCAAAGGGTTCGAGCGCGGTCGGCGGCTCCATCACCACGAACGCCATCACCTGGAACAAGTGGGTGACCACCATGTCCTTGTATGCGCCGGTCTCTTCATAGAAGCTCGCTCGTTGATCCAGGCCCAGTGCCTCGGGGATATCGATTTGGATGTGGTCGATGAAGTTGCGGTTCCAGATCGGTTCGAACAGCCCGTTGGCGAAGCGGAACGCCAAGATGTTCTGGGCGGCCTCTTTGCCCAAGAAGTGGTCGATGCGGAAAATCTGGGATTCCTCGAAGGTTTCGTGCACGAAGTCGTTGAGCGCCACCGCGCTGGCCAGATCGGTGCCGAATGGTTTCTCCATCACGACCCGTGAGCGGTCGACCAATTTCGCGTCGCGCAGCATGGTGATCACCGCGCGCGCCGCCTTGGGCGGCACCGACAGGTAATGCAGCCGCCGGGCGTTGGGGCCCAGGTTGGCTTCGGCGTCCGCCACGGCGGTGGCCAGCGCTTCGGGTCCGGCGCCCTGCGGGACGTAGGTCATGATCCTCGCGAAGTTCGCCCATTGGTCGGGTGTGAGCTTGTGTGTCCCGAATGAATCGATCGCGTTCTTGGCGAGCTCGCGAAATTCGTCGTCGGTCAAGTCTTCCAGTGAGGTGGCGACGATCTGAATGTTGGGCGCCAGCTCGGACTGGTCCAAGTAGGCCAGGCCGGGGATGAGCTTTCGCTTGGCCAGATCCCCCGTCGCGCCGAACAGGACGATGACGTGGGGGTCCAACGGATCGGGGTGGTGGCGACGCGGGCGTGCGTCGGGCGCGGGGTACGAGATGGTCTGAGGTTTTGCGGTGGCCACTCCTGCGATACTTCCACCGCCGCGACGCTCTGTCGCCCCTGTTCTCCGGTTGCGGCCGGTTAGCGGTCGCTCGATCGGGTATGGGATAGCGGCGGCCCCCGGCATCGGGGTTCGCCGCCCCACCAAGCCAACGGAAAGCGACATGACAAAGCCCGATAAAGACCCATTGAGCCGCGCTCAGGAGCTGGAGAACATCGTCGATCGGCTCGAGGAGAAGGTCGCCGGGGACCGCGAAGCCGAAGACGTCCCCGGTAAGCCCAGCGACCGGGAGCATGCCGCCGTCCGAGGCTCGGACAACGAGCCGCCGGACTAGCGAGTCATCCGCTCGGCAGATCTATGGCGTGAGCCTTCAGCGTCGCCAGCGTTTCCGGTGCCGGCCACTCGTTGGCTCGGTATCGCGCCGGGGTGATCCCCGCGACGGGCAGGATGCCCACCACGTCGACGACCGTGGCGAACGGCACGGTGAACTTGTCCGACACGTTCGACGGGTCGCCGACGAGGAACGTCACGTAATCGGTGTGGGGCAGCTCCCAGGCCGGGCCCTGCCCCCACACCGTCGTGGTGCGCCGCCCCCACGGCGTGTCGATCACCTGGGCCTCGCCGACGTATTGCGGGAACAGTTCGCGCTCGTAATGCTGCCGCAGGTAGTCGGTCTGGTGTTGGTATTCCCTTGCGGCCAAGAGGCTTCGAGCCGCCAGGCCGTACCCGCGCAGCGGGTGCGGGCCGGCCTGATCGAACGGCACGATGATGGCGCCCGCAATGGTGTAGCCCTGCGGCGAGACGGGTTGTTCGGCCTCGAGGTACAGCTGCTCGGCGACCTCGAAGAGTTCGGCCACCTGGTCGGGGGCGTCGGTGCCCAGCACCAGCGACCCGTCCCCGGGGAAGAACACCAGCGGTCGTGGGCCGCCCGCTACCGCCAGCGAACCCAGCCACCCGGTGGCCAGAATCATCGAGTCGACATAGCTGGCACCGTCGGCGTCCTTCAACAGATACTTCTCGCCCGGTGTGAAGACCTGCTGACGCGCGGTCAGATTCTCCCGGGCCACCGCGAACGCCTGGTCGCCGGTAATGCCCCAGGCGCCGGTTTCGGCCGGCGTCACCATGGCCCGAACCGTGGGAAGGTCCACGACGACCATCTCGTTGATGTGCGGGAACACCGGACGGACCCAGGGCTGTGCCCCGTTGTTGACCAGCTGATTGGCGTAGCTTTGCGGCCGCAGCACCGGCCTCAGCAGGGGTTGGGCTTCGCCCCAATCCAGCGGCGGTGTCGACGATTGGTCGCTTGCCATGTCCACGGTGCGTGCTTCCTGCTCATGATCAGGGAACACGCACGATACACCGTGCGCCCCCCAAAACAAGTCACCCGACGGTGGCCCGCGACCGGCGCCAATCACCCGGCCGGTGGCCCGAACCAGGCGGTGAGGGCATCACGCAGCGCCGGGTCGGTTCCCTCACCGGTCCAGGCAACATATCCGTCCGGACGGATCAACACCGCCGTTGGGGCGCACACCGTCCCCAGTGCCGGAAGTTCCCAATCCCCTTCGTGTTTCGCGTCGACCACACGCACCCGTCCCGCCCACGACGCGATGTCGATGCGCCCGGCCGAGCCGAAGTTGAGCAGAACGGGCCGGCCGTCCCGCAGGAGGGCAAACACCCGCAGCGGACCGTCAGCGGTGATCAGGTCCAGGTCGGGCATGCGGCGCCCCAGCAGCGGGTGCCCCTCCCCGAGGTCGTAGCGGATGCCCAGCCCGGACATCATCGCGGCGAACCGTTTGCGAGGCTCCTCCATGCCCAGCAGCTCGCCCATCGTTTCTCGCAGCGCCTCGGTGCCGTCGTCCGCGCGAAGGAGCGCCAGCTGCGCGATCGAGTTGCGCAGCACCCGCGCGGCGATCGGGTGCCGTTCGGCGTGATAGGTGTCGAGGAGGCTGTCGCGTGACGTGTTGTTGACCACCTGGGCCAGCTTCCATCCCAGATTCACGGCATCCTGGACGCCGGTGTTCAGACCCTGCCCGCCGACCGGGTGATGGACGTGCGCGGCGTCGCCGGCGACCAGCACCCGTCGGACGCGATAGGACGCGGCCTGCCGGGCGGCATCGGTGAAGCGGGAAATCCAACGGGGACTGTGGATTCCGTAATCCGTCCCGTAGACGGCGACGAGCGCCCGGCTCGCATCGTGCACCGTGGGTTCGCCGGAGTTCCGGAGGCGCTTCTCGGTGACCATGATTCGCACCGGCCCGCCCTCCTCGGTGGTGGACAGGGCGTGGACTCCGAGCGCGTCGCGGCGGATACCCCACGGCGGCGGCTGGTCATCTTCGTAGTCCATGTCCGCCTCGGCGAGCAGATAGCTCGTCGTGGCATCCCACCCCGGAAATTCGATGCCGGCTGCCTTGCGGACCACGCTGCGTCCGCCGTCGCACCCGACGAGATAGCCCGCCCGCATCACCCGGCCATCGGACAGGCCGACGTCGACGCCGTTGTCGTCCTGGGCGAGGGTGGCCACCTCTGTGCCGCGATAGATGCGCACGCCGAGTTCGCCGACCCACTCGGCCAGGATTCGTTCGATCTGGTTCTGCCACAGCCCCAGTCCGTACGGGTGGCGGGTGGGAAAGTCGCTGATGTCCAGCCGAATCTGGGCGAAACCCGCCACCTGCGCCACCTGTCCCTGCGACAAGAATCGATCGGCGATGCCGCGCTGATCGAGGACTTCGATGGTGCGAGCGTGCAGACCCCCGGCGCGCGATCCGATCAAATCCTGGTTGGCGCGCCGCTCGACGATCGCGACGTCGACGCCGGCCAAACCCAATTCGCCGGCGAGCATCAGCCCCGTGGGGCCACCTCCGGCGATGAGCACCGCATGCTCGACCTTCCCGCCCGAGCTCTGCGAAACAACCACGTCGATACCCCCGCGCTCTCCCGAATTTTGGTTTCGGACAGCGATTTTGCGACATCACCCGGGTCTTGCGGCAAGCCCCGGGATGCGCTATAGGTTGAAAGTGGCGGGGAAAAACATTCAGCGACGATCGCGCACAGCGTCCATGGCGCGGTAGATCCGCTGCTCGCTGACCGGGCGCGGCGTGCCGAGCTGCTGGGCCCACAGGCTCACCCTGAGTTCCTCGATCTGGCGGGCGATATCGAGGACGTCGGGGTCCGTCCTCGCCGTTCGTGGCAGCTCACGCAGCAGTTCGTCGTAGGCGTCCTGCACGGCGTGCACCCGGTCCATCCGCTCCCGGTCGGCCTGGGCGCCGCGCGCCAGCCCGTCGAGCCGGCGACGGATCGCGAGCAGATAGCGGGTGAGATCGGCGAGGTGCGCCCGGCCGGTCGCGGTGACGAAGCCCGGCGGCAAGAGCCGGTCGAGCTGGGCGCGCACGTCCGCGATCGCCTCGGAGTGCGCGGGCGGCGGGTTGGTGGGCAGCAGGAGTCGCACGTCGTGGGCGGCGGCGAGTACCCGCTCGACCGCGCGCGCAATCTCGGCGGCCGTGGGCGCCAAGGTCTTTCCCAGGCGTTCTTGCAACGCGACGAACTCCCCCCGCGTCCACACCGGCGTCGGCATGAGGGTGTCGGCCGCGGCGTCGGCACAGTCCTCCAGCAGCGCGGACAGGTCGCCGTCGGGGTTGGTGCCGAGCGTCAGACGGGTGCGCGGGTCAAGTTGTCGCGCAATGGCTTTCACCGGGGACGCAACGCTGAGCCGGACCAATCGCCGAAGGCCGGGACCGATCGCCCGGTGCTGTTCGTCCGGCGTCGCCAACACGCGTAGGTCGACGGCGCCGCCGGTGTCGACGAACGCCGGAAAGCCTCGCACGGTGCGCCCCTGCACGGCGCGTTCGATGACGCGCGGCAGTTCGTCGAGATCGTCGGGCCAGTCGCGCAACCCGGTGCGCTCGAGCTCGCCCGCGACCGCGTGCGCCACCGCGCGGCGGGCCGGCGTCGTGAGTCGTTCCTGCAGCTCCTGCAGATCCTTGCCGCGGGCGACCTCGGCGCCGTCAGGGGACTCCACCGCGAACGTCACCCGCAGGTGCGGCGGCAGCTTGTCCAGGTCGAACGCCTCGACGGGCACCAAAACACCGGTGCGACGGCGCAATTCGCGCTGCAACGCCGACAGCAGCGGCTCGGCGGCCGGCTCGATTGCGGCCAGCACCGCGCGTGCCGTGTCGGGGGCGGGAACGAAGTTGCGGCGCAGGTCTTTCGGCAGTGAGCGGATGAGCGCGGTGACCAGTTCCTCGCGCAGCGCGGGTACCTGCCAGGCGAACTCGTCACCCCCCAGGCGCGCCAGCACGTCGATCGGGACATGCACCGTGACCCCGTCGTCGGCGGCCCCCGGCTCGAACCGGTAGGTCAGCGGCAGCGCGGCGTCGCCCGTCCGCCACGTGGTGGGCCGATCGGTGCCGGCGTTGTCGTCGGTGCGCAGCAGGTCGGCGCGGGTGAACGTCAGCAGGTCGGGTGTCTTGTGCCGCTGGCGTTTCCACCACGCGTCGAAATGCCGCGCCGAGACCACCTCGGTGGGAACGCGGGCGTCGTAGAGCGCGTAGACGTCGTCGTCGCCGACCAGCAGGTCGCGGCGGCGGGCACGCTCCTCCAGCTCCTCGAGCTCGGCGCGCAGCCGGGCGTTGTCGCGAAAGAAGTGATGCCGGGTCTGCCACTCCCCTTCGACCAGGGCGTGCCGGATGAACAGCTCGCGCGCCACCACCGGCTCGATGCGGGCGTATCCGACGCGGCGGCGCGCCACCAGCGGCAGGCCATACAGCGTCACCCGCTCGTAGGCCATCACCTCGCCGCGCTTGGCGTCCCAATGCGGCTCGCTGTAGGTGCGCTGCACCAGGTCGCCGGCCACCCGCTCGACCACCTCCGGCTGGATGCGCGCGGCCGTGCGCCCATACAGCCGGCTGGTCTCGACCAACTCCGCCACGACGACCCAGCGCGGCGGCCGTTTGGTGAGCACCGAGCCGGGCGCCAGCACGAAGTTCGCGTTACGCGCTCCCAGGTACTCGCGCGTGTCCTCGCGGCGCATGCCCACATGCGACAGCAACCCGGCGACCAGCGCCGCGTGCACGCGGGCCGGATCGGCGGGCTCGCCGGCGGTGTCTTCGACGATGCCCAGGTCGCCGGCGATGCTGCGTAGCTGGCCGACCAGGTCCTGCCACTCGCGGATGCGCAGGTAGTGCAGGAATTCGGATCGGCACATCCGTCGAAACGCGCTGCCGGATAACGACTTCCGTTGTCCGCGGAGATAGTGCCACAGGTTGAGGTACGACATGAAGTCGGAGTGTTCGTCGGCGAAGCGGGCGTGCTTTTCGCGGGCGGCTTCCTCGCGATCGCTCGGCCGTTCCCGCGGGTCCGGGATGCTCAGCGCCGCGGCCAAAACCAGCATCTCCCGCACGCATCCTTCGGTCTCGGCCTGCAGGATCATCCGGCCCAGCCGTGGGTCGACCGGCAGCCGGGCAAGGCGGCGGCCGAGCTCGGTGATCGCGCCCCGGCCGTCGAACGCGCCGAGCTCGACCAGCAGCTGGACGCCGTCGCGGACGCTGCGCCGGTCCGGCGGATCGAGGAACGGGAACTTTTCGATATCGCCGATTTGCAGCGCCGCCATCTGCAGCAGTACGGCGGCGAGGTTCGTCCGCAGGATCTCGGGCTCGGTGTAGCGCGGCCGGGCCGCGAAGTCCTGCTCGGAGTACAACCGGATGCACACGCCGGGCGCGACCCGGCCGCACCGGCCGGCCCGTTGGGCGGCGGAGGCCTGCGAGATGGGCTCGATCGGCAGCCGCTGCACCTTCAGGCGGCGACTGTAGCGCGAAATCCGGGCGTTGCCAGGGTCGATGACGTAGCGGATTCCCGGCACGGTCAACGACGTCTCGGCGACGTTGGTCGCCAGCACGACGCGACGCCCGGTATGCGGCGCGAACACCTTTTGTTGCTCGGCGGTGGGCAGCCGGGCATACAGCGGAAGCACTTCGGTGTGGCCCGGGCCGTTCGTCAAAAACGTCAAAGCATCTGCGGTGTCACGGATCTCGCGCTCACCCGAGAGAAAGACGAGGACGTCGCCGGGCGGCTCGGCTTCGAGTTCACGGATGGCGTCGACGATCGCCTCGATCTCGTCGCGGGTCTCGGTGCGGACGATCTCGTGGTCCGGATCGTCGGGATCGTCCGTGGATGCGGAAGGCACGGCGACCTCCAGCGGCCGGTAACGCACCTCGACCGGATAGGTCCGCCCGGACACCTCGATGATCGGCGCATTCTCGAAATGCGCGGCGAAGCGCTGCGGCTCGATGGTCGCCGAGGTGACGATCACCCTCAAATCGGGCCGGCGCGGCAACAACTCGCGCAGATAGCCGAGCAGAAAATCGATGTTGAGGCTGCGCTCGTGTGCCTCGTCGAGGATCAGGGTGTCGTAGCGCAGCAGGCGGCGGTCGCGCTGGATCTCGGCGAGCAAGATTCCGTCGGTCATCAGCTTGATCAGGGTGCGGTCGCCGACCCGGTCGGTGAACCGCACGCTGTAGCCGACGGCCTCGCCCAGCGGGCTTGCCAGCTCGTCGGCGATGCGCTGGGCGACGGTGCGCGCGGCCAGCCGGCGGGGCTGGGTATGCCCGATGGTTCCGCGGATGCCGCGACCCGCCTCCAGGCAGATCTTGGGCAGCTGCGTGGTTTTGCCCGACCCGGTCTCCCCGGCGATCACCACCACCTGATTCCCGCGGATCGCGTCGGCGATTTCCTGCCGCCGTGCGCTGACCGGCAGGTCGGGGTAGGTGATCGTCGGGACGGCGGCCTGGCGGGCCGCGACGAGCGGCCGCGCCGCCGCGATCTCGTCGGCGAGCCGCCGCAGCTTCTCGGGCGTGGCGGCGCGGAGGTTCATCAGGCGCCTGCCGATGCGGGCGGCGTCGCGCAACGTCAGGCCGTCGAGTTGGTTGCGCAACTGCGCTGCAGACGGTTCGGCCACCCCGCACAGAATAGGCACCCGCCGCCGGTGGCGTCCCAAGCCCCGGTGCGCCCACCGCGGTTGACGGCGGCCCAATTCGGGTATGACCTGGCGAGCGCATCGAACGGGGTGCGGGCTTGTGCGGGGGACGTGATCGGCGATGGTCGGTTGGTTAGACGAGCTGCAGCGACGGAATCGAACCGTGGGCGTGATCGTCGCCGTCATCTACAAATACAACGACGATCAGGGCGGCTACCTCGCCGCGCTGATCACCTACTACGCGCTGGTGTCCTTGTTTCCGCTGCTGCTGCTGTTGACCACCGCGCTCGGGGTCGTGCTGGCCGGCCGGCCCGATCTGCAGGCACAGGTGCTGCACAGCACGCTGAGCCAATTCCCGGTCCTGGGCAGCCAGTTGCACCACCCCGAGGGGCTCAGCGGAGGCGCCGTCGGCGTGATCGTGGGCCTGCTCGGAGCGCTATACGGCGGTCTGGGTGTGGGACAGGCGCTGCAGAACGCGATGGATTCCGTCTGGGCGGTGCCGAAACACAAGCGGCCCAACCCCATTCGGTCACGCCTGCGCAGCTTGCTGTTGCTGTTGGTGCTCGGCTCGGCGGCCATCGCGGCCACCGTGTTGGCCGCGGTCGGTCACGCCGCCGGCGCCGTCGGCATTCTCGAAACCGCCGGCCTCGCGCTCGCCGCAGTCGTGATCAACGCGTTGATCTGCCTGGTGGCTTTTCGCGTGACAACCGCGCGGGCACTGACGTACCGGCAGGTGTTGCCCGGGGCGGTCGCCGCGGCGTTCATCTGGCAGATGCTGCAGTGGTTCGGGGCGGGCTATGTCGCGCACACCGTGAAACGGGCCAGCGCCACCAACAGTGTGTTCGCACTGGTGTTGGGGGCGTTGGCCTTTCTGTTCCTCGCCTCGGTGGCGCTGGTGTTGTGCGCCGAGGTCAACGTCGTCTTGGTGGAAAAGCTGTACCCGCGCGCCCTGCTCAGCGCGTTCAGCGACGACGCGGACCTCACGCCGGCCGACCGCAGGACCTACACCAAGAAAGTCAAAGCCGAACGCGTCAAGGCCTTCGAGCGTGTCAGCGTGCGGTTCGATGACGTCAGGCGTCTCTCCGCGAAAGCCGTTGGGCGCCTCGGAGTTTCCGACGACCCTCGCCGCTCCCGCACGCCGTGAGGTAGGTTCGCGCCCGGCTTATCGGTGGGTCGTCACGCCCGGCGCAATACTCTGCAGGCATGAGTCTGGTCACCTATGAGCTGCAAGATCACGTCGCCACCATCACGCTGAATCGCCCCGAGGCGCGCAACGCCATCAACGGCGCGCTGCGCCAGGACCTCAACGCCGCATGGGATCGTTTCCGCGACGACCTGGACGCCTGGGTCGGGATCCTGACAGCCAACGGCAGCGTGTTCTGCGCGGGCGGCGACCTCAAGGACGGCGAAGGCTCCGTCGGCACGTTCGGCGGCACCTTCTGGGAGAAACCGACCATCAACTCGTTCGAATCAGGCATGGAACTGTTCAAGCCGACGATCGCCGCCGTGCACGGTCCCTGCATCGGCTACGGGGTGACCGGGGTGTTGTTCTGTGACTTCGTCATCGCCAGTACCGAGGCCACGTTCTGTTTCCCCGAGGTCTCGATCGGGGTGCCCACCATCGTCGGGGCGATCCGGCTGCCGCAGCGGGTGGGCTGGGCCAACGCCATGGAACTGCTGTTGACCGGCAAGCCGATGAGCGCCCAGCGGGCCAAAGAGGTCGGCCTGGTCTGGAAGCTCGTCGAGCCCGACCGACTGCAGGCCGAGGCGCAGGCCTGGGCCCGCACCCTCACCGAGGCCGCACCGTTGGCCCAGCGGGCGACCAAGGAGGTGGCCTGGCGGACCGCGGACATGGGCTGGATCGAGTCGGTGCGCTTCGGCGAGACGATGCGCAAGGTGGCCGGCGCGACCGAAGACGTGGCCGAGGGTATCCGGGCCTGGAGCGAGAAGCGCAAGCCGCAGTGGCGTGGCCGTTGACGTGCCGCGGATGGCGCCGAACCGGCCACCGCCACCGTCGTCGTGGCGCATGTGTCAGGATTCGGGGATGAATGCACGCAGACTTGCTCGCTTCGTTGGTATCTCGACTGTGACGGCGTGGGCGCTGCTGAATGCACCCATCGGCGCTCCGACCGCCGCCGCCGATCCATGCTCGGACGTCTCGGTGGTCTTCGCCCGCGGCACCCACCAGGAGCCCGGCCTCGGCAACATCGGCCAGGCGTTCGTCGACTCGCTCACGTCGCAGCTCGGCGGGCGATCCGTCGACGTCTACGCCGTCAACTACCCGGCCAACGACGACTACCACAACAGCGCGAACGCCGGCGCGGACGACGCGGCCACCCACATCCAGGACACCGTGGCCAGCTGCCCGAACTCCCGGATCGTGCTCGGCGGGTACTCGCAGGGCTCGACGGTGATCGACCTCGCCACCAACGCGCTGCCCGCCTCGGCGGCCGACCACGTCGCCGCCGTCGCCCTCTTCGGCGAGCCGTCCAGCGGCTTCTCCACCATGTTGTGGGGCGGCCAGCCGCTCCCCACGATCAACCCGGCGTACGGCGCCAAGACCATCAGCCTGTGCGCCCCCGACGACCCGATCTGCTCGGGTGGCGGCAACATCATCGCGCACGTCTCCTACATCGACGCCGGGATGACGGCCCAGGCCGCGACGTTCGCGGCCGACAAGGTCAACCAAGCCGCGCCGCGCGTCTGAGGCAGGTTCTAGTCGTTCGCGCGCCGCTCTTGGCGTTCTTGCTTTTCGGCGGCCGCCAAATCCGCGACGCGATCCGCTTCGGCGCGCTTGTCGGCGGCCTCGCCTAGCTTGTCCTCGGCCTCATCGAGTTTGGCGGCGGAAGCCTTGGACGCGGCCCGCTCGGCGGCCTGAGTCCTGTTCTCCACCTGTCGTTTTGCCGATTCGACGGCGTCCTTCTGCTTGGCGGCCGCCTCGTCGACGCGCTGCTTTGCCGAGGCGCTCGCCTTCTGCGCCGACTGTGCCGCCTGCCGCTTGCGGTCCCCGGCGGCGTTGCGGGCCTCCGCGATCTCCTGAGCTGTTGCCGCCTGCGCTTGCTGGCGTTCCTCGATCGCCTCGTCACGAGCACCCGCCAACTCCGCGTCGGCCTGCTTTTTCCTGGTCGCCGCCGTCGCGTCCAGCTGTGCGGCACGCCCGAGCGCGTCGCTGCGTTCCACGAGCGCCGTCCCCCGCTCGACCAGCCGGGGATCGCCGAGCGCATTCCCGACAGTGCTGTCAAGCATCCCGAGCGAGCGCTCATAGAGCAGCCGCGCACGCGCTTCCGCTGGGATTCGGGTAACGACCCGATCTTCGATCAACTGCAGCGGGAACCGGGCG
The DNA here is from genome assembly GCF_000277125.1 of Mycobacterium intracellulare ATCC 13950. Lineage (NCBI taxonomy): Bacteria > Bacillati > Actinomycetota > Actinomycetes > Mycobacteriales > Mycobacteriaceae > Mycobacterium > Mycobacterium intracellulare. Next base: position 2,688,157 of record NC_016946.1, read on the forward strand.
AGTTGGTAGTGAAACCGCAGAACCGCCAACGGGGCGTCGGATATTTTCATCGTTTTCTCCTGTACGTGGCCCGCCCTCAGGGCAGGTCGGCTTCGTCGGACACGTTCTGGGCATGGTGGCGAAGGCGATCGGCCTCCGCCTTTTCGTTGGCGGCCACCTGCACCGAGGTTTGATGCTGCGCGGCGGCATCGACGACGTCCTCCGTCGCGTCACCGATTTCCTTGCGTTCGTCGGCCTTGGCCCGTTGGATCTGCTGTTGTGCGTCGAGCTCAGCCCGCGTTTGTTCCGTTGCGGCGGTCTGCTGCGCCGCGCGCTCGGCCGCGCGCTTCTGCGCGGCTTGTCGGGCTTCGATCGAATCCTCCGTAGCCACCGCGCTGGCGTTCGCCGCCAGGCGCTGTCGGGCGCCATCCGCCTTGGCTTCGGCCGCGTCATCCCGCGCTTGCTTGGCCTGGGCCTCGGCGACGGCCTCGGTTGCGTTCGCTTCTTTGCGCTCGTGCGCCTGGGTTTGCTCGAGCTGTCCTTCGGCGGTCAGCGAATCATTGCCCGTCACGGCGCCGACGACCTCTTTGGCTTTGCCCTTGACCGAATCGATCAGGCCCCTACGCGCCTCGTCTGCCTTGTCGTGCTTACTCATCGAAATTCTCCTTGCGGCGTTGGCCAAGAACGTTCGTTCACGCAGGGGGATTCCACGGACTCGGTCGCTCAAACACGACGTGAACCGCGTCACTGATCGCCAGGACGTCATCGCCGCGGTCGGCGGGCGTGAAATAACAACTGCCGCAACATCGTTCGTGGCGGAGGCGCCTTGCCATGCGCGAAAGAGCGGCAGGGCGATACTCTTGCCGGCAGGGCCGTCGCGTCCGACTCGACGGATGGGCACGTCAAATGGCGTCGAGGCGCGGTTGAAACCCATCGATTTGGGTAGGGCCGGCTGGCACGGGAGGGAAGGCATCATGCGAGGAGCCGTCATTTACGGCGCCGGCGACGTCCGTTTCGAGGACATCGCGGACCCCGAGATCGTCGCCCCCACCGACGCCATCGTCCGCACCACCGCCACGTGCGTGTGCGGCTCGGATCTCTGGGATTACCGCGGCATCAACCCCGTTCCCGAGCCCAAGCCGTTCGGTCACGAATACTGCGGCGTCGTCGAAGCCGTTGGCAGCGAGGTCACCTCGGTCAAGCCCGGCCAGTTCGTCATCGGATCCTTCTTCGCTTCCGACGGCACCTGCCCGAACTGCCGCAACGGAGTTCAAACGTCGTGTGTGCACGGCGTACTGATGAGCGGTTGCCAGGCGGAGGTGATCCGCATCCCGTGGGCGGACGGCAGCCTGGTCGCCCTCCCCGACCAACCCGACCACGAATCGATTCCGGACCTGCTGACCCTGTCGGACGTGATGGGGACCGGATGGTTTGCCTCCGAAGCGGCCAACGTCGCTCCCGGCATGACGGTGGCCGTCGTGGGGGACGGCGCGGTCGGCTTGTGCGCGGTGCTCGCCGCCCGCGAAAAGGGCGCCGAGCGGATCATCGCGATGAGCCGCCACGAGCCCCGGCAGAAGCTGGCGCGCGAGTTCGGCGCCACCGACATCGTCACCGAGCGCGGCGACGACGGTGTAGCCGTCATCAAGGACATGACCGAAGGCGTCGGCGCCGACGCCGTGCTCGAATGCGTGGGTACCGGCCAATCCATGCAGCAAGCCATCCAATCCGCCCGCCCAGGCGCCTTCGTCGGGTTCGTGGGAGTCCCCCACGACGTCAGCATCACCGGCGAGCAACTCTTCAGGAGTCAGGTCGGGCTCCGCGGCGGCCCCGCCCCGGTCCGGCACTTCCTGCCCGACCTGATCGAGTCGGTGCTCGACGGGCGAATCAATCCGGGCAAGGTCTTCGACCTACACCTGCCGCTTGAACAAGTCGCCGAGGCCTACCGGGCCATGGATGAGCGGCGCGCCATCAAGGCCTTCCTGCAGCCCTGACCGGGCCCCGGCCGCGGCGGACGGACATCGGCTACGGTCGGCGGTATGTCCAAAGCCTCCGGTAACGACCGCATCGACGACGTCACCCCTGGCGACATCATCGCCGTTGACCGCGGCTCCGGCGCACAGCCCTACAAGGTCGTGTTCAAGGACCCCACCGATGCGGGATATCTCGTCACGCTGGAAAGCGACCGCGGGGAGACCTTTCAGCTCGACCTGGCCGCCGGCACCACGGTGGAGAGGTCCCTCGAGGCGAAGTGGGAATCCGCGCAAAGTCCCACACCGAACTCCGAAAACTGACGACGCCGGCGATTCCGGCTCCATGAACGCGGCGGACCGCACGAAAAGCCTTGGCCCGCAGCCTATTCGGTGACCGACCCGCCGGTCGGCCGCACCTTGCAGACGGCATCGCCGGACGGCGATCCGCTGTAGGGACCCCTTCGCGTCACCGGGCCCGCGCCCGCGGTCGGTTTGGGCGGCCCGTGGGCGGGTACCGCAATGCCCCGACGGAGGGAGCGCGCGGTGAGTTATCTCGGCTTCGCGAAAAACCAAGTGTTGGGCGCGGTGAACAGGGTGATCGACAAGGTGCCGCGACGCGCCAAGGCGCAAACGGTCACGATCGCGTGCCCCGTCGAACGGATCGAGCGTTTCTGGCGCGACCCCGACCAGTTGTCGGTGGTGCTCGGCGACATCGCCGACGTCGAATCCGACGGACGGAATCGCTATCGCTGGCGGTCATCCGCGGCGCCTGACGTGACCTGGGATTCCACGCTGGTCGAGGAATCCGGCGGAATCCGCTTCGTCGGCAACGGGAACCAGATCGTCGTCAACTACCGGCCCGCCCCGCGCGAGCTGGGCACCGAGGTCACGCTGTGCGTCCAGGCGCCCGCGCCCGCGTTGCTGTCCGGCGCGGCGGCCTTCAAGGTCCTCTACCGGCTGCGCGCCTTGATGCAGACCGGCGAGGTGCCGACCATCCAGTCCAACCCCAGCGCACGCGAGTCCGCGCGCTAAGCGAAAGGCCCAACATGCGAGCACTGTGCTGGAACGGGGTCAACGATCTCTCGGTGGAGACGGTCGATGACCCGAAGATCCTGAATCCGCACGACGCGATCGTCGAAGTCCGCCTCACCACGACCTGCGGATCGGATCTGCACTTCATCGACGGCTACCTGCCGGGCATGCGGGCCGGCGACATCTTCGGCCACGAATTCATGGGCATGGTGGCGGAAACGGGCCGCGAGGTGCGCGACACCAAGGTGGGCGACCGTGTGGTGGTCCCGTCGTTCATCGCCTGCAACCGCTGCTGGTATTGCGATCACGAGTTGTATTCGTGTTGCGACACCACCAATCCCAACGCCGAGCTGCAGCAGCCGTTGCTGGGCTATCCCTCCGGCGGCATCTACGGATACACCCATCCGTTCGGGGGCTACGCCGGATCCCACGCCCAATACGTCCGGGTGCCGTTCGCCGACGCGAATTGCTTCGTGATTCCCGGTGACATCGCCGACGAGCAGGCGCTGTTCTTGTCCGACGCGGTGCCGACGGGTTTCATGGGCGCCGATTTCTGTGACATCGCCGGTGGCGACACGGTCGCGGTCTGGGGAGCCGGCGGGGTGGGCTTGATGGCGGCCCGGAGCGCGCTGCTGTTGGGCGCCGAGCGGGCCATCGTCATCGACCGCATACCGGAGCGGCTGGCCCTGGCGCGCAACGCCTTTGGCTTGGAAACGATCGACTATACCGCGGTCGACAGCGTGCACGAGACGCTTCGGGAGATGACCGGCGGCCGCGGCCCCGATGCGTGCATCGACGCCGTCGGCATGGAAGGTCACGGCACCGGCGTGCAGCAACTCTACGACCGGGCCAAGCAACTGCTGCGCATGGAGACCGACCGCGCCACCGCGCTGCGCCAGGCGATCCTGGCCTGCCGCAAGGGCGGAGTCGTGTCGGTGCTCGGGGTGTACGGGCTGACCGACAAATTCCCGACGGGTGTCCTGACCAACAAAGGCCTGACGCTGAAGACGGCGCAGCAACACGGACAACGCTACATAACCCGGCTTTTCGATTACGTCGAGCAGGGCGACCTGGACCCGGCGAAACTGATCACCCACGACGTGCCGCTCGAGGAGGGCGTGCGGGCCTACGACTTGTTCAAAAACAAAAAAGACAAGTGCATCCGGGTCGCGATGCGGCCGGGCGTATCGACCATCACCGGCGGCGAAAGGGGCGCTGTCCACCATGACCGCGCAACCTCCCGATCCTGACCCCGCACGAACCCCCGGACTCGAGCCGGGAGGAGGAACCGCACCGGGCGCTACTCCCCCGGCCGCGCCCCAAACATCCGGTGTGTCCGAGCCGCAACCGCCGAACACCCGGCGATTCACGCCCAGCTCGGTGCTCACAGTGATCGCCGTCGGCATCTTCGTCGTGGCGTTCATCGCGGTAGCGGTGCTGCTGGTGATGAAAATGGTTGGGGCGACAGGCTAGCGGGTCGGAAACGATGACGACATTTTCTGATTACCTCGGCCCCGGAGTGGGCATAGCCACATGCATGATCGACGGTTTGTCACAGCTGGACGGCTCATGACCATCGGGGCCGACGACGTTCGGCGGCTACTCGCCAGCCAAGAGCAGGACGCCGCACTCGTGGTTGTCGAGGGGCGCGCCGCGGTCGTCACGCCGGAGGACCTGAACTCTGCCGAATATCGAGGCGCCCTGCAGGTCGCCACCCGCCAGGAATTGGTGCAGCGCATCGGGCGCGCGGAGCTATCCGACCGTGAGCTGGCCGAGCAGGCCGAAGACCTCGACACGGCGGTGCGCAATCTGGGCGGCTGATGCCACGGCTACGGCCGGATGTCGACCGGATCACCCACGCGGATAACGCCTTTGGTCACCACGGAGAGGTAGGCCCCCGCGCAGGCCTGCGCCCCGTGACCGCCCGTGTTCAACCGGTTTTCCTTCGCGGGGATGCGAAGCGCTTGCGGGGCACGCGGCAGGGGGCCGTGTTCGAGCGTGGGAACCACGCACCGTGACGTGGCGGTCAGCACCCGCAGCCGCGCCTCACCGACGGTGATATCGCTTCCGACCCAATCGTTTTCGACGTACGGCGGATAGTCCGGTGGTGTCGCGATCACCAGATTCGGCCGGTACCGCAGGGCCTCCACCCCGATGTGCTCGAGGGTCGCCGTGGTGATGGCGTGCAGCGGGGCTTCGTCGGTGAACGAGTCCCCCGGGGTGGCCTGGGCGATCCGCAGAATACGGCCGTCGACCTCGGCGTCGAGACCGAGTTCGAGCAGTTGCTCCGGATCGGGGCGAACCAGCGTGGCCCCCTCGGGCCGCTGGGCCACGAGTTGGACCCGTCGTCCGGTCAATCGGGAGATCAGCTCGTCGACACCGGGGTCGTCGAAGGCCACGTCCGTCCCGTCGGGCAGCCTGATGCTCACGCCGTCGGCGCCCGCGTGGGCGGTGCACGTCAAGAGGTCCCGCCAGAGCCGCGGATTCTTGGCGCTGGCCACATGGCCGGTCTCGCCGTCCACGAGTGCGAGCCGCCGGTCGCCCTCGGCGCCGCGCTCGTCGACCGCCAGGGCATCCACCGTTTCGCCGAGCATCGACTTCACCGGGTAGCGAAGCAGCGCCTCCACGCGCATCTGCACGGCACCGGGGCCGTTGCCGGTCGACGACGTGTCCATAGGCACCTTCACACTGTGCCCCAAATCGCAGGGCGTCACCACTTCTCACAACGGCGGCAACGGAACCGCTGGGTCAGCCGGGGAGCAGCCGCTTCTTCTGCTCCTCGAATTCCTGCTGCGTGAGGATTCCGGCGTCGCGCAGCGATGCCAGCTCGCGCAGCTCGGCGGCGATGCTCGTGATCGGTCCGCCCGCCGACACCTGCGGGGTCGTTGCGGACTCGTCCGCCTTGTCCTTCTTGTTCGGGTCGCGCTTGTTCGGGTCGCGCGGGGATTTCGCCGTCTCGGCCCGGCTTCGCTCGCGACCCAACGCGCTCGTGCCGGCCATCGCGCGCCCGGCCATGCTCGCCACCGCCATCTCGCCGAACAGGCTCCCGGTGCCGCTGGGGGCGGCCGCGGCCGCGGCTTCCGCGGCGGCGCCGACGCTGGTCGCCGGCAGCGCCAGCGCGGCCGGTCTGATCGCCGGGGCGGCGGCTGTCCACCCGGGCGGTACCGATAGGCCGCCGACGGTGTTGGCCTCCCCCAGCCCCGCTGACGCGAGAGTTCCGAATCCACCGGCCGGGTTAGTGATGACGGGGAATGGCGATGGCGGCACCGCGCCCGTCCCCGGGAACGACTGCACCCCGGCCCAGCCGCTGACGATGTCATCGGTGTGGAAACCGGTCAGGGCACCGGCGATGTCGTAGGGAAGGGCAATCGTAGCCGCGGGTGCGTCGACGAAAAACGTGACCAAGCTGCCGGGTGCGTCCAGAAAATACGTGATGAGATCGGCACCCACGTCCAGGGCTTCCACCGGCGACGGGTCGGCGGCCAAGGCGTTCGGTGCCAGGGACGCTCGGCTCAGCATGTTGGGCACCGCCGAGAGTGATTGCTGCGTAACGGCATTGCGTGTGCTCCCGGCGGCCGTGCCGGTGGCCTGGGCCACGGCTCCGGATTGGTCGGCGCCGGAGTTGGTGGTCTGATCGGGCTCGGCAAACGGTGTCAGCCTGGTCGCCGACGCCGTGGAACCCGCGTAGCCGAACATCGCCGCGGTATCGCGCGCCCACATCTCCGCATACTCGGTCTCGGTCGTGGCGATCGCCGGCGTGTTCTGGCCGAGGAAGTTCGTCGCGACGAGGGACGCCAGCAGGGTGCGGTTCGCAGTGATCACCGGGGGCGGCACCGTCTCGGCGAAGGCCGTCTCGTAGGCGAAGGCCGCGGCCCGGGCCTGGGTGGCGGCTTCTTCGGCCTGGGCGCCGGTGGTCCGCATCCACTCGAGATAAGGGGTGATCGCCGCGGTCATGGCGGCAGCCGACGGGCCGACCCACGGGCCGGAGGTGAGGGCGGTGATCTCCGCCTGGTACGAGTCCGCCGTCGACTGCAGCGCGGCGGCCAATTCGTCCCAGGCCATGGCGGCGGCCAGCATGGGTCCCGACCCCGGACCGGCGTACATCCGCGCGGAGTTGACCTCCGGCGGTAGTACTGCGAAGTCCACGTTCTCCTCCGATCGCTTTCATGGCCGCGAGGGCGCCGACGGCTCCGGTGCGCGTCGTATGGGGGTAGCCAGCCGAACAGCAAACAAATCGCATTCCTTCGGGCAGCGCCGGTACCGCGAAGGAAGGCGACCTAACGAGACCGTCCCGACTGCTGAGGGATCGGTCTCACACCTTCGCAAGTGTGGCCCAACGTTAACGAATACAGCGAAATTGTTGCGATGGGTTAACGATAGGTTACCGGCACATGACACAGGAAACTCACAAGGGTTTGGCGCGCGCCGCGCAAATCGTTTCGGCGCGTGGTCGGTGGGGCTGCAAGGGCGTCGCCGCATCGATTCGGGCACGGGGGCGTCCGCCGGCACCGACAAAAGGCGTGGTCAGGTTGGGCTTCTCGCGCCCAGAAGGTTGGGCGCCGCCGGCTCTGCTTGGATTTGTGGCACCACCGCGAGTGAGGTCCGTTAATGAAATGTGTGCTGGCCGCCTACGGCAGCCGCGGCGACGTCGAACCCTGTGCCGCCGTCGCGCGGGAGCTGCAACGCCGGGGCCACGACGTCGTGATCGCGGTGCCGCCCGACAAGCTCGCCTTGGCCGAATCGGCCGGGCTTGCCGCGGTCGCCTACGGGCCCGACAGCCGCGAGCAGCTCGACACCGCCACCGACTTCATCCGCAACGTGCAGGATCCGATCAGCGCCTTGCCGCACCTCATGGAGCGCGTCACCAACATCTGGGCCGCAAAGAGCGAGACGCTGGCCCGCCTGGCGACCGATGCCGGCCTGCTGGTGGCCGGGATGAACGAGCAAAGGCTCGCCGCCAACGTCGCCGAGCGCTTCGGCATTCCGCTGGCCGCGCTGCACTTCTTCCCGGCGGCCGCCCTGGAACTCGGCTGGTTGCAGTCCCAGGTCACCAGCGCGGCCGAGAACGCGCAACGCCAAGCGCTCGGTTTGCCCGCGCAGGCCGTGGCGTCCACGGGGCCGACGCTGGAGATTCAGGCCTATGACGCGTTGTGCGTGCCCGAGCTGGCAAAGCAATGGGCAACCCCGCAGTACCGACGGCCCTTCGTCGGTTCGCTGACGCTGGGCATGCCGGGCGAGGCCGACGACGAAGTGTTGTCCTGGATCGCCACGGGGACGCCGCCCATCTACTTCGGGTTCGGCAGCACCCCCGTCACCTTTCCCGCCGAGACGGTCGCCGTCATCAGCGCGGCCTGCGCCCGGTTGGGCGAGCGGGCGTTGATCTGTAGCGGCCCAAACGATTTCACCGGCCTCCCGCCGGAAGATCACGTCAAGATCGTGACGGAGGTGAATCACGCCGCCGTGTTTCCGGCCTGCCGCGCGATCGCGCACCACGGCGGGGCCGGCACCACCGCCGCGGGCCTGCGGGCCGGAGTGCCCATGCTGATTCTGTGGCTCTGGCTCGATCAGCCGATGTGGGCCGAGGCCGTCAGCGCGTTGGAAGTCGGCGTGGCGCGGGCGTTCTCGGCGTCCACGTTGGACTCACTGGTCGCAGACCTGCGCTCGGTCCTGGATGCCCGCTACCTCAAACGGGCGCGCGAGGTCGCCACCCAAGTGACCGAGCCCGCCCACAGCGTTGCCCGCGCCGCCGATCTCCTCGAAGACGCTGCCCGCACGGCGCGGCGGGACTGATAGGCGCACCGGCTTGGCGGTGGTGCAAAGCCGATCGGTCGTGTAGAAGGTTCTGGTGCACGAACCGCCGGAGGGATCATTCGACCCGTCGATGCTGCGCGAGGCGCTCATCCGGCGGATGTATCGGCGATCGTCGGCCGAGGGCCAGCTCCGGGTGCCGGCGGTGCCGGGCCTGATCGACGAGTACGTGCAATTGTGCGCCAACGTGTGCGCCACGCTGGGTGTCTGGTACACCCCCGAACAGTCCGCGCAGCTGCGGGCCGCGCTGGAAACCGAGTTGGCGAAGGCGTTCAAGGCATCCCCGCGGTCCGACGTGGTCATCTCGTACCACTCCCCGTTCGGGTCGGCCGGTGTGAACTTCCGCGTCCAGGCCGACGCGCGGACGATCGAGGCCGACTACGAGCAGTGGGTCGCCGTGCGCCCGCCGCCGCTGTTCGGCACCGAACCGGACGCGCGCGTGCTGGACCTCGCCGCGCAGGCGGCCGATCCCGCCGCCTTTCGGGTGCTCGACGTCGGCGCGGGAACCGGACGCAACGCCCTGGCTCTGGCCCGCCGCGGCCACCAGGTCGATGCGGTGGAGATGACGGCGAAGTTCGCCGACGTCATCCGCGCGGAAGCCGGCCGCGAAGCGCTGCGCGTGAACGTCATCCAAAGCGACGTGTTCACCGCCATGGAGGGTGCGCACGCCCGGTACCACCTGATGGTGCTCTCGGAGGTGGTGCCCGATTTCCGGACTCCGCACGAGTTGCGCGGGATGTTCGAACTCGCCGCCGAATGTCTGGCCCCCGGCGGGCGCCTGGTCTTCAACACCTTCCTGGCCCGCGACGGCTACGTGCCCGACGACGCCGCGGTGCAACTCGGCCAACAGTGCAACAGCATGATCTTCACCCGGGAAGAGGTGAAGGGCGCGGCGGTGGGCCTGCCGCTCGAGCCCGTCGCCGACGACTCCGCCTACGAGTACGAGAAGGCGCGGTTGCCCGCCGAGGCGTGGCCGCCCACGGCGTGGTTCGAGGGGTGGGCCACCGGCATCGACGTGTTCGACGTCGAGCGAGACGACTCCCCGATCGAGCTGCGCTGGCTCGTCTTTGAGAAGGCGGGCTGAGCTCAGGCGGTCTACGCGGTCAGATCGCGCGTCGCCGGCCCCTCCAACAAGGTGCCGTCGGGCGCGAAGCGCGACCCGTGCAGCGGGCATTCCCACGCCTTGTCGGCGTCGTTCCAATTCACGATCCCGCCGAGGTGCGGGCACACCGGTGAGACGCGGTGCTCGGTGCCGTCGACGCGGCAGCGGGCCTCGAGGTGCCACGGCGGGCCGCTCACCACGCCGCCCTCCCCGTCGGGGCTGCGACGGCCGATGCGTGCCGCCGGGGTGATCCAGCCCTTGGTCAAATTGAAGCCGACCTCGAGGTTGGCCTGCAGCGCCGTCCCCAGGCCGGTCAGCTCGTGCGGACTCCAGCTGGCGAACGCGCGCGCCCAATCCATCCGCCCACCCAGCATCCGGCTCGACAGCGCCAAGGCCGCCGCGGCGCCATTGGTCATGCCCCACTTGTTGAAACCCGTTGCAACAAAGATGTTTTCATTGTTCGGCAGGATGGGGCCCACATACGGCAGGTGGTCGATCGGCGTGTAGTCCTGCGCGGACCAGAAATGGGTCTGCACGGCCCCCGGAAAGTGCTTGCGCGTCCACGTCGCCAGCTCATCGAGCGCTTCGGACGGGCTCTTCTCGCGGCCGACGGTGTGGCCCGCCCCACCGACGATCAGCCTTTCGCCATCCGCGACCGGCGCGTAGCGCACCGAACGTGTCGGCGAATCGGTGGTGATCATCATCGGCCGGGTGATGTTGCCGGGAACCTTGAAGGCCAGGCAGTAGGACCGGCTGGGCTTGACCCGCGCGAAGTAGCCGCCGCGATCCAGGATCGGGATCCCGGTGGCGAGCACCAGCTGGCCGGCCTGAAGTTCGACGTCCTGCTGGGCGGCGTCGTTGACGTGCACGCGCACGCCCTTGCCGCGCGTGGAGACTCGTCGCACCCGGGTGCCCTCGACCAGCCGCCCACCCCGGTTGAGCAACTCGACGGCCAACGAGTCGAGGAAGGGCATCGGATCGAACTGGGCCTGGTCGGGCAGCCGCACGCCGCCGTGGTAGTCGAACGGCACGTCGGCATCGTCTTCCCACACCGCCGGCAGGCCGGCCGCCTGACACGCCTTGAGTTCGGCGCGCGCCGACGGCACGCCGCGGGCCGACTGGGCGTAGGTGTAGGCGTCCTCGCGCTGCACCGCCACCCCGTGCGCCTCGCAGTGGCCCAGCACCCATTCCTGTCCCTCGCGATTGCCGTCGACGTAGGCCCGGGCCACGTCCCTGCCGTGCCGCGGCAGTACCTTCGAGAGCTGACTGCCTTGCAGCAGGCTGATTTTGGCGGTCGTGTTCCCGGTCGCGCAGGCACCCACCGTGCGCGCCTCCAGCACCAGCACGTCCTTGCCCGCGCGGGCGAGCAGAACCGCCGTCATCAGCCCGGTGATGCCGGCGCCCACGACGATGACATCGGCGGATGCGGGGCCCCGGTCAAGCGGGCTTGCCGCCCACGGGCGTTCGGTTCGGTCGGTCATCCACAAAGAAGTCACGGCTGTGCTGATACCCCAACCCGGCACGAAGAAACGCCGCGCGGGTTCACGCCCGCTTCAGCCGGGCTTTCGCCTCCGCAAGCGAGTCGGCGGCGGCTCGGCTGGCTTCCTCGGCCCGCTCGTAATTGTGTTCGGCGCTACCGAGTTCGCGCTCGGCCGCCCGCAGCGCCCGCGCCGCCTCGTCGCGGCGGCGCCGGGCCTCGTCGCGTTGGGCTTCCCGCTCGGACAACCGGTCGTCGGCTTCGGCTTTGGCCCGCTCGGCTTCGGCGACCGCCGCGCGGAGCTTCTCGACGCGCCCGCGATGGGGTTTCTCGGGCGCCGATTCCGGCGCCGCCTCCCCGAGGGCGCCGAAACCCGACCACTGTTCGGGCCGCGTCAGTCGGCCCAGCCGCGCCCTCACCTGCGGGTCGGCGACGGCGGCTTGCAGGGTGCTGGTCAAATCCTCGCGCACGGACGCCGACGGCTGCTTCACCTCGGCGGCCCGCAGCGCGTCGCGAGTGAGTTCGTCGATGAGCTTGTGTTGCTCGACCGACAGGTCGCGGATGCGCGCGCCGTCCATCGCGGCGTGCGCCGCCCGCAACCGCTCACCGAGGTCGGCCAGGCGCTCGCGGGTGTCCTTGCGCCGCAGGGCCAGCCGGTTGACGATCCACGCCGCCGTCGTCGGCTTGGTGGCCGCCGAAATGCGTTCGGCGGCGGCGTCGTCACCGCGCTTCCTGGCCGCGGCCGTCAGCCGGGCGCGTTCGGCGGTGAACTCCTTGGGCGGCACGCCATAAAGATCGTCGAGTTCCTCGTCGGCCATGAAGCCATGATCTCTCGCGGGCCGGGCGTCGGCATGATTCTTTGCGCCGGGCGTGTACCCACGGCGAGGTCCGGCGATCTTCTCGCCCGAATGCGCGTTCGGCCCAGGACACCTGCACGTTTACGGGCAGGGCGTCGCGGGTTATCAGGTGCACACCATGACATTCCCTTGGCCCCGCCGGCTCCTGCTGGTCGTGTTCGTCGTTGTCGGCGTGGTCGGCGCGATCCAGATCGCATCGCGGGATCATCACTCCGAAACCGCGGCGACGACGCCCGGGCCCGCGCACGTGACGTTCACCCCCGCCCCCGACGCACACGACGTCGACCCCGTCGCTCCCGTGATGGTCAAGGCCGAGGTGGGCACCCTGGCCGGGGTCGACATGGTCAACGAGGCCGGTACGTCGGTCCAGGGCGTCATGACCCCGGACAACCTGGTGTGGAAGCCCACCGTCCCGTTGGGCTACGGGCGCACCTACACACTGACGGTCACCAGTCGCGGCACCAACGGTGTTGCGGCCAAACAAGTCTCGACGTTCACGACGTTGCGACCGTCCAACCAGACCAAGGTGTCGTTCACCACCACCGCGGAGGCGCCGCTGCGCGACGGGGGCACCTACGGCGTCGGAACGGTCATCGTCGCGCACTTCGACGAGCAGATCGCCGACCGGGTGGCCGCCGAGCGACACCTGGCCGTGACCACCACCCCGAAGGTCGAGGGCTCATGGTTCTGGGTCGACGGCCAGAACGCGCACTGGCGCCCGGAGCACTACTACGCCCCGGGCACGCAGATCACGGCCGAGGCGCAAATCTACGGAATCGCTTTGGGCGACGGGCTATTCGGGCAAGACGACAGTCGGGTCTCGTTCCGGATCGGGGATGCGCACGTCTCCATCGCCGACGACGCCACCAAACAGATCAGCGTCTTCAACAACGGAGCGCTCGTGCGCACGATGCCCACCAGCATGGGAATGGGCGGCACCGAAGATGTCGGCGGCCGCAAGATCTCGCTGTGGACCCCGCCGGGCGTGTACACCGTGCTCGACAAGGGCAATCCGGTCGTCATGGACTCCTCGACCTTCGGGTTGCCCAAGAACTCCCGGCTCGGGTATCGCGAAACCATCAACTACGCCACCAAGATCAGCACCGACGGCATCTACCTGCACGAGCTCGAAGCGACGGTGTGGGCCCAGGGGCACCGCGACACCTCGCACGGGTGCTTGAACCTCAACGCCGACAACGCGAAATGGTTCTACGACTTTTCGGTGCCCGGCGACGTGGTCGAGGTCCGCAACAGTGGCGGGCCGCCGCTGGCGCTGGAGCAGAACGGCGACTGGACGCTGAGCTGGGACCAGTGGCGCGAAGGCAGCGCGCTCAAGCCCACCTGACATTCGCGCGACGTGATCCAGACGTGACGCAGCCCATTCGTTACCCGAATTGTGCCCCACTTCACAGGAAACTCTTGACTCGTTCCAGATAAGTGCGTCATATTGGTGCGGTGTCATCGACGGCCGATTACGCGGACAGGTTGCGGATGGCCGATCTGCGGGTCACCCGCCCCAGGGTTGCCGTGCTGGAGGTCGTAGACGCGAATCCGCACGCCGACACCGAGACGATCTTCTCGGCGGTCCGGGTGGGCCTGCCGGATGTGTCCCGACAGGCGGTGTACGACGTCCTCAACGCGCTGACCGCGGTCGGCCTGGTCCGGCGCATCCAGCCGTTGGGCATGGTCGCGCGCTACGAGTCGCGGGTCGGCGACAACCACCACCACGTCGTCTGCCGGTCCTGCGGGACCATCGGCGACGTCGACTGCGCCGTCGGCGAGGCACCGTGCCTGACACCGTCGGACGACGACAACGTTCTTGATGGCTTCGTTCTCGACGAGGCCGAAGTCATCTACTGGGGCCTGTGCGCCGATTGCTCGACTGCAGGCTCCTAGATCACAGCCCGTGATCGCAGCCCGATTCACCCACCCTCGAAAGGAATGCTGTGTCATCTGATACAACCAGTAGCCGCCCACCCCAACCAGACAGCGGGACGGCTAGCAAGAGCGAAAGCGAAAACCCAGCAATCCCTTCACCCAAGCCGAAGGCGCATGCCCCGCTGACCAACCGGGACTGGTGGCCCGACCAGGTCGACGTCTCGTCGCTGCACCCGCACTCGCCGCTGTCCAACCCGCTCGGCGACGACTTCGATTACGCCGCGGAGTTCGCCAAGCTCGACGTCGAGGCGCTCAAGGCCGACATGATCTCGCTGATGACCACGTCGCAGGACTGGTGGCCGGCCGACTATGGCCACTACGGCGGCCTGTTCATCCGGATGAGCTGGCACGCCGCGGGCACCTACCGCATCCACGACGGCCGCGGCGGCGCCGGCCAGGGCATGCAGCGCTTCGCCCCGCTGAACAGCTGGCCGGACAACGCGAGCCTGGACAAGGCCCGGCGGCTGCTGTGGCCGATCAAGAAGAAGTACGGCAACAAGATCTCCTGGGCCGACCTGATCACCTACGCGGGCAACGTGGCCCTGGAGTCGATGGGCTTCAAGACCTTTGGCTTCGGCTTCGGCCGCGAGGACGTCTGGGAGCCCGAAGAGATCCTCTGGGGAGAAGAGGAGGAATGGCTGGGCACCGACAAGCGCTACTCGGGTGAGCGCGAGCTCGCGCAGCCCTACGGCGCGACGACCATGGGCCTGATCTACGTCAACCCCGAAGGCCCGGAGGGCAAGCCCGACCCGATCGCCGCGGCGATCGACATCCGCGAGACGTTCGGCCGGATGGCGATGAACGACGAGGAGACCGCCGCGCTGATCGTCGGCGGGCACAGCTTCGGCAAGACCCACGGCGCCGGTGACGCCGACCTGGTGGGCCCCGAGCCGGAGGCCGCCCCGATCGAACAGCAGGGGCTGGGCTGGAAGAGCTCGTACGGCACCGGTTCGGGCAAGGATGCGATCACCAGCGGCCTCGAGGTGGTCTGGACGCCCACCCCGACGAAGTGGGACAACAGCTTCCTGGAGACGCTGTACGGCTACGAATGGGAGCTGACCAAGAGCCCCGCCGGGGCGTGGCAGTTCACCGCCAAGGACGGCGCGGGTGCGGGCACGATCCCCGACCCGTTCGGCGGTGCCGGGCGGGCCCCGACGATGCTGGTGACCGACATCTCGTTGCGGGAGTCCCCGATCTACGCCGACATCACGCGGCGCTGGTTGGACCACCCCGAGGAGCTGGCCGACGCGTTCGCCAAGGCGTGGTACAAGCTGTTGCACCGCGACATGGGCCCGATCAGCCGCTACCTGGGCCCGTGGGTCGCCGAGCCGCAGCTGTGGCAGGACCCCGTCCCTGCCGTCGACCACGAGCTGGTCGACGACAACGACGTCGCGGCGCTGAAGAAGAAGGTGCTCGAATCCGGGTTGTCCATCCCGCAGTTGGTCAAGACGGCCTGGTCGGCGGCGGCGAGCTATCGCAACACCGACAAGCGCGGCGGAGCGAACGGTGGCCGGCTGCGCCTGCAGCCGCAGCGCAGCTGGGAGGTCAACGAGCCCTCCGAGCTCGACAAGGTGCTGCCGGTGCTGGAAAAGATCCAGCAGGACTTCAACGCCTCGGCATCCGGTGGCAAGAAGATCTCGCTGGCCGACCTGATCGTGCTGGCGGGCTCGGCGGCCGTCGAGAAGGCGGCCAAGGACGCCGGCTACGAGATCTCGGTGCACTTCGCGCCGGGCCGCACCGACGCCTTGCAGGAGAGCACCGACGTGGAGTCGTTCGCGGTGCTCGAACCGCGGGCCGACGGATTCCGCAACTACATCCGGCCGGGTGAGAAGGCGCCGCTCGAGCAGCTACTGATCGAGCGGGCGTACCTGCTCGGCGTGACCGGTCCGGAGATGACGGTGCTCGTCGGCGGTCTGCGTGCCCTCGGTGCCAACCACGGCAGCAGCAAGCACGGGGTCTTCACCGACAGGCCGGGCGCGTTGACCAACGACTTCTTCGTCAACCTGCTCGACATGGGCACCGAGTGGAAGGCGTCGGAGACCGCCGAGAACGTCTACGAGGGACGCGACCGGGCTTCCGGCGCGCTCAAGTGGACCGCGACCGCGAACGACCTCGTCTTCGGCTCCAACTCGGTGCTGCGTGGCCTCGTCGAGGTCTACGCCCAGGATGACGCCCACGGGAAGTTCGTGGAGGACTTCGTCGCGGCGTGGGTGAAGGTCATGAACAGCGACCGGTTCGACCTTAAATAACAGTCGGATAGCGAGCGACACCCCGCGGGCCACCGGTTCGCGGGGTGTCGTGCGTTCGGATCAGCGCGCCAGATCCCATTGTCCGTAGTCGGGCGCGAGGACGTCGTCGACGTCCACGTTGATCCCGCCGAGCAGCGGGCCCGGGTTCGACGGGCTGTTGACGACGGCCTGGTAGAGCACCGCCGCCGGTTCGCGCTCCCCGTGCGACCACGACCGCGTCTGCCACGCCCACCGGTGCCCCGGCGTGCTGGAGTTCCCGATGACGCCGTCGCGGATCGCCCAGCCGCACGCCCTGGCGTGCCCGTAGATGCCGGTGCGGCCGACGCCCAGCACCGAGTTGATCCCTCGAAACCAGTCGACGGCAACGCCATTCCAGGTGTTCTCGTCGATGTCGTCGTCGATGCTGAAGAAGATCGGCGCCGAGTCCGGTCCCCCGGCCGCGGTGTGCAGCCGCATCGCCGCTTGAGCGTCGGCGACGCCTCCCTCGTGCCCGCGGGTGCAGTCCGACGGGTCGGGCCAACCCGGCTTGCCGTACTGGAAGTTGCTGACGATCTGCAGGCCCGCCGCGCGCAGCGAGTCCGCGTACGGGCGGGTGATGGGCTTCGCCTCGAAGTTCGCGCCAGGCCGCGACTCCGACACGTAATTGACCACGCCGCCGTATCCCGCGGCCTTGATTTCGTCCGGCGCGATCCTCTTCTCGGCGAAATCGATCAGCGTCAGTCCGGCGGCCGCCGCCGTCGGTCCCTCGGCCATCGCGGCCGCCAGGCCGAGGATGGTCGGGGCGAACGCGTACCTCAGGACGTCGCGTCTGGAGACAGATCGCGGCGCGTGTCCCGCCGGTGCAGCCGAATCCCGCACCGCGCGATGGTAACAAAGGCCGCGGGCCGCTCATTTTCGCCGGTCAGCACCGGCAGGTCCCCGGCCGGAAAGCCGGCGGCCCTCCGCCAGTGGCATGATCTTTGCGTGTCGGACATCCCGGGGGCCGTCTCCGCGCGAGACGGAGGATTTCGGGCTCGTTGCGCTCGCTTAGGTGATCGAACTATAGTCTGGACACATGTCCAGTTTGCTGTCACGGAGTTCGGGAGCCCGTTGACCGCGATGGATTCGGCGCCTTTCCGCGGTCATTTTCCAGCAAAGAAGAGTTGAGTATGCGAATTGCCCTGCTGTCCTACCGTAGTAAGACCCATTGCGGCGGACAGGGCGTCTACGTGCGCCATCTCAGCCACGGTCTGGTGGAACTCGGTCACGACGTCGAGGTGTTTTCCGGGCAGCCGTATCCCGACCTGCTCGACCCTCGGGTCCGGCTCACCGAGGTTCCGAGCCTTGATCTGTATCGGGAACCCGACCCTTTCCGGGTGCCGCGGCCGAGCGAAATTCGCGACTCCATCGACCTTTTGGAATTGCTGACCACGTGGACCGCGGGCTTTCCCGAACCGCGGACGTTCACGATGCGGGCCGCGCGGTTATTGGCCGAGCGGGCAGCCGATTTCGACGTCGTGCACGACAACCAGAGCCTGGGCACCGGGCTGCTCACCATTGCGGGCGCGGGACTGCCGGTGGTGGCCACCGTGCACCACCCGATCACCCGCGATCGGGTGCTGGATCTGGCCGCGGCGCGATGGTGGCGAAAACCGTTGGTGCGCCGCTGGTATGGGTTTTTGGACATGCAGCAGGAGGTCGCCCGCCACATCCCCGACCTGTTGACTGTCTCGTCGTCCTCGGCCGCCGACATCATCAGCGACTTCGGCGTCTCGCCGGACCAGCTGCACGTGGTGCCGCTCGGGGTGAATACCGAGCTGTTCAAACCGGGCTCCGGCCCGCGGGAACCGGGTCGCATCATCGCGATCGCCAGCGCCGACACCCCGCTCAAGGGCGTCCGTACCCTGCTGCAGGCGGTGGCCAGGCTGCGCACCGTCCGTGATCTCGAGTTACGGCTCGTCGCCAAGGTCGAACCCAACGGCCCGACCCACAAGCTCATCGCCGAACTCGGGATCTCCGACATCGTGCACATCACCAGCGGGCTCTCGGATGCCGAGCTCGCGGCGTTGTTCGCGTCCGCGGAGGTGGCGTGCATTCCGTCGCTCTACGAAGGGTTTTCGCTGCCGGCCGTGGAAGCCATGGCCAGCGGCACCCCGATCGTCGCCAGCCGGGTGGGCGCGCTGCCGGAAGTCCTTGGGACGGACGGCGCTTGCGCCGAGCTGGTGCCGCCCGCCGACGTGGACGCACTGACCCACGCGCTCGCCGAACTCCTGGATTCTCCGGAAAAGCGCCGCAACCTCGGCAGGGCGGGACGAACACGCGCAGTCGACGTGTTCAGCTGGGAAGCCGTCGCCGCCCAGACCGTCCGGGTCTACGAGCGGGCGATCGCCCGTACCGCGCGGGGCGAGGCGACATGCTGACAGTCGATTTCGACCGGCTCGGGATCGGGCCGTCGAGCAAGGTCATCGACGTGGGTTGCGGCGCGGGCCGGCACGCGTTCGAAGCGTATCGACGCGGCGCCGACGTCGTCGCCTTCGACCGCGACGAGGACGAATTACGGTCGGTCGACACCATTTTGCGCGCGATGGCCGACAACGGCGAGGCGCCCGCCGGAGCGTCGGCGAAGGTGGTGGTCGGTGATGCGCTCACGTTGCCGTACGCCGATCAGACATTCGACTGTGTCATCGCCTCGGAGATTCTGGAGCACATACCGCAAGACGACATCGCCATCGCCGAACTGATCAGGGTGCTCAAAGTCGGCGGCACGCTGGCGGTCAGTGTGCCGCGCTGGCTGCCCGAACGCCTGTGCTGGTTGCTGTCCGACGAATACCACGCCAACGAGGGCGGCCACGTGCGCATCTACCGGGCCAACGAATTGCGCGGCAAGATCCTCGATGGCGGAATGGAACTGACACATACCCATCACGCGCATGCGCTGCACTCGCCCTTCTGGTGGCTGAAATGCGCTGTGGGCGTCTCGAACACCGACCACCGGGCCGTGACCGCCTACCACAAACTTCTGGTGTGGGATCTGATGCAGCGACCCAAGATCACCCAGCTTGCCGAGTCACTGCTCAATCCGCTGGTCGGCAAGAGCGTGGCGATGTACTTCGTCAAACAGCAGGACGCCGATAGCCAACCGAGCGCGGGATATTCAGTTGCAACGGTCTAACCTGCCCGCGGTCGCGGGGGTGCTCACTCCCGAACAATGCCGACAGACCGCGCTGTCGATTGCCGCCGCACAGGAATCCTCGGGCGCCATCCCCTGGTTCGAGGGCGGCCACACCGACCCGTGGGATCACGTGGAGTGCGCGATGGCGCTCACCACCGCCGGACTGCTGGAGCCCGCGCGGGCGGCCTTCGACTGGAGCCGCCGCACCCAGCGGTCCGACGGCTCCTGGCCCATCCAGTTTCGGGCGGGCGTGATCGAAGACGCCAACAGCGACAGCAACTTCTGCGCCTACATCGCCGCCGGTGTCTGGCACCACGTACTGGTCACGGGCGACGCCTCGTTCGCGGCCGACATGTGGCCGGCGGTGCGCAAGGCTATTGATTTCGTCATCGACATGCAGGTCGGCAACGGTGGAATCGCTTGGGCGCGAAGCGAGGCCGGTCTGCTACCGG
The DNA here is from genome assembly GCF_000277125.1 of Mycobacterium intracellulare ATCC 13950. NCBI lineage: Bacteria > Bacillati > Actinomycetota > Actinomycetes > Mycobacteriales > Mycobacteriaceae > Mycobacterium > Mycobacterium intracellulare. Next base: position 2,708,172 of record NC_016946.1, read on the forward strand.
AAGCCTTGCTGACCGGGTGCTCCAGCGTGTATCACAGCATCCGCTGCGCGCTCGCGCTGGCGGCCTTCGTCGAGGACCCGCAGCCCGAGTGGGAATTGGCGGTGGGCAGATTGGGCCACGCCATCACCGACCATCCGGAGGCGTTCACCGAAAAAGAGCGCTACTCGATGGACTGGTACTACCCCATCCTCGGCAGTGCCTTGCGGGGGCCGGCGGCGGACGCGCGCATCAAGCAGCGCTGGGACGACTTCGTCGTCGACGGTCTGGGCATCCGATGCGTCGGCGATCGCCCCTGGGTGACCGGGGCCGAGACCTGCGAGCTCGTGATGGCGCTGGATGCCCTCGGCCAGCGCTCCGAGGCTCACCGCCAGTTCGCCGCCATGCAGCACCTTCGCGAAAGCGACGGATCCTATTGGACGGGCCTGGTTTTCGCGGACGGGAAACGGTGGCCCGAGGAGCGCACCACCTGGACCGGCGCCGCGATGATCCTGGCGGCGGACGCCCTGTCGGATGCGACCGCCGGCGCGGGCATCTTCCACGGCGACGCGCTGCCGATGGGCCTGCAGACCGACTTCGACTGCGAATGCGTCGCAGCCGGGCCCGGCCGGTAGCCGGAGACTGTCCGCTAAATGGGTTCCCCGGGCTGGCCTCTGACGCGTTCGAGCACGCGTAGCGACCCGGTGGCCGACACCTCCCGAAACTTCCCGGAATCGATTGCGCGACAGTAGATGTAGTACGGAGGCCGCCCACCGTCCTTGGGGTCGGGAAAGACGTCGTGGATGGCCAGCGCCCCACCGGCGGCCACCCACTTGGCCCATCCGTCGAAGTCCTGGTTGGCGGCGTCCTCGCTGTGGCCGCCGTCGATGAACAGGAACTGCAGCGGCGCCCGCCATGCCCGCGCCACCAGTGGCGACTTGCCGACAATCGTGACGACGTGGTCGTCCAGCTGGGCGGTGTCGAGGGTGCGGCGAAACGTCGGCAGGGTGTCGAACAAGCCCGTGACCTCGTCGACCAGCGAGGCGTCGTGGAATTCCCAGCCCGCCTGATGTTCCTCGGAGCCGTGGTGGTGGTCGATCGTGTAGAGCACGCTCGCGGTTTGCTGCGCCGCCGCGCCCAGCAACAGGGTGGATTTGCCGCAGTACGTGCCGATCTCGACGCCGGTGCCGCCGCCGAGATAGCGCAGCGCGGCGTCGTACAGCGCGCGCCCCTCGTCGGCCGGCATGAAACCCTGTACCCGTTCGGCCAGGGCGAACAAGCGCTCGGGCGCACCCGCGTCGACGTGATCCATCAGCTGAACCTATCGCCTGGATCGGCGCCACCGTTACCGTGGTCGATGTTCGCGCTGAGCGATCACGCGAGGTCTGCGTGCAGGCCGGCCAGCGGGCCCGGCGGGATCGCTTTACCATCATGGGCGTGCGCGCCTTGCCTATCCGTAAATTCGCTGCCGTCGGCCTTGCCGCGGTGACCACCGCGGCCACCCTGGTGCTGGCCACCGCGGCCCTTCCGCCCGCGTCGCCGCTCGCGGCGCCATCGGCCGCCGCGGCCTGCGCGCCGGTGCAGGTCGTGTTCGCCCGCGGCCGCAACGAATCGCCGGGACCGGGCGTGCTGGGCAACGCGTTCATCAGCGCGCTGCGATCCAAGGTGAACAGGACCGTCGACGCCTATGCCGTGCGATACCCCGCCGACACCGAGGTCGCGCAGGGCGCCAACGACATGAGCCACCACATCCAGGACATGGTCAACAGTTGCCCCGACACCCGGCTGGTGCTGGGCGGCTACTCGCTGGGCGCGGCGGTCACCGACGTCGTGCTCGCGGCGCCCATCGGCGCGTTCGGTTTCGACAGCCCCCTGCCGCCCGGCGTCGACCAGCACATCGCCGCGGTCGCGTTGTTCGGCAACGGAAGTCAGTGGGTGGGTCCGATCACCAACTTCAACCCGACCTATAACGACCGGACCATCGAGCTGTGCCACGGCGCCGACCCGATCTGCAACCCGGCCGACCCGAACACGTGGAAGCAGAACTGGCCCCAGCATCTCGCCGGCGCGTACATCGACGCGGGCATGGCCAACCAGGCCGCCGACTTCGTCGCCGGCAAGCTCTGAGCCAGGCGCGCCGGGCGGTACCCGATTCGGCGCGCCGACCAGACGCCAGACCGCTCTTGCCGTCTGTCGTTGCTGCCAACTACGTTGACGCCGCGCGGAACCTAAGATCGATCCGACTGCGTATGCCCGATTCGTGCCGCCAGCTGAGAGGAGACGCGATGCCGCGTCTGAAGCCGATCCCACGGGACGAAGTCAGCGACGAATTCACGCTGAAGATGTATGACTTCATGTTCGGCGATCGCGACCCGGTGGCCGAGCCGGGCACCATCGGTGGCACTCCCGGCAACTGGTGGACGGTGATGGCGCAATCCCCCGCCGCCCTGCGCCACGCCGTGCGTGGCTTCCGCCTGTACCGCGAAGAGGTTTCCATCCGCGCCGACCACCGCGAACTGGGCCAGATCCGCGCGGGCTGGGTGGTCGGGAGCCAGTTCGTCTTCTCGCAACACTGCAAAGCGTGCCGATCGGCGGGTTTATCCGAGGAGAAGATCGCTGCCATACCGTCCTGGCAGACCGCCGACTGCTTCGACCAGACCGAGCGGCTGCTCCTGGCCTACACGGATTGCCTTGCGGGACAGCATGGCCGGGTTCCGGAGCGGCTGATGACCCAACTGCGGGAAATCTTCAGCGACACCGAGATCCTCGAGTTCACCTACACCACAACCATGTACGTGATGCACGCGATCATGTCTCGGGCCTTGCGGCTGGAATTTGACGACGTCGAGGACCCGACGGTCGAGGTAGTCGATCCGGAAGGCGGCGGTGTGCTCGACATCGGTGCCGCCACGTCGCCGGATGACTGACTATCGCGGTGGGAGACCCGGTCGCCGCTTGCGGGCCTAGGCGATTGCGCGGGGGTGGTCGGGCGGCTCGACGGCCGCCCGGCGCCGCGCTCGCAGACCCACGACGCCGAGGATCAGCCCGGTCCCGATCTCACCGACGGCGGACAGCCAGGAGAACCAGGTGACATTGATTCGCGGTCCCGCGGTGAAGCTGTCCTGGTGGCCGGGAAGAAACGTGGGCAGCACGCGCGCGTAGACGAACAGGGTCGCGCTGCCGAATCCGACGACGATCGCGACCCGGGACGCCCAGGGGGTGGCCGCGCAATATCAGCGCGAGGGCGATTACCACGATCAGGCCCCGGATCGTTCCGCCGACCATGACCGCCGGCGGCGATGCCGACATCCCGCGCCGGAAATGGTCGATCGCGTGCACTGCAAAGGCGGCGACGAACCCGATCGTCGCCGTTGGTATCGGACGCTGTGTTGTCACCGCATCCCAGTTGCCGGACATCGGCTTCTCCCAACTAGCGACTACTACAAACGGTAGTAGCTCTGGGGATGCGTGTAAATACCGCGACCGCGGGGTGTGGCCGCCGCCCCGCTTAGGTCGACGAACCCTCCAAAGTCGCGCGGCGTCAATGTCTGAACAACTATTCAAATAGGACACATATGTTCAGCGACAGTATATGTTTTCGCGTCGTGAACATATATTTCCATAGCAAATTCAGAGCTCCCGTCGTTGAGTTTATCGAACCATAGGCGGGCCAATTAAAATCAATGAGAGCGTGTACGAAAGGCAAAGTTCAGCCCTTTTTCACGGCAGCGGATGCGTTGAACGTGTCGCTTCGCGATAAATACCGTCTCGGGGCAACCGGACACGTCGGTGTGTTCGTCCGGGGGTCCAGTCCACTGAAGGGAAGTCAGATGTCGTCCGCATCTTCTGCTCCAGACAAGCTGTCGGCCGCGGCCGCAAACCTGCAATCGATCGGCGCGGCACTCAAAGCTGAGAACACCGCCGCGGCGGCCCCGACGGTCGCGGTCGTTCCGGCCGCGGCAGATGAGGTTTCAATGTTGACCGCGGTGCGATTTGCGGCTCATGCTCAACGGTTTCAGGAACTGAGTGCGCGCGCGGCCGCGATCCAAGACCTGATGGTGGTGATGCTGGCCGCCAGCGCCGGCTCTTATGCGGCGATCGAGGCGGCCAACACGTCGTCGGCGGAGTGAGCGTTCGGGCGTCCGGGGATCTGCCGTCGCGGCGGCCAAGAGAATTCGGTAACAGGGGCGCGCAAAACGCATTGGCGAGTGCCAAACTACCCTCAAATCAATCCCACGACTATACCTCGCAATACACGATGATCGACAACGCCATTGTTTACGTGACGACATTCGTGAAAGGTTTGGTGTCCGCGGCCGCGGCGGCCAAGCGGTCGAGGATAAGAGTGTGATGGCGCTGGACTACGTCGCCGCCGCCCACGGACGTATCTGCGCCGGGCTATGGGCAGCCGCGTGGGGTGCGCGTGATGGCCAGGCACCCAGCGAACCCGAAAGAGATCAGGCCGGGGTGTTTGTGCTCGAGTAGGCCTTGAAATTGCGGATCAAGGGAATAACCGCATTGCCCGAGACCGCTGCGCGCTGACGGGTCCGAAACGAAGGATGGCGACGCATCGCCTCGCTACGTTCGCGTTCACGACGTTGGGCGGCGGCCCATACCGGGTGGGACTGAAGGAAAATAACCGTGCCTTCTTGGGTATTCGCCACGATCGTCACTCCTCTCAGACCACCCGCAAAGCAAGGACAGTGGTTATTGGATCGTGATCCCAGAATGCCCGCCGAATCCTGAGACCAAACCATCCCCCTAGATGAGAATTGACCGTGAATTCCCAAATCTCGTCCGGGTGCCCCTGCCGTGCCGCCGGCCCGCGCTCGGCCGACCGTGATTCGAACCGTAGCGGCAGGCTCCGACAATTCCCGTTTACCGTCGTGCACGGCCGGCTGCTAGGGTCCCTTGCTTATGCCGGAGATCGATCGCCGCCGCATGATTTTGACAACCGGAATCGGGGTGCTGGCAGCCGCGCTGCCGGCCCCGAAAACCTGGGCCTCCCCGGCCGGACGGGATGAACCCGCCGGTCGGATACCGGCGCCCGCCGCGCCCAGCGGCCAGTCCGGGACCTACATATTCGCCGACGAATTCGACGGCCCTGTCGGTTCTGCACCCGATGCGTCCAAGTGGGTGGTGGCGAAAGCCCGCGAGACGATCAAGGACCCGACCTATTGGGAGCGACCCGAGAACATCGGCCAGTACCGCGATGATCGCCGGAACGTGTTCCTGGACGGCAAGTCCAATCTGGTCCTGCGCGCCGCCAAGGACGGACCCACCTACTACAGCGGCAAGGTTCAGAGCACCTGGCGCGGCGGGGTCGGCCACACCTGGGAAGCCCGGATCAAGCTGAACTGCCTGACCGCGGGCGCCTGGCCCGCCTACTGGCTGGGCAACGACGACCAGGGCGAGATCGATGTCATGGAGTGGTACGGCAACGGCAACTGGCCCTCGGCCACCACCGTCCACGCCAAGGCCAACGGGGGCGAGTGGAAGACCCACAACATCGCGGTGGACAGCGCATGGCACACCTGGCGATGCCAGTGGGACGAGGCCGGCATCCGGTTCTGGAAGGACTACGCCGACGGCGCGCAACCCTACTTCGACGTGCCGGCCAGTGCCCTGCCCGATTGGCCGTTCAACGGGGCGGGTTACACGGCCTATCCGGTGTTCAACCTGGCGGTGGCCGGCTCGGGTGGCGGTGACCCCGGCCCCGGCACCTACCCCGCCGACATGCTCATCGACTGGATCCGCGTCTGGTAGACGGGCGCGCTCAGTGCGTCAGCAGGGCGGTCGCGCTCCAGGCCCGGCCACCCGGACGGCGGGGATCCGGCTGCGGCAGCCACGCGAGCGGGCGCATCACCAGAGGTAGGCGACGCATGCGGTGGGCGGCCACATACAGCGCTTGCACGTCGACGGTGCGCCAGCCGAGGTTTTCGAAGTAGGCCAGCCCGTTCTCGGGTGCGAACTTGAACGGCGCGTTCTGCAACATGCCCGCCATCTTCTTGTTCATCATCTTCTTCAAACCGGGCCCGGCGAAGTCGAGCATCCACCAGTGGACCTCGGGCCGCGTGATCGCCGCGGAAAGGGCGGTCACGTCAGCGTCGTCCAGATACATCAGCAGGCCCTCGGTCAGCACCAGCGCCTTGGTTGCGCCGTCGAGCGCCTCGTTCAGGAAGGCGTCGCGGGCCTGAGGGTCGGCGAGATCGACGGCGGTTCGCGTCAACCGGCAGCGCGGCACCTGCTCGGCGAGCACCTGCGTCTTTTCGGCGAGCAGCTTCGGCAGATCCGCTTCCACCCAGACGAAGTCGGGGGGAAGGTCCAGCCGGTACGGCCTGGTGTCCAGCCCGGCGGCCAGATTCAGCACCCGGTCGCATCCGTCGGCGATCGCGTCGGCGATGGCGTCGTCGATGATCTTGGTCCGCGCGACCAGCCACCAGCCATTGCGGGTCGTGCGGGGCACGTTGTCGACGATCGCGCGGCCGTGGTCACCGGCCAGGAGTCCGGCGAGCGGGTCGCTGAACAACGCGTCGGGGCGCGCCGATTCGGTGGCCCGGTGCAATGCCGTCCACCGGGCCGTGTCCGAAACATGGGTGATCGCGTGCGCGGGGCCAGACATACGTTGCGTTATAGCACCTCGTTGCCGCCCTACTGACCGGCCCCGCCCGCGCGGCTTTCGCGCGAGAGTGCGACTCCGACGGTCTCTCTCGGAAAGCGTGTCGGCAGTTGCACTCTCGCACGTCGGATTGCCCGCGGCGGGGTCCGACCGGGATCTACAGCTGCGCCCAGACCGACTTCGTCTTCAGGTAGATCTCCAGGCCCTCTTTGCCGAACTCGTGGCCCCAGCCGGACTGCTTGTAGCCGCCGAAGGGCACATCGTGGTCGAAGACCAACTGGCAATTGACCTGAACGCTGCCGGCCTGCAGCCGCCTCATGATGCGGTGGGCCCGGCCGAGGTTCTCCGTCCACGCGGTGGCCGCCAGGCCGTAGGTGGTGTCGTTGGCCAGGGCCACGGCCTCGTCCTCGTCGTCGAACGGCAGGATGGTGACCACCGGCCCGAAGATCTCCTGCTGGTACAGGCGCATGCCCGGGTCCACGTTGGTCAGCACCGTCGGGTGGACGAAGTAGCCCTTGCGGTCCAGGCGGTGGCCCCCGGTGACCACTTCCACGCCGTCCTTCTTGCCTTCGTCGATGAATCCCATCACCCGGTTCAGCTGCTTCTGACTGATCAGCGGGCCACTGACGCAGCCCTCTTCGCTCGGGGCGCCCAGCTTGAACGAATTCGCCATCATCGCAATGCCTTCCACGACCCGGTCGTAGACCCCGCGCTGGGCGAAGATGCGCGACCCGCACACGCAGCCCTGGCCGGAGTGCACGAAGATGCCCAGCGACGCCATCATGATGGCGTTGTCCAGGTTGGCGTCGTCGAAGATCAGCACCGGCGATTTCCCGCCGAGTTCGAGCGTGACCTTCTTCAGGTTGTCCGCCGAGGCACGCACGATCTCCTTACCGACCTCGGTCGAACCGGTGAAGGCGACCTTCTCGACGTCGGGGTGCGCGGTGATCGCGGCGCCCGCGGTGTGGCCGTAACCGGTCAGCAGGTTGACGACGCCCTCGGGAACGCCGGCCTCGTGGATGAGCCTGTCCAACAACAGCGCCGACAGCGGCGTCTCCTCGGCGGGCTTGACGAGCAGGCTGCCGCCCGCGGCCAGGGCCGGCGCGAGTTTCGCGCTGGCGTTGAAGATCGGGCCGTTCCACGGGAAGATCAGCCCCACCACGCTGTACGGCTCTTTGAGCGTGTAGGCGTGCATGTTGACGTAGTTGTCGGTCGCGATGCCGTCGGTCTTGACGTCGTAGGCGACGCCGTTGATCTTCGAACACCAACCGGCGTAGTAGCGGAAGAACTCCGAACAGGTGGACATCTGTAACTGGGCCTGCATCAAGGGCATTCCCGTGTTCAGGGAGTCGAGTTGGGCGAACTCTTCGGCGTGTTCGTCGATCAAATCCCCAATCCGCCACAAGATCTTGGCCCGCTCGCGGCCGGGAAGGTCGGACCAGACACCCGACTCGAACGACGCCTTCGCCCGCGCGGCGGCCTCGTTGACCGCTTCCTGCCCGCAGTCGGTGAACTCGGTGATCGTCTCCTCGGTCGCGGGATCGATGACCGTGATGACGTCACCCGTTCCGGGTCGCTTTCGAAGGTCGTCCAGTACCGCCTGCACCGTCATCTGATCCCTTTCGTCTTGCCAGTCGTCGCAACCAGCGCCGAATGCGCTCAGTGCTGAGCACTTGCTTAGCATTCTGCACACGGCTGGTCAAGCATTCGCAGGCGGATGGGCTCAGCGCAGTTCTTGGATACGAATGAGGTTGCCCGCGGGATCGCGCACGGCGCAGTCGCGAAGGCCGTACGGCTGGTCGGTGGGCTCCTGGACGATCTCGACGTCATTGCCCTGGAGCTGTTCGAAGGTGCCGTCCAAATCCTTGGTGGCCAGCAACAGTGTGGCGTAGCTGCCCTTGGCCATCATCTCGGCGATGGTGCGGCGCTCGTCGTCGGTGAGGCCCGGGTTGGCGGCCGGGGGGTTCAAGACGATGGAGGTGTCCGGCTGGTTCGGCGGGCCGACCGTGATCCAGCGCATCGCGCCCTTGCCGACGTCGAGGCGGACTTCGAAGCCGAGAACGTCGCGATAGAAGGCGAGTGACGCTTCCGGATCGTCATGGGGAAGGAAGCTCGAGTGAATGGTGATGTTCATGCGGTCAGGCTAGGTCCGGTCCGCCGGCGGCTGCTTCTCGATTCCTGATCGGTCTCGACACCTGTTTGGCCACGCATGGCGGTATGCCGGCCAGCGCATCGGTTGACTGCCGGCGATAAGTGCTGGGTGGTACACCCACCAATTCGGTGAACCGGCTACTGAAGGTGCCCAATGACGAGCAGCCGACCGCGAAGCAGACCTCGGTGACGCTCAGGTCGCCGCGGCGAAGCAGTGCCATCGCGCGCTCGATGCGTCGCGTCATCAAGTAGGAGTACGGCGATTCGCCGTAGGCAGAACGGAATTCGCGGCTGAGGTGGCCGGCGGACATGTGCGCGTCACGGGCCAGCGCTTCGACGTTCAACGGCTGCGTGTAGTCGCGGTCGATTCGGTCCCGGACGCGGCGCAACAGAACAAGGGTCCGCAGCCGCTGCGCCGTCGCGTCCGCTCTGCCGGTCACTCCGGGCTACCGCAATCGGTTAGACGCCGACAAGTTCCGGGTGGAACTTGGCCGCCATGCGGCGAATTCCCTCCCGCCAGTCGACCGTGGTGCCGCCGATGAGCTCGTGCATCCTGTCGACGGTGGTGGGGTTGCCGCGTAGCGCTTGGTCGCTGGGCTCGAAGATCGGCGCTTTGCCGACCAGCGAGCCGAGATAGTCACACCACTCCTGCAGGCTGACGGCCTGGTCACCGCACCAGTTGACGGTGGTGGCCGGGACCGACGCGACCTGAAGCAGCTTGGGGATGGTGGCGATGATGTCGTCCTCGTGAATCGGGTTGTAGCGGGCGGGTTCGCCGGGCGGCACGGGGATCGGGATGCCGGCCAGCATCATCTCCATGTGGTAGAACGGCCACCCGCCGTTGTCGCCGTAGGGGACGTTGAGCCGGGCGATCGTGGTGGGCAGTCCGATGACACGGGCCACCGAACGGGCGACCACCTCCCCGGCGATTTTGGAGATGGAATAGGTGGGAAACACCGACTTGTGGTTGTCCCCCAGGGCGGAGCGCTCGCTGCGGGGGTCGTCGTCCGGGGGGTCGTAGACGGCGGCCGACGAACAATGCAAAAAGGCCTTCGCCTCGCGGCAGTGGGCCATGAGCAGGCCCACCGACTCGGCGTTGGCCGCCAGATCCTTGTCCCAGCTGCCGCTCTTGGCCACCGCCAAGTTGAGGACGTAATCGAAATCCTTTGGGATACCGTTGAAGTCGCCGGCGGCCAAATTCACTGTCTCGCATCGAATTCCGGCCGCCTCGAGGCCTTGTCGCGCGGTGGGATCGGTGAAGCGGGCGATCCCCCACACTTCGTTGTCGGCCGCGAGCGCCCGGGCGATGGGGGTCGCGATTTGACCGGTTGGACCGGTGATCAGGATCTTCGAGCCGCGCATGGGCGCAATGCTAGCGAGGAGCCGTTGGGCCGTCAGTGGATCCGTCAACGTTCGCCGGCGGATCACAGCCCGGGCTGGTCGTCGATGATGCCCAGCCATATCTGCGCGGCGTCGATGGCCACCTTCTCGCTGATGAAGGCGTGCTGGGTTCCGGTGTAGATGTCACGGAAGGCGCGCTCGAGCCGGCTGCCCTCCCGGATCGAGGTGGTCCCGGCGACGAGATGGGCCCACTCGGCGCAGCTTCGGGCGGTGTCGGTGGCGAAGACGGCGGCCACCCGCATGTCGGCGCGCAGGGCCGGTGTCAGCTCCTCCCCCGAGGCCACCGCCGCCTCGGCGGTGGTGAACGCGTCGAGCACCAGCAGCCGGGCCGCACGCCAGGCCGCGCGGTGATGCGCCAGCCCCTTCTGGAAGGTCGGGCGGCTGGCCAGCGACGCCATGTCACTCATCCGGAATTTCGTCGCGGCCAGCTCCTGAACGTCGTCGAGCATGCTCTTGGCGACGCCCAGGGCCCACGACGCGTGCCCGGCCGCGGTGACGGGCATCAGGCCCATCCGGGAGGCCGGCGACGATCCCCGGTGCGGCCGCCGGGTGAACAGTTCGAACGTGCGGCCTGCCGGGACGAACACGTCGGTGGCGCTGTAGTCGTAGGACCCGGTTCCCTTGAGCCCCTGGACATACCAGCCGTCGTCGAAGCTGATCTCGGAGCGGGGAATGACGGCGACCCGCATCTCGGGGAAACCTTCACTGATCCAGCGCATCTCGCCGTTGTCCATCGGCAGGAATCCGGCGGCAACGTAGTGCGAGTGCCCGATTCCCGAACCGAAGTTCCACGCCCCGGTGACGGCGTAGCCGCCGTCGACGGCGGTTCCCTGTCCGTTGGGAAAGAATTGACCGCCCATGGTGACGCGGTTGTCGTGGGCGGTGAACACCTCGGCGAAGCCCTCGTCCGGCAGGTATGCGGCGGCGGCGAAGGACGACGGCAGATTGGCGATCCCCACCCAGCCGAACGACCCGTCCTGCCAAGCCATTTCGATCCAGGTCTCGATCATCTCGGTGAAAGACGGCTCGACGCCGCCGGCGGCGACGGGGTTGAACGCCGACATCAGCCCGCTGGCCCACATCTCGTCGACGATCGCCGGAGTCAGGGTGCGCATGCGTTCGGATTCGGGGGCCTGGGCAGCCACCAGCTCGCGCATGCCGCGCGCGAGCGAGACGACCCGGTCTTCGGTGTCGGCGATCGACGTCATGGGGGTGACCGTATCAACCGGCCATGGCTTTGAGAACGAAAATCGGCCGTCGCGGCACGTCGTTTACGGTGTGGGTTGTGCGCTGGATCGTCGACGGCATGAATGTGATCGGAAGCCGCCCCGACGGTTGGTGGAAGGACCGCGAGGGTGCGATGGTCGCATTGGTGGAGCGCCTGGATCGATGGGCCTCGAGTCAAGGAGAAACGGTGACAGTGGTTTTTGAGCGACCGCCGTCGAGGGTGATCGCGTCGTCGGCGGTCGAGATTGCCCACGCCCCCAGGGCGGCCGCGAACTCGGCCGACGACGAGATCGTCCGGCTGGTCGCGGCCGACGCCGCGCCGCGCGACATTCGGGTGGTGACATCCGACCGCGCGCTGACCGAGCGGGTGCGAAGCCTGGGGGCGTCCGTCCATCGGTCGGAAAGCTTTCGCGACCTTGTCGATCCGCGGGACCGATGACCGCCGGCGCGCCGGGCCCCGTACCCAACCGGGTCTGCGCGCTCGCGCGCATCGACATCCCGATCATGCAGGCCCCGATGACCTACATCGCCGGCGCCCAGCTGGCCGCGGCGGTGTCGAACGCCGGGGGCCTCGGCATCATCGAGACCACCTCGGATCAAGGCCGAGCCGACCTGCGGCGCGTGCGCGACCTGACCGACGGCGCCGTGGGCGCCAACATCGCGCTGCTGTTCAACCGTGATCCCGCCATGCTGGATTTACTTGTCGCCAACGACATTCGGTTCGTGACCACCTCGGCCGGGGACCCCTCGCTGTTCACCGATCGGCTGCACGACGCGGGCATCACGGTCTTCCACGTGGTGGGCACGTTGGCCGCGGCCCGCAAGGCCGTCGACGCCGGCGTGGACGGGCTCGTGGTCGAAGGCGTCGAGGGCGGCGGCTTCAAGAACCGCTTCGGCGCCTCCACCATGGTGCTGCTGCCCTTGGTGGCGGCCCACGTCGACGTTCCGATCGTGGCCGCCGGCGGGATCTGCGACGCCCGGTCGATGGCGGCCGCTTTCGTCCTGGGCGCCGAAGCGGTGCAGATGGGCACGCGGTTACTCGCCTCGGCGGATTCGCCGGTGCACGGCAATCTCAAGCAAGCGGTCGTCGACGCCGACGAGACGGGCACGGTAATGCTCCCCCTCGACGGCAAACGGATGATGCGCGTCATCCGCACGCCCGCGGCCGAGCGGCTGGACGCCGCGACGTCTGCCGGCGAGGGCGCCGCGGCGCTGCAACGCGTGCAGCGGCTCTATTTCGACGGCGACCTGGACGCCAGCGTCGCCAATACCGGCCAGGTGGCGGGTCGTATCGACGACCTGCCCCCGGCCGCCGACATCATCGATCAGATGTGGAAAGGCTGCCGCGAGGTGCTCGCCGCCACCGCCGACCGCCTCGGGACGGTCGGCGGCGAGGCGCGCGCCTAGCGTGCCGCGAGATCAGCCCGCCGCGGCCAGCGCCGCGTCGTAGTTGGGCTCCTGCGCGATCTCGGGCACCAGTTCGGTGTAGGCGACGTTGCCGTCGGCGCCGATCACCACGATGGCCCGCGCGAGCAGCCCCGCCATCGGGCCGTCGGCGATGGTGACGCCGTAGTCCTCGCCGAAGCTGTCCCGGAACGCCGACGCGGTCTTGACGTTCTCGATGCCCTCGGCGCCACAGAATCGCGCCTGCGCGAACGGCAGATCCTTCGAGACGTTCACGACGGTCGCCCCGCCCCCGGCGGCGCGCTCGTTGAATGTCCGCACACTGGTCGCGCAGACCGGGGTGTCCACGGACGGAAAGATGTTGAGCACCACGGGCTTACCGCCGAACTGCTCGCTGCTGACCGGGGCCAGATCGCCGCCCGTCAGGCTGAAGCCCGGGGCTTTGGATCCGACGGGGGGCAGCTCGCCGACTGTGTTGATCGGGTTTCCACGCAACGTTATCTGTGCCATGCGCACAGTCTGCCAACACTGCCGCGAGCGCGATGGGGCAGGGTGGGCGCAGGCCCGCGTGTCCTAATTGGTGGGGTGCATGGCGTAGACGCCAGGCCGTCGCGTGTCCAACACTGGGTTCATGCCTCGCAAGGTGGTGATCGCCGGTTATCCCGGCGTGCAGGCGCTCGATGTGATCGGGCCTCATGACGTCTTCACGACCGCGTCGCTGTTGACGGGCGGCAGCTACGACGTCACCGTCGCCTCGGTCGACGGCCAACCAGTGTCGACGGCTACCGGGCTGGCCTTCGTCGCGGCGCCGTTGCCGGACCCGGGCGACTCGATCGACACGGTCGTGCTGCCCGGAGGCGGCGGCATCGACGCGGCGCGCGCCGATGCCGAGCTCGTCGCCTGGGTCAAGGCCGTCGCCGGACATGCCCGGCGCATGGTGACGGTGTGCACCGGCGCGTTCCTGGCCGCCCAGGCGGGGCTGCTGGACGGGCAGCGGGTGACCACCCACTGGGCCTTCGCCGAGCGGTTGGCGAGCGAGTTCCCCGCCATCGAGGTCGACGCCGACCCGATCTTCGTCCGGAGCTCCGAGACCGTGTGGACCGCGGCGGGCGTCACGGCGGGCATCGACCTTGCGCTCGCGCTGATCGAGGAGGACCACGGCACCGAGGTCGCGCAGACGGTGGCTCGTTGGCTCGTGCTGCATCTGCGCCGCCCCGGCGGGCAGACGCAGTTCGCGGCGCCGGTGTGGATGCCGCGGGCCCGCCGCGACTCGATCCGCGAGGTGCAGGAGACCATCGAGGCCGAGCCGGGCGGTTCGCACAGCGTCGACGACCTGGCCCGCCGGGCGGCGATGAGCCCGCGCCACTTCACCCGGGTGTTCACCGCCGAAATCGGCGAGGCGCCCGGCCAGTACGTCGAGCGCATCCGCACCGAGGCCGCGCGCCGGCAGTTGGAGGAGACCGACGACACCGTCGTCGCAATCGCCGCCCGATGCGGCTTCGGAACCGCGGAGACGATGCGCCGCAATTTCCTTCGCCGCGTGGGCATTTCGCCCGACCAGTACCGCAAGGCCTTCGCTTAGCCGGAAAGGACGACACTCATGACCCAAATCGCCTTCGTGGCCTACCCAGGATTCACCGCGCTGGACATGATCGGCCCCTACGAGGTGCTGCGCAACCTGCCGGGCGCGCAGGTGCGGTTCGTCTGGCACGAGGCCGGACCGATCACCGCCGACTCCGGCGTGCTGGTCATCGGCGCCACGCACACCCTGGCCGAAACACCCTCTCCCGACGTGATTCTCGTCCCCGGAGGTCCCTCGACCCCGGTCCATGCCCGCGATGACGCGCTGCTCGACTGGCTGCGCCGCGCGCACCGCACCGCACGCTGGACGGCGTCGGTGTGCTCGGGCTCGGTCATCCTGGCCGCCGCGGGCCTGCTCGACGGGCGGCGGGCGACGTCGCACTGGCTGACGATTCCCGCGCTGAAGGCCTTCGGCGCCATCCCCGTGGCCGACGAACGGATCGTGCACCAGGACGACATCGTCACCAGCGCGGGTGTGTCCGCCGGCCTCGACCTCGCGCTGTGGCTGGCCGGACAGATCGGTGGCGAAAACCGCGCCAAGGCAATCCAACTCGCGCTCGAATACGACCCGCAGCCGCCGTTCGACTCGGGCCACATGTCGAAGGCGTCTGCGACCACGAAGGCCGCGGCGACGGCGCTGCTGTCCAAGGACAGCGTGAAGCCCGCCAACGTCAAGGCCACGACGTTGCTGGCCTGGGAGCAGGCGCTGGGTAGGGTCCGGTCGCGGCGGCGCAGGCGCCAGCCGGTTCGTTTCCCCGCCTAGCACCGCCGACTGCGCGCCGTGAGCTTCACGCGTCAGGCGCAGGTTCGACAGGAGCCGGCAAGGGAAACAGGCGCCGGAACCTCTCCACGACGGCGCGGTCGCCGACGATGCGTAGCGACCCGTCCTCGACCATCCCGTCGAGCCCATTGTCGGTGCGGAGCAGCGACAGGAGCGTGGCCTGATCAGTTACCAGGGTGGCGTCCGGGTGATCGTCCTCGCCGCGCGTGAGGCTGAGCTCGCCGCCGGTGATGCGGAGCCGAAAGGGTTGACCGCTCAGATGGATTGCGATTGTCGCGTCCAATCCGGCTGCGGCTCGTCGGTCGAAAAGGGCTGTCAGGGAAAGCATCAGGGAGTCGACGCTCAGCGGAGCGTCGTAAGGCATGGACGGTGAGCGGCTGGCCCAGCGGGCCAGCCCGAGCACGGTCGGCGCCAATTCGGCCCCCCACGGCGTCAATTCGTAGACCCAGGACGCGCTGGGCGGGTTGAGCCGACGCCGGAGCACGACTTGCGCGTCGGTGAGCTCGCGCAATCGCTGGGTAAGCATGTCCGGACTGGCGCCGGGCAAGCCGGCCAGCAGATCCGTGAAACGTTTTGGGCCGAGCAGCAGCTCGCGAACCACCAACAACGCCCAACGCTCACCGACCAAATCCAGCGCGTGGGCCACCGCGCACCCGGTGTCGTACCTGCGTTTCCCTGCCATGAACGGCAGTCTACCAGTGCTAATTGGATTACCCAAGTTCATACTTGGAAATTCCAAGTAGTCGGATTAGCATCGAACGTGTCCACTCGGACGACCATCAAGGAGAGAGAGTCATGCCCGTATTCACCGTTGACGCACCGATCGGTGCGCCACCGAACGCCAAGCAAAAAATGCTGAAGGAGATCACCGATGCGCTCGATGAGGCCTATCCCATCCCCGATACCCGCGGATGGCTGCGGGAGTACTCGGCTGACAACGTGTCCCAAGATGGTCGCGTGCGAGCCGAGCCGATCCGACCGGTGGTTTCCTTGGAAGCGCCCGAACTGGCGAACCTCGACGCCAAGAGGAAGTTGGTGCAAAAGATCGAGTCGGCCGTCGGCGCGGCCTACGACGGGATCGCCAACATCGACGAAGTTCTCGTGTTGATCAATCACTACCCGTTACGCGACGTCGGCTGGAGGGGCAGCCTTCAATCCGACAAGCCGGAAATCGTTGAAGCGGTCGCCGCGCTGAACCGCTGAGATCCCGCACGGCAGCGGACTCGCCGATCGGCTTGGACCGGGGTGCAGACGCGGTGCTCTGGTCCAAGCCGGTACGGTGCGCGGGGACGCCGGTCGGCGTCAGCTTTTCGAAATGCTTTGGCGCGCAGCACGCCTTGCAGCTTGTGGCCGGCGACGCCTAGGCGTTGGGCTGCAGGATCTCGGTCGTGGCGAGCTGCCCGCCGGCCTGCATCCATGCCGCGACGACACCGGGCGCATCACGGTCCGGGTTGTAGATGTCCTCCTCGCTGGAGAACAGGCCGTTCCCGGCATAGACCAGCCGGGTCCAGTTGGGGAACCAGAACGGTTCGCCGTCCGGATCGGTGGGATGGTCCAGCAGGTTCTTGATCATGACGACGACGGCGTCGTTGTCCTCATCGTGGGCGATCCAGTCGTTGGGAAAGCGCATGTGCGGAAACGGCGCCATCACCGCGACGATCCAGTCCCGGACCGCCTCGCGCCCGTGGAAGACGCCGTAGTGATGCTCGGTGTAGACGACGTCTTCGGTGAACAGATCCGCGAAGGGACGCCAGTCGCCCGACGCGCTGCACCCCTCGACGACCTTGGTGTAGTTCTCGACGGCTTTGTCGATTTCTGCCCTGGTGAATTTGCCCATAGCGGACACACTAGAACGTGTTTCGGTTTCGGGTTGCCCGTTGCGAATAGGGTTATCGAATGAACGTGTGGGACCTGTTCGACTTGCGCGGCAAGCGCGCGTTGGTGACCGGGGCGTCGAGCGGCATCGGCAAGAAGGTGGCCCAGGCGTATCTGCAAGCCGGCGCCCAGGTGGCCCTTGCGGCACGGAATTTCGAAGCCTTGCAACGCGTCGCCGCCGAGCTGGCCGCAGCCGGGGAGGGCAACGTGGTGCCGATCCGTTGCGACGTGACCCAACCGGACCAGGTGGGCACCATGGTGGACCGGGTGACCGCGGAGTTGGGCGGCATCGACGTCGCCGTGTGCAACGCCGGGATCATCGCCGTCACGCCGATGCTGGAGATGTCGCCGGAGGAGTTCCAGCGCATCCAGGACACCAACGTGACCGGAGTCTTTCTCACCGCCCAGGCGGCGGCCCGGGCGATGGTCCGCCAGGGACACGGTGGCGCCATCATCACCACCGCCTCGATGTCCGGCCACATCATCAACGTCCCGCAGCAGGTCGGCCACTACTGCGCCTCCAAGGCGGCCGTCATCCACCTGACCAAGGCGATGGCAGTCGAATTCGCGCCCCACAACATTCGGGTCAACAGCGTCAGCCCCGGCTACATCCTCACCGAGCTCGTCGAGCCCCTCGAGGAGTATCACCGCCTGTGGGAGCCCAAGATTCCGCTCGGCCGCATCGGCCGGCCCGAGGAACTCACCGGCCTCTACCTGTACCTGGCCAGCGAGGCGTCCAGCTACATGACCGGTTCGGACCTCGTGATCGACGGCGGATACAGCTGCCCGTAGCGCTTCGTCACCGCTCGATCTCGCCGGAGATCCCGCGTTCGATCTTCGCCTGCGCAGTGGACGGCAGCACCAAAATGCCGTCGAGTTCGCTGCGGGCAACCTCGTAGGCGCGCTGACGTTCGTGCGCCGCCGCCGCGGGGTCGGCGGCCACCCGAAGCAGACTCTGGGCGCGGGCAATCCGTTGCTGATCCGCCTGGGAGAAATCGTTGCGGCGTCGGCGCATCGCTTCGGCCTCCGCGGCGTTGAACGCGGTCGCGTAATCCTCGACGGCTGCCATGTATTGGGCGGCGGCTTCCCGATCGTCGAGCAGATCTTCGGCCTTGGCGGGCCGCAGGAAGTCGGCGCGGAGTTTGGCCTTGTGGAACGCGACCGTCAGCGCATCGCGCATGTCGGTCATGAGCGGAAAGTCCAGCAGCTTGGCGACGTCGAGTTCGTACTCGAGCCAACGATCATCGGTGCGGTTGTGCTCGTCGAGGACGCGCCGGATCGCGCGCCACCGGGCCGCGTGGTTGTTGGCGGCGGCCCCGCCGGCGGGCGCGTCGGGCAGTGGCGCCCGGTCGGCTTCCCGCGGCTGCTCGTCGGCGCGCCGCCGGTAGGCGCCGAACGCGCGCGCTGCGGCCACGATCGCGCCCGTCAGCGGCAGGATCACGATCAGCAGCTCCGCCAACCGGAATAGCAAGCCCACATGGCCAGGATGCCATCAGGACGGTCGGTGTTCGGTCACTCTGCGGGCGCACCCGCCGCCGAGCGTGGGGACTACGGACGAATCCGGTGCGGTTCGCGTCCCTGGGACCCACACTCGACGCCGCACGAATCCGGTCAACTCTGTGGGCGCGCCCCGAGCACATCGCGAAACAACGCCTGCCGCAACGCGAGTTCACGGGGGTCGCTCCACAGGTGAAACCCGAGCCGGTTCATGACGTAGGCGAAGCCGATGCCCGTGTCGGGGTCCGCACATCCGATGAACCGAACGTGAAGTGCGGCACCGGCTTACAGAAGCCGAGCGAATACGCCACGTCTACGTGCATCACCTTGTCGCGCACGCCCTGACTCGGCGAGATCGCCGGCGCCGCCAGGGACTCGAGCGTGGCGGCGCTCAGCGCCACCTCGGCGCCTCCGGCGGCGGCGCTGCCGTACACGCGCGCCACCGATCTGGCGGTTCCGATGCCGTTGACCGACGGGATCTCGACCGCCCGGACGTCGTCGCGGTTGTAGTCGCCGTTGAACGCGTT
Source organism: Mycobacterium intracellulare ATCC 13950 (assembly GCF_000277125.1). NCBI lineage: Bacteria > Bacillati > Actinomycetota > Actinomycetes > Mycobacteriales > Mycobacteriaceae > Mycobacterium > Mycobacterium intracellulare. The sequence continues at coordinate 2,727,211 of NC_016946.1, forward strand.
GACCCCCCGTGGGACCCCGACGGTGCGTGCCGTCAGGCCGACGGGATTGAGTGAGGCGCCGACGAACCCGGGGGGCATCACGCCCAGGTGCAGAAGTGTTTCCGCGCGCACCCAATTGTGGACGTGGGCGACTCGCGTGCGGTCGACCGAGTCCGGCAGGCCGATGTGCAGGTCGAGTCCTGACGGCGTGACGATCTCGTCGGCCAGGAATCGGCCCAGGGTGCGGCCGGCGGGGTCGCTGTGGCGGATCAATTCGGATTCGTACCAGCCCAGCGTGATCGCGTGGTATCCGTGCCGGGTGCCCGGTCGCCACGCCGGTGTCTGGGCGGCCAGGATCGGCGACAGCCGCTCCGGGTCGGCCACGTCGGCCAGCGTCGGCTTCGGTTTGAGCGCACACAGTCCGGCCTGATGTCCCAGCAGTTGGCGGACCGTGACATCCGCCTTTCCCGATTGGGCGAATTCCGGCCAGTAATCGGCGACCTTGGCGTCATAGGAGATGAGTCCGCGGGACACCGCCACCGCCACGACGAGGGCGGCCACCCCTTTGGTCGTGGAGAACATGTTCACCATCGTGTCGGGCCGCCACGGATCCTTGGTCAGTCCGTTCCGGTACCCGCCCCACAGGTCGACCACCTTGGCGCCGTCGCGGTAGACGGCGACGGCCGCGCCGACTTCCGCGCCGCCGCGAAGAGTCGCGCGGAAAGCGTCGGCCACCTTGCCGTAGCCGGCATCCACGTCGCCGCCGATCAAGTCCGGCGACACCGTCATCTTGAGAACCATCTGGCGCCTCCGAGTGGAGATTAGCCAGCCGGGTGCGCACGCGGGGCCGGTTTGGGCGCCCCGGTCAGTGGGCGCTTAGGCCGCAGCCGAGGTATTCAGCGCGGCATGCCCGACGGGCCAGTTTGCCGCTGGTGGTCCGCGGGATGGCGCCGGCCGGCAGCAGGCGCACGTCCGAGACCGTCAGGCCGTGTCGCCGCGAGACCGCCTCGTGGATCGCCTCGATCGCCGGCTGTGGGTCCTGACGGCTGGTGCCGGCGGCACGTTCGGCGACGACGACGAGCCGGTCGGTGCCCGGGTTGTTTTCGGCCGGTACGGAAAACGCCGTCACGTATCCGCGCCGAATCATCGGGGACGCCTCGGCGACGGTGGCCTCGATGTCGTGCGGATAGTGGTTGCGGCCCTCGATCGTGATGAGGTCCGCCATCCGCCCCGTCACGTACAGCTCGCCGTCGAGGTACACGCCCAGATCGCCGGTGCGCAACCACGAGCGTTGGAGATCGGCGCCGTGGGCATGGCTGCCGTCGGTCAGTCGCGATCGCAGTTCGGCGCCGAACGCCAGCCGAGTCGCCTCGGGCAGGCCCCAGTATCCGCGACCAATGTTGTTGCCCTGCAACCAGATTTCGCCCACCTGACCTTCGGGCAATTCGGCTGCGTTGCCGGGGTCGACGATCACGGCCCATTCGCTACGTGCCACCTGGCCACAGGACACCTGAGCGACGGCGTTGGGAGCGTCCGCGGGAACGCGGACCGCGTGCCCGGCGCCCAGTTGTTCGCGGTCGAAGTACACCGCCGTCGCTTCCGCCGTTGGGGCGATGGTCGCGACGAGCAGCGTCCCCTCGGCGATGCCGTAGGACGGTTTGAACGCAGTGCGGGGCAACCCGTATGGCGCGAACGCCTTGTTGAAGGTCCTGATCGCGTCGATGCTGACCGGTTCGGAGCCGATGATCATCACCACGTTGCGCAGATCGATGTCCTCGCCGCCGGTGGGCAGGCCGCGCTGTGCCGCCCACTCGTAGGCGAAGTTCGGCGCGGCGGTGACGACGTTGCCCTGCCGCGAGCCGTCGGACAGCGCCTGGATCCACCGCAATGGCCGGCGCACGAACGCGGCCGGAGACATCAGCGTGGAATGGCCGCCGTAGACGGCGGGAAAGCCGATCATCGACAAACCCATGTCGTGGTAGAGCGGTAACCAGCTGACGCCGTGGGTGTTTCGGTCCAAGAGGTCGATCGACAGGATCATCTGCACCAGGTTGGTGCCGACGGCGCGGTGGGTGATCTCCACGCCGACCGGCGGCCGGGTGGATCCCGACGTGTACTGCAGGTGCGACACGTCGTCCATGCCGAGCTCGGTCGCCTCGAACGACTCGCCGGCCGAATCGGGGATCTGGTCGATGGCGATCACTTCCGCCCGGCCCAGGTGGGGGTGGTCGGCCAGGAATTTCGCGACCGCGCCGTGCGCGGCGGTGGTCGTGAGCAGGACCGTGGGCTCCGAGTCGCGCAACGCGGTATCCAGGCGCTCGGCGTGCCCGGGCAATTCCGGGGCGAACAGCGGGACCGCGATGGCTCCGGCCTTGACGGCCGCGTAGAACCCGGCGACGTAGTCGATGCCCTGCGGCGCGAGGACCGCGACGCGCTCGCCACGGCTCGCGACTTGCTGGATGCGCGCGCCGATGGCTTCCAGCCGGACACCGAACTGGGTCCAGGTCACCTCGTCGGCCTTGCCATCCCCCGAGCCGCTGTAATCGAGGTAGCGATAGGCGACGGCGTCACCGACGTTGGCGATGTTGCGGTCGATCAGGGATATCAGGTTGACGCCGGGTGGCAGCGCGATACCCCCGTCGCCGTCCAGGCAGTCCTCGATTCGGAGCAGCCCGGGGACACCGGCGTCGCGCCGGGAACCGTGATCCATGCCGCCAGTCTAGGCAAGCCGATCAGGCGGGCCCTACGCCGACGAATCGGGAAACGCCAAGAGCGGCGGCCGCATTCGCTCATTCCGTGAGGTGTAGGTGGCCCCGTGGCCGGGTCCTGGTCGGGCGGGCGGTAGCCTACCGGCGAGCGGCGTCCAGGGCCATCGAAGGCCGTAGGGTTTGCTATCACCAGGAGTTGTCATGTCGGGCCGGAAGTTCTCCTTCGAAATCACCCGTACCAGCAGCGCACCCGCCGAGACGCTGTTTCGGCTCGTCGCTGATGGCGCCAACTGGTCGCAATGGGCCAAGCCGATCGTGTTGCGCTCGAGTTGGGCCCGCGAGGGCGATCCCGCACCGGGCGGGGTCGGGGCGATCCGCAAGGTGGGCATGTGGCCCGTCTTCGTGCAGGAGGAGACCGTCGCGTACGAACCGGACCGCCGCCACGCCTACAAGCTGGTGGGGCCGCCTACCCCGGCCAAGGACTACGCCGGCGAGGTGGTCTTCACGCCGAATGCGGCCGGCGGCACGGACATCCGCTGGACCGGCTCATTCACCGAGGGCGTTCGCGGAACCGGCCCGGTGATGCGCGCCGCGATGGGCGGGGCGGTGCGGTTCTTCTCCGGCCGCTTGGTGAAGGCGGCCGAGCGCGAGTCGAACGCCGGGCGTTAGTCAGCGCGAAATATGCGGTCCGCGAAGCACACTCGCGTGGCGGTTGGGTCGGTAAGCCGTTACTTGGACTCGACCTCGTCCTGATACTTCTTGGTCATGTGCGCGACCGCATCGAGCTGCGACTGCGCGAGGCTCTCCCGCGCCTGCCCGGCGCGCGCCGCCGCGTCCAGCGTCGGCTGAGCCTGGCCCTGAAAGTGCGGCATCACTTCGGCGGCGAACAATTCGGCGGATCGCCTGGTGGCGGCCGGATTCGCCCACTCGTGACCCATCTGCAGCATGCAACCGAACCCGCCGGACTGATCCCACAGCCTTTGCACCTGCTCGCGCGCCCGCTCGGGCGTGCCGATCACGCCCGCGCCGTTGTCGTTGATGACGTCGATCATCTCGTCGAGCTGTTCTCCCGGCATCGTCATCTGCGGGAACGCGGCCACCTTCTGGAAGTACCGGAACCACGGCTCGATGCCGAACTTGACCTCTTCGCGGGCCTGCTTTTCTGTCTCGGCGAGATGGAACAGGCCGACCAGGCTCCAGTTGCGGCGATCGACCTGCGCGCCGAAGGTCGCCGCGCGCTCCTCGACGATGTCCCAGTGGTACGACAGCGCGTTGAAGCCCTCGACGGTCAGCGTCGCCCCGATGGACAGCAGCCCGATGCCGTGCTTGCCGGCCAGCCGCGCCCCCGTCGGCGACGCGACCGCGGCGACCGACAGCGGGATCCCGCCATCGGAGTACGGGGCGAGCTGCAACCTGGCGTCGAACAGCTGATGGGTTGCCGTTTTGGCGCTGACCGTCTCCCCCGCCAGCAGCCGCACGACGATGTCGAGGTTCGTTTCCAGCAACTCGCGCGTGTCGGTGGGGGTGAGTCCGATCATCGACGAGTCGCTGGGCAGCGAGCCCGGCCCGACACCGCCGATGATGCGGCCGTGGGTGAGATGGTCCAGCAGCATCAGCCGATCCGCGACCCACAGCGGATTGTGATACGAGAGCGAAATCACCCCGGTGCCGAACCGGATTCGCTTTGCACGTTCGGCGGCGGCGGCGATGAAAATCTCCGGGGAGCTGATGATTTCGCTTCCGGCGGAATGGTGCTCGCCCAACCAGACTTCGTCAAAGCCAAGGGCGTCGAGATGCTCGATGAACGCGAGATCACGCTGCAGGGCCAGCGTCGGATTGGTGCCCGCGCGATGAAAGGGGGCGATGAAGTATCCAAACCTGAGCTTGCCCATGGGATCCCTTTGCAGTCGAGTCCCCCGAACCATAGCTCAACGGGCGCTGCGGGAAGCCAGAAAAAACCCGAGAGTTATCAGTCGGTGGGGCCAGGTAACCATGGCCCCACCGGCTAGCGAAACAAGTCTGGGACTTCGAACTAGAACGGGCTCAACGCCAGTGGCTGATCACGGGTAGCCGCCGCAGACGTTGCCGACGCACCCGCCGCCACCGCCCGGGCCACCGCCGCCACCGCCGACGCCGGGGATGCTGCCGCCGCCGCCACCGGGACCGCCGCCCCCGGTCGGGCCGCCGGGGACGCTGCCGCCGCCGCCACCGGGACCGCCGCCGCCGGTCGGGCCGCCGGGGACGCTGCCGCCGCCGCCACCGGGGCCACCGCCCCCGGTCGGGCCGCCGGGCACGTTGCCGCCGCCGCCTTCACCGGGCGCAGTGGAGGGCGCGACGCTCGACGAGGGCGTGGTCGTCGGGGTGGTGGTGCTGCTCGGGCCCTCTTTATGACCGCCGCCGCAGCCGACCGCCAGTACGAGCATGGCCGCGCCGCCGAAAAGGGCGACCGTTGTCCTCGGTCCAGATCCCATCAGATCCCCCAATCTCCACTTGCGCCACACCGCGGCGCCCACTGTTTGTTACCCAGGGGCGTCGGCGCGCAAACTACTTCCGGCGCCGAGATTGCGACGGGAAAAGGATGGCCGTCACGCGGGTGGGCGTGGCCGGCCGGGAAAGTGGAGCGTGCGCGATCCCGTGGAGCGGAGCCGCAGCGGCACAAGGGAATCTGGCGAACGCGGGAACATGACCATCGAGGCTTTTAAAAGCCGATGGCCCATCTCGGGCCTATGGACCATCGGCGAGACAAATCGTATCCGGGTGCGGGCCTTCCCGTGGGCGAAATGTCTGACTCGTAAATTAGAAAATTCCTTATATTCACTAAGTAGACCGTCCTCCGATCGGGCGTGGGCCGCGCGCAAGCCTGTGACCAGGGCCGCAGCCGAAACCGCGGCTACCCCTCCTTGGTGATCAGCTTGCGCAGCGCCACGCGGTCGGGCTTGAGCAGTTCGGCGATGCGGGGCTGATTCACCTCGGCGACGATGATCTCGCCGACCTCCTGGTAGACCTCGCTGAAGATGCCGTGGGATTTCATCTTCGAGGTCTGATAGAGGTTGTCCTCGGTCGGCGTCACATAGATCACCCCGTCGGCCTTGAAGCGGTGCACCAGCCAGAGGTGGATCAAGGTCATCAGCCGCTTCTGGCGGAGCTTCTCCGCGAAGGTGTTCTGGTCGCGCACCTGAAGGATGCTGCGGCCGTGCCGGTCCTTGATCGGGTCGACGACCACGTTGGCCAGCTGCTCGTCGTCGTTCCCGTAGATGCCGAGTTCGAGCACGTCCGAGCCGGCGCGGCGGGGCCGCAGTTGCACCCGCAGTTTCTCGCCGAGGTCGTAGTTCTCGCTCCACATCGCCAGCCACTCCTCGAGCAGCTTCTTCGGCACCTCGGTCTGCACCAGGTGCTGGTGCTGGGTCGAGCCTTCGCCCATCGACTTGGTGGTGGCGGTGCGGCCCGAGGAGGCCGTGAGCGCGGCGTCGCTGCGCGGTCCCCCGACGAGGGTTTGCGGTGTGCGGTAAGGAGATTCGACCAGGCGCATCTTGCGCTGCAGGCGGGCCAGCGCCAGCATGCCGTCCTGTTGCAGCGAGGTGGCGAACTCCTCGGCGGCGACGCCGTCGATCTGGTGTCCGCCGTAGGTGATGAAGTTGAAGACGAAACCCATCTTGCCCAGTTCCTCGGGGAACTGCTTCATCTGCTCGTCGGTCATGCCGGTGGTGTCCCAGTTGAACGACGGGGACAGGTTGTAGGCCAGCATCTGGTCGGGGAACTTGGCGTGGATGGCGTCGGCGAACTGCCGGGCGTCATCCAGGTCGGCGGTCTTGGTCTCCATCCACAAGAGGTCGGCGAACGGCGCGGCCGCCAGCGATTTGGCGATGGCGTACGGGATGCCGCCGCGGATCTGGTAGTAGCCCTCGGGCGTCTTCGAAAGTTCGCAGTCCCAACCGGGGTCGACGCCCAACTCCTTCGCCTTGGCCCTGGCCGAGTAGAGCGAGGCGGTCGCGGCGAACTCTCGCCACTCCTCGGCGCTCATATCGGCCGGTTCGCCCTCGCTGGCGGCGAACGCGAGCACATCGGCGACGGCCTCGCCGTAGGTCATCAGGCCGGCGTCGTCCTCCCAGGCCGCCACGAACCGCGACTCGACTTGGTCGAACAGGTCGTCGATCGACTGCTGACCGTCCTCGCGCCAGGCGTTGACGGCGTCGGAGACCAGGCCCTGGATCCCTTGGCGCTCAAGCCAAGCTGTGGCCTCGGCGTACTCCCCTTCGGGCAGCGCGTACAGCAGGTGGCCGTTGAGGTCTTTGACGCCCAGCTCGTAGAAGCGACGCACCAACGCCAGGAAGCACGACTTGTACGACGGGATCTTGAGGTTGGTGGCTCCGAGCAGGAACGGCTGGTCACGCTCGTCGGCCCGGCTGTCCAGCAGGTTGGCGGCCTCGGCGTCGGTGCGCGCGACGATGATGCCCGGCACCTTCATGATGTCGAGCTGGAAGCGCGCGGTGTTGAGCCGTTTGATCTGTTCGTCGGACGGCACCAACACCTTGCCGCCCTGATGGCCGCACTTCTTGGTGCCGGGGCGCTGGTCCTCGATGTGGTAGCCGGGCACGCCGACCTCGACGAACCGGCGGATCAGGTTGCGCACGTGCGGGTCACCGCCGTGGCCGGTATCAGCGTCGGCGATGATGAACGGCCGGTAGTCGTAGACCGGCGCCGCGGCGCGCTGCTTTTCGCTCATCTGCAGGCGCTGGTATTGCTGGTTGCGGTCGGCGGTCAGCAGGGCGCGCACCAGCACCGCGGCGTCGTCGGGCACCTGGCTCAGCGGGTAGCTGGCGAGGTCGGGTCCGGGATCTTCGGTGGTGGACCCCTTGGCCGAGGTCGCCCAGCCGCCCAGATAGATCCCCTCGATGCCCATCCGCTTCATCGCGACCGCCTGGCCGGGCGAGTACGGGCCGAACGTCGTGATGCTCTTCTTCTGGGCGAACAGCTCGCGCAACCGCTCGTAGAAGGCCGCCGCCGCGTTTCGTGCCACGGTGTAGTCGGTCGGGATGGTGCCGCGCTGCTCGGCTACCTGGCGGGCCGTGTACAGGCGGGTGATCCGGGAAAAGCGCGGATCGTCGAAGTATTGCTGCGTGGCAGCGACCTCGTCGTCGAACGATGGCCGGACTTGTGTGTCCTTGTCGATGATCGCCATGTCTTACGCCCCTCTCCGGCACGACTCCACTGAACGTGAGTCTATCCCCGCGAAGGGCGGTTCAATCAGGAGTCGAAAGACTCGGCTGAAACGGTTGCAAAACCACTGGGGCACAGCGCATTCGATGGTCCACCGATCACGGGACGCCTCCGCGCCGGGCAAGCCAGTCCCGCTGACGGGCCACGAATGCGGCGTCGACGACCTTGCCGTGGCCCGGGACGTAGATGGCGTCGGGTCCGCCGACGGCGAGCAGTCGCCCGAGGGTGGCCGGCCAGGCCGCCACGTCGGAATCGGCGTCGATCGCCGGGTCGGCGGACTCCTCGACCAGGTCACCGGCGAACACCACCATCCTGTCGCCGGCGTTGGTCGCGGGCGCGATCACCACCAGGTCCGAGGCGGTGTGGCCGCGCCCGAGGTGCGTGATCGTCACCGTCCGATCCCCCAGATCGACGCTGGCGTCGTAGACCCCGCGGCGCGGAGGGCGTAACGCGGCGATCGCCGCGTCCACTTCAGTGGCGTCGGCGCCGTACCGCAGCGCCTCGGCGCGGATCTGGTCGGTCGCCGATCGGAGGTGCCCGACGACCTCGGGCGCGCAGTAGATCTTCGCGCGGCCGAAGAACGATGAGCCCAGGACGTGGTCGAAGTGCTTGTGCGTCAACACGATATGGCTCACCGGCCGCCCGGCAAGCCGTCGGACGTCGGCGTCGATGGCGGCGGCCTCGGCCAGCGTGGTACCCGAGTCGACGAGCAGCGTTCCGGTGCGGCCGCGCACCAGGCCGATCGTGACATCGCAGAACGAGAGCCGGCAGCGGTGCACGCCGCTGGACAGCGTTTCCCAGCCGAAATGCACACCAGCAACGTAGCGGCCACGCGTGGGCTGCGCCGGCGGTGCGCCGGGACGATGTGTCGGAAATAGTTGACATGTCGGGATTGTCCGACATATGTTGTCGACCGTGACTGGCGTCGATCGCGTCTTTCTCGCCTTGGCCAACCCGGTGCGGCGTGAACTGCTGGAGATCCTGTTCCGGCAACCATTGTCGGCCGGGGAGCTCAGCGAGCGGTTCGAACTCAGCCGGCCCGCGGTCGCCGAGCATCTCAAGGTGTTGCGTGACGCGAGGCTGGTGGCCGACGAGCCGCGGGGGCGCCATCGGATCTATCACCTGACCGCGGAGCCCCTGGCGGAGCTGGGTGAGTGGCTTCATCCGTTCGAGAAGTTCTGGCGTGCCCGGCTTGCCCGGCTCGCCGAGGTGGCAGAGGAGCTGGAATGACCGCAACGTCACGGTTCGCGACGATCCGGGTGGATCAATTCGTCGCGGCGCCACCGGAGAAGGTGTGGCGGTTGCTCACCGAACCCGCCCTGATGAAACTCTGGTGGGCCGAGGGGCAGGTGGCCGCGGTGGTGGGACACACGTTCACGCTCGACATGCCGGGCTATGGCCAGCAGCCGTGCACGGTGCTCGAGGTCGACGCGCCGCACCGCTTCGTCTACACGTTCACCACGGCCTGGACGCTGACCTGGCGGCTGGAAGCCGAAGGCGCCGGCACCCGAGTGTTCTTGGAGCACAGCGGCTTTGACCTCGACGACGGCCGTATGGCGCAGGCCTTCGAACGCATGGGACCCGGCTGGCGGGACGTGGTCCTCCCCCGGCTCACGCGGGTTGTCGCTCACGTGAGCCCCTAGGGTTTCGAGCGACGTCGCACCGGCTATCTCCCCGAGATGGCTATCACCGATTCCCGCGAAGTCGTCATCGAAGCGACGCCCGACGAAATCCTGGATGTGCTGTTCGACCTCGAGTCGTTGACCGAATGGTCGTCGGCGCACAAAAAGGTCGAGGTGCTCGAGCGGGACGACCAAAACCATCCGACCCGATCCAGACAGGTGGTCAAACTCGTCGGCGTCAGCGACGAACAGGAGCTCGCCTACACCGTTCACGACGATGGCGTCGGCTGGACCCTGATCAGCTCCAAACAGCAACGCGCTCAGGAGGGCCGGTACACGTTGACTCCCGAGGGGGACTCCACCCGGGTCCGCTTCGACCTCACCGTCGACCTGGTGGCGCCCGTTCCCGGATTCCTGGTCAAGAGGGGTGCCAAAACCCTCATGGACACGGCCACCGAGGGATTGCGCAAGCGGGTACTGGAAGTCGAGAAGCGCGCCAAGTAGCCGCGGCCCTCGCCCCGAAACGGGTGCTTTCGCGGCGCGCCCGCGCGGGTCAGACTGTTTTCATGGACTCGTCGCACGTGTTTCGCCGAACCGCAGCGCTCATCGGAGCAGCGGTGCTGCTTGGGCCGCTGACCGGCTGCGGCGGAACTGGGGATAGCCACCCGACGTCGTCTCCGGCGCCGAAGGTCACGACGCTGGGCAAGACGGCGCCCAAGGCGCCCGCCGGAGGCTCATTGACGATCAGCAGCCCGGCCTTCGCCGACGGTGCGCCGATTCCGGTGCAGTACACCTGCAAGGGCGCCGACGTCGCACCGCCGTTGGTGTGGTCGGCGCCGCTGGGTGCGGCCCTCGTCGTCGACGATCCCGACGCCCCGGCCGGGTTGTACGTCCACTGGGTGGTGATCGGAATCGCCCCCGGGCCCGGCAGCACGGCCGAGGGCCAAACCCCAGCCGGCGCAACCACTCTGCCGAACACGGCCGGCCAGTCGGCGTATCAGGGTCCCTGTCCCCCGAACGGAACAGGCACGCATCGTTACCGGTTCACCCTCTATCAGCTTCCCGATGACTACCAGCTGCCCGGCGGCCTGGCGGGCGTGCAGGCCGCGCAGACGATCGCCGGCGCCGCGACCGCGCAGGCGCAGCTCGTCGGGGCGTTCGGCGGCTGATCGGCTCGCCTCAGGACGCGTCGTCGAGCACCTGGTAGCCGGCGTTGTACCCCGGGGTGAAGGTGATGCCCGGTCCGCCATGGCAGCCGGCGCCGGCGAGGTAGAGACCGTCGATCGGAATGGGTAGATCGAGGAAGCCGCGCGGTCCGGGTCGGTTGGGCCCCATCAGGTCTGGGTGCAAAAGCCCGTGGCAGAAGTCGCCGTCGGGCGCACCGAACATAGTGTTCATGTGGTAAGGCGCGAACGTGATGTGGCGTATCACGATGTCCTTGAAGTTCGGTGCCAACCTGGTGATCTTGTCGATAACCCGTTGCGCCATCTCATTTTTGAGGCGCCCGTGCTGACCGCGGTCGGATTCGACCGGAAACGCGTAGGCGAACGCGCTCGCCGCGTGCTTGCCCGGCGGCGCCATGGCGGGGTCGTGGACCGACGGGATCTGCATGCCCATCGACGGATCGTCCGGGACGATGCCCCGCCGGCAGTTCTCCCAGTGCAGCTGTTGGGATTCGGGCGACCCGAAGATGCCGATGGACTGTTGCATGCCGTCGTCGTTGAGAAACTCGTACGGTGGGGCGAATTCGGGCAGCCCGTCCAGGGCGAAGTGGATCTGCACGAACGAGGCGCGGTGGTCGCGGCCGGATACCCGCGAGACGAGCTCCGCGGGAACGTGTTCTGGTGCGATGAGGTCGGTGAGGGTGACATCGGGTGACAGGTTGGACACCACGATCGGCGCCGAAATCGTCGACCCGTCGCGCAGCCGCACGCCGGTCACCTTCTGCCGGTCGACGAGGATCTGCTCGGCCTTGGTGCGGAAGCGGATCTCGCCGCCGTGGGAGACGAAGAGCTCGCGTAGGTGGTCGGTGAGGGCGCCGATGCCGCCCTTGAGCTTGGTCATCATCGCGGTGCTGCCGTCGGGCACCGCCAGCGCGAACGCCAAACATGTTGCGCTGCCCGGTGTATACGGACCGCGGTAGGTCGAGTTGACGGCCAGGAACGCCAGCATCCCGCGCATGACCGCGTGCTTTTCCCGGTCGCGCAGATAGCGGTCGATCACGTCCATCGCCGAGCCGAAGAGCATGTCGTGAATGGCACGGCGTTCGGCGTCGTTGGTCGCGCAGGCATACATTTCGTCCAGGGTCTTCGGCCGTTGGCGGACGTCGAAGCGGCCGAGCGCCTTCGCCGGTGCCTGGCTCCACCCGATCAGTTCGGCCATGCCCGTGACGGCCTCGACTCCGTGTTTCTCGCCCAGATGCGTCATCAGTCGCATCGGGTCGCGATAGAAGATCATCGGCTCTTCGCCGTGGTCGCCGATGTTTGTCGACATCACCTCGGGCTCCACCGCCGGCAGCGTGTCGAGGCCGAGGTCTTTGGTGAGCTGGCTTGCCATCGGGAACTGCACCGACCCGGCGATCTCGTATCGGAAGCCGTCGATCAATTCGACCGTCGCGGCCATGCCGCCCGCATAAGTGTTGGCCTCGAGGCACACGGTGCGCAGTCCCGCGCGTTGCAGGATCGCCGCCGCGGTCAGCCCGTTGTGTCCCGCCCCCACCACGATCGCGTCGTAATGATTTGTGCTCATGGTTCTCGCCTCCGTCGGGTACCCGTGCAGAATATGTCAGTACTGACATAATTGGAAGATGTCAGTAGTGACCACTTCGGCTGGGATACCATCTCCCCTGAGATGACCGCCCCGGGCAACCGTCACGAACAACGACGACGATCGACGCATGAGGCCCTACGTCGCGCGGCGTTGAAGAGCTTCGCGCGCAAGGGCTTCGCGAATGTCACCGTCACCGAGTTGGCGCGCGAGGCCGGCGTCACCGAGCGCACCTTCTTCCGGCACTTCCCCACCAAGGAAGCCGTCCTTTTCCAGGATTACGAGACGCAGCTGGAATGGCTGGCCGAGGCGCTCACGCAACGCCCGTCGTCGGAGTCGTTGTTCGATGCGGTGCTGGCGAGTGTTTCGGCGTTCCCGCACGACCTCGAGGTGGTTCGTCAGGCGGCGACGGCGCGCGCGGAGCTGATCAGCGCCGAGCGGATCGCGGGCCACCTGCGAGTGGTGCAGTCCTCGTTCGCCGGCGTGCTCGCCGACTTCGTCAGGAAGCGCAATCCGGATACGGCGGACATCGACCTGGCGGCCGAAGTCGCGGGTTCTGCGCTGGCCGCGGCCTTGGTTGCGGCAGTGGAGAATTGGGGCCGCAAGGGTTGTGCGGGCGACCTCGGCGCAGACGTGGCCGCAAGCCTGGATCTGGTGCGCTCCGGTCTGGCGCGGCTCGCCTGAGCGACCCTGCAGTTCCCGCGCGCTATTCCCCGCCTCGACGAAGCGGCGCGGCACGGCGTAGCGACCGCTTCGAAGACGCGAGTTCATGAGCGATGTGTCGCAGCACGCATCTCACGAGGGATTTCCGCGGGCCTACCGTCTGTTGGAGTAGACGTCGAGATCCACGATCCACTCCGGCGATGGAGGACACATGCCGCTGTTGTACATCGACCTGATCGGGGGCCGCTCTCCGTCGGAGGTTCGGGCGCTGCTGGACGCGATCCACGAGACGGTGGTCGAAGCGTTCGGTGTTCCCGAGCGTGATCGCTATCAGGTGGTCCGCACTCATCCGGCCCACGAGGTCATCGCGCTGGACACCGGTCTCGGCATCGACCGCTCGGCGCGGCAGGTCATCCTGCACGTGGTCAGCAGGCGACGTCCGCGCGAACTCAAGCAGAAGTTCTACGAACTGCTGGCGTCCCGCCTCGCCGACCGGTGCGGACTCGACCCGGCGGACTTGATCGTCTCGGTCACCGAAAACAACGATGAGGACTGGTCTTTCGGCCACGGCCGCGCACAGTTCCTCACCGGTGAGCTGAAGTGAGCGACACCGTGCCGTTGCGGACCCGCCTGACGGAATTCTTCGGTATCGAGCAGCCCGTCCTGCTCGCGCCGATGGCCCTGGTCTCCGGGGGTCGGCTCGCGGCGGCGGTGACCGGGGCGGGCGGCCTGGGCCTGCTCGGCGGGGGCTACGGCGATCCCGAATGGCTGCAGCGCGAATTCGACAACGCCGACAGCGCCCGGATCGGTTGCGGGTTCATCACCTGGAGCCTGGCGGGCAACCCGCGGGCGCTCGACATCGCGCTCGCCCACCAACCCGCGGCGATCATGTTGTCCTTCGGCGACTTACGGCCGTTCGCCGATCGCATCCACGCGGCCGGCGTCCCGCTCATCGCTCAGGTGCAAAACCTCGACCAGGCGCGCCGGGCCGTGGACGCCGGGGCGGAGGTCATCGTCGCGCAGGGCAGCGAAGCCGGCGGACATGGAATGAGCGGGCGGACGACGTTCACATTGGTGCCCGAGGTGGTCGATTTCGTGGCCGAACGCTCACCCGACACGCTGGTGGCGGCCGCCGGCGGCGTCGTCGACGGCCGCGGATTGGCGGCCGCGCTGGCGCTGGGCGCCGACGGCGCGGTCGTGGGTAGCAGGTTGTGGGCGTCGCCGGAGGCATTGGTGTCACCGCGTGCGCAGCGGCGGGCCGTCGCGGCCTGTGGCGACGACACCGTGCGCACCCGGGTCTATGACGTTGTGCGCCGCCTCGATTGGCCCGCCGGATACGACGCGCGGGCGCTGGGCAACGCGTTCCTCGCCACCTGGCACGGTCGCGAACCCGAGCTGACGGCCCAGCTACCCCAAGCGGTCGCCGACTACGAAAAATCCGTTGCCGCAGAGGATTTCGATACCGCGGCGATCCTGACCGGCGAAGGCGTGGGACGCGTTCGCAACGTCCGTCCCGCCGCTGACATCGTCGCCGACATGGTCGCCGAGGCCGCACACATCCTCAATCGGCGGGCGAGGGCCTAGACAGCCGAGCTCGGGGTCTGGTTTGCTCAGCTCGACACCTCAACTTCACGTCGCGATGATGGGCCGCACCTTTAACCACCCCCGCCGACACATCTAAGGATCCCATGGACATCGCCACCGTCGACGAACTGCTGAGCACCACCCGGTCGGTGCGCAAACGGCTCGACCTCACCCGGCCGGTCGGCCGCGACGTGATCCTGGAGTGCATCCAGCTGGCGATGCAGGCGCCCACGGCGAGCAACACGCAGGACTGGCGCTGGCTGGTGATCACGGACCCCGACAAACGCGCGGCCATCGCCGAGATCTACCGCAGCATCGGCGCGCAGTACCTGGCGTACGCGGCCGACAACGCGACGGATCCGCAGACGCAGCGGGTGTACCGGAGCGCGATGAGCTTGACCGAAACGCTCGGGCAAGTCCCGGTGCACGTCATCCCCTGCCTCAACCAGCGCATCGACACCGCGGAACCGGGCATCGCTGCCGCGGCGTGGGCGTCGATCATCCCGGCCGGCTGGAGCTTTCTGCTGGCGCTCCGCTCGCGCGGGCTGGGATCGGTGTGGACGACGATGCACCTGTTCAAGGAGCGCGAGGTGGCCGAGCTGCTGGGCATCCCACCCACCGTCACGCAGGCCGCGCTGTTCCCCGTCGCGTACACGATCGGCACCGACTTCCGGCCGGCCGCACGCCCGCCGGCGGCGACCATCACGTTCTGGGATGGCTGGGGGGAAGGCTGATGCAGTCCTACACCGTGCGATTCCACATCGACGCTCCGCCGCGGAAGGTCTGGCGGGCGCTGCATCCGCCGGCCCCGCCGAACGCCCCGCGCCCCCGGGTGCTCGAGTGGCCGACCGGCAGCATGGAAATCCTCAACGAGGGCAACGAGGCCGGTGAGGGCCTGGTCCGCACGTGTGTCTTCGAAGTGCCCAAATACCTGCTCACCGGCGGCCGGGCGCGTTCCTGGGAAACCGTGACCGAAGCCGAGATCGACAAGCTGTCGCGTTACGTGGCCGTCGGCGCGCCGCTGTGGTCGCGCGCCGAGGGGTATCACCAGCTCGAGGAGCAGCCCGACGGCACCACCGTGCTGACGTTCCACGAGACGTATCGCGCCTACAACCCCGTGCTGCGCTTCCTCCTCGAACGCCCGGTCTACGCGAAGATTTCCCGTGACAACCTCGAGACGTACGAGCATGCGCTCGCCCGCGCGGGCCGGGTCCGGCGTCTCGTCTAGCCGTTCTTTGCTGCCGGGTTCATTTCACAACGACATGAATTAGGTACTTGGCCCCGGTACCCTCGATTTCTATGGGTGGAGTAGCTACTGCGGCGCGACTGGCCGCCGCGGGTTTGATGGTCGCGGGGTTGGCCACTTCGACGGTCGTTGCCAGCGCCGATCCGGACGAGACACGGGGGCCCGCCCCGG
This sequence comes from Mycobacterium intracellulare ATCC 13950, assembly GCF_000277125.1. NCBI lineage: Bacteria > Bacillati > Actinomycetota > Actinomycetes > Mycobacteriales > Mycobacteriaceae > Mycobacterium > Mycobacterium intracellulare. The sequence goes on from NC_016946.1 coordinate 2,743,167, forward strand.
GCCCGGCCGCGTCGCCGGCACCGGCACCAGCGCCTTCGGCGGCACCTGCACCGGCCGCGTCGCCGGCACCGGCACCAGCGCCTTCGGCAGCACCCGCACCGGCCGCGTCGCCAGGGGCTTCGCCGGCACCCGCCCCGCCGGGGCCGAAGACCAGCATCGACAAGGACGGCATTTACGCCGTGGGGACCGACATCGTCCCGGGCATCTACAGCTCCGGTGGCCCCGTCGGCAACGGCACGTGCTACTGGAAACGGACCGGCAACCCCGACGGCGCGCTCATCGACAACGCCATGACCAAGAAGGCGCAGGTCGTGCAGATCGACCCGGGTGACAAAGCCTTCAAGACCTCGGGCTGCCAACCCTGGCAGCTGACCCCAGACGCCGTTCCGCCGTCACAAACGCCGCCCGCGGGCGTGCAGGGCACGCTCGGCATCCTCAACGGTCTGTTGGGCGGAAACGCACAGCGGCCCCCGCAACCGTCGCCCGCTCCGCAAGCGCCCGCACCTGCACCGGCGCCGGCCTCGCAAGCGCCGGCGGCCCCGCAAGCCCCGGCGGCCGCGCCCGCAACTCCGGTAGCCCCACAAGCCGCGCATTCCTGATCGGCCCGCCGGCGCCGTGGCCAGTACGCACCAGATCGTCGTGGTAGGGGCTGGCGTCAGCGGGTTGACGTCGGCCATCTGCCTGGCCGAGGCGGGCTGGCCGGTGCGGGTCTGGGCGGACACGATGCCCAAGCGAACGACTTCGGCGGTGGCGGGCGCCGTGTGGGCGCCCCCGCGGCCCGCGGAACGCGCCGGCGCGACGCTGCGCTGGACCGAGCACTCTCTAGAGGTGTTCCGTGATCTCGCCCGCGATCCCGACTCGGGTGTGTTGCTGGCGCCGGCGCTGGCGGTCGGCGAGCTGACCGCGACCGAGGCGATGTCATCGGCGGCCGCGCTGATCCCCGACCTGCGGCCCGCCGACCCGGCCGACGTTCCGCCGGGTTTCGGCACCGGATTTCGCGCCACCGTGCCGATGATCGACATGCCGCACTACCTCGACTATCTGACCCGGCGGCTCGCGGCGGCCGGCTGCGAGATCGAAGAACACCCCGTTCGATCCCTGGCCGAGGCCGCCGACACCGCTGACATCGTCGTCAACTGCACTGGTCTCGCCGCGGGCGCGCTCATCGACGACCACACCGTGCGGCCGCTCTTCGGCCAGCACGTGGTGCTGACCAATCCCGGTCTGCAGCAACTGTTTCTGGAATTGAACGACGGCCCCGAGTGGACCTGTTTCTTCCCGCATCCACAACGGGTGGTGTGCGGCGGAATCAGCATCCCCGGTCGCTGGGACACGACCGCGGAACCCGACGTGACCGAACGCATCCTGCAGCGCTGCCGACGAATCGAGCCGCGACTCGGTGACGCCGAGGTGATCGAGGTCATCACCGGACTGCGCCCCGACCGTCCGTCGGTGCGCGTGGAGGCCGAACCGCTCGGGCGGGCGCGTTGCATCCACAACTACGGTCACAGCAGCAACGGCGTCACCCTGTCCTGGGGCTGCGCGCGCGACGTGGTGGCCCTGGCCGACGGCCCATGATCTCAGGCGCCGGTGCGGCGAATTATCAACGACAGCAACCAACTGACGATCGACAAGACGATCGCCGCCCAGATGGCGGTCCACCAAAAGTGGTCGATCTGCAGCCCCCAGTGCGTGGTGTGCTCGGTGATCCACGCCGTGATCCAGAGCATCAAAGCATTGATGACGACATGGAACAGACCGAGCGTAACGATGTAGAGCGGGATCGACAGGATCTGGACGATCGGCTTGATGAATGCGTTGACCAGACCGAAGATCACGGCGACGACGAAGATGATGCCGACCCGTTCCAGCCTCGTGCTACCGCCCACGAAACTCAGGCCGTGCACGAAAAGGGTGACGATCCACAACGCAAAGCCGGTCAGCGCGGCGCGCACCAAAAATGGGCCCATGCGCCTAGATCCTGCCATCCGGTCGGCCGGGAAGGTAAGCAAATCGGCGCGGGTGAGTTCTGACCGGGTGACCGGCTTCGTCCGTCGGCTCTCGCGCATACACGCGGGCGCGGTTTCGGATATCGGAAACGGATATTGAATTCCCTTGTGTCACTGTGGTTTCTGTGGTCACAATGCGGGGTTTTGTGTCGGTGGGCCTCGATAGTTTGACGGTATGGGTTCGGGCGGCGTCATCGATCGGGACGCGATCAGCGCGGCCTTCGATGCGCTTGATGCCGCGATCGAGGGCGTGGCGGGGCTGAGTTTTGATGCGCTGGCTCCTCGGGAGTGCCTGGCGTTGTTGGAGCGCTGCGAAAAGACGCGCCGCCGGTTGCCGGTGGCTGAGCATGCGTTGATCAATCACCTGGCCCGCCAAGCCGGCATCGAAGAACTCGGCGGCCCGCTGGATCAGGCGATCGCCGACCGGCTGCGGATCAGCCACACCGAGGCCGGCCGGCGGGTCAAAGACGCCGCCGATCTGGGCCCGCGCCACGGCCTGACCGGTGAACCCTTGCCCCCGGTGTTGGCCGCCACCGCCGCCGCCCAGGCCCGCGGTGAACTCGGCGCCGCCCATGTTGCGGTGATCCGCCGATTCTTTCGCCGCCTGCCGGGCTGGATCGACCCGGTGACCCGCGAGCGCGTCGAGGCCGACCTGGCCGGTCACGCCGCGTATCACCGGCCCGACGAACTCGACGGCCTGGCCCACGTCCTGGAAGATTGCCTCAATCCCGACGGCCTTTTCACCGATGAGGACCGCGCCCGTAGCCGCGGGGTGACCCTGGGCCGCCAACAACCCGACGGCATGTCGGAGTTGCGGGGCCTGATCACCCCCGAACTACGCGCCACGCTGGGAGCCGTGGAAGCCAAACTCGGTGCCCCGGGCATGTGCAACCCGCTCGACGACACCCCGTGCGTGGAGGGCGCGCCCAGCCAAGAGGCCATCGATCGTGATACCCGCTCGGCTGCTCAGCGCGGCCACGATGCCCTGCTGGCCGGGCTGCGTGGGCTGTTGGCCTCCGGGGAGTTGGGTCAGCACAACGGGTTACCGGCCTCCATCATCGTCACCACCACCCTGGCCGAGTTGGAGGCCGCCGCCGGGCGCGCCCTGACCGGCGGGGGCACCATCCTGCCGATGAGTGAGGTGATCCGCCTGGGCCGCCACGCCCACCATTACTTGGCGATTTTCGATAAGGGCAAGGCCCTGGCGCTGTATCACACCAAGCGGCTGGCCTCCCCGGGGCAGCGAATCGTGTTGTACGCCAAGGACCGCGGCTGCACCGCCCCGGGCTGCACCGTGTCGGGTTACTACTGCGAAGTCCACCACACCACCGACTACAGCACCTGCCACAGCACCGACATCAACCAGCTCACCTTCGCCTGCGGCCCGCATCACCGCATGCTCGACCCCGGCGGCTGGAGCACCCGCAAAAACGCCAAGGGCGAGACCGAATGGAAACCCCCACCCCACCTCGAGCGCGGCCAACCCCGCACCAACACCTACCACCACCCCGAAAAACTCCTCCACCACGAACACGACGACGACGAAGCCGACAATCCCGGCGCCGCATAACACTTCGCGATCGCCGCTAGCTCCGATGGCGCCGACCCGCCTCGCCCGGCTGCGCCGCGCTCGCGATCGCCGCTAGGTGCAATGGCGCCGACCCGCGTCGCCCGGCTGCGCCGTGCTCGCGATCGCCGCTAGTTCAGGTTGTAGAAGCGCTGCGCGTTGCGCCCACCGATCTTCTCGCGGGCCTCCTCGCTGATATCGGCGCGAGTGCGCAGGTGCTTGGTGCTTTCTGGCCACTCGCCGTCCCAGTGCGGATAGTCGCTGGCGAACATGATGAAATCGGCGCCCAGCACGTCGATCACCCCGGGCAGAATCGGCTCCTCCGGTTCACACGTCACCCAGATGTTTCCGGCGGCCAGATACTCGTGCGGATCGCGACGCCAGCCGCGCTCCACCCAGTCGCCACGCTTCTCGTAATGCTCGTGCAGCCGATCGATAAAAAACGGAACCCAGCCCGCACCCGCCTCGAGGAAGGCCACCCGCAACTCCGGATGGCGCTCGAAGACGCCGCCGGAAACCATCGCGGTCATCGCCGTCATCTGGTCAAACGGAAAGCTGATGCAGTGCACCTGAATGTAATTCGTGAAACGGTCTACCCCGATCTTGGGCAGATGAATGCCGGGCGCCCCATGCACCCCCAGCGGCATCCCGAGTTCGACGGCGGCGGCATAGAACGGGTCGAGGTCGGGGTGGTCGAGGTTGCGTGTCTTGAGCGCCGGCGGCACCAAAGTCGCCACCAGCCCAAGGTCTTTGGCTTCGGTCATGACATCGATCGCCAGCCGGCCATGTTCTATCGGAGTCACCGCGACGCCGCGGAGCCGCCCGCCCGAAGCGGCGCAGTAATCGGCGATCCACTCGTTGTAGAGGCGAGCGAATCCGGCCGCGAATTCGGGATCCTCGAGACTCGGCGCGCACAGGCCAAGGCTGGGATAGAGCACCATCGTGTCGATGTGATCGCGGTCGGCGTCACCCAGCACGCCTTCGGCCGACCGGCAGTTGATATCGGCCGCGCTACTGATCCCGTGTTCGGGCGGGCAGCCCGCGCCCGGACCGCGGTCCTCGGGGTAGTTGCGTCCTTCGAGGGTCAACCCGAGCCGCCCATGCCTGCCGGGTCTGACGTGCTCCGGCCACCGCTTGATCGCTTCGACTGCCAGTGACGAATTTTCGGCGACATGGCCGTCGGCATCGATGATCCGCATGCATCCGGAACTTACTCCCGCACGACGGGCGGCGAAACAGGTCGCGCCGACGCGCTCGGTACGCCACGATGCTGACGTGACCACACAGAGCCCTCGACAGAAGTTGACCGCCGACCAGCGAAACTCCTTCATCGCCGCTCTGTTGGGCTGGACGATGGATGCCTTCGACTACTTCATCGTGGTGCTCGTCTACGCCGACATCGCAAAGACGTTCCACCACAGCAAGGCCGAGGTCGCGTTCGTCACCACCGCCACCCTGATCATGCGTCCCGTCGGCGCGTTGCTGTTCGGGCTGTGGGCCGACCGCGTCGGCCGGCGACTCCCCCTGATGGTCGACGTCATGTTCTACTCCGTGGTCGGGTTCCTGTGCGCGTTCGCACCCAACTTCACGGTGCTCGTGATCCTGCGCCTGCTGTACGGCATCGGCATGGGCGGGGAATGGGGGCTCGGTGCCGCGCTGGCCATGGAGAAGGTTCCGGTCCAGCGACGCGGATTTTTCTCCGGGCTGCTGCAGGAGGGTTACGCGTTCGGCTACCTGCTGGCCAGCGTGGCCGCCCTGGTGGTGATGGATTGGCTCGAGCTCTCGTGGCGCTGGTTGTTCGGCCTGAGCATCGTTCCCGCACTGATCAGCTTGATCATTCGTTACCGGGTGGAGGAATCCGAGGTGTGGGAGGCCGCCCAAGACCGGATGAGGCTCACCAGCACCAGAATCCGCGACGTGCTGCGCAGCGGCGCGATCATCCGGCGCTTCATCTACCTGGCGTTGCTGATGACGGCCTTCAACTGGATGAGCCACGGCACGCAGGACGTCTACCCAACCTTCCTCGGCGCGCACGCCAACCAGGGGGCCGGGTTGTCGAGCACGACGGTCAGGTGGATCGTGGTGGCCTACAACGTCGGCGCCATCATCGGAGGGCTCGTCTTCGGAACGCTGTCGCAACGACTGAGCAGGCGCTACACGGTCGTCTTCTGTGCGGTTCTGGCGCTGCCGATCGTGCCGCTGTTCGCATACTCACGCGGCGCGGCCATGCTGTGCCTGGGCTCGTTCTTGATGCAGCTCTTCGTGCAGGGCGCGTGGGGCGTGATTCCCGCCCACCTCACGGAGATGTCGCCGGACGCCATCCGCGGCCTCTACCCCGGTGTGACCTACCAACTCGGAAACCTGTTGGCGGCGTTCAACTTACCGATTCAGGAACGTCTCGCCGAATCCCATGGCTACCCGTTCGCCTTGGCGGCCACGATCGTGCCGGTGCTGGCCGCGGTGGTGGTCCTGACGCTGATCGGAAAGGACGCGACGGGAATCCGCTTCGGCACGACGGAAAGTTCTTTTCTCGCAACGGAAGCGACGTAAAAGCTAGTCGGCGTCGGCCAGCAGGCGCCGCAGCAGGTGCATGGCCACCGTCGTCGAGCGTTCCCGGATATCGGACCGGTTGCCCGGAAGGCGCAGGGTGCGAGTGTCCGTGCGACCGCCCGCCACCTTCACGCTGAAGCAGACCGTCCCGACCGGCTTGTCTTCCGTGCCCCCGCCCGGTCCGGCGATCCCGGTGATCGCGACCGCGGTGTCGGCGCCGAAGCGTTGCAGCGCGCCCGCGGCCATGGCCTCGGCCACCGGCTCCGATACCGCGCCGTGCACCTCGATCAGCGCCGGGTCGACGCCGAGCACCTCCGCTTTCGCCTCGTTCGAATAGGACACCACCCCGCCGGCCACGTAGTCCGACGATCCGGGCCGATCGGTCAGCCGCGCCGCCAGCAGTCCCGCGGTGCACGACTCCGCCGTCGCGATCCGGTGCCCGGTGAGAAGCTGCGCGACCAGATCGTCGACACGCGAGCCGTCTTCGGAGTACAGCTGATGCCCGTGCCTCTCGCGCAGCAGCTTCGTCAGTTGCGTGTACGCGTCGGCGGAGTCCGGCTCGTAGCGGGTGACCATTTCGATCTCCCCGCGCCGCAGGCAGGTGGTGATCTCGAGGCGGTCGAAGCCGGGCACGGTCTTTTCGGCGTCGCGCAGCGTCTCGGCCAGCCCCGACTCGGGCAGCCCGAACATCCGCAGCATCTCCTGCCGATAAATGGTCCGGCCGGCGATCGCGTCCTGCGCCGCCGGTGTCTGGATGGCCGTGTGCCACATCGGCTGCAGCTCGCGCGGGGGTCCCGGGAGCACGATCACCGCGGGCTTGCCCGGCACCACGACACCGGGCGCGGTGCCGACCGGGTCGAGCACCTGCGCCCCGGCTGGGATCATGGCCTGCTTGCGGTTGGCGGCGCGCAGCGACTCGAAAGTGCCGGGGTCCAAGGCGGATTGGAACGCGGGATTGCGCCCCATCAGCTTCTTGAGGATGTTCGCGATCTTCTCTTCGACCTCGGCATCCAACACCAGCTCGCGCCCGCAGAAGCGCGCCACCACCTCGACGGTCATGTCGTCGGCCGTGGGCCCCAGGCCGCCGCTGGTGACGATCAGGTCCACGCCTTGATCGGCGAGAAACCGCAGCTGGGCTTCGATGTCGGCGGGCCGGTCGCCGCAGATCGTGATGTGCGCGAGCTCGACGCCCAGCTCCAGGAGGCGATCGGCGATCCAGGGGCCGTTGGCGTCTTGGACGCGTCCGGTGAGGACCTCGGTTCCGGTGACAACGATGCCTGCACGTGCGCTCACCGCCATGAGCCTACGCATGGGCCTGCGGGACAATGAGCCGATGATCGAGTTAGAGGTGCTTGCGGCCGACGTGACCAAGCTCGACGTGGACGCGATCGCCGACGCCGCCAACACGCAGCTGCGGCACGGTGGCGGCGTCGCCGCGGCCATCTCGCGCGCGGGCGGGCCCGACGTGCAGCGCGAATCGACCGAGAAGGCGCCGATCGGGCTCGGCGAAGCGATCGAGACCACCGCCGGCGACATGCCCGCGCGCTACGTCATCCACGCGGCGACCATGGAACTCGGTGGGCCGACCTCGGCCGAGATCATCGGCGCCGCCACGGCTTCGACATTGCGCAAGGCCGACGAGCTCGGGTGCCGCACGCTGGGGCTGGTGGCCTTCGGCACCGGTGTCGGCGGGTTCCCGCTCGACCAGGCCGCCCGGCTGATGGTCGACACCGTCCGGCGGCATCAGCCGGACTCGCTGCGCAAGGTGGTGTTCGCCGTGCACGGCGACGCGGCGGAGCAAGCGTTTCGGGCCGCGCTGCGGGCCTAGCTCTCGGAAAGGTAGCGCTCGACGGAGGCAACCTTCTGCGTCATAGCGTCGCTGGCCCCGGTGCGCCAATCGGCCTTGATCACCGTGCTCACCCGCGGCGCCCGGGCCGCCACGGCCTCGACGGCGCGCTGCACCACCGCCATGACCTGCTCCCACGTGTCGCCCTCGATCACCGTGAACATCGAGTCGGTCTTGTTGGGCAGGCCGGACTCGCGAACCACCCGAACCGCCTCGGCGACGATCTCGCCGACACCCTCGCCCACCCCCATTGGGGTGACGGAAAACGCGACGAGCACGGACACCCTGTCGAGCGTACCCACCCCCGCCCCGGCCGGTCTGGCACCATCGAGGCCCATGCGGGTGTTGGTGCAACGGGTCTCGTCGGCGACGGTGACGGTCGACGGCGCGGTGGTGGGAGCGATCCGGCCGGATGGCCAGGGGCTGTTGGCATTCGTCGGCGTCACCCACACCGACGATCGCGACAAGGCCCGCCGGCTCGCCGAAAAGCTCTGGAACCTAAGGATTCTCGCCGAGGAGCGGTCCGCGGCCGACGCAAGAGCCCCCATCCTGGTCATCAGTCAGTTCACCCTGTACGCCGACACCGCCAAGGGCCGCCGCCCGTCGTGGAATGCGGCCGCCCCCGGACCGGTGGCCGAGCCGCTGGTGGCGGAGTTCGCCGCGACGCTGCAGCGGCTGGGCGCCGAGGTGCAGACCGGGGTGTTCGGCGCGAACATGCAGGTCGAGTTGGTCAACGACGGCCCGGTCACGGTGCTGCTCGAACTCTGAAGGGTACGTTGGCCCCCGTGGGCACGACACCTGAATTCGGATCGCTCCGCTCCGACGACGACAACTGGGACATCGTCAGCAGCGTTGGCTACACCGCGCTGCTCGTGGCGGGATGGCGTGCCCTGCACGCCGTGGGCCCGCAGCCGCTGGTGCGCGACGAATACGCGAAGGTCTTCATCGCCGCCGCGCGGGACCCGTATCTGGCGGGGGTGCTTGCGAACCCGGGCAGCACCGAGGACGAGACGGCCTTTCCGCGGCTGTATGGTGTCCAGACCCGGTTCTTCGACGACTTCTTCGTCGGCGCCGGCCAGGCGGGCATACGCCAGGCGGTGATCGTCGCCGCCGGCCTGGATTCGCGGGCGTTCCGCCTTGAATGGCCCGACGGCACAAGGGTCTTCGAGGTCGACTTGCCGAAGGTCCTCGAGTTCAAGGCGCGTGTGCTCGACGAGCAGGGTGCCGCGCCGAAGGCGAACCGGATCGAGGTCGCCGCCGATCTGCGCACCGACTGGTCGCGGCCCTTGGAGGCGGCCGGGTTCGACGTCGAGAGCCCGAGCGCCTGGTCGGTGGAGGGGTTGCTGCCCTACCTGACCGACGAGGCGCAACACGCGCTGTTCACCCGGATCAGCGGGCTCAGCGCGCCGGGCAGCCGGATCGCGATCGGCGCGCTGGGGTCGCGGCTGGACCACGACCAGCTCCACGCCTTGGAGGCGGATCACCCGGGGGTCAACGTGTCGGGCAACGTTGACTTTTCGGCTCTGACGTATGAACCGCAGTCCGATCCCGCGGAGTGGCTGACCGCGCACGGGTGGGCCGTCGAACCCGTCCGCAACACGCTCGATTTGCAGGCCGGTTACGGCATGACCCCACCGGAGGTCGACGTCAAGATCGACAGTTTCATGCGGTCCCAATACATCACCGCCACCCGGTGAAGGCCTAGGGCTGCAGCAGGATCTTCACATCGTCGCCGGAGCGCGATTCCGCGGTCGCATAGCCCTTGGCCGCGTCGTCCAAAGGCATTGTCGTGGTGAAGATGCCGTCGACATCGAGGCGGCCGGACTGCAGCAGCGGGATCAATTCCGGCCAGGTTCGCTGCACCGGCGCGGTGGTCATCCGCAACGTGATGCTGCGGATCAGGCAGCCCAGCGCGTTGAGCGGGAACGGATTCATGTCGTGCACACCGACGACCGAGACGGTTCCGCCCGCCCGGACGGCGTTGAGCGCCTCGGTCAGGGATGCGTCGGTGGCGACGGCGTCGATCACCGCATCGACGCCGCGGCCGCCGGTGGCGGCAAGGATCTCCTCGAGCGCCGGCGCCTTGACGGGTGTCGCCCCCCACCGCGTGGCGCGCTGTAACCGGCCGTCGACCTGATCGACGGCGAAAACCGTTGCCGCGCCCTGAAAAAGCGCGCTGCGCAGCGAGCACAGGCCGACCGCTCCGAGGCCGATCACCGCCACGGTCCCGCCGAACGGAATGTCGGCGCGCTGCGCCGCGGCCCAGCCGGTGGCGAGATTGTCGGTGAGTAGCAGCGCCTGCTCGGTGCTGATGCCCTCGGGCATCTTCAGGAGCTGGAAATCGGCGGCGGGCACCGCGAGCAGATCGGCCTGCGCGCCACCGAGCACTCCGCCGCCGAAGATCTGAAAGCCGGAGTGGCACATGACCGGATCGCGGGTGGCGCACCCCGCGCACGCGCCGCAGCCGGCGACCGACGACACCATGACCTGATCGCCGACCTTGACGTTGCGCACCTGCGGCCCGGCGTCCACCACCGTGCCGATGGCTTCGTGGCCGAGGGCGATGGGATCGGGCATCGGGAAGTCGGCCTCGTAGAAGTGCAGATCCGAGCCGCAGATTCCGGCGGCGGTCACCTCGACGATCGCTCCGTCCGGGCCCGGCAGCGTTGGGTCGGGGCGGGTGTCGACCCGGATGCTGCGGGGCCCATCGACGACTACCGTGCGCATACCGGTGTGCTCACTTCCCTTGTCGCGCTTGATCTTTCTGGCGCACTACAAATTGTGACCAGTCGGGTTCACGCACCGCCGACCAGTACTCGTTGAGGCGCCACGGGCTGACGGTGTGAATCTCGCCGTCGGCGTTCTTGAAATACGAGTGCTTGACCGCCGGGTGTGACCACACCATCTTCTTGATCTGGGTCTGCGTCCGCCGGTGCCAGTCCGTGGCGGCGTCAAGTTTCGGCTCGACGGAGTGCACATCGACGTCGGCCAGGCGCGCCAGGCATTGGTCGATGTAGCGCATCTGCAGTTCGGACTGGAAGATCAGGCTGCCCCCGTGGGCCAGGTGGGTTCCGGGGCCGTAGACGATGAAGAAGTTCGGAAACTGCGGGACGGTGATCCCGAGGTAGGCATACGGCCTGCTCCCCCACATCTCGTGCAGGTCGACGCCGTTGCGGCCGGTGATCTTCAGCGGCCACAGCACGTCGGTGTGCCGGAACCCCGTTGCGTAGACGATGACGTCGACGTCGTGCGTCACTTCGTCCTCGGTGACGATGCCCTGCGGCGTGATCCGGTCGATCGGTGTGCGCACCAATTCGACGTTGTCGCGCTGCAGCGTTCTCAGCCAGCTGCCGTTGTCCTGCAGGGTGCGCTTGCCGCAGGCGGGATAGTCCGGCATCACCTTGGCCAACAACGGCGAGTCTTCGCCGACCTGGCTGGTGATCCACTGGGAGAACATCATGTGCGCGCCGGCGTTGATGTCGCTGACGGCGTGGTCCTGATCGGCGTAGTTCGGATCGCCCTCGGCGGCGTCGAGGCCCTTGTCCGAGCCGGGCCATAGCACCAGGAAGCGGTACCACCGGCCGTAGAACGGCAGGTGGCGCATCGCCCAGCGCACACCGTCGCCGACCTCGTCGTGATACATCGGGTTCGGGAACATCCACTGCGCGGTCCGCTGGAACACCGTCAGGCGCTCGACCTCCTCGGCGATGGCGGGCGCGATCTGGAACCCGCTGGCGCCTGCGCCGACGAGCGCGACCCGCTTGCCTTTGAGGTCCACCGAGTGATCCCAGGCCGCCGAGTGAAACGACGGGCCCCGGAAAGTCTGTGCTCCGGCGAATTCGGGAATGTTGGGCCTGTTCAGCTGGCCCACCGCCGTGATGAGCGCGCGTGCGCGCAGGGTCGACGTGCGGCCGTCGGCCGATCGCAGCGACACGGTCCAGGTGCCGTCGTCGTCGTCCCATTGGGCCGCGAGAACCTCGGTCTGCCAACGTATCCGGTCGGCCAGGTCGTGTTCGTCGATGACCTTGGTGAAATAGTCCTGCAGCTCGTTTTGCTCGGCGAAGAAATGGGTCCAGTCGTTGTTGGGTTCGAAGCTGTAGCAATAGAAATGGTTCGCGACGTCGACACGGGCGCCGGGATAGCGGTTCTCCCACCATGTTCCGCCCGGGCCGGCGTTCTTCTCGACGATGGTGAACGGAATGTTGGCCTGCTTGAGGCGCACGCCGGCAAGGATGCCGGATTCGCCGCACCCGACGACCAGAACCGGAAGCTGCGCCGCGCGCTCGGCCGGCAACGCGGCCGGCCGCCGGGGGTCGACCCCGTCGAGGTCCAGCTCTTCGGACACCAGGGAAAGATAGTCGTCGGGAACGTGCTCACACGCCGCCCAATCCATCATTTCCCTGATGAGCTCCGGGCTCAGCGGCGCCGGTTCGGGGCAGCCGCGATCCCGATACTCGGTGATCACCGTCAGCGCCTCGGCGCGGGCCCGCGCCTTGTCCTCCTCCGACATGAACCCCTGGACCTCGTTGAGGAAGATGCCCATCTGCTTGTAGTCGCGGATGAATCGGGGGTCGCCGGTGATGTGGACGAGGGAGAGCAGCAGCGTCGGGATGCTGACATCCTCTAGGGCGGCGGCGATCTCGGGCGTGGACGTGGTGAAGGGATCGCCGGCGTAGCGGCTGCGCATCAAGCCGATCCTCTCGGTGGTTTGGAAGCCAATTACGCTACGCGTAGTTTCGTAATTGGCAGCACTACGGTACCCGGTTGCTCGGTGCGGGATCAAGGGATCAAAGGCGGTGGCAGGCCGAACGGCGTCGCGCCCGCTCGGCGGCGACGGGCCGTAGTGATGGGGCGCAGCTCAGGACCCGCTGGCCACGTCAGTGACGTCCGTACTAAACTAGAACACGTTCCAATTCGGCGAGCATCCCAGGAGTTGTAATGCACACCCCTATTTGCGACGAACTCGGCATCGAGTTCCCGATCTTCGCCTTCACCCACTGCCGCGACGTCGTCGTGGCGGTCAGCAAGGCCGGGGGGTTCGGCGTGCTCGGGGCCGTCGGCTTCACGCCTGAGCAGCTCGAGATCGAGCTCAACTGGATCGACGAGAACATCGGCGACCACCCCTACGGCGTCGACATCGTCATCCCCAACAAGTACGAGGGCATGGACTCACACCTGTCCGCGGAGGAGCTGGCCGAGACGCTGCGCAAGATGGTGCCCCAGGAGCACCTTGACTTCGGGAAGAAGATCCTCGCCGACCACGGCGTGCCGGTCGAGGACAGCGACGGCGACACCCTGCAGCTGCTCGGCTGGACCGAGGCGACGGCCACACCCCAGGTCGAGGTGGCGCTCAAGCACCCGAAGGTGAAGATGATCGCCAACGCGCTGGGCACCCCGCCGGCCGACATGATCAAGCACATCCACGAGGCCGGACTCAAGGTGGCCGCGCTGTGCGGCTCCCCCTCGCAGGCCCGCAAGCACGCGGACGCGGGCGTCGACATCATCATCGCGCAGGGCGGCGAGGCCGGCGGGCACTGCGGCGAGGTGGGCTCAATCGTGCTGTGGCCGCAGGTCGTCAAGGAGGTCGCTCCGGTTCCGGTGCTGGCCGCCGGCGGCATCGGCAGCGGCGAGCAGATCGCGGCCGCGCTGGCGCTGGGCGCACAGGGCGCGTGGACCGGATCGCAGTGGCTGATGGTCGAGGAATCCTCGAACACCCCGGTCCAGCAGGAGGCCTACGTCAAGGCGGGCAGCCGCGACACCGTCCGCAGCCGGTCGTTCACCGGCAAGCCGGCCCGCATGCTGCGCAACGACTGGACCGAGGCGTGGGAGGCCCCGGAGAACCCGAAGCCCCTCGGAATGCCGTTGCAATACATGGTGTCCGGCATGGCGGTTCGTGCCACGAACAGGTACCCGAACGAATCCGTGGATGTCGCGTTCAACCCGGTCGGTCAGGTCGTCGGGCAGTTCACCAAGGTGGAGAAGACGTCGACGGTCATCGAGCGCTGGGTGCAGGAGTACCTGGAAGCGACCAACAGGCTCGACGAGCTCAACGAGGCCGCCTCCGTCTGACGGCGGGGCTTGCCCGGCCGGCGGGGCTAGACGTCGTCAACGTCCTGCCGGCCGGTGAACACTTCCTTCGTCCGGTCCAGGGCGTACGTGCCGATGTCGATGGAATTCTGAACGATTCCGCTGGCACCGCCGGCAAGGTCACCCCGGATGATGTCGCTGGCGTGCTCGACGATGTCGGAGGCTTTCTCGACGGCGTTGGTCGCGATGTCCCTCGCCGCGTCGACCGCATCTTTGGGATTGAAGGCCATCTCGAGTCTCCTTTGTCGCAGGTTCGTTGCCCTGAACTCTAGACGGGACGAGGCCCCATTTCTCGGCGGCGGTGGGCTTCAGTAGTGCACGAGGGTGCGCCAGTAGTCTTCGGGAATTTCGGCCCCCGAGCGCAGTATTCGGGCCAGACCGATGGCCATCGCGATGCCCAGCAGCCCCAACCACAGCCCTGCCACCGCGATGACGCCCCACAACACGGCGGTGACCGCGGGCCACGGCGAAAACACGGCCAGCACGGGCGCGAAGAAGAATCCGGTGCCGATGTACCACGCCGACCCGGCGCGATCCGAGGCCAGGACGAAACGCAGCCAGCGGGGCACGGGCGACGCGCCTTGCACACCACGCTTCATCGTCGTACCGATCAGTCGGAGGGCGGGAAAAACCCTGCGCCGGTAAACCATCCGGGTTGCCATCCCTGCTCCCCCAGGCACAGCATGGGAAGCCCGTCCGGAGTCTGCGCCGCCGCCTGCGAGCCCGGGCATTTCGCGCCGGTCTGCTGGACCCCGTAGAGCGGATAGGAAGCGACCCAGTACCCGGTGGTGGCCGCCGGGAACTGGTTCGGCGGCGGGAAGTGACAGGCCTCGGCCTGGCCGCTGGGCCCTCGTCCGAAGATGAAGCGCTCGTAGTTGTCGCACGGGGCGCCCAGCGAAGCTTGATAATTCATGCCCGGGACGTCGCCGTCGTAATGCGGGTCGGCGGCCGCGCACGGCGCCATGCCGATCGTGATGCCCGCTATCGAAGCGGCGCTCAGCAATTCCCGAATCATGTTCCACCCCGCCTGTCGTCGCCGGTGACCTGCACCAAAGCATATCGGTCGGGCCGCGGGCCACAAGACGGATTCGGCGCGCGGCCGCGATCCCCGCCGGCGCACGACCGTGGCGGACAAAGCGCACCCGCGGAACACGTTCCAATTTGCCCCCGACGATCTTGCGTCAATGCTTCCCAACCGTGGTCCGGCAATGGTTTCCTTGCACAAGGACGCCTAGACGACTTCGTATCGAGGAGTGCGCCATGTCAACCGTCGAGCCCAGCACCAAGCCGGTCCCCAATCTGCCTCCAGGCTTCGACTTCACCGATCCGGACATCCACGCCGAGCGATTGCCGGTAGAAGAACTGGCCGAGCTGCGCCGCACGGCGCCGATCTGGTGGAACGAACAACCGATCGGTGCCGGCGGGTTCGACGACGGCGGCTTCTGGGTGGTGTCCAAGCACAAGGACGTCAAAGAGGTCTCGCTCCGCAGTGACGTGTTCTCCAGCCTGCAGAAGACCGCGCTGCCGCGCTACAAGGACGGCACGGTCGGCGAGCAGATCGAACGCGGCAAGTTCGTCCTGCTCAACATGGATGCGCCGCAGCACACCCGGCTGCGCAAGATCATTTCGCGGGCGTTCACGCCACGGGCCATCGAGCGCCTGCGCGAAGACCTCGCCGAGCGGGCCCGCCACATCGTCGAGCAAGCGGCCGCCGAGGGCCGCGGCGACTTCGTCGAGCAGGTGTCGTGCGAACTGCCGCTGCAGGCCATCGCCGGGTTGATGGGCGTGCCGCAGGAAGAACGCAAGAAACTGTTCCACTGGTCCAACGAGATGGTCGGCGACCAGGACCCCGAATTCGCCAACAACGACGCCATCACCGCCTCGGTCGAACTCATCATGTACGGCATGCAGATGGCGGCCGAGCGGACGAAGAATCCGGGGGAAGACCTCGTCACCAAGCTGGTCCAGGCCGACATCGACGGACACAAGCTTTCCGACGATGAATTCGGCTTTTTCGTGATCCTGTTGGCGGTGGCCGGAAACGAGACCACCCGCAACTCCATCACCCAGGGCATGATGGCCTTCACCGACTTTCCCGACCAATGGGAGCTGTTCAAGAAGGAGCGTCCCGGCACCGCCGCCGACGAGATCGTCCGGTGGGCCACCCCGGTCACCTCGTTTCAGCGCACCGCGCTCGAGGACTACGAACTGTCCGGTGTGCGGATCAAAAAGGGTCAGCGGGTCGTAATGGTCTACCGCTCAGCCAATTTCGACGAGGACGTCTTCGACGATCCGTTCACGTTCAACATCCTGCGCGATCCCAACCCGCACGTCGGGTTCGGCGGAACCGGCGCCCACTACTGCATCGGGGCGAACCTGGCGCGCATGACGATCGACCTGATGTTCAACGCGATCGCCGACGGCATCCCCGACCTCGAGTCCATCGGCAAGCCCGAACGCCTGCGGTCGGGCTGGCTCAACGGGATCAAGCACTGGCAGGTGGACTACCACACCGATGGAAAAGCGAAAGTCCCTGCCGCGCACTAAGCTAAGCCGATGCCCAAACATCAAGCTGTCCGGATCCAGTCCGCAGGCGGCCCCCTAGAGCTGGCCGAAGTCGAAACCCAACCACCCGGCCGCGACGAGGTACGACTGACGGTCGGCGCGTGCGGGATCTGTGGCACCGACGCGCACTTCGTCAACGGGGGGTTCCCGGGCATCTCGTGGCCCCTGACGCCCGGACACGAGATCGCAGGCAAGGTCGCCGAAGTCGGTGACGGCGTGCAGGATTTCGCGATCGGCGATCGCGTCGCGGTCGGTTGGTTCGGCGGGTGCTGCTACCACTGCGATCAATGCCGCAAGGGCCTCTTCATTCACTGCGCGAACGGGAAGGTGCCGAGCTGGCAGTATCCCGGCGGATACGCGGAATCGGTGACCGTCCCGGTGAGCGCCCTGGCCCGGATACCGGCCGAGCTCTCCGACGCCGAAGCCGCCCCCATGGGGTGTGCCGGCGTCACCACCTACAACGCGTTGCGTCACACGAAAGCCTTGCCCGGCGATCGCGTGGCGATACTGGGCGTCGGTGGCCTGGGCCACCTCGGCGTGCAGTTCGCCCGGGCGATGGGCTTCGAGACCATCGCGATCAACCGCGGCAGCGGCAAGGCCGATGACGCCCGGAAACTGGGCGCCCATCACTACATCGATTCCACCGCCAACGATCCCGCCGAAGCGCTGAAGGACTTGGGCGGCGCGACCGTCGTCCTGGCCACCGCGGGCAATTCGAAGGCGATGGCCGCCACCGTCGGCGGCATCGTCCCGCAAGGTGAACTGGTCACCATCGGCGTCACGCCCGAGCCGCTGCAGATCAGCCCCGTACAGCTGATCACCCCCGGCGTCAGCATCGTCGGGCATCCCTCCGGTACGGCCAAAGACGTCGAGGACACCATGCATTTCGCGGTCCTGTCCGGCGTTCGGGCGTGGATCGAGGAGTTACCGCTGGCGCAGGCGGCCGACGGCTATGCGGCGCTGGAGCAGGGGCGAGCGCATTACCGCACCGTCTTGACCATGTGACAGCGTCGGTCCGTGACTTCTGAGAAGGGCGCGACGTGGACGATCGGCCCGCCCGACGGTGAACTGTTGCTCCACACCGGTGTTGCCGGGCGAGCGGCGCGGATGGGCCACCGCCTCACCATCGTGATGTCGCGCTGGCGTGCCACCGTGAATTGGGCGGGTTCGCGACCCGTCAGCGCCGAACTTGCGGTCGACGTCGGTTCCTTCGCCGTGGTGAACGCCGAGGGCGGCATCAAAGGGCTGTCCGCGACCGAGAAGGCGCAGGTGCGCTCCAATGCATTGAAGTCGTTGGACGCCAAGCGATTTCCCGAGATTCGCTACAGTGCGGATGTCATCGAGCGGGCCGGCGACGGGTACCGGCTCACCGGCACGCTCGAGATCCATGGCACCTCGCGAGACCACGTCGTCGACGTGCGCACCGAAGATCTCGGAAACGCGTGGCGCATATCGGGTGAAACCGCCGTCCGGCAAACCGATTACGGCGTCAAGCCCTACTCGCTGCTGATGGGCTCGGTCCAGGTCGCCGACGACGTGTCATTGACGTTTACCGCGGTTCACGCCAAGGACGGGTGAACAAAATTTCCGGGCGAGATCAGGGCTGCCCGCCCGCCGCGCGCGGCGCCGAATCGGCCGCGTCGCCCGCGTCCCCGGGGATGTGCTCGAGCACGCGGGTCAAGTAGGGCTGCCCGTTACCCGGATCCGGCTGCCGATCGCCACCGACGCCCGGCTGCTCTTCCGGCGCGGCCGGCTCGGCAGCGGACTCGCCGGCGGCGGGCGGCTGGGTGGGTCGCTTGACCGGTGGGGGCGCCGGAAGCGGCGCGACGGCCGGGGCCGCCTCGGCGGCCTGGGGCGTGGACGGGTGGGTGGTGTGCTTGGACGCGGGCGCGCTGGCCGGGCCCACGTGGATCCCCACCGCCAGCGACACCGAGCCGACGAACGTGACCGCACCGGCGGCCAACGCCGTGAGGGCCCCGGCGTACGACAGGTGCCGCTGTCGTGCCGGCGCTGAGGAAATGGGTTCGCTGTGGTGCGCCACCAGCTGGTCGTCGGTGAACTCGGTGCTGCGGGCCGCGGACAGCGCCGCGCCCCGTGCGATCGTCACCTGGGCCATCGATTGCACGAAAACCGGTACCGGCAAGGCCTTTTCGAGTTGCCATGAGAAACCGTCGATGTCGCGGTGTGCGCCGACGACGACAACCCCGCCGGGTTGCCATCCGTCGCGGTCGAACATGCCGGTCAGCCACCGGGTCAGGCCGTCGAGGCCGCCGCGCACCTGCTTGGTCGCCGTCTGGGTCTCGCCGTCCTGAGTGTCGACCATGACGACGGTCGTGGCGTCATGGTCGAGAATGCAGACCGCGGTCTGTTCGTAACCGATGACGGGTGCGATGGCCTGCGCCAGGGTCTCGATGGCCTCGAGGAACCGGACCGGCACGACGTTGTCGAAACCCGCGTCGGTCAACGCCTCCAGCACCAGTGCCGCCTGAGCGGCTGCGTCGTCGTTCCAGGTCACCCCGATGACGCGCAGTCGTTGATCGCTCGCGGCCGCCGCCGTGTCGACCCGCAAGACCTCGTCGACGACTTGCTCCGCGGTGTTCACGGCGCGGACACCTCGGCCGGCGCGCAGCGCCAACTCCTGGTGATCCAGGATGGTGCCGTCTGCGCCGTGTCCCTCAGCGAGGACCCAGCCGACGGCGGTCGGCGTCACTGACAGGCCAAGTACCGTGTCCAAATCTATGCCCCAATCGGTCCCGCGCCTCGGCTCCCAGACGCACCGACGCGCACCATCAAACCGCTGGTGCGGAGGTTCGTGAGGGCCGGAACAGACACGGGATAGCGTGGTCTTCATCGGCTTGCTTCGACAGAGCCTACGCGGTCGGCGCAAACCGGGCGGCGCCGGTCCACACCGCCTCGCGACACGCCGATAATCCCAATTGGGTTGATCGGATGGGGACGCCGCGCCGTTCTCATCGGATATGCACACAATTCCGGTGTCGCTGTGCACCCGATGCCCGATTCAGACGGTCGACGGCGCGACACGCACTCCCGCTGACCGTCCGCCGAAAGCGCATCTGGGTCGATCGGGCGCGCGCTGTGTCTATCGCGCGGTCTCAAGGGCTTTCGGCGCCGCGCACACCGGAGGCCGCCGGCCGGCGACTTTTGCGGCGGCTCGGTTAGGCGGACGCCGAGCGGGTACTCGCCGATGGTCGCCGCTCGGATCCCCGGGTGGCGAAATTGCGAGGTAAAAGCGATACGAAACCGAGACGCGTCCGCGTCCCAATCGACATTTGACGGACTTACACGGTAAATTCCTGTGAGACCGCGATCACATTCGATCACATCCGACAAGGGGCAGGTATGACAGATCTGAGCGAGAAGGTCCGGGCCTGGGGGCGCCGACTTGTGGTCGGTGCAGCCGCGGCTGCAACGCTGCCGGGCCTGATCGGTATTGCCGGCGGCGCGGCGACCGCGAATGCGTTTTCGCGTCCGGGCCTGCCCGTCGAGTACCTGCAAGTGCCGTCCGCTGGAATGGGTCGCGACATCAAGGTCCAGTTCCAAAGCGGTGGCAACGGCTCCCCCGCGGTCTATCTGCTGGACGGGCTGCGGGCTCAAGACGACTACAACGGCTGGGACATCAACACCCCGGCGTTCGAGTGGTACTACCAGTCGGGTCTGTCGGTCATCATGCCGGTCGGCGGTCAGTCCAGCTTCTACGCCGACTGGTACCAGCCCGCGTGCGGGAAGGCCGGCTGCTCGACCTATAAGTGGGAGACCTTCCTGACCAGCGAACTGCCGCAGTACCTGGCCTCGAACAAGGGCGTCAAGTCCACCGGCAGCGCCGCGGTCGGCATCTCGATGTCCGGCTCCTCGGCGATGATCCTGGCCGTGAACCACCCCAACCAGTTCGTCTACGCCGGATCGCTCTCCGCGCTGCTGGACCCGTCCCAGGGCATGGGCCCCTCGCTGATCGGCTTGGCGATGGGAGATGCCGGCGGTTACAAGGCGGACGCCATGTGGGGCCCGTCGAGCGACCCGGCCTGGCAGCGCAACGACCCCAGCCTGCAAATCCCGGCGCTGGTCGGTAACAACACCCGGCTCTGGGTGTACTGCGGTAACGGGACACCGTCGGAGCTGGGCGGGGCGAACATGCCTGCCGAGTTCCTGGAGAACTTCGTGCGCAGCAGCAACCTGAAGTTCCAGGACGCGTACAACGCGGCCGGCGGCCACAACGCCGTGTTCAACTTCAACGCCAACGGAACACACAGCTGGGAGTACTGGGGAGCCCAGCTCAACGCCATGAAGCCCGACCTGCAGAGCGCGCTGGGCGCTTCCTCGGGCGGCGGCGGATAACCCTATTCACCTGACGCCACTACTGCGCTTGACGACACGTCAGGCGCAGTAGTGCGTTAAGGGGCGGCGATTCACGCCAGAATCGTCGCTATGTCCCGCAGCGCGCGCCCGCACCGCGTCCGTCTCGTTCCCCTGTGTGTCGCCGTGGTCGGCGGCCTGGCGGTGTGGGCGGCGCCGGCCCGCGCCGACGACGCGAATCGCCTGACCCCGTTGGTCGACGCCGCCGCGCAACGGCTACAGGTTGCCGACCCGGTGGCCGCCTATAAATGGAACACCCACGGGGCAATTGAGGACCCCGTTCGCGTCCGGCAGGAATTGGCAAAGCTCGGCGACGACGCCGTCGCCGCACGCATCGACCGCGACTAAATCACCCGGGTCTTCGGTGACCAGATCGGCGCGACCGAGGCCATCGAATACGGCCGGTTCGCGGATTGGAAACTCAATCCGGGTGACGCCCCGGCCGACTCCCCGGACCTCGCGGCCTCGCGGTCGACGATCGACGGCCTCAACCAGGCGATGCTGGCGCAGATATCGGCCAACTGGGACGTGCTGCACTCGCCGGCGTGCGCGGGCCAGCTCGACGCCGCCAGGGGCGCCATCGTCGCGAGTCGTCGGCTCGACGGCCTCTACCGACGCGCCCTCTGGTCAGCGACGCAATCGTATTGCCAGCAATAATTTAATTTTTCCTCACCATTTCCTAACCGTCGAATTTGGCCTGGCGATAACGCGATTTCCGCAGATAGAAGGCATATCTCGCGCCATTTTCGAATAGGTAACGCTTTGGCCACACGCGCCGAAAACCTTGACATGAAGAATCTCTGCAAGCTTCTCGTCAAGTCCATAGCGGTCGGCGGGTTCGTTGCAGCATCGATGGCTTCGTCCACGGGTGTGGTGAGCGCGGACGCCGCTCCCAACTGGGACGCGATCGCTCAATGCGAATCCGGCGGCAACTGGCACGCCAACACCGGAAACGGCAATTACGGTGGACTGCAATTCAAGCCGGCCACCTGGGCGCGTTACGGCGGCGTCGGCAACCCGGCGGCCGCCTCCAGGGAGCAGCAAATCGCCGTGGCCAACCGGGTTTTCGCGGAAGAGGGCGTGGAGCCCTGGCCGAAGTGCGGCGCGCAGTCCGGCCTGCCGATCGGTTGGTACTCGCACCCGGCGCAGGGCATCAAGCAGATCATCAACGGGTTGATCCAGGCGGCCGTCCCGCACTGATGACACGCCCGCGTGGTCTATGACCCGGCACCAAGCTGTGTTTGGATCAGCCCATGGAAGGTTCGGCGACTGTTCACATGGCGGCGCCCGCGGCCAAGATCTGGGATCTCATCGCGGACGTGCGCAACACCGGACGGTTTTCCCCGGAAGTTTTCGAGGCCGAGTGGCTGGGCGATGCGACCGGCCCGGCCCTTGGCGCGAAATTCCGCGGCCACGTCCGGCGCAATGAAATGGGACCCGTGTATTGGACGACCTGCAAGGTCACCGCGTGCGATCCGGGCCGCGAATTCGGCTTCACCGTGCTGCTCGGTGATCGGGAGGTCAACAACTGGCACTACCGCTTGGCGCCCAGCGGCGGCGGGACCGACGTCACCGAGTCGTTTCGGCTCAACCCCGCGCCCTGGCTGGGCGTGTACTGGTTGTTCGGCGGATTTCTGCGCAAGCGCCGCAACATCCGCGACATGACCAAGACGCTGAACCGCATCAAAGACGTGGTCGAGGCCGACGCGTCGTGAAATCGGTCTTCATTACCGGCGCCGGCAGCGGCATGGGCCGCGAAGGCGCAAAGCTGTTCCACGCCAAGGGCTGGCGGGTGGGCGCGGTGGACCGCAACGACGACGGCCTGACCACGCTGCAGCAAGAATTGGGCGGCGACCGGCTGTGGACCCGCGCCGTCGACGTGACGGACAAGGCGGCCCTGGACGGCGCCCTGGCCGACTTCTGCTCCGGCAACGCCGGCGGCGGCCTCGACATGATGTGGAACAACGCCGGCGTCGGCGAATCCGGGTGGTTCGAGGACGTGCCGTATGACGCCGCGATGCGCCTCGTCGATGTGAACTACAAAGCGGTGCTGACCGGCGCCTACGGCGCGCTGCCGTACCTGAAGAAAACCCCCGGCAGCCTGATGTTTTCGACGTCGTCCTCGTCCGCGACTTACGGCATGCCCCGCCTCGCGGTCTACTCGTCGACCAAGCACGCGGTCAAGGGCCTGACCGAGGCGCTCAGCGTGGAATGGCAGCGGCACGGGGTGCGCGTCGCCGACGTGCTGCCCGGTCTGATCGACACCGCCATCCTCACCACGACGACCAACCACTCCGGCGACGGCGCCGCGCCGAGAACCGCCGAGGAGTTGCGCGCCACCGCCCCCAAAAGAGGCCCGCTGCGGCTGATGCCGGCCAGCAGCGTCGCCGAAACCGCGTGGCAGGCCTACCACCAGCAGAAGCGGCTGCATTGGTATGTGCCCAAAAGCATTCGCCTGATTGACTTCTTCAAGGGCCTGAGCCCCGAACTCGTGCGACGCAGTATCGTCAAGGCCCTACCCGCGCTAGCGCCGAAGCGGCAGTAAGGAGGTCGGCTGGTGCAAAACCGCTTGCCCACAGTCGCTTTGATCCTGGCGGCGGTCGTCGTCGGCGTCGCGGGGTGCAGCGCGGCGCAGACGACGCCCCGCCGCGCCGCCCGCCTGACCATCGACGGCGCCACACACACGACACGTCCCCCCGCGTGCCGGCAAGACCAGATGTATCGGACCATCAAGATTCCGGACCACGACGGCGGCGTCGAGGCGGTGATGCTGCTCAGTGGCTACCGGGTCATGCCGCAGTGGGTGAAGATCCGCAACGTCGACGGCTTCACCGGCAGCTTTTGGCAAGGCGGCGTGGGAGACGCGCATGTCGACCTCGCCCATGACGCGTACACCATCACCGGCAGCGCGTACGGCATCAACAGCAGCAATCCCAACAAGGTGGTGACCACCGAATTCAAAATCGTCGCGGAGTGCTGACTCCCCCGATGCGCGCGGCCTACGCTCGTAGCGACACCAGAGCGAGGGAGGGCCGGTGAAGGAACGACTGCACTGGTTCGCGATGCACGGCTTCATCCGCGGCGCCGCGGCGTACGGCGCGCGCCGGGGTGACGTCCAGGCCCGGTTGATCGCCGATCCGGCGGTGGCGGCCGATCCGGTGCGCTTCTACGACGAGGTCCGGGCCCGGGGCAAACTGGTGAAGGGCCGCGTCGCCTACCTGACCGCCGATCACGCGCTCGCCCACGAGCTGTTGCGGTCCGACGACTTCCGGGTGGTGATCTTCGGATCGAATCTGCCCGCGCCCTTGCGATGGCTCGAGCGCCGCACCCGCGACGACCTCCTGCACCCCCTGCGTGCCCCTTCCTTGCTGGCCGTCGAGCCCCCCGACCACACCCGCTACCGCAAGACCGTGTCGGCGGTGTTCACGCCCAGGGCGGTCGCCGCCCTGCGTGAGCGCGTCGAGCAGACGGCCGCCGACCTGCTGGAGCGGTTGACCGGTGAGTCCGGCGTCGTCGACATCGTCGGGCGCTACTGTGCGCAACTTCCGGTCTCGATCATCAGCGAGATCCTCGGCGTTCCCGAGTCGGACCGGCCGCGGGTCCTGGAATTCGGTGAGCTGGCCGCGCCGAGCCTGGATATCGGGTTGCCGTGGCGGCAGTACCGCAGCGTGCAGGACGGGATCGCCGGCTTCAGTTCCTGGCTCGCCGAACACCTGCAGCGGCTGCGCCGGGAACCCAGCGACAACGTGATGAGCCAGCTGATCCAGACCGCCGAAAGTGGCTCCGCGGAGACCTATCTCAACGAAAACGAGCTTCAGGCGATCGCCGGACTGGTGTTGGCGGCGGGCTTTGAGACCACCGTGAACCTGCTCGGCAACGGGATTCGCACGCTGTTGGACGCGCCCGAGCACCTCGACGCGCTACGGCGACGACCGGAGCTGTGGCCCAACGCCGTCGAGGAGATCCTGCGGCTGGAATCGCCGGTGCAGCTGACCGCCCGGATGGCGCGGGGCGATGTCGAGATCGCGGGGCACCAGGTCGCCCGAGGCGACCTGGTGCTGGTGTACCTGGCCGCCGCCAACCGGGATCCGGCGGTGTTCAGCGACCCACACCGCTTCGACATCGAAAGACCAAACGCCGGGCGGCATCTCGCCTTTTCCGGTGGCCGGCACTTCTGTCTCGGGGCGGCGCTGGCACGCGCCGAGGGCGAAGTCGGGCTGCGGACGTTCTTCGACCGCTTCCCCGAGGTGCGCGCGGCAGGCGCCGGCAGCCGGCGCGAGACCCGCGTGCTGCGGGGATGGTCGTCGCTGCCGGCGGCGCTCGGGCCGGCCCGGTCGATGGCCGCCGCCGAAAGCTGACCGATCGCGATTGCGGCGCGAACGGCCGCAGTAGTTGACACCGGCGCGGCAACCGAGTTTATTTGCCGGTATGACAGAGGTATCTATGATCACGGTCGAGGATGTCGTCCGTGGGCTGTGGCAGGCCCTTTCGCGCCGCGACTGGGAGGCGATCCCGACATTCTTGTCCGACGACTGCCTCTACGTCGACATGCCGGTTCCGGCCTTGTCGGCCCGCGGCCCCGAGGGCATCGTCAAACGACTCAAGATGGGTCTGGAACACCTGGCGGGCTACGAGAACCACACCGGCGTGCTGGTGTCCAACGGTTCCGACGTGCTCTACGAGCACTCGGAGACATGGACATTCGCGACCGGCGAACAGGGCGTGTTGCGGTTCGTGACCGTCCACAAAGTCGTCGACGGCAAGATCACCGTCTGGAAAGACTATTGGGACATGAACAGCCTCGTCGCGTTCGCTCCCCCGAACCACTTCGAAGCACTGGCAAATGGGGACACTAGCTGGGTGTTCGACGCGTCAGCGCTGGTCTGAATCAGACGTTCGCGAATTGCGCTGCCGCGCAACGTAATGCGCCGGCTTGGCACGCGCTGCCGTGGAATGCCGGTATGGCCACCCCTCATAGACCATTCCGGCACTCCCTCGGCAACGGCGATAGGGCTTGGCTACAACCCGCCCTGGTGCGGATATGACACGTAGTCACCAGAACTGGTGGCGTGGCGACCCCCACTGCGTGACGCGTAGGGCGGAGGCGCCGAAGCGGCGACGGTAACGATGGCTGCGTCGACGAACGCAGCGCGGGACAACATGTGCCCAAACCTCCTTGCTACCTCAGTTTGGTGACGTTGCCCGATTCGTCTCCCGAAGCCTATGCGCCCCCGCGGCGGGTTACAGCGGAATTTGTGAAAAATGTCGTGGCCGCGCTTTCGCGGCCGAGGACCGGGCTACGCGAGGTCGTAGATCCTGCGGGCGTTCTCGCGGGCGATGAGATCGACCACCCGGATGGCGTCGGCCTCGCTCCAGTCGCCGCGGTCGACGAATTCGCGTAGCACCCGGTGTAGGCCCCGGCGCCACAGGACCGCCCCGAGAAAATGCAGTTCCGCGGGACCGAAACCGTCTGACGAGTAGAGGATCTTGGAAAAGGGCGCCAGCTCCAGCAGCCGCCCGAGGAACGCCGGCGACCGCGCCCCCAAGTGGTTCACGCTCAGTCCGCCATCGAGGTAGACGTTGTTGAACGCCTGCGCCAGATAACCGGCCTCACGCTCGTAGGGATAACAGTGCAACAGCACGATCGGGACGTCGGCCGACCGGCGCAGAAAGTCAAGCAGCAGGGACGGATTGGCCTTGTGCAGGTCGCAGTCCCGATCGCCGAACCCGACGTGGAATTGCAATGGCTTGCCGAGTCGCAACGCCTGATGCAACCCGAACCGCAGCAGGATCCGGTCCCGCAATCGCGTCCCGCCGCGCGCGCGCCACCGGTCGGCGGCCTCGGCGACCTCCGCCGTCGACGGCTCGCTGAGGTCACCCTCGAAACCGCCCCGGTAGGCCAGGATCGATTTGGTGCCCACGGCGTCGGCCGCGCGCCGATGCAGGATCTCCTCGAACGCCGCCGCATAGTCACCCGCGGCTTGGGCGGCCTGTTCGGCCACCTCCTCGAGACGCACGATTTCGTGCGCACGGCCGCCCGACATCCGGGCGATCTGCCCGACGCCGGCGACCCCGCCCCCGCCGATCCCGGTGTCCACCAGCCAGTCCCCGACGCCGGCGGCCGATAGGAACACCCGCGCCAGTTCGTCTTCGGCGAACTGGCGACGACGGTCCCAATAGGCCTGCGGGTCGACGTGCTCGGGCAGGCCGAGGGCGGGGGCGCAGTGCGCGCGCACGGCGAACCCGAGTTGGGAGTCGAAACCCGAGTCGGCGATGGGCTCGGTGTTGGCCTCGTTGAGTGCGTTCTCGAATCGCCGTCGGTCGCCGGCCGCCAACCAACAACCGTGGACGTGCTGATCGATCAGCGACACCGCGCCGATGTGCTCGGCCAGGTCGCGGGTCTCGGCGCTCATCAACGGCCCGTCACAGGCTCCAGGCCATGCGGAATCGGTCCGCCAGCTGCTCGGGGTCCAGATCGCCGTAGCGTTCGTGTTCCAGTCGGCGAACCGCGACCACCATGTCGACCGCCGGATCGCCCAGGATGCACCGCATGCGCTCCGAAGCGTCCAGCGCCGCGATCGCCTCGGCCTGCGAATCGGTCAGGCGCACCACGCCGTCACGCGCGCGGTCGGCATCGGAGCGGGCCGCCGGGTCGACCGTGACCTCCGGCGGCAGCGGGGCCCCGGATTTGATGCCGTCCAGCGCGAGCCCCAGGATGGCCGCCGACGCCAGGTACGGATTGGCCGACGGGTCGACGATCTTGACCTCGACGTTTCCGCCGCGCGGGCTGGCGGGTCCGCCGGTGACGAATCGCACTGCGGCCTCGCGGTTTTCGGTGCCCCAGCACGCGTAGGCGCCGGCCCAATTGCCGGGCCGCATCCGCAGACCCGAGACGACCGATCCGCACAGCACGCCCTGGGCTTCCGGCAGGCCACCAACCACGCCCGCCACCGCGCTCTCCCCCGCCGGCGTCATGCCCGCGGCGCCCGCGCCGCCGCAGAACAGCGGACCTTCCGGCGTCGTCAGCGAAAAATGTTGGTGCGCACCGAATCCGACGGCACCGGCGAAGGGGGCGGGTGACAAGCTGATGCGCAGGCCGTGGCGGCGCGCCGCGCGGCCGATGATGAGCCGCATCAGTATCAGCTGATCGGCGGCGGCGACCGGCGGTTGCGGCGGCAGCGAGATCTCGAACTGGTTGGCGCCATACTCGGGGTGGAATTGTTCGATCGCGACGCCGGCTCCCGTCGCCGACCCGATCACCTCCCGGATGAACGCTTCACGCTCCAGCACGCCGGCGAGGCCGTACGGGGCCCACACCGCCGACGGCAACCGGCCGCCGTCCGGCGCGACCAACAGGAATTCGATTTCGTGCCCGACGGCCGCCTCGATGCCGGCGTCGTCGAGCGCCGTTTCTATGCGCCGCAGCGTTCCCCGGCCGCATGTGGGGACCGGCGTGCCGTCCTGGGAGAAAAACGCGGCGGGCGCCCACGCCAGGCCGTCGCCCACGATGCGCAACGCGGACAGGTCGATCCGGAGGCGTTGGTCCCCCACCACGCCGACGTCGGCGGTGAAGGCGATGCCGGTCTGGTCGATGGCGAACGCGTGCCAGGAGGGGCTGGCGCCTAGGCCGGGATCGGCGAAGGTGTACGTCTGGCGGATCGGAACGGCCTTGGCCAGGGTGAGCCCGGCGGAATTGACGACGGTGCCGATGACCGTGTCGACGCCCTCGCCCTCCAGCTGGGCAATCGCCGCGGCGGCAAGCGGTGTGCCGGTCATGGCAGTCATTCTGCAGCCTCGTGGTGGTGCGGTCGGGTAATCGTCCCGCGTGGCCGGTCAGTTCTGGCGGCCGACGAGTTCGGAGACGAAGCGATCGAGGAATCCGTCCACGGGGGCCCGACCGGCCGGCCGGATGACGAATTTCGTCAACCCGGCCTCCAGGTACGCGTCCAGTTGGCGGTGCAGCTGATCCCACCCGGCGGCGATCAGCTCACCGGGGTCGAGGTCCGGTCGGCGCTTGCGGACCGCCGCGGCCAATTCCGCGGGCAGCTCGCCCTCGGTGACGGCGAGCGAGATCCCGAAGTGGTCGGGTTCGATGTGCCGGCCGGCCCGCTCCGCGGCCCGTTCGATCGCCTCGCGCCCGGTCCTGGCCTCCGCCGGGGTGAGGAAGCTGCCCAGCCAGCCGTCGCCGAGCGCCCCGATACGCCGAAACGCGGCGGGCGCCGAGCCGCCCAACCAGATGTCCAGCGGCGGCACCGGTTTCGGGGCGACCGCCGCGCCGGTGACGGTGAAGTATTGGCCCGTGAACGTGGCCGAATCCCCTTCCAGGGCCGCGCGCAGCACCCGTAGCGACTCGTCGAAGACCGCCGCCCGCTGACCGTCGGGAACCACGAACACCTCGCGCTCGGCCGGTATCGCCGATCGCAAGCCGAACACCGGAAGGACCCGCTTCGGGGCGACGGCCGCCAGCGACGCGAGCTGCTTGGCCACCAGCACCGGATGCCGGCCCGGCAGCACCGCCACCGAGGTGCCCACCTTCAGTCGGCTCGTCCGGGCGAGCGCGTACGCCATCCCGACCGTGGGATCGACGGCCGGCGAGTACACCAGCTCGGAAAACCACAGCGAATCCACGCCGTTGGCCTCGAGGTGGTCGACGATGGCGGCCAGCTGATGTGGGGCGGTGTCCGCGCCCAGCCCGACGCCGAAGCGAACCTTCACCCGAGCCTCCTCCTGCGTGGTCTCACCCGTCGCGCAACGCCGCGGCGCCCCGTTTTGTGCCCGCGGCGCGCGTCATCGCCTGCTGCCCGGAGTTCGGAGGGCGCAAACGGCTATGCGCGGCTGGGAATGGTGAGCTTGCAGGCCTGGCCGATGTCGAGGGTCCGCAACACCCGGCCCATGCCCACCCACAGCGCGCAGGAGAGCGCCAGGTCGGCCAGCAGCTCGTCGGAGAAGTGTTCGGCGCAGCGCGTCCAGAAGTCTTCGTCGTCGCGCAGGCCGGTGTGGTCGGTGGCGAAGCGGTCGGCGAACTCGGCCGCCAGCCGCTCCTGGTCGCTGTAGCCGGGCCAGGTGCGCCATTCGTGGACGTGGTCGTACAGCTCCTCGTCGACACCCGCGGCGGGTCCGTCCTCGTCGCGGGTGTTGACGCAGACGACGCATTCGTTGCGGTGAGCGATCACGGCGCGCGCCAATTCGCGCGTGCGCAACGGCAACCGGTTCTTGGTGTAGACCGCCTGGCTGAAGGCACCGAGCGCGCCGCCGATGTCCGGAGACTTCACAAACCAGCCGGCCAGGTCGTCGTCAGCAAATGTTCCGATTCGGCTCATGGCGTGATGGTACGCCCGCCTAAGGACCTGGGTCGCGGTTGTCGCGAAACGGGTGGAGCCACCGGCTAGCGAGCGGCCGGACCGATCGCCGCGGTTGGCGTTTCCTCATGCCAATCACGTTGGGCGAGAACCCGATGCGCGACGCGTTCGAGCGCGGCCTGCACCGCGCGGCGGTCCGGGCGGCCCTCGAAGCCCGGCGAGCGGGCGAGCTTGTCCACGAGCCAGGCCACCAGCAGCGAGTGCACGTAGCCGACTTGCTGGGCCCCGGCCGGGGTGAGCGACAGTTGGTCGCCGTCGCTTCGCGCGTAACCGCCGGCGGCCAGGCGCGCGAAAGTGGGCTCGAGAACCTCGAACGGTATTCGGTGATAGTCGGCCATGTCGGTGAGACGGGCGGTCCCGTACATCTGCGTGTAGCGATTGATGCGCAGGACCCCCCACAGCCCGGCCACGTCGAGCCGGCAATCGGGCCGCATGGCGATGCTGCGTAACCGCATGCCGGTTTCGCCGCGCAACATCCGTGCGATCGCGTTCTCCAGCATCTGGTCCGGCGTCTCGGAGGTCGGCATGCCGAACGCGTCGCCGAGATCGACGGTGCTGTCGTGGATATCCCGCAGCGGGACCTCGCGCAGGAACAGGGCCAGCACGAAACCGACCACGGCCACCGGCGCCGCCCACAAGAAAACCTCGGTCAGCGAATCGGCGTAGGCCGCCACGATGGGCGCGGCCACATCGTGCGGCTGCCGGTGCAGGGCCCCGGGCGAGCTGACCGCGTCGGGCGGCGCGCCGCTGGCCGCCAGGGCCGGACCGATGCGGCGGTCGAGGAAGTTCACGAACAGCGAGCCGAATATCGCCGCCCCGAAAGAACTTCCGATGGTGCGAAAGAACGTCACACCCGACGTGGCGACGCCGAGGTCTTCGAAATTCGACGTGTTCTGCACGATCAGAACCAGCACCTGCATGGACAATCCGATCCCGGCGCCCAGGATGACCAGGTACAGCGACTGGATCAGGGCGGACGTCGACGGCTCCATGCGCGACATCAGCAAAAACGCCAGCGCCATCAGCGCGGTGCCGGTCACCGGGAAAACCTTGTAGCGGCCGGTGCGGCCGACCAGGGTTCCGCTGCCGGTCGAGGTGATCAGCATCCCGACCACCATGGGCAGCGTGCGCAGACCCGAGGTCGTCGCCGAGACCCCGTTGACGTACTGCATATAGGTCGGCAGGAACGTCAGCGCGCCCAGCATCGCAAAACCCACGACGAAGGACAGCACGCAGCACACGGCGAACACCGGACTGGCGAACAACCGGATGGGCAGGATCGGCTCGGCGGCGCGACGTTCCACCACCACGAAAACACCCAGCGCCACCGCGGCGCCGACGAACAAGCCGATGATCGTCGGCGACCCCCACGCGTACAGCGTCCCGCCCCAGCTGGTGGCGAGCGTCAGGCCCGCCGCGCCCAGGCCGACGAACACGATTCCGGAGTAGTCGATGATCGGCTTGGCGGACGCGCCCAGCGCTGGAATCGCCGCGGCCGCAACGAAAATCACGACCACGGAGATCGGCACGTTGACCCAGAACGCCCACCGCCAGGTCAGGTAGTCGGTGAAGTAGCCGCCCAGCAACGGCCCGATCACCGTCGTGACGCCGAAGACCGCCCCGAGGATGCCCTGGTACCGGCCCCGCTCCCGCAGCGGGACGACCTCGCCGATCAGCGCGCTGGCGGTGACGGTGATGGCGCCGCCGCCGATCCCTTGCAGCGCACGCGCTCCCACCAGCATGGCCATCGACTGGGACAGCCCGCACAACGCCGATCCGACGACGAAGAAGACGATCGCCGCCTGGAACACCCGCTTGCGCCCGTAGGAGTCCCCGAGCTTGCCGGCCAGCGCGGTGACGACGGTCGATGCGAGCAGATAGCTGGTGACGACCCAGGACTGATGGCCGGCGTCGCCCAGGTTGGCGACGATCGTCGGCAGCGCGGTGGCGACGATGGTCTGGTCCAACGCCGCGAGCAGCATCCCCAGGACGATCGCGACGAAGATCAGGTTGCGCCGTTGGGGGCTGATCAGCTCGCCGCTGGGCGCGGAATTCGCCGCCGGGGTCGCCTGGGTCACCGCTGCTCTCGGGCTCGTCATGCCGGCCCGACGTTACCTACCTTGCCCGCCGCCCGCGTCAGCTGGGGGGCCGCGAGACGCACTGTGCCGAGTACAGCTCCACGCCCAGCTTGTCCATCAACTCCAGCTGCGTCTCGAGGTAGTCGATGTGCTTTTCCTCGTCGGCGACGATGTCCTCGAACAGGGTGGCGGTGGTGGAATCCTGCTTGTCCCGGCATAAGACGATGGCCGGCTTGAGGCGGTCCATCACCTCGTATTCGATGGCGAGGTCGGCCTCGAATTGCTCGCGCAAGGTCTGGCCGATGCGCAGCGAGAAGAGGCGCTGGTAGTTCGGCAACCCGTCGAGCAACAGGATGCGGTCGGTGATCGCCTCGGCGTGTCGCATCTCGTCGAAGGACTCCGCGCGGGTGTGCTCAGCTAACTCGGTGAAACCCCAGTTGTCCTGCATCTTGGAGTGCAGGAAGTATTGGTTGATCGCGGTGAGCTCGCTGGTCAACTGCTCGTTGAGCAGACGCAAAACTTCCGGATCCCCTTGCATTTTCACTCCTACGGTGTCTGCTGCTGGCATGTTCGGCCGCGATCCGTGCGCTGGGCTGGAGCGCACAAAACCGGCCCGTAGCAGCACTTTGCCACGGTCGCCGCAAATGTTCTAGCAAGGTTTGGCTGCACTCAGTGCGTTGTCGAGCTAGTCTAAGCACCCGGTTGTTAGGTTAGACTGCACTAAGCAGGTTAGGTTAGACTCCACTAATATGCGGCTTGTTCGTTTCGCACCTCCGGCCGGGGCCCCGAGTCCCCGGGAGGCCAGGCGCGGGACCGGCATCGGGTCGCTCGAACGAGCCGTCGACGAAGGGGACGCCCACATGCGGGAGGTGCGCTGATGTACGTGTGCCTGTGCGTCGGGGCGACCAGCCAGACCGTGTGCGACGTCGTCGCGCAGGGCGCGTCGACCTCCAAGGAAATCGCCGCGGCATGCGGGGCGGGCGGTGACTGCGGTCGCTGCCGGCGCACCCTGCGCGCGATCCTCGCCGACGCGGCGAAGTTAGAGACAGCGCCGTCGGCCTGACGCCGGAACGCCGTTTCAGCCCTTGTTGAAATCAGCCAGCGCCGCGGCGTTGGCCTGCGCGCCCATGAGCTCGGCGAAGTGCGCGTTTTCCCGCGCGGTGGCCGCCGTGATCTCGGGGCGGACCGGCTCCATCATCGTGTGTTTGACGGCCATCAAGCTCGAAATCGGCCGGGAGGCAAGGATTTCGGCGTGGTGGCGGGCCTGCGGGAGCAGCTCGTCCGGTTGGCACACCCGCCAGACGAGGCCCATCCGCAGCGCCTCGTCGGCGTCGACCCATTCCGACGACATCAACAACCACGCGGCGTTCTGCCGGCCCACCAGCTGCGGCAACAGATAGGACGACGCCGCTTCCGGGGCTACGCCCAGGCTGGTGAACGGGCACTTCAACCGGGCCGTCGACGACATGAACGCCAGATCGGCATAGCCCAGAATCGTGGCGCCGATCCCCACGCCGACACCGTTCACCGCGCAGATCAGCGGCTTGGGAAAGGCGCTGAGCGCGTTGATGAGTCCGATGAAGCCATGCTTGCCCGGGGTGAAGCCGGGGTCGGTGATGCGCGCCTGCATCTCACCCAGGTCGGTACCGGCGCTGAACCCGCGACCCGCTCCGGTCAGCAGGACCACGGCCACCTCGGGATCGTCGGCGGCGGCCAGCAGCGCCTCGGCGGTGGCGTCATAGAGGGCTTCGTTGAAGGCGTTGAGCGCCTCCGGGCGGTTCAGCGTGAGGGTGCGCACCCGCTTGTCGTCGTCGATCTGCAGCGTCACCCCCGCAGCGTAGCGAGGCTAGCCGTTGCTGTAGACGCGGGTCGGGGCGATCAGCACCACGGCGCGCCCCTCGGAAGCCATCACCCGGTCGTACTCGTCCCAGTTGTCGTGGGTACCGCCCGCCGCAACGAACACATCGCGCAGCAGGACTCGCAACCGATCGGGATCAGTTAGCCACGGCTGGGTGTCGTCGGGGCCGACCAGCTCCGCGCGGCCCTCGACCGTCGCCCACTGCCACCCGTTACGGAAGGTGATGGCCAACTGCGGCCGGGCCCGCAGGTTGGCCAGTTTGACTCTTCCGTAGGTGGTAAACCCCAGCACCGGTTGACCATTCGCCGGGTGCGACAACAGGCCCACGTTGACCAGTGACGCCTGCACGGTCCCGTCAGCCCGGACGGTCGATACCACCGCCAGTCCGTTCTCCGCCGCGGCCAATGCCACGGCGTCGCGCAGTGTCGTCATCTGGTGTCCTCAGTCCGTGAACGGCGTGCTGATGACGTAGCGGCTCGTCGGCACGGTGTCGATGTTCTCGTTGGCGCCAAAGGCCGTCGTGCTGGCCACCATTCGTCCTAACCGGTGTTGGAGATCGTTGTCGTCGGCGGCTCCGAAAAATGCCTGAAGATCGGTGATCGCCTCCGCGGGAAACAACTCCTCGACGATGCCGGCGATTCCCGGCGCGTCTTCGGTGAGCGCGCGCACCACCCAATTCTGGGTGTAGCCGAACGTCGACTGTGTCTCGATGGCTACCGGTGTATGGTCGCGTTGCCAACGGGTCAGCCACGTCGCCTGGTCCATGCCCGCGGGCCGACGCAGCAACGCGATGTTGGCCAAACCCGGTGTGCGGGAACCGAACTCGACGGCGGGCGCGCTCAGCGGGACCGATTCCGTCACCAGGTACGCGGCGAGCTGCTCACACTCCTTTGCCAGCAGCTCGAGCGCGGACGTCATCTGCTCGCCGTAGCACTGCTGGGTCCACATGCTCACCACCGCGGCGACCGGTGGGTCCAGCGTCGTGAGCGTCATCAACGATTGGCGCACGGCGTCGTCGCGGACGTTGACCGACAATCCGGGCACACCCAGCTCCAGCAGCGCATCGGCGACCGGCCCCCGCTGCCGGGCGCACCAATCGTCGTCGGAGTCGGCGCGCATGAGCACCGCGATTACCTTTTCCATAGGCCGAACCTACCGGTGCGGGCCCGCCGGATAGGCCTACTTCACCGGGCGCACCTGATGCTGGCCGCTGATCAGCTTCCCGATGAGCCCGGCCAGCTGACGGTAGGACTCGTCGCGCCCGCTCGACGAGCGGTAGACCAAGCCGATTCGCCGGCCCGGGCGCGGCGCCGCGAACTGTGCCAGGCCCAGGCGGCTTCTCGAGGCCTCGACGGGCACCGCGCTCTGCGGAATCAGCGTGACGCCCAAACCGCCCGTTACGCATTGCACCGCGGTCGCCAGTGAGGCCGCCCGCGTGTTGGCCAGCTCCGCCCGGACCCCGGCCTTGTGGCAGACATCCAGCGCCTGATCACGCAGGCAGTGCCCCTCGTCCAGCAGTAGCAGCGGCAGGTCGGCCAGCGCCGTCGCCGGAACCCGGCGCTTGCCCGCCAGCGGATGGCCGGGGGGCAGGGCAAGGACGAAATCCTCGTCGTAGATGGGGATCGCGCTGACCCCGGCGCCCTCGGCGGGCAGGGCGATCAATGCCGCATCCAATGCCCCTTCGCGCAACACCGCCAACAACCGCTCGGTCTGGTCTTCGGTCACCCGCAGCGCCAGCCCCGGAAGCTGCTCGGCCACCCCGGCCAGCACGGTCGGCAGCACGTAGGGCGCCACCGTGGGAATCAGGCCCAGCCTCATGCCGGCCCGCAACGGATCCGAGGCGCCCGCCGCCGCGGCGGTGAAGGCGTCGGTCGCCTCGACGACGGCCTGGGCGCGCGGCAACAGCTCCGTACCCTGGGGTGTCAAGAAGACACGCCGTGTCGAGCGCTCGACGAGGCGGGTGCCCAAGCCCGCCTCCAGCGCCGAGAGCGCCTGCGACAACGTCGACTGGCTGACGCCGAGAGCCGTTGCGGCACCGCTGAATTGATGCTTCTCGGCCACCGCCACGAACGCGCGCAGGCCGGCGATCGTCGGCTGATAACTCTTATCGGTCATACCTATAAGTGTAGTGGGAAATATCACCTTTACTTCAACCAGGGTACGCGGCAACATGGTGGAAGAAAGCTAATCTTGAGTAAATCCAGATAAGGAGCGATATGCCTCTGCTGACCATCGGCGACCAGTTCCCCGCCTACGAGCTCACCGCGTTGATCGCCGGCGATCTGTCCAAGGTCGACGCCAAGCAGCCCGGCGACTACTTCACCACCATCACCAACGAGGACCACGCCGGCAAATGGCGCGTGGTGTTCTTCTGGCCGAAGGACTTCACCTTCGTGTGCCCGACCGAGATTGCCGCCTTCGGCAAGCTCAACGACGAATTCGCCGACCGCGACGCGCAGGTTCTGGGTGTGTCGATCGACAGCGAGTTCGTCCACTTCAATTGGCGTGCGCAGCACGAGGACCTCAAAAAGCTGCCCTTCCCGATGCTCTCGGACATCAAGCGGGAGCTGAGCCTGGCCACCGGTGTGCTCAACGCCGACGGTGTGGCCGACCGGGCGACCTTCCTCGTCGACCCCAACAACGAGATCCAGTTCGTCTCGGTCACCGCGGGTTCGGTGGGCCGCAACGTCGAGGAAGTGCTGCGCGTGCTGGACGCGCTGCAGTCCGACGAGCTGTGCGCGTGCAACTGGCGCAAGGGCGACCCGACGCTCGACGCCACCGAGCTGCTCAAGCAGTCGGCCTGATCCGGGGCTGATCCCGTAGGGTCTGAACAGGAGGCGAGATGAGCGTAGAGAACCTCAAGGAAGCGCTGCCGGAGTACGCCAAGGACCTCAAGCTCAACCTGGGCTCGATCACCCGTACGACCGAGCTCGACGAGGAGCAGCTGTGGGGCACGCTGTTGGCGAGCGCCGCGGCGACCCGGAACACGCAGGTGCTCAGCGAGATTGGCGCGGAGGCGGCCGACATTCTGTCCGCCGAGGCGTACAACGCGGCGCTGGGAGCCGCATCGGTCATGGCGATGAACAACGTGTTCTACCGTGGCCGGGGTTTCCTCGACGGCAAGTACGACGACCTGCGCGCGGGATTGCGGATGAACATCATCGCCAATCCCGGTGTGGAGAAGGCGAACTTCGAGCTGTGGTGCTTCGCAGTGTCGTCGATCAACGGATGCCCGGATTGCGTGGCGGCCCACGAGCACACGCTGCGCGAGGCCGGTGTCAGCCGCGAAACCATCCAGGAGGCGCTGAAGGCCGCGGCGATCGTTTCCGGCGTGGCCCAAGCGATCGTCGCTTCCCAGACGCTGGCGACCGTCGGCTGATCGCGCCGTCGTGACCAGCGCCGTGTCCGGACCCGACTGGGTCCAGCACGCCATCTGGTGGCAGGTCTACCCGCTGGGGTTCGTGGGCGCGTTCCCCGTACCGCAGTCAAACGAGCCGCCGCAACCGCATCAACACCGGTTGCGGCGGCTCGTCGACTGGTTGGACCACGCCATCGAACTCGGGGCGTCCGGCATCGCGCTGGGCCCGATCTTCGCCTCGCGCACACACGGTTACGACACCACCGACCACTACCGCATCGATCCCCGGCTCGGCGACGATGCCGATTTCGACCACCTCGTCGCCGAGGCGCACCGACGCGGCCTGCGCGTCCTGCTCGACGGCGTGTTCAACCACGTCGGGGTGGATTTTCCGCGCCACCGCGAGGCTGCCGAGGACGACGTCGCCGCGCGCTGGTTCCGCGGACGTCCCGGGCGCTTTCACACGTTCGAAGGCCACGACGGGCTGATCACCCTCAACCACGACAACCCCGCCGTCGTCGACTACACCGTCGAGGTGATGGCGCACTGGTTGGGCCGCGGCGCCGACGGCTGGCGCCTCGACGCGGCTTATGCCGTGCCACAACACTTCTGGGCCTCGACCCTGCCCCGGGTGCGCGAGCGCTATCCGGATGCCTGGTTCGTCGGCGAACTCATCCACGGCGACTACGCCGCGGTCGTCGACGCCGCCACCTTCGACTCGGCCACCCAATACGAGCTGTGGAAGGCGATCTGGAGCAGCCTCAACGACGGCAACTTCTTCGAGCTGGACTGGGCGCTGCAGCGCCACAACGACTTTCTGAGCCGCTTCGCGCCCCTGACCTTCATCGGCAATCACGACGTCACCCGCATCGCCAGCCAGCTGGACAACCCCGCGCATGTGGCCCACGCGCTGGTGCTGCTGCTCACCATCGGCGGGGTGCCCAGCGTCTACGCCGGCGACGAGCTCGGGTTCCGCGGCGTCAAGGAAGAACGGTTCGGCGGCGACGACGCTGTGCGCCCCGAATTCGGCTCTCCCCCACTGCAACTGGATGACTTCGGCGTCCAGACCTGGGGGCTGCACCAGTACCTGGTCGGGCTGCGACGGCGCCACCCCTGGCTGCACGCGGCGTCCACCACCGCGTTACGGCTGGAAAACCGGCACTACGTCTACGAGGCGCGCAACGGCGACGACGCCCTGCTGGTGGTGCTCAACATCGACGACGAACCCCTGCACGTGTCGCTGCCGGAGCTGGGCCCGGGGCGCGCGCAGGTCATCGGCGGATCGGCGGCCCCGCCGCCGGAGGTCGTGGACGCTGTCGCCGTCGAGCCGCACGGGTGGCGGATCCTAAGCTCGGTCTAGGCGCTCGCACGTCAGCGCGTCCTGGCGGCCGTCGTAATACTTGTCGAGCACCGCGACGAAGTCCTCGTCGTCCTCGGTGGCGTGGGCGAACAGGGTCATCGACGAGCGCAGTTTGAGGTCGTCCGGCGAGCCGAAGATCTGCCCGATCGAGCGCCCCTGCACCGCGGTGACCAGTCGGGCGCACTCCCGCAACCGCGGCCCCAGCAGCTCATGACGCAGGTACGCCCGAGCCTCGTCCAGCGAGGAGATGCCGTAATGGACCGCGGTCGGGCTGCCGCCCAGGCCGCGCAGTTGGGGGAAGACGAACCACATCCAGTGGCTGCGTTTTCGTCCGGCCCGCAGCTCGTCGAGGACGTCGCCGTACACCGGCTCCTGCGCGTCCACGAAACGCTGGAGATCGAACGGGTCGCCTGCAGATCTCACCTGACTACGGTTGCACATTATGGAACTCGAAAGACGGAAGGCCGTTCGCCGACGAGTACCCAAAGTGCGCGATCTCGCCCCGCTCATGCAGTTCAAGCGGCCCGAGCTGAACGCGACCAAGCGGCGGCTCGACGCCGCCTACACCATCGAAGACCTGCGGCGCATCGCCAAGCGGCGCACCCCGAAGGCGGCGTTCGACTACACCGATGGCGCGGCCGAAGACGAGCTGTCCATCGAACGCGCCCGACAAGCCTTCCGCGACATCGAATTTCATCCGGCGATCCTGCGCGACGTCTCCCAAGTGACCGCGGGGTGGGATGTGCTCGGCCAGCCGGTCGTGCTGCCGTTCGGGATCGCGCCCACCGGATTCACCCGGCTCATGCACACCGAGGGCGAGATCGCCGGCGCGCAGGCGGCGGCCAGGGCGGGGATCCCGTTTTCGCTGTCCACGTTGGGCACCTGCGCGATCGAGGACCTCGTCACGGCCGTGCCCCAAGGCCGAAAGTGGTTTCAGCTCTACATGTGGCGGGACCGCGAACGCTCGATGGAGCTGGTCAGACGCGCCGCCGAGGCCGGCTTCGACACCCTGCTGGCCACCGTGGACGTCCCGGTCTCCGGCGCGCGGCTGCGCGACAACCGCAACGGCATGA
Source organism: Mycobacterium intracellulare ATCC 13950 (assembly GCF_000277125.1). Classification (NCBI taxonomy): domain Bacteria; kingdom Bacillati; phylum Actinomycetota; class Actinomycetes; order Mycobacteriales; family Mycobacteriaceae; genus Mycobacterium; species Mycobacterium intracellulare. The sequence goes on from NC_016946.1 coordinate 2,783,248, forward strand.
CGATCCCGCCCACGCTGACGCTGCGCACCGTGTTGGACGCGGTGCCCCACCCGAAGTGGTGGTTCGACCTGTTGACCACCGAACCTTTGGCGTTCGCGTCGCTGGACCGCTGGCCCGGCACGGTCGCCGAATACCTGAGCACGATGTTCGATCCCAGCCTGACCTTCGATGACCTGGAGTGGATCAAGGAGCAGTGGCCGGGCAAGCTCGTCGTCAAAGGGATTCAGACGCTTGACGATGCCCGCGCGGTCGTCGACCGCGGTGTCGACGGGATCGTGTTGTCCAATCACGGTGGGCGCCAACTGGATCGGGCCCCGGTGCCGTTTCACCTGCTGCCGACGGTGGCGCGCGACCTGGGTCAGCACACCGAGATCCTGGTGGACACCGGCATCATGTCGGGCGCCGACATCGTCGCGGCGGTCGCGCTGGGCGCCCGGTGCACGCTGGTCGGTCGGGCCTACCTCTACGGCCTGATGGCCGGCGGCGCGGCCGGGGTGAGCCGCGCCATCGACATCCTCGCCGCGGGAGTGATCCGCACGATGCGCCTGCTCGGCGTCACGTGCCTCGAGGAGCTCTCGCCCCGGCACGTCACGCAGTTGCGGCGCCTGGGGCCCGTGCCGCCGGTGTGAGGCCGGCCGCACCCCCGCGCTGGCCGGGGCGCGCGGGAACAAACCGGCGCCGGGCTGGGTTAAGCGCATCAGACTCAACTTTTGGAGGATTTGATGGCTGAAGCCAAGTCGGTGCCGGTGCTGTTTGTCACCGACACCATCGTGCTGCCCGGAATGGTGGTGCCGATCGCGCTGGACGACGCGGCCCGCGCGGCGATCGACGCCGCCCAGGCCAGCGAGTCGGGACAGCTGCTGATCGCCCCCCGGCTCGAGGACCGGTATCCCTCCCACGGCGTGATCGCGAAGATCCTGCAGGTCGGGCGCATCGCCGGTGGCGGCACCGCCGCGGTGGTGCGCGGCGAGCGCCGGGCACAGATCGGGGCGGGCGCATCCGGCCCCGGGGCGGCGCTATGGGTCGAGGTGACCGAGGTCCCCGAGGCCGAGGCGACCGACGAGGTCAAGGCGCTGACCGCGGAGTACAAGAAGCTGCTGCTGGCCATGCTGCAACGACGCGAGGCCTGGGAGATCATCGATTACGTCAACCGGCTGTCCGATCCGTCGGCGCTGGCCGACACCTCGGGGTACGCGTCCTACCTGAGCAACGCGCAGAAGCGCCAGCTGCTGGAGACGGTCGACGTCGCCGAGCGGCTGCGCGTGCTGATCGACTGGACCAGCGACCACCTCGCCGAGGTCGAGGTCAGCGACAAGATCGCCGAGGACGTGCGCGAGGGCATGGAGAAGACGCAGAAGGAGTTCCTGCTGCGTCAGCAGCTGGCCGCCATCCGCAAGGAATTGGGCGAGGGCGAACCCGATGGTTCGGACGACTACCGCGCCCGCGTCGAGGCCGCCGAGCTGCCCGAGAAGGTGCGCGAGGCCGCGCTGCGCGAGGTCGGCAAGCTGGAACGCTCGAGCGACCAGAGCCCGGAGAGCGGCTGGATTCGCACCTGGCTGGACACCGTGCTCGACCTGCCGTGGAACGTCAAGACCGAGGACTCCACCGACCTCAAGGCGGCGCGGGAAGTCCTGGACGCCGATCACCACGGGCTGGACGACGTCAAGGATCGCATCGTCGAGTACCTGGCCGTGCGGGCGCGCCGCGCCCAACGCGGGCTGCAGGTGGTCGGCGGGCGCGGCTCCGGTGCGGTGATGGTGCTGGCCGGTCCCCCCGGCGTCGGCAAGACGTCGCTGGGCGAGAGCGTGGCCCGGGCGTTGGGCCGCAAGTTCGTGCGCGTCGCCCTGGGCGGTGTGCGCGACGAGGCCGAGATCCGCGGGCACCGTCGTACCTACGTGGGCGCGTTGCCGGGCCGGATCGTGCGCGCGATCGGTGAGGCGGGATCGATGAATCCCGTTGTGCTGCTGGACGAAATCGACAAGGTCGGTTCCGACTACCGCGGCGATCCGAGCGCGGCGCTGCTCGAGGTGCTCGACCCGGCGCAGAACCACACCTTCCGCGACCACTACCTGGATCTGGACCTGGACCTGTCCGATGTGGTGTTTTTGGCGACGGCCAACGTGATCGAGAACATCCCGTCGGCCTTGCTGGATCGTATGGAGCTGGTGGCCATCGACGGCTACACCGAGGACGACAAGGTCGCCATCGCGCGGGACTACCTGCTGCCCCGGCAGCGGGACCGCGCGGCGCTGACCGAGGACGAGGTGGCGGTGAGCGACGCGGCGCTGCGCAAGATCGCCGCCGACTACACCCGCGAGCCCGGTGTGCGACAGTTCGAACGGCTGCTGGCCAAGGCGCTGCGCAAGGCGACCACCAAGCTGGTTGACGATCCGCGACCGATCACCATCGACGAGCCGGATCTGGTTGACTACCTGGGCCGTCCGCGGTTCATGCCGGAATCGGCCGAACGCACGGCGGTGCCCGGTGTGGCCACCGGCCTGGCCGTCACCGGCCTCGGTGGCGACGTGCTCTACATCGAGGCCGGCTCCACCGACGGTGACCCGGGCCTGCAACTGACGGGTCAATTGGGCGACGTGATGAAGGAGTCGGCGCAGATCGCGCTGTCCTACGTGCGCTCGCACGCCGCCGAGCTCGGTGTGGATCCCAAGACGCTGGACCGGCGCATCCACGTCCACGTGCCCGCGGGGGCGGTGCCCAAGGACGGCCCGTCGGCCGGTGTCACCATGGTGACCGCCTTGGTCTCGATGGCCACCGGACGCCAGGTCCGCTCCGACGTCGGCATGACCGGAGAGGTCACGCTGAACGGCCGGGTGCTGCCCATCGGCGGGGTGAAGCAAAAGCTGCTGGCCGCCCAACGTGCCGGGCTGTCAACGGTTTTCATTCCGCAGCGCAACGAGCCGGATCTCGATGACGTGCCCGCCGAGGTGCTCGAGGCGCTGGACGTGCGGCCCATGACCGACGTCGCCGAGATCGTGGCCCAGGCGCTCGAACCGGCGGCCTCGGCCGCCACGGCCGCGGCCTGATCGGGGCGCCGGGCGTGACCCGGGGCTTTCCCCGCGGTCACGCCCGGCGTTGAATGAACCCGTGACTCTCAAACGACAAGTGGTCCACCGTGTTCAACGCCTGCTGGTCAACCCGGTCGGCCGGCAGCTGCCGATGACCATGCTCGAAACCACCGGACGCAAGAGCGGGCAGCCGCGGCGCACCGCGGTGGGCGGGCGCGTGGTGGACAACCAGTTCTGGATGGTCTCCGAACACGGCGAGCACTCGGATTACGTCCGCAATATCAAGGCCAATCCGGCTGTGCGGGTGCGTGTTGGCGGCACGTGGCGCAACGGCACCGCCCACCTCCTGCCCGACGACGACGCGGTGCAGCGCCTGGGCAACCTGCCAAGGCTGAACAGCGCGATGGTGCGGCTGATGGGCAGCGACCTGCTCACCGTCCGGGTCGACCTGGACTGAACCCGCGGATGGCCTACGACGAAGACCTGGCCAACCGGATCCGCGAACTCCTCGCGGGCCGGCCCGGCATCGACGAGAAGCGCATGTTCGGCGGCCTGGCGTTCCTGGTCAACGGCAACATGTCGGTGGCCGTCAGCGGCCAGGGCGGACTGTTGGTGCGGGTGCCGCGCGAGGACACCGACAAACTCGCCGGGCGCGCGCACGTCAGCCCCATGGTGATGGCCGGACGGGAAGCCCGGGGCTGGTTGCGCGTCGAGGCCGCCGGGGTGCAAACCAAACGCCAGCTTCACAGTTGGGTCAAACGCGGGGTCGACCACGCGCGCAGCCTGCCGCCCAAATAGCGGGCGCGGTTTGCCGTCGCGGCGTGGGGGTACGCGGTGCGGTATGGACAAGCGGGTGCGACGACTGCTCGACGTGGCGGGCACCACCTACGCGGCGCAGGCGCGCATCACGCTGAGCGACAAGCCGATGCCGCTGTTCCAGCTTTTGGTGCTGTGCATGCTGGCCAGCAAGCCGATCGATGCGACCATCGCCACGGCCGCCGCGCGCGAACTCTTCAAGGCGGGCCTGCGGACTCCCAAGGCCGTGCTGGCCTCGGACCGGAAAACCATGATCGACGCCTTTGGGCGCGCGCACTACGTGCGTTACGACGAGAGCTCGGCCACCCGGCTCACCGATATGGCCGAACGACTTCGCGACGACTACTCCGGCGACATGCGCGAATTGGCCGATCGCAGCGGGCATGACGTGGCCACCGCGAAACGGATGCTCAAGAAGTTCAAGGGAATCGGCGACACGGGCGCCGACATCTACCTGCGCGAGGTGCAGGACGTGTGGACCTGGGTGCGGCCGTATTTCGATGACCGCGCCACCGGCACCGCCAAGCGATTTGGCCTGCCCGCCGAACCGAAGAAACTGGGAAGCCTTGCGCCGCAGGCCAATGCGCGACTGGCCGCCGCGTTGGTCAGGGCGTCGCTGGACGCCGATGTGCGTCAGCGGGTGGCCGGCTGAGCCGCGGTGACCATACGAATCGGTACCTCGGGGTGGTCGTACAACCACTGGATCAATGTGTTGTATCCGCCGGGAACGCCGTCGGCGCGCCGGCTCGCCCGCTACGTCGAGGCGTTCGACACCGTCGAGCTGAACGCGAGTTTCTACCGGTGGCCCAAGGATTCGACGTTCAAGGGTTGGCGCGATCAGCTGCCGGACGGCTTCACCATGTCGGTCAAGGCGCATCGCGGCTTGACGCACTACCGCCGGCTGGCCTCCCCCGAACCGTGGATCGAACGATTCGAACGCTGCTGGCAGCTGCTGGGTGATCGCCACGGCGTGCTGCTGGTGCAGCTGCACCCCGAACAGCAGCGCGATGACGCGCGCCTGGACTCGTTCCTGCAACTCATGCCCGCGTCGATCCGCGTCGCCGTCGAACTGCGGCACCCGTCGTGGAATGACCCCGCGGTGTTCGAGCTGCTGGAACGCCATCGCGCCGCGTATGTGGTGATGAGTGGGCTGGGGCTCGAGTGCATTCCCCGCGCGACGACCGATCTGGTGTACATCCGGATGCACGGCCGGATCCCGAGGCCAATTACGCCGGTTCCTACACCGCTGACGATCTGCGGCGCTGGGCCGAGCGGCTCACCGCTTGGGACGGTGAAGGGAAGGACGTGTGGATGTATTTCAACAACGACCTGGGCGGGCACGCGGTCCGCAACGCTCTCGACCTGCGCGAGCTGTTGGGCTGAGCGCCCGCGAGTAGGCTGAAAATTCCACAGAACGGAGCCCCATCCATGGCCAACTCGACCAGCTTCGTCATCATCGGCGGCGGACTCGCGGCCGCCAAAGCCGTAGAAGCTTTGCGCGACAACGATTTTGATGGGCACATCATTGTGTTCGCCGACGAGGAACATCTGCCCTACGAGCGGCCGCCGCTGTCGAAGGAGTATCTGGCCGGCAAAAAGTCGCTGACCGATTTCACCGTGCAGAACTCCGACTGGTACCGCGACCACAACGTCGACCTGCGGCTCAACACGCGGGTGAGCACCCTGGATGCCGCCGCCCACACGGTAGGGCTTCCCGACGGCACCACGGTCGGCTACGACAAGCTGTTGCTGGCCACGGGATCGGCCTCGCGCCGGCCCCCGATACCGGGGGCGGACTCCCCCGGTGTGCATTACCTACGCACCTACGAAGACGCCGTGGCATTGAATGACGTTCTGTCCGAAGGCGCTTCGCTCGCGGTCGTGGGCGCCGGGTGGATCGGGCTGGAAGTGGCGGCGGGTGCGCGCCAGCGAGGTGTCAACGTCACCGTGGTGGAAACCGCCAGGCAGCCGCTGCTGGCCGCGCTGGGCGAGACCGTCGGCGAGGTGTTCGCCACCCTGCACCGCGAGCACGGGGTGGATCTTCGCCTCGAGACGCAGGTCGCGGAGATCACCAGGGCCGACGGCTCGGCCACCGGCCTGCGGATGCGGGACGGATCGACGGTGGCCGCCGACGCCGTGCTGGTGGCCGTCGGCGCCAAGCCCAACGTCGAACTCGCCGAGCAGGCCGGGCTCTCCCTGGGCGACGGCGGGGTGCTCGTCGACGCCTCGTTGCGCACCAGCGATCCCGACATCTATGCGGTCGGCGACATCGCGGCCGCCGAACACCCGCTGTTGGGCACCCGCATCCGCACCGAGCACTGGGCCAACGCGCTCAAGCAGCCCGCCGTGGCGGCGGCCGGGATGCTGGGCACACCAGGCGAATACGCGGAGCTGCCCTATTTCTTCACCGATCAATACGACCTCGGGATGGAGTACGTGGGACACGCCCCCAGCTTCGAGCGGGTGGTGTTTCGCGGTGACGTCGCCGGCCGGGAGTTCGTCGCGTTCTGGCTCGACGGCGACCACCGGGTGCTGGCCGGGATGAACGTCAATATCTGGGATGTGCTCGACGACGTCAAAGCGCTGATCCGGTCGAAGGCCGCCGTCGACCCCGACAAGCTGGCCGACCCGCGGTCACCCCTGGGCGAGCTGCTCGGCTGAGCCATCCTCGGCGGTGGTCCCGGCGCCGGAGTCGTCGGGGCTGTGCGGGACGGGCGCCCAGGCCCCGTCGATAACGTCGGGTGGGAACTGCGCCTGCAGGCGTTCGCGTTCGGTGCGGCGGCGTTTGATCCGCAGCCGTGCGTCGCCCGGCATCGTGACCAGTTCATTGCACGTCAGGTAGTACATGTCGTCGACGGCGTCGATCAGGTCCGCCTCGACGCGCAGAGATCCCAACGCGCGCAACGTCATCCGCAGTTCGTGCGTGAACCGCATCGTGGTGTCGTGGGCCAGCTCCCGCGAACCGCGCGCGTTGGCGGTAAGCCGCTCGGCCAATGTGGCGGGCGTGGGCTCGGGGGGTGCGGCCCCTGCCGCGGCGGTCAGCAACATCGTCGGGTCGTCGGCGAAGGTCTTGCTGGCCAGCTCGGCCTCGCCCGGACCGCGGTGCCCGATTCGTGCGACGACCGCGTCCACAATGGCGGCGGTCTTCGGCGACAGCGCACGAATGCTCGCGAGGTTGCCCTCGGCGGCCAGCGCGCGCAACGGCGGGTCGGCCCGCAGCGCCGACGCCAGCTCGGCCGTCTCCGCCGCGACGAGTCCGCTGTCGGTGATCATGCTGATCCCGGGCACGCTGCGCCCCGCCTGGCTGCGCGGCAGCGCCGCGGCGGTGACGCCGGTGTCGATCAACCAGAGCGCGTTGAGGATCCAGCCCTGGTGGATGCGGTCGCGCAACAGCCGCAGCCGCACTTCCAGGGCCGCTTCGGGCAGCAACGCCAGTTGGGCGGCGTCGAGGTGCTCTGCTTCCGCGGCGGCGCAATACGCCCGGGTGTCGGCCCGCAGGTGACGCAGGAGCGCGACCGACCGCCCCGCGGCGACGGCCTTGGCGACCGAGCCGAGCGCCCCGGCCGTCCAGGCCGGCTCGCCGAACGGCAGCGGATCGCCGACCTGGGGCTGGTCAACGAGGGCGTTGCGGGCGACGGCGTCCTGGTCCCAGCCGGGCAGCTGGCTGGCCGCGACCATGTTGACCGACACGCCGACGTAGGCGCGGTGGCCGAACACCGCGATGGCCCTGCTGCCCCATTCGGCATCGGCGACGCCGCCGAGGGCGAGCGCCTGTCCCAGCACCCGGCTCGCGGCGCGCAGCCCGCTCAATTGGACGTCCAGCGTGATGGGGGTGAGCGGTCCGGGCAGCGCCTCGGCCAGTGCGGCGCCGCTGAAAACCGGGAACCGCGAATCGATCTGATCGTCGAATTCGCCCTCCAGGCCTTCCGGCGCGGCCGTGCGCACGTCGTCACCGGCCGGTCGCCGAGATTGCGGCAGCACCTCGACGGGCAGCGCGAGCTGTCCCCCCTGGTTGATCGCGCCGGCGGTGTCCAGCCGGCGCCCGACGAGTCCCCGCGCGGTGTCGGCGACGGCGTCCAGCGCGTGCCAGCCGTATGAGAACATCCAGTCCTCTTGTGCCGCAGCGACATCGAACTCCGGCGTCAGCTGGGCCCAGCTGCGCACCCGATGCGGCCGGATGCGCGGGTCGGCGGCTCGCAACACGCGCCAGGCGGTGACCATGTTGACGGTGTCCGGGCTGGCGAGGTCCACCACACCGGTGCGGTCGGTATCCATCGCCAGGACCAAAAAGCGCATCAGGTCGTCGAGGTGCAGCACGCGCATGGGCTGCGCGGACACCTTGCTGCGCAACAGCGTGGCCACGGTGCGGCACACCATCCAGTCGAGCTGGCGCCCGACCGGTGGCGCGATCCGGATGACCGCGGTGGGGCCCCAGCTCGAGGACACCAGGTCCTCGGCAGGCCGATACAACTCGGGCCGTCCCGCGGCCTGCGACACGAACACCAGGCGGGAGCCGGCGCGCGCGGCCGCATCGGTGACCCGCGCCAGCCCGTCCATGCCGGCGCTGCCGGGCGCGGTGGGGTCGATGGGTGCCAGGTGGATGACCGCGTCGGCCTCGTCGGTGAGTTCCCGCAAGACGCGGTCGCGCAGCGATGCGCAAACAAATTCGACGTTGCGGTCGAGGCAGGGATGCGGGAGCTCAGCAATGCCTGTGACCGTGTGCCCGGCAGCGATGAGCTGCCCAGCGACCAGGCGCCCGAGTGCGCCGGTGGCGTCGGTAACCAGGATGTGCACCTGGGCTCACCTCCCCCAACCCTCAGCACTCAACAATAGGCAAGTCGGCATAGGCTACGCGACCGTTACCCAGGATCGGCGCCGTTGACCTGGCGCCATACGGGTGACGGGGCTAGCGCAGCGTCGCGCTGCCGTCCGCGGCGACGGCGACCTTGGCGCCACCGAGATCTTCACGCACCGAGGCCTGCACCGCGTCGGCGTCGGTGACCACGGCCAGCGCGCGCGACCCGTCGGGGGTGCGCACCGCCAGAAAGGCCTTTTCCGGCCGTCCCTCGCGGTCATACGGCGTCGTCCACGCCTCGAGGGTGCCCACGCCTTCCCATTCCACCACCGCGTCGGTCGTCGGCTCCGCGTCGACCTCTGGTTGCGTGTCCTCCCAACGGAATTCGGCCGGCGGTTCGGTGCCGTAGACACCGAAGCTGTGTTTGGTCAGGTAGCCGCCGTTGGCGGTGATCAGACCGCGCCGGCCCGGATTGGCCACCAGCAACTCCGCCATGGTTGCTATCGAATGCATCACGTAGTTGCTCCACGGGCCGCCGGCGAACGTCAGTCCGCCGGTCACGGTCAGCGGCCGGGCGGGGTCGTCGACGCTCAGCCCGAGTTCGGCCGCCGCGACTTGCACCGCGGAGGGAAAGCACGAGTACAGGTCGACGTAATCGATGTCGTCGATGCCCAGGCCGGCCAGCTCGAGCGTCCGCGCGCCGGCGATCCGGATGGCCGTGGACCGGTGCAGTTCGTGGCGCTCGGCGATGGACGGTGTGTCGTGCGCGTCGGTGCCCGCGTGCGGGTACACCCAGCGTTCGGCGGGGATCTTCAGCCTCCTGGCCTGCTCGACCGAGGTCAGAACGAGCGCCGCGCCCTGGTCGACCATGTTGTTGGAGTTCATCAACTTGGTGTAGGGCCAGCTGATCATCCGGTTCCGCGGGCCCACCCGGCGGATGTCGTCGGCACTGGACGGCGTGCGGATCCACGCGTGCGGGTTGTCCACCGCCACCGCGTTGAACCGCGCCCACAGCTCCCCGATGCGCCGGAGGTGATCGTCGATCGACTCGCCGCGCGCCACCCGCAGCGCCTGCTCGAACAAGGGGTAGACGTAGGCCGGGCGGTCCAGGGAAATCCTGATCTCGGCGTCGCCGGCCATCGGGACGTCGTCGCCGCTCACCTCGGCCATCGGGACCGAGCGGTCCTGTTCGGTCCACACCAGCTTGCCGCCCTGGGCCCGCAGACCCCGCCTGGTGCGCCAGGTTTCGGCGCCGGCCAGCAGCACGACGCCAGCGCGGCCGCCCTGGATGTCCAGGCAGGCCTGGTTGAGCAGCGATTGCGGCACATTGCCGCCGACCGGGCTGTACAGCGTGGTGAAATCCGAGGCGCCGATGCGCTGGCCCAATAACAGCCCGGGATCCCGATACTGGGCCGACAGGATGTTGACCACCCGGATCGAGTCGACCGCCTCGATCACCGCGGCGTCGGCGGCCCGCTCGACCGCGGCCACCATCAGGTCCATCGGCTCGACGGACCGCGTGGCCGGATCGATCTCGTCGCGGTGGTTGACCTGGCCATAGCCGATCAAAACCGGGGTCCTGGGGTCAGCGGTCATGCGTCGAACCTATCGGACCCCCAGCGTGCGGCTCGCCGCACAGTGGGGCGCGAGCGCGCGGCCGGCCGCACATTCGGGCGATCGCGGGGCGGCTCAGGCGTCGGTGGCCGGGCCGAACAGCACGCGGTCGTCGATCAGCCGCTGGATGTCGGTGGTGTTCATTCCCAGCACGTTTCGGCAGATCTCGACGGTGTCCTGCCCGGGCTGAGGTGCCGGGGCCCGCCGGGCCGACGGAATGTGGCGGTAGGGCGCCGGTCCCGTCTCGGCGGGCAGCGGGTTCTCGATCAGCGGATGAGTCATGGCGCTGTAGACGTTTCGCGCGATCAGCTGCGGGTCCTCGAGTATGTCGGGCGGACGGTTCATCGGCCCGGCCGGAACACCCGCCGACTGCAGCAGTTCGGCGGCCCGCAGCGGGGTGCGGGTGCGGGTCCAGGCCGAGACCCGTTCCACCAATTCGTCCCGATTGTCCAGCCGCGCTTCGCCGGTGGCGAAGCGCGGGTCATCCGCCCATTCGGGGTGGTCGAAAACCGAAGCGGCGCGCCGCCATTCGTCGTCCGTTCGGATCGAGATGACGCACCATTCGTCGTCACCGGCGCAGGGATAGACCGCGTGCAGGCTGGTGTCCTGCCGGATCCGGTCGATGCCCGCGGCCAGCGCGGCTTGCGTGACATACAGGGTGTCGAGCTGGTTGACCACGACTTCGGCCTGCGAGATGTGGACGTGGGCGCCGTTGCCCGTCCGGTCGCGGTGGATCAGCGCGGCCAGCGCGGCGATCGCGGTGACCCGGCCGACCACGTGGTCGGGGAACACCGTCGTCGCGTCGTAAAACGCGTGCCGCGCCGCGTCGGCCCCCTCCCCCGGGCCGTCGCTCGTCCAGAGCCGGGTGACGCCGGTCGTGGCCCGCACGAGCGGGCCGTACCCCAGTCGCGCGCTCCACGGCCCCGTGTCGCCGAACGCGCTGCTCTCGGCGAGCACGATCCGCGGGTTGAGGGCGCGCAGCTCGTCGTAGGAAAACCCCAGTGCGGTAAGGGTTCCCGGCTTGAAGTTGGCGAAGACCGCGTCGGCGTCGGCGACGAGCCGGCCGAAGATCTTCTTGCCCTCGGCGCTGCGCAGGTCCAGCCCGAAACCGCGGTTGTTGCGGTGCGTCCAGGCGAAGGACTCGCTCATGGCCTCGCCGACGCGGGCCTGGCGCAATCCGTCGGGGTAATCGGCGCTCTCGATTTTGATGACGTCGGCGCCCAGGTCGCCGAACAGCCGGCTCAGCTCACCGCCGGCGACGATGATGCCCAGATCCAAAATCCGCAGTCCCGCAAAGGGATAGTCGCCGAGCCGGCCGGAGGCAGACGGCACCACCGAGGGATTGCCGCGCCAGTACGGTTCGTCGTGGCCCGCGGCGGGCACCGGAGTGCGGAAACCCGCGCGCCGGCCGTCGACCACGAAATACCCGGTCGGCACGGCGGTCCGCACGCCGGGGACGAGCTCGGCCTCGGTGATCGCGCCGACCGCCTGGAAGTGATCCGAACCCAGGATCCGCGCCGGCGTCAGCACCGCGGCGATGGGCACCCCGTGCGCCTGTCCGGCGGCCACCAGATCCTTCATGCTCTGTCCGGCGAAGAGCTTCTCCAGCAGCTCGCTGATCTGCGGCCACACCGCGAATCGCGCGCCGATCACGTCGTATTTGGGATCTTGGAAGTCTTCCGGCTCCCCCAGCCAGCGCCGCAGGCCGCGCCACTGCCGGGGCGCCATCACGCACAGCCGGACGTAGCCGTCCCGGCAGGGGTAGATCGGGTAGGCGTCCTGGTTCTTCGGGCGGCCCCGCCACCGCCCGGTGCGCCGGACGCCGGCGGCGGCCTGCCCGTGCGCGCCGAAGGCCGGGTCGAGGGCCATGACGACCGCGTCGAACCACGAGAAGTCGATGTAATCGCCGGTGCCGCAACGCAATCGGTTGTAGTACGCCGCGAGCGCGGCCCACGCCGCCTGGACGGCCGCGGTGGCCGACGCGATGCCGTCCGGCGGCAGCACCGGGGTGCCGATGGTGGGGCCGGACCGTGACAGCGCGCCGCACATCGCGTACAGCACCGGATCCGTGGCGCGCCACGAGGAGCGCGGGCCGGTCGCGCCGAAGTCGGTGATCGACAGCACCACCAGGTGCGGGTAGCGGGCGGCGAGCTCCTCGCCGGAGGTTCCGAACATGGCGCCGCGCTCGTCGGCGCCGGTGTCCACGACGATGTCGGCGTCGGCGGCCAAATCGAGGAAGCGGGCGCAGTCCTCGTCGTCGAACGGGTCGAGCACCGCGCTGCGCTTGTTGGCGTTGTGCACGGCGAACGGGATGCTGGCGCCGCGCAGCGTCGGCAGCGCGTCACGCGCCAGGCAGCCGCCCGGCGGTTCGACCTTCAACACGTCGGCGCCCAGATCGGCGAACAGGCGGGTCACCACGTCGGCGACCCCGCTCGACAAGTCGAGGACGCGCACGGCATCCAGCAACCCGTCGACCATCTGCACACCGTACCTGCCTGGTCAGGGCGCTGCACGGCGGGCGTTTAGCCGCCCGGCCGAGCGACGAGGCGGCCAAAAGGCCAGGTGGGCAAGCCGATTCGGTCTCCGTCCGTCCGGGTCAGCCGCAACGCTCGGTCGCGGACCCGCGCCGGCGCGGCGTGGGCTATCGTCACAGGCCGACCGCGACCCGTCGTCCGATGGAGGCACCCACTATGACCGCGCACTTGAGCTACGTCGAGGCCGTGGTGGTCGGCGCGTTCCAGGGCGTCACCGAGCTGTTCCCGGTCTCGAGCCTCGGGCACGCGGTGTTGGTGCCGGCACTCGTCGGCGGGCGGTGGGCGCAGGACCTCAGCGTCTCGGCCCCCCACTCGCCCTACCTCGCGTTCATCGTCGGCCTTCACGTCGCCACCGCCGCCGCCCTGCTGCTGTTCTTCTGGCGCGACTGGCTGCGCATCCTGTCGGGGTTCTTCTCGTCGCTGCGGTATCGCCGCATTCAGACGCCCGACGAGCGGCTGGCGTGGCTGATCGTGGTGGGCACCATCCCGGTGGGCCTGGCCGGCCTGGCGCTCGAGCAGCTGTTTCGGACCACGCTCGGCAAACCGATCCCGGCGGCGACGTTCCTGTTGCTCAACGGCATCGCCCTGTACGTGGGCGAGGTGCTGCGCCGGCGCATCGCGCCCGCGCCCGCGCCGGGACAGCCGGCGCCGTCCGATGCGGAGCTCGAACACGGCGACGAGGCCTCGGATCAGCGGCTGGCGCAGCTCCCGCTGCCGCGCGGCCTGGTGATCGGGGCCGCGCAGATCCTGGCCCTGTTCCCCGGTATCAGCCGGTCGGGGATCACGATCGTCGCCGGCCTGTGGCGCGGCCTGTCGCACGAGGACGCCGCGCGCTTCTCCTTCCTGCTCGCGACGCCGATCATCCTGGCCGCCGGGGTGTACAAGATCCCGGAGCTCTTCGGGCCGCTGGGCGCCGGCATCGGCGGCCAGGTGCTGGCGGGCAGCGTCGCCTCGTTCGTCTGCGCCTACCTGGCCGTGCGCTTCCTCACCCGCTATTTCCAGACCCGGACGCTGACCCCGTTCGCGATCTACTGTGCGCTGGCCGGCGCCGCCAGCCTGGTGTGGCTGGCCGTGCGCTGAACCTCGCCCGGTCCGACCGGCTGTTGCGCGGCCGGACTTCGAGTGCTGTGCTTACCGGATTGTCTAGTTGACACCCGTCAAGAATCTGGAAGGCACGAACATGGCAGACACGGGTTCCCTCGGCCTCAAAGTCCGCGGAAAGGTCATCGTCATCACCGGCGGTGCCCGGGGAATCGGGCTGGCCACCGCGACCGCGCTGCACAATCTGGGCGCCAAGGTCGCCATCGGCGACGTCGACGAGGTGCGGGTGAAGGAGTCGGGCGCCGACCTCGGACTGGACGTCTACGGCAAACTCGACGTCACCGACCCGCACTCCTTCGCCGATTTCCTCGACCAGGTCGAACGCCGGCTCGGCCCGATCGACGTGCTGATCAACAACGCCGGCATCATGCCGGTCGGCCGCATCGTCGACGAGCCGGACGCGGTCACGCGGCGGATTCTGGACATCAACGTCTACGGCGTGATCCTGGGCAGCAAGCTGGCGGCCCAGCGCATGGTGCCCCGCGGCACAGGCCACGTCATCAACGTCGCCTCCCTGGCCGGGGAGCTCTACATCGTCGGCCTGGCGACCTACTGCGCCAGCAAGCACGCGGTGGTCGCGTTCACCGACTCGGCCCGGCTGGAGTACCGCTCGGCCGGGGTGAAGTTCTCCGCGGTGCTGCCGACGTTCGTCAACACCGAGCTCACCGCGGGCACGGACGGGGCCAAGGGCTTCCGCAACGCCGAGCCCGCCGAGATCGCCGACGCCATCGTCAAGCTGGTGGCCCACCCCAAGCCGCGGGTGCGGATCACCAAGGCCGCGGGGGCGATGGTGGTGTCCCAGAAATTCTGGCCGCGCCGCATCGCCGAGGGCCTCAACCGGATGCTCGGCGGGGATCACGTCTTCACCGACGACGTCGACGTCGAAAAGCGGCAGGCGTACGAAGCCCGCGCCCGCGGCGAGGAGTAGCGGGAGGGATCGGTGGGAACAATCGGTGAGATGACCCACGCAACCGCGCTCTCCGACGACGAACTCGCCCTGATCGACAAGTACTGGCGTGCCGCCAATTATCTGTCGGTCGGGCAGATCTACCTACTGGACAACCCGCTGCTCACCGAGCCGCTGACCATCGATCACGTCAAACCGCGGTTGCTGGGTCACTGGGGCACCACCCCCGGGCTCAACCTCGTCTACGCGCACCTGAACCGGGTCATCCGCCACCGCGACGCCGACGTCATCTACGTGACCGGGCCGGGGCACGGCGGACCGGGGCTGGTCGCCAACGCCTACCTGGAAGGCACCTACAGCGAGGTCTACACGGGCATCGAGGAGGACACCGAGGGCCTGCGCAAGCTGTTCCGGCAGTTCTCCTTCCCCGGCGGCATCCCCAGCCACGTCGCGGCCCAGACGCCGGGATCCATCCACGAGGGCGGCGAGCTCGGCTACGCGCTGGTGCACGCCTACGGCGCCGCGCTGGACAACCCGTATCTGGTGGTGGCCTGCGTCGTCGGTGACGGCGAGGCCGAAACCGGGCCGCTGGCCGCCAGCTGGCACTCCAACAAGTTCCTCAACCCCGTCACCGACGGCGCCGTGCTGCCGATCCTGGCGCTCAACGGCTACAAGATCGCCAACCCGACGGTGCTGGCCCGCATCCCGCACGCCGAACTGGAATCGCTGCTGCGCGGCTACGGGTACCGCCCGATCACGGTCGCCGGTGACGACCCGGCCGATGTGCATCGGCAACTTGCCGCCGCCCTCGACGACGCCTTCGACGACATCGCCGCCATCCAGAGTGCGGCCCGCGGCGGCAACGGGGTCGAGCGGCCCGTGTGGCCGATGATCGTGCTGCGTACCCCCAAGGGCTGGACCGGGCCAAAGATGGTGGACGGCAAGAAGGTTGAGGGCACCTGGCGCTCGCACCAGGTGCCGCTGGCCGCGACGCGCGACAACCCCGAACACCGTGCCCAGCTCGAAGAGTGGCTGCGCAGCTATGGGCCCGGGGAGCTTTTCGACGAAAACGGCCGGCTGCGGCCGGAGCTGCGGGCGCTGGCGCCCAGCGGGGATCGCCGGATGAGCGCCAACCCCCACGCCAACGGCGGGCTGTTGCTGCACGACCTCGACCTGCCCGACTTCCGCGACTACGCCGTCGCCGTCGAGCGACCGGCGGCCGTCACGCACGAGGCGACCCGGGTGCTGGGCGGGTTCCTGCGCGACGTGATCGCCCGCAACAAGGACCGATTCCGGCTCATGGGGCCCGACGAGACGGCCTCCAACCGGCTCGACGCCGTCTACGGATCGACCGACAAGGTGTGGCTGTCCGAGATCGAGCCCGACGACGAGCACCTGGCGCCCGATGGTCGCGTCATGGAGGTGCTGTCCGAGCACCTGTGCCAGGGCTGGCTGGAGGGCTACCTGCTGACGGGGCGGCACGGCCTGTTCAACTGCTACGAGGCGTTCGTGCACATCGTCGACTCGATGCTGAACCAGCACGCGAAATGGCTTGCCACCAGCCGGGAATTGCCGTGGCGGCGGCCGATCGCGTCGCTGAACTACCTGCTGAGCTCGCACGTGTGGCGGCAGGACCACAACGGGGCGTCCCACCAGGACCCGGGGTTCATCGACCTGGTCGCCAACAAGCGGCCCGAGCTGACCCGGGTGTACCTGCCGCCGGACGGTAACACGCTGCTGTCGGTGGCCGATCACTGCCTGCGCAGCCGCGACTACATCAACGTCATCGTCGCCGGCAAGCAGCCCGCGCTGGCCTATCTCGACATGGATGAGGCCGTCGCGCACTGCACCCGCGGGCTGGGCATCTGGGAGTGGGCGAGCACCGCGACCGACGACCCCGACGTGGTGCTGGCGTGCGCCGGGGACATCCCGACACTCGAGACGCTGGCCGCCGCCGACATCCTGCGCTCCGAGCTGCCGGAGCTGGCCGTCCGCGTGGTCAACGTCGTCGACCTGATGCGGCTGCAGCCCGACACCGAGCACCCGCATGGCCTGCCGGACCGCGAATTCGACGCGTTGTTCACCCCGGACAGGCCGGTGATCTTCGCCTACCACGGCTATCCGTGGTTGATCCACCGGCTGACCTACAGCCGCACCAACCACGCGCATATGCACGTGCGCGGCTTCAAGGAACGCGGCACCACGACGACGCCCTTCGACATGGTGATGCTCAACGATTTGGACCGCTTCCATCTGGTCATGGATGTCATCGACCGGGTCGACGGATTGGCCAGCCGCGCCGCCATGCTGCGGCAGCGCATGGTCGACGCCCGCCTGGCCGCGCGGATGTACACCCGCGAGCACGGGGAGGACGACCCGAAGATTTCGGGGTGGACCTGGGGCCCGAGCGACTGAGATTCGCATGACGGCAATCGCATTGGCCCGTCGCGCCGTGGGCCGCCGGTAGACTGGCCGGATGCATGAGGCCGGCACAGTCGACGTTCACCCTGTGGCGTCCCAGCCTTCGGCACTGCACCGGTTCCGGATCCACCTGGACATCGGCGTCGTCGTCGTGGTTCTCGTCCTGACGGATTTGATCGCGCATTTCACCACGCCATGGGCGAGCGTCGGCACGGTCCCGGCCGCCGCCGTCGGGCTGGTCATCTTGATGCGGTGCCGCGGTTTGGGCTGGGCGGACCTCGGCCTCGGGCGCGAGCACTGGAAGCCGGGACTGGGCTATGCGCTGGCGGCCGTGGCGGTGGTGGCCTCGGTGATCGCGGTCGGCGTGCTGCTGCCGGCGACCCGGCCGATGTTCCTGAACAACCGCTATGCCACGATCTCGGGCGCGATGGTCGCCTCGATGGTCATCATCCCGCTGCAGACCGTCATCCCCGAGGAGCTGGCGTTTCGGGGCGTCCTGCACGGCGCGCTCAACCGGGCGTGGGGTTTTCGCGGGGTCGCGCTGGCGGGCTCGCTGCTGTTCGGGCTGTGGCACGTGGCCACGTCGTTCGGACTGACCAGCAGCAACGTGGGGTTCACCCGGCTGTTCGGCGGCGGGATCGTGGGAATGGTGGCGGGGGTGGCCGGCGCCGTGGTGGCGACGGGAGCCGCGGGGTTCGTCTTCAGCTGGCTGCGCCGGCGCAGCGGCAGCCTGATCGCGCCGATCGCGTTGCACTGGTCCCTGAATGGGCTCGGTGCGCTCGCCGCCGCGTTCGTGTGGCACCTGTCCACCTGAGAACGGTCACACCAGCAGCACCGCCGCGCCCGCGATGCGCCCGGCGCTCAGATCCGTCAACGCCCGATCGGCTTGTCCGAGAGGATATTCGGGCGTGGTCACCTCGATGTGGTGCTCGCCCGCGAAATCGAGGAAGGCCCGCGCGTCGGCCCGGGTGTTGGAGGTGACCGACCGGACCTGGCGTTCCTGAAACAGGTGACGCTGGTAGTTCAGCGCCGGGATATCCGAGAGGTGGATCCCGGCGATCGCCAGCGTGCCACCGCGATCCAGCGCCTGCAGCGCGGGCAGCACCAGATCACCGACGGGAGCGAACAGGATCGCGGCGTCCAGTGGCGCCGGGGGCGCATCCGCCGCGCCTTGTGCGGATGCGGCGCCGAGTTCCAACGCCAGCTCGCGGGCCCGGGCTCCGCGGGTCATCACGTGCACCTCTGCGCCCTGCGCGAGGGCGACCTGCGCGGTGATGTGCGCGCTGCCGCCGAAACCGTAGAGGCCCAGCCGCCCGCCGGGCGGCAGCTCGGCGCGAAGCAGCGAGCGGTAACCGATGATGCCCGCGCACAACAACGGTGCGAGTTCGCTGTCGCTGTACCCGCCGGGCAGGGGGTGCGCGAAAGCGGCCGGGACGGTGGCGAATTCGGCGTAGCCGCCGTCGGCGTCCCAGCCGGTGTAGCGGGATTTCGGGCAGAGGTTCTCGTCGCCGCGGCGGCAGTACTTGCACACGCCACAGGTGTGGCGTAGCCAGGCGATACCCACCCGGTCCCCCACCCGGAACTCGTCGCCGGCCTCGGGGCCGATTTCGACGACCTCGCCCACCACCTCGTGCCCGGGCGTGACCTGCTCGCGGTGGACGGGAAGGTCGCCTTCGGTGACGTGCAGGTCGGTCCGGCACACCCCGCACGCTCGCACGGCCACCAGCAGTTCGGACGGGCCCGGCCGCGGCACCTCGGTGGTGACCTGCTCGAGCGGGCCAGTATCCATCGGCCCGGGTCGACGAACGCGCCAGGCGCGCATTGCGGTGGTGGTCACCGGTGATGCCATCGCTCCATCATGCCGCTAACCACCACGGCCGCAACGGGTTCGGCGGCTAGGTCCTGCGGACCATGCCGACGATCCAGAGCAGGAGCAACGAGCCGAGCAGGGCGGTGAAGAAGGTGAAGAAGTAGCCGCCGCTGGCGGTGTCGACGAAGAAGCTCAGGATGAAACCGCCGACCAGCGCGCCCACAATGCCGATCACGATGTCCATCAGGATCCCGGCTCCGCTACCGCGGATGATCTTGCTGGCGATCGCACCGGCGATACCACCGATGATGATGTAACCGATCCAGCCGACGCTGGTGAGCGTGCTTGATCGAGCGAGGAATTCCGTAGCTGCCATGATGTCCATTGCGGGTCTCCTTGCAATCGCTGGCAAAGCCCAGCGTTTTGCTGGGCCGTCACTTCGGTATACCCAGTTTGGGTCACGAAACGAGTGCCGAATCGGAGACGGTTGACCAACCGGTTTTCCGTCGGCCTATATCAGGCCGAGCGAGTTTGCTGCGGTGCCGGCGCGGGAGTGGGGCTGACCTCCACGGCCGGCGCCTGGCCCGGGACCGGTGCCCCCGGAGCCGCCGGCGCTGCGGGAGCCCCGGGTGCGGGAGCCGGGGCGGGAGCCCCCGGTGCGGGTGCCGGCGCGGGCGCACCAGGAACCGCCGGTGCGGGCGCACCAGGAACCGCCGGTGCGGGCGCACCCGGAGCCGGCGGGGCTCCCGGAGCCGCCGGCGGTGTCCAGGCCTGGATCGACTCGGTGAGCGCCTTGGCCGCGCCCCGGTCCACCGGGTCGTTGGAGGTTCCGAGCCACACCACAAACCAGCGTTGCGCGTTCCCGCCGTTGGCCGAACCGATCACGCCCGTCCAGATCTGGCCGTTCGGCTTGGAGGCGTCACTGAATTTGACCTCGTAGTACGACCCGCTCCCGGTGCTGCCGTTGGCGCCGGCGAGCGGGGTGCTCTCCTGGTTGATCCGCGTTCCGGGATAGGGCATGAAGAACTCACCCATGTCCGAACCCAGCCGCACCGCGGCCTTGGCGTTGTCGGCTTCCGCACTGGCGTAAAGCTTTTGGTCGAGGCGACCCATCACGATGCGGGTGTCGTTGGCAACCTGCGGCGGTTGGTCGGGCATCGGCGGCGGGCCGGTCACCTTGCTCAGCAGCGCCGAACCGTAGTCCAGGTGGGAAGCGTCCGACTCGACCCAGCCGGCGGGCAGGACGTAGCTGAATCCACCCACGGCGTTGTTGATCCGCCCCGCGTTCGGGTCGACGGGCGGTGGTGGCGGCGCGTTGGGGTCGACGGGCGGTGGTGGGGGCGCGTTGGGGTCGACGGGCGGTGGCGGTGCCCCGTTGGGGGCCACGGCCGGTGGGACCGCGTTGGGATCACCCGGTGCCGGTTGCCCATTCGGCGCCGGAGCCGCCGGCGCGGCCGGAGCCGCCGGCGCTGCGGGTGGCGCCGGAGCGGCCGGGCTCGGCGGGACGGGGGTCGGGACTTCGGGATCGGCGCTCGAGGTCGCCGGCAACGCGATGGCGAGTGCGCTGGCACCACTCATCGTGGTGATCGCCAGCGTCGTCCACAGTCCTTTGCGGCGTGTCGAAATCGGTTCCACCTGCTCCATGGCGACGAACCTACCGTGTTACGGCTGTGACGCAAGGAGCTTTGCGGACTATTGCAGCGCAGTTGTGTCGATGTTGCCAATGTGCAACCTGCCGACTGCCTTGCGGACGGCGGACGCCGCCGGGCACTCCGCCGCCGGCGCTCAGTGCGCGGCCGGATACAGCGTCACCTCATGGGCTTTCACGGAGAACCACACCCGGTCCCCCGGCGCCAGCCGCAACTCCGCGGCGGCGTCCGCGGTGATCTCGGCGGCCAGGCCGGGGGCGCCATCGGGTTGCTGGGCGCCGCGCACCAGCACCGCCGACCCGCGGACATCCATCTCCGCCACGGTGACTTCCACGGCGTTGCGGGGGCTGCCGTGCGGCCGGTCGCGATAGACGGCGACCACCGTGGGCGCGAACACCGCGATCGCATGCTGCTCGGGTGAGACCAGTTCGCCCCGCTCGGGTGGGGCGGCGTACCAGCGGTCGCCGCCGACCGCGACCAGCGAGCCGTCGCGGTCGACCGTCCCATTGACCAGGTTGACACCGGCGATGCGGGCCGCGAAATGACTGCGCGGCGCGGTGAGCACGTCGGGCACCGGCCCGATTTCGGCGACCTTGCCGGACTCGAGCACCAGCACCCGATCGGCCAACGTGAACACGTCGAGCAGGTCGTGGGTGACCAGGATCGCGGCGCAGCCGCTGCGGGTGACGACCTCGCGCAGCACCGCCCGGATCGCCGCGGCCGCGGCGACGTCGAGCCCGGCCAGGGGCTCATCGAGCAGCAACACGTCGGGTTCGGCCGCCAGCGCCCTTGCGATGGCGACCCGCTGAGCCTGCCCGCCGGAGAGCTGTCGCGGTTTGCGGTCGGCGAGCCGCTCGGCGTCCACCTCGCGCAGCCAGCGGGATGCCGTCGCTTTCTGCGTCGCGCGGGCCGGACGCAGGCTCGCGCGACGACTGTGCGGTCCGAAAGCGACGTTGGCGGCAACGGTCATGTGGGGGAACAGCAATGCGTCTTGCAGCAGCAGCCCCACTCGGCGGTCGTGCGTCGGGACGTCGATCCCGGCCGCGGTGTCGGTCAAGACCCGATCGCCCAGCCGCACCGTCCCGTGGTCGGGTCGAAGGAGGCCCGCGATGACATGCAGGACAGTCGATTTGCCCGCGCCGTTGGGCCCGAGCACCGCAAGCACCTCCCCCGCGGACACCGAGAACTCCACATCCACCTGGCGGTCGGCGACGACCGCGCGCAGCTGCAATTCGCTCATGGCCCGGCCCTACCTCGCGTCCGCCCCGGTCAGCCGGCGTGTGCCCAGCCCCAACACCACCAGGGCCGCCACCACGACCAGCAGGAGCGACAACGCCACGGCCGCGTCGGCGTCAGTCACCCGCTGCAAATAGATCTCCAGCGGCAGCGTGCGGGTCACCCCCTGCCGCGAGCCGGCGAAGGTCAGGGTGGCGCCGAACTCTCCCAGCGAGCGGGCGAACGCCAGCACCGCGCCCGAAGCGACGCCCGGCGCCAACAGCGGCAAGGTGACGCGCCACCAGACCGCGCTGGGCCGCGCCCCGAGCGTCGCGGCCACCACCTCGAAGTCGGCCCCCGCGGTACGCGCCGCGCCCTCGAGGGAAATCACCAGAAACGGCAGCGAGACGAACGTCTGCGCCAGCACCACGGCGGCGGTGCTGAACGCGATGCTGATGCCCGCGGCCTCGAGGCACTGGCCGAGCAGTCCGAGCCGCCCGAACGCATAGAGCAAGGCGATGCCCCCGACGACGGGGGGCAGCACCAGCGGCAGCAGGATCAACGGCCGCAGCAACCGCACCAGTCGCGCCGTGCTGCGCGCCAGCACCAGCGCCATCGGCACGCCCAGCGCCACGCACAACACCGTGCTGGCGGTCGCGGTCCGAAGGCTGAGCGCCAGCGCGGTAAGCGACGAGGGGCTCGTGATCAGCGACCAGAAATGCGGCCAATCGACCTTCACCGCGACGGCCAGCAATGGCAGCCCCACGAAGGCGGTCCCGACGGCCGCGGGCAGGTACACCCAGCGGGGCAGATCCGTGCTGTGCGCGCTAATACCCAGCCTCCTGCCGACGGCCACCTCGACAACTTCGCGGAACCCGCTCACCCGCTCCTCGCATTACACCGGAACGGCGTGCTCGGCGCGCCGCAGTGGGGGCGGGACCCGCCGACGCCGGCGGTAAGTGGTGGCCCGATGACTGGTGGTCAGCCAGTGCGCGAGAATGGTTTTGCGCGGCCATCGCCGCGGGTAGCCGGAAGGTCACCGTCAGGACGAAGGTGCTTGGATGCCATCTGAACAGGCGCCGCCCCCGCCCAAATCGGCGCCGGGCTGGTACCCGGATCCCGCCGGGGTAGGCCATGGGCTGCAACGGTATTTCGACGGGACCAATTGGACCAGCGAATGGGCCTTCGCCACGGAGCCGCCCAGGAAGGGCCTTTCCGGGAAGGTGGCCCTGGCGCTGTCTGTACTCACCGTGCTGGTTCTCCTCGTGATCGTCGGCAAAAGCTGGGGTTTCGAACGAAACGACAGCCAACTGCCCTCGTCCGCGCCGTCGACACCGACCGAGGCGGCGCCGTCGACGCCGGCCGGTCCCAAGAAGCCCGACGGCGTCACCTTCACGACCACGCAAAGCCCGGACGGCGAAATCGTCGACGCCCGATTCGCCATTCGAGACAACTACACCGAGCTGCTGATCAAAGACGGTGCGCGGCTGGACACCATCGACATTCTCAGGTACGCCCGAGCGACCTACCCCGACGCTTCCGCCGTGAACGTTCAAGGCACGTTCCCGATGACCGACCCGTACGGCAACACCTCGACCCAGGTCGCCATCGACCTCACCTACTCGCGGGAGACGTTGAACAAGATCAACTTCGACGGCGTGACCAAGAACAGCATCTGGGAGATCCGCGATTCCGGCTCGATTCTTCCGGCCTTCCAGCCCTAACCGAGGGCGTTCGCCGAGTTGCGGTGAGGACGACGGTCAGGGCCTGGCGAAGCCGGCCTGCGCCAGGATCTGCTGGCCGGCCGCGGAGGTCACCAGGTCGACGAACTTCTGCGCCTGGGATGGATGCGCGGCCTTGTTCAGCACCGCGATGGGATAGACGTTCACCGCGCCGGCGGCCTCGGGGAAGGTCACGGTCGCGACCCTGCTCCCGGCCGTCTTGGCGTCGGTGACGTAGACCAGCGCTGCGTCGGCCTGGCCGCTGGTGACCTTGTTGAGGGCGTCCGTCACGCTGAGTTCCTCGCTGACCGGGTTGAGGCGCACCCCGGTGCTGTCTTCGACGCGATGGGTGGCCGCCCCGCACGGCACCGGTCGTTGGCAGGTCACCACGTTCAGCCCGGGCTTGGCCAGATCGGCGAAGGATCCGATCTGCTTTGGATTGCCCGGCGCGGTGACGATGACCAGCGTGTTCGACGCGAAGGTCCGCGGGGCGCCGCTGAGCAGGCCCGCCTTGCTGACCGTGTCCATCTGCGCGGTGTCGGCCGACGCGAAGACGTCGGCGGTCGCGCCCTGCGTCAACTGGGTGGCCAGCTCGGAGGAGCCGGCGAACTCGAATTCGACGCCGCTGCCCGGGTTTTCGGCCGTGAACTGCTGGCCCAGCCGGGTGAACACCGGCTTGAGCGACGCGGCGGCGAACACCATCACTTTCCCGGACGCCTGCGGCGACTGCGCCGGCGGCGGCGTGGACCCGCACCCGACCAGCCCCGCCACCAACATCGCCGAAACCAACCCGGTCCGGAACCCGATCCGACGCATGGATGCACCCTAGCCCGCCGACGATGCGGTCCCCCTGGCGGCCGAATCGCCGCAAAAAGTGACGCACAAATAGTTACCCAAGTGATCCGCGCGTCGCGGCCGCAAAAATTTCGCCAGCTAGCTACTGTCCAGTAACATATACGGGGATTGACGCCATAACGCGCTGAGGTCCCAGGCAGAGGAGGTCATGGCAGTGGAGGTACTGGTTACCGGCGGAGACACAGAGCTGGGGCGCGCGGTGGCCGAGGGCTTCCGCGATGACGGCCACAAAGTGACCCTCGTGGGCGCGCGCAAGAGCGATCTGGAGATCGCCGCCAAGGAACTCGAGGTCGAGGCGATCGTCTGCGACACCACCGACCCGGCCAGCCTCGAAGAGGCTCGCCCGCTGTTCCCCCACCACCTGGACACCATCGTCAACGTGCCGGCGCCCACCTGGGAGGCCGGCGACCCGCGCACCTACTCGATCGCCGACACCGCAAACGCGTGGCGCAAAGCGCTTGACGCGACGGTGCTTTCGGCGGTGCTGACGCTGCAGACCGTGGGCGATCATCTGCGCTCGGGCGGGTCGATCATCAGCGTGGTACCCGAGAACCCGCCGGCGGGCAGCGCCGACGCCGCAATCAAAGCGACGCTGGCGAATTGGACCGCCGGGCAGGCGAGCGTCTTCGGCACCCGTGGAATCACCGTCAACGCCGTCGCCAGTGGGCGCAGCGCCCAGGCGGGCTACGACGGACTCACCCGCACCCCCGCCCCGGTGGCCGCCGAGGTCGCCCGCCTGGCGCTGTTCTTGACCACATCGGCGGCACGCCACATCACCGGTCAGACGTTGCACGTGAGCCACGGCGCGCTGGCTCAGTTCGCCTGAGGCGTAACCCGCGCCCGTCGCAAACCCTTTTCCCGTGCCCGGCCGATCGCTACGGTGATCAGCGTCGTCGAGGAGGCCGGCGCGGCGGTGCGCCCGCTCGTCGGGCTGTAGGCCCTACGCGGCTCGCGGATTCGTCGTGGCGCGGTAATACTTCCCGAATAGCGTTTACCTGCGCCACGGTCGCGCAGCGCAGAAGAAAAGCCGGGGAGGCCATGAAGAAACGAGCATGGGCCGCGCTTGCCGTCGGCGTGGCGTTGGCGCCGGCCCCCCTAGCGCATGCCGACGACAACTGGATCGCCATGGCGATATCGGACTCCACCGGGCACATCAGCATCGCCGATGGCGCGGCCAGCCAGGGCGCAGCCGAAAAGGCGGCCATGGATACGTGCCGCAAGAGCATCAGCGACTGTCGTCTGCTGGCCAGCGGCCAGGGCGGCTGCGTGGCGCTCGCCTTGAACGGGGCCAAATCCCGATATTTCGGGGGCTGGGGTCCGACGCGCGAGGACGCCGAGGCGGCGGCGCTGGCGCGCGCACCCGGCGGAATGGTCCAGGCCGGCCACGACCACTGCGCGGGAGAAGGCGCCCCCCAGTGACGGCCACGCGATGCGCGGCGCTGCTGTCTCTGCGGGATTGATAACTTCACCACAGTGCCGGTCGACGACCAGGCGTGATGCGCACGGTGTGGTTGATTACACATGTTGCGAGTTAGGTTGCGGGGTATCCGCCTGACTAGCGTGGTTGCTAGTTGCAATCGCGCGTCCAAAAGCCTCCAAAAGCCCTCGTCAGGAGCAGCGGAAACATGAGCCCCCAGCCAAGTAACGCAGCTGGACCGGAGCGTCGCCACCAGGTCGTCATCATCGGGTCGGGCTTCGGCGGGCTCAACGCTGCCAAGAAACTCAAGCACGCCAACGTCGACATCAAACTGATCGCCCGCACCACGCACCACCTCTTCCAGCCGCTGCTGTACCAGGTGGCGACGGGCATCGTGTCCGAAGGCGACATCGCCCCGCCCACCCGGGTCGTGCTGCGCCGGCAGCGCAACGTCCAGGTGTTGCTCGGCGACGTCACGCACATCGACCTGGCGGGCAAGTTCGTGGTGTCGGATCTGCTCGGCCACACCTACGAAACCCCTTACGACAGCTTGATTGTCGCCGCCGGTGCCGGCCAGTCGTATTTCGGCAACGACCATTTCGCCGAGTTCGCCCCCGGCATGAAGTCGATCGACGACGCGCTCGAGGTCCGCGGGCGGATCCTGAGCGCCTTCGAACAGGCCGAACGGTCCCGTGATCCGGAGCGACGCGCCAAGCTGTTGACCTTCACCGTGATCGGCGCCGGACCCACCGGCGTCGAAATGGCCGGGCAGATCGCCGAATTGGCGACCTACACGCTCAAGGGCTCGTTCCGCCACATCGACTCCACCAAGGCGCGCGTGATCCTGCTCGACGCCGCCCCCGCGGTGCTGCCGCCCTTCGGCGACAAGCTGGGCCAGCGGGCCGCCGACCGGCTGGAAAAGATGGGCGTGGAGATTCAGCTGGGCGCCATGGTCACCGACGTCGACCGCAACGGCATCACCGTCAAGGACTCCGACGGCACCGTCCGGCGCATCGAATCCGCTTGCAAGGTATGGTCCGCCGGCGTTTCGGCCAGCCCGCTGGGCCGCGACCTCGCCGACCAGTCGACGGTCGAACTCGACCGGGCCGGGCGCGTCAAGGTGCTGCCCGACCTGTCCGTCCCGGGCCATCCCGACGTGTTCGTCATCGGCGACCTGGCCGCGGTCGAAGGCGTGCCGGGAGTCGCCCAGGGCGCCATCCAGGGCGCCAAGTACGTGGCGAGCACGATCAAGGCCGAGCTCGACGGCGCCAACCCGGCCGAGCGGGAACCGTTCCAGTACTTCGACAAGGGGTCGATGGCCACGGTGTCGCGGTTTTCCGCGGTGGCCAAGATCGGCCCGGTCGAATTCAGCGGCCTGTTCGCCTGGTTCGCGTGGCTGGTGCTGCACCTGGTCTACCTGGTCGGGTTCAAGACCAAGATCAGCACGCTGCTGTCGTGGACGGTGACATTCCTGAGCACGCGACGGGGCCAGCTCACCATCACCGAACAGCAGGCGTTCGCCCGCACCCGGCTCGAACAGCTGGCGGTGCTCGCGGCCGAGACCAAGCGCCCCGTCGCCAGGCGGGCGAGCTAGCGAAACCCGTTGCCCGGCAGCGGGATTCGGCGCATCCGGGCGTCCTCTGCTCAGCCCTCGCGAAGCTCGAGATTCTGCAGGCGCACCTGGCCCCGGGCGACCACGCGGTCGTCGTCGTCGGTGATGGTGACCAACCACAACTGCTGGCTCCGGCCCCGGTGGATCGGTTCGACCCTGCCGTACAGCATGCCGGAGCCGATGGAGCGGAGGAAGTCGGTGTTGTTGTTGACTCCCACGACATTTCCGCCACCGCGGGTGGCCAGCCAGGTGTAGGCCGCCACGCTGGCCATGCTTTCGATCATCGAGCAGTAGACGCCGCCGTGCACCAGCCCCATCGGCTGCAACAGCTTGGGCGTCACCTCGAGTTGGGCGCGGGCGCCGTCGGGACTGAGTTCGGTGAACTGCAAGCCGATCTCGCGGTCGAACGGCGCGGAGAAATGCGGCGGGATGATCGTTTCCTGCGGCTCTGGCACGTCCCTGTGTCTACACCATCGCGTGCGGGACGGCTTCGGCGGCAGCACAACTCGCCGGATACACCCCCGAAAACGGCTGAGCCCCGTGCACAGGGCACGGGGCTCGCCGATCGAGTAAGACCGGGGGTCACTGCAGCCCTCAGGACTCTCACGCGGTCCGTTATCGCTCGACTCGAGTAGCATAGGCAAGGCTGCCCTAACTTTGCAAGGGGTATGGTTCGACTTGTTCGCGACGGGGCGTGCGCGGTGGCCGGCACAGAGATTTGTCAGCTTTCCGTACGACGGTCGGTAGTAAGCGGGAGTAGTCTGGTTTCGACGCTCAGGAGATGAACGAACTATGGCCAAACTGACACGGCTGGGGGATCTGGAACGGGCCGTCATGGACCATCTGTGGTCCGCGCCCGAGCCTCAGACGGTGCGCCAGGTCCATGAGGCATTGTCGGCGCAGCGCGACCTCGCCTACACCACGATCATGACCGTGCTGCAGCGGCTGGCCAAGAAGAACCTGGTCTCCCAGATCCGCGACGACCGGGCACATCGGTACGCCCCCGTGCACGGCCGCGACGAACTCGTCGCCGGCCTCATGGTGGACGCGCTGGCCCAGGCCGAGGACTCCGGCGGCCGGCAGGCCGCGCTGGTGCACTTCGTCGAGCGCGTCGGCGCCGACGAGGCGGAGGCGCTGCGGCGCGCGCTCGCCGAACTGGAAGCCAATCAACGCAACAACTCGCCATCTGCTGGCGCAGGCCCGGAGGGCTGAGAGACACTAACAGTGTGTCCGCGCTGGCTTTCACCATTCTCGCGGTGCTACTGACCGGTCCCGTGCCGGCCATGTTGGCACGCGCGCGGTGGCCGCTGCGCGCCCCCAGAGCCGCCATGGTGTTGTGGCAGGCCGTCGCGCTGGCCGCGGTCCTGTCGGCGTTCAGCGCCGGGATCGCGATCGCCACCCGGCTGCTCATGCCCGGTCCCGACGGGCGACCCACGACCAGCATCGTCGGCGCCGCCGACCGGCTCGGGTGGCCGCTGTGGGCGGCATACATCGGGGTTTTCGCGTTAACCGTGCTGGTCGGCGCCCGATTGATGGTCGCCCTCGCCCGGGTGGCCATCGCCAATCGGAAGCGCCGGGCCCACCACCGGATGGTCGTCGACCTGGTCGGGGTCGGCCACGACGCGGCGCTCTCGCAGTCCTGCACCCGCACCCGCGATCTGCGCGTGCTGGATGTCCCGCAACCGCTCGCCTACTGCCTGCCGGGCGTGCGCAGCCGGGTGGTGGTCAGCGAGGGCACGCTGAGCACGCTCGCCGACGCCGAGGTCGCGGCCATCCTCACCCACGAGCGCGCCCACCTGCGGGCGCGGCACGACCTGGTGCTGGAGGCGTTCACCGCGGTGCACGCGGCCTTCCCGCGGCTGGTCCGCAGCGCCAACGCGTTGGGCGCCGTCCAGCTGTTGGTCGAGTTGCTCGCCGACGACGCCGCGGTGCGTGCCGCCGGCCGCGCTCCCCTGGCCCGGGCGCTGGTCGCCTGCGCGTCGGGGCGGGCGCCGTCGGGCGCGCTGGCGGCGAGCGGTCCCAGCACGGTGCTGCGGGTGCGTCGGCTGGGGGGGCGCGGCAACAGCGCCGCGCTGGCGGCGGCCGCCTACCTCGCCGCGGCGGCGGTGTTCGTGGTGCCCACCATCGCGCTCGCCGTGCCCTGGCTCACCGAGCTGGAACGCCTGTTCAACCTCTGACGTCGCGCAGAGCCGATCACCCGGGGCGCACATTCCTGCGCTGTGCCACAGTGTCACCGAAAGCTTTTGCCGAAATGTTCTCCCGATTGAGAGGCGAAGACATGAGTTCGTCGGACACCCAGGCGGGTTCCAAGACCGGCACCGCACAGATCGGCGTCACGGGCCTGGCCGTGATGGGGTCGAACATCGCCCGCAATTTCGCCCGGCACGGCTACACCGTGGCGCTGCACAACCGGTCGATCGCCAAAACCGACGCGCTGCTCAAGGAGCACGGCGGCGACGGCAAGTTCGTGCGGTCGGAGACCATCGCCGAGTTCCTCGACGCGCTGGAAAAGCCGCGACGGGTGCTGATCATGGTCAAGGCCGGCGATCCCACCGACGCCGTCATCAACGAACTTGCCGACGCCATGGAAAAAGGCGACATCATCATCGACGGCGGCAACGCGCTCTACACCGACACCATCCGTCGGGAGAAGGCGATGCGCGAGCGCGGTCTGCACTTCGTCGGGGCGGGCATCTCCGGCGGAGAGGAGGGCGCGCTCAACGGGCCGTCGATCATGCCTGGCGGCCCGGCCGAGTCGTACAAGTCGCTGGGCCCGCTGCTCGAGGAGATCTCCGCGCACGTCGACGGGGTGCCGTGCTGCACCCACATCGGTCCCGACGGGGCCGGGCACTTCGTCAAGATGGTGCACAACGGCATCGAATACTCCGACATGCAGCTGATCGGCGAGGCCTACCAGCTCCTGCGCGACGGCCTCGGCAAGACCGCCGGCGAGATCGCCGACGTGTTCGACGAGTGGAACTCCGGCGACCTGGACAGCTTCCTCGTCGAGATCACGGCGCAGGTCTTGCGCCAGACCGACGCCAAGACCGGCAAGCCGCTCGTCGACCTGATCCTCGACGAGGCCGAGCAGAAGGGCACCGGCCGCTGGACGGTGAAGTCGGCCCTGGATCTCGGCGTGCCGGTCACCGGCATCGCCGAGGCGGTGTTCGCGCGCGCGCTGTCGGGGTCGGTGACCCAGCGCAAGGCCACCACCGGGCTGGCATCGGGCGGCTTGGGCACCAAGCCCGGCGATGCGAAGCAGTTCACCGAGGACATCCGGCAGGCGCTGTACGCGTCGAAGATCATCGCTTATGCCCAGGGCTTCAACCAGATTCAGGCCGGCAGCGCCGAATACGACTGGGGCATCACGCCCGGCGACCTGGCCACCATCTGGCGCGGCGGTTGCATCATCCGGGCTAAATTCCTCAACCGGATCAAGGACGCCTTCGACGAGGACCCCGACCTGCCGACGCTGATCGTGGCGCCGTACTTCCGCAGCGCCATCGAGGACGCCATCGACGGCTGGCGCCGTGTCGTGGTGACCGCCACCCAGCTGGGCATCCCGATCCCCGGGTTCTCCTCGGCGCTGTCGTACTACGACGCGCTGCGCACCGAGCGGCTGCCCGCCGCGCTGACCCAGGGGTTGCGGGACTTCTTCGGCGCGCACACCTACGGCCGCATCGATGACGACCCCGACAAGCGCTTCCACACGCTGTGGAGCGGCGACCGCACCGAAGTGCCCGCCTAGCTGGGCCACACTGGAGGGCGTAAGGGGGTTCGCGTTGCGATGAGGTTCCTCGACGGGCACCGGCCCGGATACGACTTGACCTACAACGACGTCTTCATCATGCCCAACCGCTCGGAGGTCGCGTCGCGGTTCGACGTCGACCTCTCCACCGCGGACGGCTCGGGTACGACGATTCCGGTCGTCGTCGCCAACATGACGGCGGTGGCCGGCAAGCGGATGGCCGAGACGGTGGCGCGCCGCGGCGGGCTGGTGATCCTGCCGCAGGACCTGCCGATCACCGCGGTCGAGCAGACGGTCGAGTTCGTCAAGGGCCGCGACCTGGTTCTCGACACCCCGGTGGTGCTCGAGCCCGACGACTCGGTGTCCGATGCGATGGCCCTGATCCACAAACGGGCGCACGGGGTCGCCGTGGTGGCTTTCGAGGGCCGTCCGCTGGGGTTGGTGAGCGAATCGTCCTACCTGGGTGTCGATCGGTTCACCCGGGTGCGCGACGTCGCGATGACCGACTTCGTCACCGCCCCGGTGGGCACCGAGCCGCGCAAGATCTTCGACCTGCTCGAGCAGTCCCCGATCGGTGTCGCGGTCGTCACCAACGCCGACGGCACGCTGGCCGGGGTGCTGACCCGCACCGGCGCCATCCGCGCGGGCCTGTACGCGCCGGCCGTCGACGCGCGCGGCCGGCTGCGGGTGGGCGCGGCCGTCGGCATCAACGGCGACGTCGGGGCCAAGGCGCGGTCCCTGGTCGAGGCCGGGATCGATCTGTTGGTGATCGACACCGCACACGGGCATCAGGTCAAGACGCTGGAGGCGATCAACACGGTCGCGTCGCTCGACCTCGGCGTGCCGCTGGCGGCGGGCAACGTGGTCTCGGCCGAGGGAACCCGCGACCTGCTCGGCGCCGGGGCGAGCATCGTCAAGGTCGGCGTCGGGCCGGGCGCGATGTGCACCACCCGGATGATGACCGGGGTCGGGCGCCCGCAATTCTCGGCCATCGTCGAATGCGCTTCGGCGGCAAGGGAATTGGGCGGGCACGTGTGGGCCGACGGCGGCATCCGCCATCCCCGCGATGTGGCGCTGGCACTGGCCGCGGGCGCGTCCAACGTGATGATCGGGTCATGGTTCGCCGGCACCTACGAGTCGCCCGGCGACCTGATGCGCGACCGCGAGGACCAACCGTACAAGGAGAGCTACGGCATGGCGTCCAAGCGGGCCGTGGTCGCCCGCAGCGGCGCCGACACCCCCTTCGACCGGGCCCGCAAAGCGTTGTTCGAGGAGGGCATTTCGACGTCGCGGATGGGGCTGGACCCCGCCCGCGGCGGTGTCGAGGATCTGCTCGATCACATCACCTCCGGGGTGCGCAGCACCTGCACCTATGTCGGCGCCGCGAACCTGGCGGAACTGTATGAGCGGGTCGTGGTCGGGGTGCAGTCGACCGCGGGCTTCGCCGAGGGGCATCCGCTCCCGCTGGGGTGGTGACACGCGCAGGGTAAGGCTAGCCTTGCCTAATAGGGCCTGCTAGCCTACTGCGCCATGACCTCCTCTTCCCCCACCGTCAGCGCCGAGCTGCTGAGCATCCTGCGCGAGGACCTCAACGTCGACGCGTCCCGCCTGACCCCCGACGCCCGACTGGTCGACGACGTCGGGCTGGATTCGGTGGCCTTCGCCGTGGGCATGGTGGCCATCGAAGAACGGCTCGGTGTCTCGCTGTCCGAAGAGGAACTCCTGAACTGCGACACGGTCGGCGACCTGCAGGCCGCGATCGCCGCCAAACATCGCGATGAGTGAGCTGGCCACGGCGCTGACGGTCGCGATGCGCGGCGGCACCAGCGATCTGGTGGTGTTCGACCGCGAGGCCTCGGCCTGGCACCGCCACCCCTGGCCCGAGGTGCACGGGCTGGCCGAGAGCGTCGCCGCGTGGCTGCTGGACCGGGGCCGGCCGGCCGCGGTGGGACTGGTCGGCGAACCGACCGTCGAGTTCGTCGCCGCCATTCAGGGTGCCTGGCTGACGGGCGCGAGCGTCTCGATCCTGCCCGGGCCGGTGCGCGGCGCCGAGGGCCGCCGGTGGGCCGATGCGACGCTGACCCGCTTCCGCGGCATCGGGGTGCGCACCGTCCTGAGCCACGGCTCCTATCTGGACGGCCTGCAATCGCTCGATCCCGCGGGCCTCGACGAGGACATGGTCGTCGAAGACGTTGGGCCCGCGGCGCGCACGGGCCGCACGTGTGGCGAGCCGCCGGCCCGACGCGAGAATCCCGCGATCCTGCAGGGCACGGCGGGCTCGACCGGCTCGCCCAAGACCGCCGCGCTGTCGCCGCGGGCGGTGCTGGCCAACCTGCGCGGCCTCAATCACCGCCTCTCGGTCACCCCCGCGGACGTCGGCTGCTCGTGGCTGCCGCTCTACCACGACATGGGCCTGTCCTTCCTGCTCGCGTCGTCGCTGGGCGGCATGTCGGTATGGCTTTCTCCCACATCGGCTTTCACCGCCTCGCCGTTTCGCTGGTTGAGCTGGCTGTCGGAAAGCCGCGCGACGATCACCGCGGCGCCGAACTTCGCCTACAACCTGGTCGGCAGGTACGCCCGCCGGGTCTCCGACGTGGACCTCGGCGCCGTGCGGGTGGCGATCAACGGCGGGGAGCCGGTCGACTGCGAGGGATTCGAGCGCTTCGCCGACGCGATGGGCCCCTTCGGGTTCGACGCCGGCGCCGCCACCCCGTCCTACGGGCTGGCGGAGTCGACGTGCGCGGTGAGCGTGCCCGCCCCCGGCACCGGGCTGCGGTTCGCCGACGTCACCGACGAGGCGGGCTCGCGCCGCCACGCGATGCTGGGCGAACCCATCGCAGGCACCGAGATCCGGATCTCGCCGCGCGACGACACGCACGGCGACATCGGTGAGATCGAGATCCGCGGCGCGTCGATGATGGACGGCTACCTGGGGCACGACCCCGTCGACCGCGAAAGCTGGTTTCCCACCGGCGATCTCGGCTTCATCGCCGACGGCGGCCTGGTGGTGTGCGGCCGGGCCAAGGAGCTCATCACCATCGCCGGACGCAACATCTTCCCGACCGAGATCGAGACGGTTGCCGCCGGAGTCCGCGGGGTGCGCGAAGGCGCCGTGGTGGCGCTGGCCACCGGCGAACGTTCCGCGCGCCCCGGCCTGATCGTCGCCGCCGAATTCCGGGGGGCGGATCAGGCCGGCGCGCGCGCCGACGTCATCGCGCGCGTCGCGTCCGTGTGCGGCGTCGTTCCCTCCGACGTCATCTTCATGGCGCCGGGGTCGCTGCCCCGGACGTCGTCGGGCAAGCTGCGCCGCCTGGAAGTGCGGCGCTCCCTAGAGGCGGTGGATTAAGTGACGGCAGTGCCTGAGACAACCCAGACCAGTCTCGACGGCTACCGTGGCCTGCTGGCCGACGCGTTCAACGAACAGGTCCTGGCGTGGACGACGGAAGCCGAAGCGCGCCAACAGTTTCCGCGTGAACTGATCGAACACCTCGGTGCGCGCGGTGTCTTCAGCGAAAAATGGGGCGACGGCGCGCTGCCCGACGTCGGCAAGCTGGTCGAGCTCGCCTTCGCCCTGGGCAGGTTGTCCTCGGCCGGCATCGGGGTGGGGGTCAGCCTGCACGACTCGGCGATCGCCGTCCTGCGCCGGTTCGGCAAGTCCGACTACCTGCGGGACATCTGCGAACGGGCGATCCGGGGGCAGGCCGTGCTGTGCATCGGAGCCTCCGAGGAGTCCGGCGGCTCCGACCTGCAGATCGTCGAGACCGAGATCTCCTCTCGGGACGGGGGTTTCGATGTCCGCGGGATCAAGAAGTTCGTCTCGTTGTCCCCCATCGCCGATCACATCATGGTGGTGGCGCGCAGCGTCGACCACGACTCGTCCAGCAAGTACGGCAACGTCGCGCTGATCGCGGTGCCGACGGCCCAGGTCGGCGTGCAGCGGCCCTACAACAAGGTCGGCGCCGGGCCGCTGGACACCGCCGCCGTGCACATCGACACCTGGGTCCCCGCCGACGCCCTGGTCGCGCGGGCCGGCACCGGGCTGGCGGCCATCAGCTGGGGGCTGGCCCACGAGCGGATGTCGATCGCCGGTCAGATCGCGGCGTCGTGCCAGCGGGCGATCGGGATCACGTTGGCGCGCATGATGACTCGTCGCCAGTTCGGTCACACGTTGTTCGAGCACCAGGCGCTGCGGCTGCGGATGGCGGATCTGCAGGCGCGCGTCGACCTGCTGCGGCACGGCCTGCTCGGCATCGCGGCCCAGGGCCGGCTGGATCTGCGCGCGGCCGCGGGTGTCAAGGTGACCGCGGCCCGCCTCGGCGAGGAAGTGATGTCGGAATGCATGCACATATTCGGCGGCGCGGGTTACCTCATCGACGAGACGCCGCTGGGTGCGTGGTGGCGCGACATGAAGCTCGCCCGCGTCGGCGGCGGCACCGACGAGGTGTTGTGGGAGTTGGTCGCCGCCGCAATGGCGCCCGATTACGCCGGCTACGCGTCGGTGGTGGGGGCTTCCAGCGCGTAGAGCGCCATGCGCCGGTTCGTCGTGTCGTGCTCGCCGAGGAACTCACATCCGACGTACTCGCACAGCCTGCGGGCGGTGGTGTTGCGGTGATCGGGGTCGAACATGATCCGGCGGCACCGCGGCTCCGCCGAAAAGGCGCTGGCCACGATCCGGGGCAACAGCATCGGGCCCAGGCCCCGGTTCACCAGCTTCACGTCGGCGATGGCGGCGTGCAGCCCCAGATCGTACGGCGCGGCGTCGTAATAGCGCGAGATCAGATCCTTTGCGCCCCAATACAGTTCGAGGTAGGCGATATCCCTGCCGCGCACACTCCCGATCAACGGCAGGGAGTAGGTGCCCTCGAGTTGGGCGTCCAGGTGCTGCCGCCAGCGCGGGGTCGGCCAGTCGTACTCCCACGCCTCGGCCAGGTGCGGCCGGTTCATCCACTCGGCCACCATGTCCGCGTCCTCGAGCTGGGCCGCGCGCAGCCCGAAGGGGGCATCCAGGGCGGGCGTGGGTGGCCGGGGGATCTGTGCGACCTCGTCGGCGATGTCGAAGCGTTCGCGCGGCAGGATCTGGACGGCAGGCGTGTCCGGTGGGGCGTCGGGCATAGTGCGCAGAGCGTACCTGAGTAAGGGTAGGCATACCGTAGTTGCCCTCGGTCAGCGGCGGTTTCCGGCGCCAACCCGCGGCGCCGCCGCGAGCGGTCGGCGCCGCGGCGCCGTCACCCGGGCTAGCATTAGGCAGCAAAGACGGAAGCAACCGCGTCCGCTCGGTCACCAGGCAGCGAAAGGATCGACGTGCCGCAGGCACCCGCGCAGGCCATCGGCTTGCCGGCGCACGGGCCGTCGGACGAGCCGCCCGATGCGGAGCCTCCCCCGGTCACCGGCCCACCACCGTCGACCCGCGGGCGGCGTAATTCATGAACGTCACCGTCACCGTGATCAGCATTGTGGCGATCGCGGTGCTGATCTTCGGCAACGCCGTCTTCGTCGCCGCCGAATTCTCGTTGACCACCCTGGACCGCAGCGCCGTGGAGGCAAACGCCCGCGGCGGCGGCCGCCGCGACCGCTGGATCCGCCGCGCGCACCAGCGGCTGTCGTTTCAGTTGTCGGGCGCGCAGCTCGGGATCTCCGTCACGACGCTGGCGGCCGGTTACCTGACCGATCCGATGGTCGAGGACCTGCCTCACCCCTGGCTGGACGCGCTCGGCATCCCCGACCGGGTCGGCGACGCGATCATGGCCGCGCTGGTGCTGGTGATCGTGACGTCGGTGTCGATGGTGTTCGGTGAGCTCGTCCCCAAATACCTGGCGGTGGCGCGGCCGCTGTCGACCGCGCGCGCCGTAGTGGGGGCTCAGGTGCTGTTCTCGCTGCTGTTGACCCCGGCGATCCGATTGACCAACGGCGCGGCGAACTGGATCGTGCGCCGGTTGGGCATCGAGCCCGCCGAGGAGTTGCGGTCCGCACGGTCCCCGCAAGAGCTGTTGTCGCTCGTGCGTTCGTCGGCGCGCAGCGGCGCCCTGGACGCCTCGACGGCGGCGCTGGTGCGGCGATCGTTGCAGTTCGGCACGCTGAGCGCCGAGGAGTTGATGACGCCCCGCTCCAAGATCGTGGCGCTGCAGACCGACGACACGGTCGCCGACCTGGTGACCGCGGCCGCCGAGTCCGGGTTCTCCCGCTTCCCCATCGTCGACGGCGACCTCGATGAGACCGTCGGCATCGTGCACGTCAAACAGGTGTTCGCGATCCCGCGCGCCGACCGCGGGCGCACGCTGCTGACCACGGTGGCGCAACCCGTCGCGGTGGTGCCCTCCACCCTCGACGGGGACGCGGTGATGGCCGAGATCCGGGCCAACAGTTTGCAAACCGCACTCGTCGTCGACGAATACGGCGGCACCGCGGGCATGGTGACCCTCGAGGACCTGATCGAAGAGATCGTGGGCGATGTCCGCGACGAACACGACGACGCCACGCCCGACGTGGTGCCCGCCGGCACCGGCTGGCGGGTGTCGGGCCTGTTGCGCATCGACGAGGTGGCCGCCGCCACCGGATTCCGGGCGCCCGAGGGCCCCTACGAGACGATCGGCGGATTGGTGCTGCGCGAGATCGGTCACATCCCGGCGGCCGGTGACACGGTGAAGCTTCCCGGCCTGGACGCCGACGGCTTGCTGGACGCGGTGACGCGCTGGCAGGCGCGGGTCATCCGGATGGACGGCCGCCGGATCGACTTGCTCGAATTGACCGAACTGAGCGGTCACGGCGACATTCCCGCGCCGGAGGCACACCGATGAGCGACACCATGGGCGTGCTGCTGGCGTGCCTGCTGATCGCGGTCAACGCGTACTTCGTCGGGGCCGAGTTCTCGCTCATCTCGGCGCGGCGCGACCGCCTCGAAGCGCTGGCGGAACAGGGCAGAGCCGCCGCCGTCACGGTGATCCGCGCCGGGGAGCAGCTGCCGTCCATGCTGGCCGGCGCGCAGCTGGGCGTCACGGCCGCGTCGCTGCTGCTCGGCCGGATCGGTGAGTCGGCGGTCTCGGACCTGCTGCGAACGGGGCTCGGGCTGACCGCGATTCACCCGGCGCTGCTGCACACGCTGTCGTTGGCGCTCGCTCTGGTCATCGTGGTGACGCTGCACGTGCTGTTGGGCGAGATGGTGCCCAAGAACATTGCGCTGGCCGGTCCGGAGCGCACGGCCATGCT
The DNA here is from genome assembly GCF_000277125.1 of Mycobacterium intracellulare ATCC 13950. Classification (NCBI taxonomy): domain Bacteria; kingdom Bacillati; phylum Actinomycetota; class Actinomycetes; order Mycobacteriales; family Mycobacteriaceae; genus Mycobacterium; species Mycobacterium intracellulare. Next base: position 2,821,692 of record NC_016946.1, read on the forward strand.
GCTGGTCCCGCCGTACCTGGCCTACGTGCGGGCGGCCCGGCCGTTCATCGTGTTCTACGACAAGTGCGCCAGCGTGGTGGTGCGCGCGCTCGGGGTCGAGCGCAAGGAGGAGCTGGAGATCACGGTCTCCCCCGTCGAGCTGAGCGCCATGATCGCCGAGTCCGCGTCCGAGGGGCTGCTGGACCAGGAGGAGGGCACCCGGCTGGCGCGTGCGCTGCAGATCCGCCACCGGGTGGTCGGCGACGTCGCGGTGCCCCTGTCCGGGGTGCGCGCGGTGCCGGTGGCCGGCGCCGGCAAGGGCCCGACGGTCGCAGCGGTCGAGGAAGCCCTGGCCCAGAGCGGCTACTCCCGCTTCCCGGTGGCAAACGTCGACGGCAGCTTCGTCGGTTACCTCCACATCAAGGACGTGCTGACGCTCGACGACGATCCCGAGACGGTGATCGATCTGGCAAAGGTGCGGCCCCTGCCGGGACTGCCGAGGTCGCTGCCGCTGGCCGAGGCGTTGTCGCGGCTGCGCCGCAGCAACAGCCACCTGGCGCTGGTCATCGACGAGATCGGCGCCGTGGTGGCCATGGTGGCGATGGAAGACCTGGTCGAAGACTTCGTCGGGACGATGCGCGAGGCCTAGCGAGACTGGCCCGGCGGGCCCGACCGCGCGCAGCCCGTATGATCTTTCACGGCTACCAGTTAAGAAAGTGCTGGAGGGCGCCGGAGGGCACAGTGCCGCTTGCGCACGGAATGTGCGTTGCTGGACATCGATTCCGGTTACCACCGCAGCATCATTCTTGGGGCTGTCAGCGCGTCCTGACCTGCTGTGGCAGGTCGGCGAATAACGCTCGCCAGGCTGTGCTCGGTAGGCTGATGACATTGCCAATCTGGGCCTTTCTGGTCCCTCGACGGCCCATGGAGGGTCCAGGGCGGCCCATGACGGAGGAGAATCATGACTGATCGCGTGTCGGCGGGGAACTTGCGCGTCGCCCGGGTGCTTTACGACTTCGTGAACGAAGAGGCCTTGCCCGGCACCGATATCGACCCGGACAGCTTCTGGGCCGGCGTGGACAAGGTCGTCACCGACCTCACCCCGAAGAACCAGGATCTGCTGCGCCGGCGTGACGAGCTGCAGGCCCAGATCGACAAGTGGCACCGGCAGCGGGTCATCGAGCCGCTCGACATCGACGCCTATCGCGAGTTCCTCACCGAAATCGGTTACCTGCTGCCCGAACCCGCGGATTTCACGATCACCACCTCGGGCGTCGACGACGAGATCACCACGACCGCGGGCCCCCAGCTCGTGGTGCCGGTGCTCAACGCCCGGTTCGCGCTGAACGCCGCCAACGCCCGGTGGGGTTCGCTCTACGACGCCCTGTACGGCACCGACGTCATCTCGGAGGACGACGGCGCCGAAAAGGGGTCGAGCTACAACAAGGTGCGTGGCGACAAGGTCATCGCCTACGCGCGCAAATTCCTGGACGAGGCCGTGCCGCTGGAATCCGGCTCGTGGGCCGACGCGACCGGTCTGTCCGTCGAGGACGGCCGCCTGAAGGTCGCGACCGCCGACGGTTCCGCCGGCCTGGCCGACCCGGACAAGTTCGCCGGCTACACCGGCGAGCTCGGCTCCCCCAGCTGGTCGGTGCTGCTGGTCAACCACGGCCTGCACATCGAGATCCTCATCGATCCGGACTCGCCGATCGGCAAGACCGACGCCGCCGGCATCAAGGACGTGATCCTGGAATCGGCCGTGACCACGATCATGGACTTCGAGGACTCGGTGGCCGCCGTCGACGCCGACGACAAGGTGCTCGGCTACCGCAACTGGCTCGGCCTGAACAAGGGCGACCTGTCCGAGGACGTCGACAAGGGCGGCAAGACCTTCACCCGGGTGCTCAACCAGGACCGCACCTACTCCACGCCCGACGGCGAGGGCGAGCTGACCCTGCCGGGCCGCAGCCTGCTGTTCGTCCGCAACGTCGGCCACCTGATGACCAACGACGCGATTATCGACGCGGAGGGTCACGAGGTGTTCGAGGGCATCATGGATGCGCTGTTCACCGGGCTGACCGCGATTCACGGGCTCAAGACGAGTGAGGCGAACGGGCCGCTGGCCAACAGCCGCACCGGGTCCATCTACATCGTCAAGCCCAAGATGCACGGGCCCGACGAGGTCGCGTTCACCTGCGAGCTGTTCAGCCGGGTCGAAGACGTCCTCGGGCTGCCGCAGGGCACCCTCAAGGTCGGCATCATGGACGAGGAGCGGCGCACCACCGTCAACCTCAAGGCCTGCATCAAGGCCGCGGCCGACCGGGTGGTGTTCATCAACACCGGCTTCCTCGACCGCACCGGCGACGAGATCCACACCTCGATGGAGGCGGGTCCGATGATCCGCAAGGGCGCGATGAAGGGCACCACCTGGATCAAGGCCTACGAGGACGCCAACGTCGACATCGGCCTGGCCGCCGGGTTCAAGGGCAAGGCGCAGATCGGCAAGGGCATGTGGGCGATGACCGAACTGATGGCCGACATGGTCGAGCAGAAGATCGGCCAGCCCAAGGCCGGAGCCACCACCGCGTGGGTGCCCTCGCCGACGGCGGCCACCCTGCACGCGATGCACTACCACTACGTCGACGTGGGCGCCGTGCAGGAGGAGCTGGCGGGCAAGAAGCGCACCAACATCGACGAGTTGCTGACCATCCCGCTGGCCAAGGAACTGGCCTGGGCTCCCGAGGAGATCCGCGAGGAGGTCGACAACAACTGCCAGTCCATCCTCGGCTACGTGGTGCGCTGGGTCGCCCAGGGCGTCGGCTGCTCGAAGGTGCCCGACATCCACGACGTGGCGCTCATGGAAGACCGTGCGACACTGCGGATTTCGAGTCAGCTGCTGGCGAACTGGCTGCGCCACGGTGTGATCACCGAGGAGGACGTGCGGGCCAGCCTCGAGCGGATGGCCCCGCTGGTGGACGAGCAAAACGCCAAGGATGCGGCGTATTTGCCGATGGCGCCCAACTTCGACGACAGCCTGGCGTTCCTGGCGGCGCAGGACCTCATCCTGACCGGAACGCAGCAGCCCAACGGCTACACCGAGCCGATCCTGCACCGCCGTCGGCGCGAGGCCAAGGCGCGCGCCGCGCAGTCGAATTGAGCCTGCGCTGGAATCGGGTTCGCACGTGTAATAGTGCCGCGGATGACTAAAATCGGCGGCGAGTTCATTCGGATGGAACGACGGAAAGGCCGCGGGCACTGCTATGGGTAGGCACAGTGCGCCCGACCCTGACGACTCCCTCGACGAGCCTTCTCGCGACGACGTGGTCGACGAGCCGTCCCGAGGTGACGACGCAGGACATCAGCAGCGGGACGCCGGCGAGGCGGCCGATTACTACTCGGAAGCCGACGACGACTACGCCGACGACGACTACGCGGACGAGGACTACTACTCGGACGAGCGCCACTATCCCGACGACGATGAGCCCTACGCCGACGACGAGCCGTACGCCGCGGGCGACGCGTTCGCTGACAGCACGGCCGACGAGTACCCGGAGTTTCCGCCGCGCCAGGGCGGACCGGCGAGTTCGGAGCCGCCGGCCGAATCCCCCTCGCTGTTTCGCGGCGGGCACCGGGGGCTCGCCGACTGGCGGGGCGGCCATCGCAGCGAGGGCGGTCGCCGCGGCGTCAGCATCGGGGTGATCGTCGCGCTGGTCGCCGTCGTCGTCGTGGTGGGATCGGTGATCCTGTGGAGCTTCTTCGGCGACGTGCTGTCCAAGCGGTCGCACAAGGCGGCCGGCCGTTGCGTCGGCGGTCAAGAGACCGTAGCCGTCGTCGCCGACCCGTCGATCGCCACGTCCGTTCAGGAACTCGCCGAAAGCTACAACAAATCGGCCGGACCGATCGGCGACCGCTGCATGGTGGTCAACGTCAAGCCGGCCGACTCCGACGCCGTGCTCAACGGTTTCATCGGCAAGTGGCCGGCGGAACTGGGCGGCCAGCCGGCGCTGTGGATCCCCGGCAGCTCGATCTCCGCCGCCCGGCTGGCGGGAGCCGCGACTCAGAAGACGATCAGCGAGAGCCATTCACTGGTCAGCTCCCCGGTGGTGCTTGCCGTGCGTCCCGAACTGGCACCGGCCCTCGCCAAGCAGAACTGGGCGGCGCTGCCCGGGCTGCAGACCAACCCGAATGCGTTGGCGGGGTTGAACTTACCCGCGTGGGGGTCGCTGCGACTGGCGCTGCCGATGGGCGGCAACGGGGACGCATCGTTTCTTGCCGGTGAGGCGGTCGCGGCCGCGTCCGTACCGCCCGGCGCCCCGGTGCCCCAGGGCACCGCCGCGGTGCGCTCCCTGTTGAGCGCGCAACCCAAGCTCGCCGACAACTCGTTGACCGAGGCGATGAACACGCTGCTGAAGCCCGGTGACCCGGCGACCGCGCCGGTGCACGCCGTGATCACCACCGAACAGCAGCTATTCCAGCGTGGCCAATCGCTCCCAGATGCCAAGAGCGCCTTGGCTTCCTGGCTGCCGCCGGGTCCCGCGCCGGTGGCCGACTATCCCACCGTGCTGCTCAGCGGTTCGTGGCTCACGCGCGAACAGGCCACGGCGGCCAGCGAGTTCTCCCGCTTCATGCACAAGCCCGATCAGCTGGCCAAGCTGGCGAAGGCGGGCTTCCGGGTCAACGGGGTCAAAACCCCCAGCAGCCCGGTGACCACCTTCCCGACGCTGCCGTCCACGCTGACCGTCGGCGACGACCCGATGCGCGCCACCCTTGCCGAGGCCATGGCCGCGCCATCGACCGGGCAGGCCACGACGATCATGCTCGACCAGTCGATGCCCGGCCAGGAAGGCGCGAAGTCCCGGCTGGCGAACGTGATTGCGGCGCTTCAGGACCGGATCAAGGCCCTGCCCGCCAGCGCCGTCGTCGGCCTGTGGACCTTCGACGGTCACGAGGGCCGCTCCGAGGTGGCCAGCGGCCCGTTGGCCGATCCCGTCGGCGGCTCCAGCGGCCAGCCACGCTCGGCCGCACTATTGGCCGCCCTGGACAAGCAGTACTCCTCGGGCGGCGGCGCGGTGTCGTTCACCACGCTGCGCATGATCTACCAAGACATGCAGGCCAATTACCATGCGGGCCAAGCCAATTCGCTTCTAGTGATCACCTCCGGACCCCACACCGACCAAACCCTGGACGGTCCGGGGCTACAGGATTTCATCCGCAAGAGCGCCGACCCGGCCAAGCCGATCGCGGTGAACGTCATCGATTTCGGGGCCGATCCGGACCGATCGACGTGGGAAGCCGTCGCCCAGCTCAGCGGCGGCAGCTACCAGAACATCGCGACGTCGGCGTCCCCCGAGCTCGCGACGGCGGTCAACGCCTTCCTGGGCTAGCCGGCCCGGCGTCGGTCACGATGTGGCCGACGGCGTCGTGCACGGAAAACCGGAAAATTCGGACACCGTCTATCCAATCGCGGTCGGCTGTGCCACACTCGTGATAGAACAAACCGTTCTTTCTATCAACGTTGATCCAGGAAGACGTAGCGCAACGATGTCCTCTGCACCGCTGGACGCCGCCGCGACACCGGCCTTGCGCCCGACCGGACCCCCTTCGGCGACCCGGCGACGCGGGAGCGCCTGGCGCGCCCTGCTCGGCGGCCGCGCGGCACCCGGGCGCGCCCGCCTCCCCTTCGCACACCGCACCGAATCTCGTTGAGCCGTTGGCCAACCCAGGAAGGCACCCCATGGCCCAGCCCCTGCCCACCGACCCGGAGGACGTCCCGGCCGGACCCGAGCGGCGCGACCGGCGGGCGGACACGGATTCCGCCGACACCTCGTTTCTCGCCGAGGAGATATCGCCGTGGCTGTCCCCCGCCTACGGCGCGGCGAACGTCGTGATGCAGCTGGCGAATTCCGGTGTGGCCTATGGCGTGATGGAAAGCAAGGTGGACAGCGGCAACCTGTACAAGCATCCGTTCAAACGCGCCCGCACCACCTTCACCTACATCGCGGTGGCCATCGCCGGCAACGCGCGGGACCGCCGTGTGTACCGGGAGGCCGTCAACGCCGCACACGCCCAGGTGCGCTCCGGCCCGCAAAGCCCGGTGCGCTACAACGCCTTCGACCCGCAGTTACAGCTGTGGGTCGCCTCCTGCATGGCCGCGGTGTTCGAGGACACCCGCAGGCTGCGGGGCGGCCGTTCCCGACGCGACCCCGACACCATCCACCGGGCGGCGTCGGTGTTCGCCACCACATTGCAGGTGCCGCCGGAAATGTGGCCCGCCGACCGCGAAGCCGCAGACCGGTACTGGCAGGAGCAACTCGACCGGCTCGACTTCGACGACCGCATGCGCAGCTACCTGATCGGCATCGCGCGCCTGGATTTTCTGCCCGCCCCCGTCTCGGCGCTGTTCGGCGGGTGGAACCTCTTCATGACGCTGGGGTACCTGCCGCCGCAGCTGCGCGAAAAGCTCGGGTTCGGCTGGACGGCCGCGCAGCAACGCCGGTTCGACCGCTGGCAGCGCCTCCTCGGGGTCCTGGACCTGTTCACGCCGCGGTTCTTGACGCGCCTCGGCGTGCAGGCGGTGGTGTGGGACATGCGTTTGCGGCACCGGATCGGGGCGACCGTCGTGTGACGGCCCACCGACGCGCACAAGGAGGAACGGGATGACGATGACAAGCCGAATCGACCGGCGCGGCAACGCTTCCGCGGCGACGTTCGTGCCCCCCGAAGCGGAATGGAATTCCGCGCACCGGGCGCTGGCCGACGACGTCAGGTGGTTCGCCGGGTCGCCGCTGGCCGCGGCGTTCGGCCGCCTGGCCCTCGACCAGGTCGCGCATCGCGAAATCGCGGCCGCGGTGGACCGCAGCGGACGCTTCGCCGACAACTTCACCGACCGTGGGATCCGCAGTGCGGCGTTCACCGCCCTCGCCGCCTTCGGTGACAGCTCGGACGTGAAGGCGTCGCGGGACGATCTCAAACGGTTGCACCGCGACGTCCGCGGCACGGGAAAGGACTCGTTCAGCGACACGCGCTACAGCGCGCTCAACCCCGAGGTGTGGACCTGGGTGGCCGTGAGCGGTCTCAACCTCTTGTACCAGGGTTATCTGCGGGTGTGCGGGCGTCGCCTCACCCTCGCCGAGAAAGAGGTCGTCTATCAGACCCTGCGTTCGGAACTGCAGTTTCTGGAGCTGCCCAGCAAGCAGGGGAAGCTGCCGGCGACCCTGCACGACATGCTCGAACATTACGACGCCGTCGCGGCAAAAGACTTGGCCGACAACGAGTTTCTGCAATTCGCCAATCGCAGCTTCGTCGCCCCGCCGATCCCGAAGCTGCTGGTTTCCCGGCAACTGCGGCCCGTGCTGCAAGTGGTCTGGCCGGTGCTGACCACTCTGGCATCGCGCCCGGTGGTCGTGTGTTCGGCCGCCGTCGCCCACCCCACGATGCGCCGGCTGCTCAATGTGCGGTGGGGCGCGCGCGAGCAGGTCGAGTTCGTCGTCTACGTCGCCGCGTTGCAGCTGGGCTGGCGGTGGTTGCCGCGCCGGCTGACGTTGGAACCCCTGGCCTACAACCGCTACCAATACGAGCGGCTCCGCGACCGCTACCGTTCGGTGCTGCTGGATTCCTTCGCGGCGCCCGAGCGGAATTGACCCGCAAGCCCGGCTTTCTCGCGGTGGTGACGGCGCACCCGCACCGGCGCGCCGCGAATGCCGGTGAATACGCTGATGGGGCGCAGAATTGACCTGATACCCCAACCGGCTGGAGGGCAGATGGCAGACCCCGCGATGCTGCTCGGCGCGCTGCCCGACGGCCTGGCCAGCCTCGATCCGACCGCCCGCACGATCGTCACCGCGGCACGCACCTGCTTCACCGAGCGCGGATTCTCCAACACCACCATGCAGGACATCGCCGACACCGCCGGTGTCGGCGTCGCCACCGTCTACCGCCGGTTTCGGCACAAGCGAAACCTGGTGCGGCTGACCATCATGGACGAATCGCTGCGGCTGAGCACGCTGGTCTCCGAGGTCGCGGGTCGCGCGGGATCACCGGAGGAAGGGATCGCCGAAGTCTTCGCCGCGTTCGTGCACGAGGCCTCCGCCCCCAAGTTGTTGACCCGAAGCATCCGCGAATCGCCCGCCGCCGGGGAGCTGTCCGCCTACCTGACCGACGAGCACCTGATCGCCATGACGCGCGGCTACATCGCGACGTGGCTGCGCCGCTGGCAGGAGCGTGGCGAACTGGCCGCCGACCTGGACACCGAGATCGTCGGCGAGATGATCGGGCGCCTGATCATTTCGCTGATCAAGACGCCCGAGTCCGTCATCCCGATCTACAACCCGAACGAGGCCCGCGACTTCGCCCGCCGATACCTGGTGCCGCTGGCGTTGCGGGCCCCGGCGCGAACGCCGGGGTGATCCCGCACCGACCCCGCCGTCAGGCGAACGCCTCCACGGGCGGGCACGAGCAGACCAGGTTGCGGTCGCCGTAGGCGCCGTCGATACGGCGCACCGGCGGCCACACCTTGGGCCGGAAGTCCTTGCCCAGCGGATAGGCGGCCTCTTCGCGGGTGTACGGGTGGTCCCACTCGCCGATGACCAGGCACTCGGCCGTGTGCGGGGCGCCGCGCAGCGGGTTGTCGTCGACGGACCACTCCCCCGCACCCACCCGATCGATCTCGCGGCGAATCGCGATCATGGCCTCGCAGAAGGCGTCGACTTCGGTCAGGGTCTCGCTCTCGGTGGGTTCCACCATCAGCGTGCCGGCCACGGGGAAGCTCATCGTGGGCGCGTGAAAACCGTAGTCCGCCAGGCGCTTTGCGACGTCGTCGACGGTCACGCCGGTGTCTTTGGTGATGCCGCGCAGGTCCAGGATGCACTCGTGGGCCACCATGCCGTTCTCGCCGGTGTAGAGCACCGGGAAGTACTCGTCGAGGCGACGGGCGATGTAGTTGGCCGAGGTGATCGCGGTCAGCGACGCCGCGCGCAGGCCCTCGGCGCCCATCATCCGGATGTAGGCCCAGCTGATCGGCAGGATCGAGGCGGACCCGTACGGCGCCGAGGACACCGGATGCCCGTGGGGCAGCTCGGGGGCGTGCGGGTGCCCGGGCAGGAACGCCGCCAGATGCGAACGCACGGCCACCGGCCCGACGCCCGGTCCGCCGCCCCCGTGCGGAATGCAGAACGTCTTGTGCAGGTTCAGGTGGCTGACGTCGCCGCCGAACTTCCCCGGCCGCGCCAGGCCGACCAGCGCGTTGAGGTTGGCGCCGTCCACGTAGACCTGGCCCCCCGCGTCGTGCACCGCGGCACAGATGTCGGCGATGTCGTGCTCGTAGACGCCGTGCGTGGACGGGTAGGTGATCATCAGGGTCGACAGCCGCTCCCCGTGTTCGGCCACCTTGGCGCGCAGGTCGTCGAGGTCCACGTCGCCGTTGGAGTGGCAGGCCACCACCACCACCCGCATCCCGGCCAGCGCCGCCGACGCCGCGTTGGTGCCGTGCGCGCTCGACGGGATCAGGCAGATGTCGCGGTGCGGTTCGCCGCGGCTGGCGTGGTAGTCGTGGATGGCCAGCAGGCCGGCGTATTCGCCCTGCGAGCCGGCGTTGGGTTGCAGCGAGACGGCGTCGTAGCCGGTGATGTGCACCAGCCAGGTCTCCAGGTCGGCGATCAGACGCCGCAGCCCGGGGGTGTCGGAGGCCGGCGCGAACGGATGCTGGCGGGCGAATTCCGGCCAGGTGATCGGCTCCATCTCGGCGGCCGCGTTGAGCTTCATCGTGCAGGAGCCGAGCGGAATCATGCTGCGGTCCAAGGCGATATCTTTGTCCGCCAGGGTGCGCAGGTAGCGCATCATCGCCGTCTCGGTGCGGTACTGGGTGAAGGCGGGATGGGTCAGGAACTCCGAGGTGCGGGTGATGCCGGCGCACACCGGCTCGGCCGGTTGCACCCCGAAGGCCTCGAGCACCGCGGCGACGTGTTCGTCGGTGGTGACCTCGTCGCAGGCCACCGACACGTGGTCGTCGTCGACGCGCCACAGGTTGATGCCCTTGGCTTTGGCCGCGGCGATCACCTCGGCGGCACGGCCCGGCACGCGGGCCAGCACGGTGTCGAAGTACTTGTCGTGCACCAGCGCATCACCGAGCGCGGCGGCGATCGCCTCGGCGTGAGCGTGCACGCGGCGCGCGATCGCGGTCAGCCCCTCGGCGCCGTGGTAGCTGGCGTACATCGCGGCCATGACCGCCAGCAGCACCTGCGCGGTGCAGATGTTGCTGGTCGCCTTGTCGCGGCGGATGTGCTGCTCGCGGGTCTGCAGCGCCAGCCGGTAGGCCGGGTTGCCGTCAGCGTCCAGCGAGACCCCCACCAGCCGGCCGGGCAGTTGGCGCGCGTGGTTGGCGTGCACGGCCAGGTAGCCGGCGTGCGGTCCGCCGAATCCCATTGGCACACCGAATCTTTGGGTGGTACCGAAGGCGACGTCGGCGCCGATCTCACCGGGAGGCGTGATCAGCGTGCACGCGAGCAGGTCGGCGCCGATCGCGACCAGCGCGCCGCGGTCGTGGGCCTGCTGGACCAGAGCCGTCCAGTCGGTGACCCGGCCGCCGGCGCCGGGCAGCTGGGCGACGACGCCGAAGAAGTCGCCGTCGGGCAGGCCCTTCCGCAGGTCGGCGGTGACGAGCTCGATGCCCAGCGGCTTGGCGCGGGTGGCCAGAATGGCCGCGGTCTGGGCGAAGACGTCGGCGTCGACGGCCAGCCGGTTGGTTTTGCCGCGGGCCGCGCGGTGCATCAGGGTCATGGCCTCGGCGGCGGCGGTCCCCTCGTCGAGCATGGAGGCGTTGGCGACCTCCAGGCCGGTCAGGTCGGCGACCATCGTCTGGAAGTTCAGCAGCGCCTCGAGCCGGCCCTGGCTGATCTCCGGCTGATACGGCGTGTACGCCGTGTACCAGGCGGGGTTCTCCAAGATGTTGCGCAACAACACCGGCGGCGTGAGCGTGTCGTAGTAGCCCTGACCGATCATGGACACGGCCACCGTGTTGGCGTCGGCCAACGCCCGCAACTCTGCCAGCGCCTCGGTCTCGCTGGCCGGTGCCGGCAGGCGGTCAAGTCCCGGCGCGGCGCCGTTGTCGGCGAGCCGATCCAGGATGCCCGCCGGGACCGCCTTGGACGCCAGCTCGTCGAGGGAGTCGACACCGATCACGGCGAGCATGGCGGCGACGGCCTGGCTGTCCGGGCCGATGTGCCGGGCGGCGAACGTGGATTGATCGGGCACTGGAAACTCCTGGGTAGGCGGGCGACGACGGATCGAGGCAGAGGACGAACGGCCCTCTCCCTCTGTCTTCACCCTGCGCCGGGCGCCTGAGAGATTCGGCGCCGGATGCCTGTCCCGGGCGCCTTTCCCCATCGGCGGGTGTCGACCCGCCGGGTCGTCACCGCTTTCCAGAGGCATCATTGTTTCGCGCGGTCCGGGTGCCTGAGAGGTTGACGGAGAGGTGTTGCTCCTTCGGCGTCCGTGACTGGCCGTCACGGAACTCTCCCGCTCGAATACGATGCGCGGCCCAGTTTACTCGGCCACGGGTGCGCGCGGTCGCGCGCTGTCGGGGCGCGCCGTCAGCCGATCTTGCGGTCGCGGTGCTTGCGCCGGGACGCCAGCTCGTCCTCGGGTTCGGCGATCGACTCGCCGCCGTCGGCCCGCTCGCCCGGGAAGTCGGCGATGACGCCGGTCAGCTCGCGCATGGCGCCGGACACGGCGATGCCGAACACGCCCTGCCCGCCCTGGAGCAGGTCGACGACCTCTTCGGCCGACGTGCACTCGTAGACGGTGGTGCCGTCGGAGAACAGGGTGATGTTGGCCAGATCCTGAACACCGCGCTGACGCAGGTGGTCGACCGCGACGCGGATGTTGTGCAGCGAGATGCCGGTGTCGAGCAACCGCTTGACGATCTTGAGAACCAGGATGTCTTTGAACGAGTAGAGCCGCTGGCTTCCGGAGCCCGCCGCGCTGCGGATCGACGGGACCACCAGCGAGGTGCGCGCCCAGTAGTCCAACTGCCGGTAGGTGATGCCGGCGATCTGGCACGCGCTGGGACCGCGGTAGCCGACGAGTTCGTCGGGCACGGAGTCGTCCGGGAACAGGCCGGGCTGCACGGGGGGGCCGGCCGCGGTGATGCTGCGGTCGCTACTCGCGTCGGTGCCCTGCTCAGCTAGGTTGAGCTGTTCTTGGCGTGGCTGCTCGCTCACGGTGGTTCCTCTCCGCGATCGCGCTCTCGTCGTTAGCTGCGTTGTTGGCTGCACCGCAGCCACGTCTGCTCAGGCCCGAGTGCTAGTGAGCTTACGCTTTCCGATAGCCGCCGCGCCTGAAGTCGTGATCAAAGTATGGCCGCCCCGGGGCCAACTGGGCGGGCTATCCGCCAGCGTGTCGACATCACGTTGCCAGTTGAGACGGATCCGTGATGTCCCCACCAGGCTAGTCGAGCGCGATCCGCCCGCAGCGCGCTAGGTGGCTTTGAAATCGTCGGGAGACACGCTGTCGAGAAATTCCTTGAACTTCTCCACCTCGTCCTCGCGGACGGCGGTGCCGCCCTCTTCGTCGGTCTCGTCGGGGATCAAGAGCCCGGCCTGGGCAAGCACGGGCTCCTCGACGTAGATCGGGACGCCGACGCGCAGCGCTATCGCCACCGAATCCGAGGGCCGCGCCGACACGGTGATGTTGCGGTCGAACACCAGGTCGGCGTAGAAAGTGCCTTCCTGCAGATCGACGATCCGCACCTCTTTGAGCGAATGCCCAAGCGCGGCAATGACATCCCTGATCAGATCGTGCGTCAGCGGACGAGGCGGCTCGACACCCTGCTGCTCGAGGGCGATGGCGGCAGCCTCCGACTGGCCGATCCAGATCGGCAGGTAACGGTCACCGTCGGTTTCGCGCAGCAACAACACCGGCTGGTTTTGCGGCTGCTCTACGCGAATGCCGACAACACGAACCTCACCCATTTGTGTCTGTCCTCCGCATTCGTGGCGCCGGTTGGATTGGCATTCCCAGCGGCGGCGAGGTCAAAAATCCGCCCTACCGCCGAAACCAAGCTGTCGACCGAAGTCTAGTCCTCAGCGATCCAGAACGTCGCGAACGGCGGATTTGATCAACGACGTGTGCAACGTGATGGCCAGCGCCGCAACTTCACGCGCCAAATCGTCGGCGCGATCCCGGGCACCGGCCTTGTTGGCTTTGACTACCGGCCCGGCGATTTGGGCGATCAAATCCGACTGCCGGTCCGCCGCCGACCGGAATGCGCGCAGATGCCGCGGCTCGACGCCGTAGTCCGACAGCGCCCGCGCGCATTGCAGGATCACGACGGCGTGCTCGTCGAAGAAACCCGCGGGCCCGGTGGTGATGACGCCGGCCTTGAGCAAGGCCGTCAGCAGGTCGTCGTCCACGCCCGCACGCGCCAGCAGGTCTTCGCGGCTCAGCCGGACGTGCGTGGCCGCCACCGCCGAAGTGTCCGCTCCCGCGTCCGCGCCGACCTCCCCGGTTCGGTTCACCGACACCAGGCGCGGGACGGCATAGGAGGTTTTGAACGGCGGTAGCTCGCCGTCGGGCTGGGCGTCCAGTTGCGCCCGGATGACCTTCAACGGCAGGTAGTGATCACGCTGCGCGGTAAGGATGAAGCGCAACCGCGCGCAGTCGTACGCGGTGAACCTCCGGTAACCCGACGCGGCCCGTTGCGGCGTCACCAGCCCCTCGGCCTCCAAGAAGCGGATCTTGGAGATGGTGACATCGGGGAAGTCCGGCCTCAACAATTCCAGAACCGCCCCGATCGACATCCCGGCCAGTGCCGAGCTATCGGGTGCGCTCACTAGCCCGAAGATCCTCCATCCTCACCCTGCTTGGGTCCGGTCAGAAACACCAAGCGGAACTTGCCGATCTGCACTTCGTCGCCATTGGCCAGCACCGCGGAGTCCACGGGCTCACGGTTGACGTAAGTGCCGTTGAGACTACCAACGTCGACGACGCTGAATTCGTTGTTTTCCAACCTGAATTCGGCGTGGCGGCGGCTGACGGTCACGTCGTCGAGGAAGATGTCGCTGTCCGGGTGCCGGCCCGCCGACGTGGTGGGCTGGTCGAGCAGGAACCGCGATCCCGCGTTGGGACCCCGTTTGACGACCAGCAGCGCCGAACCCGCCGGGAGTCCCTCGACCCCGGATACCGCGCTTTCCGTGCCCGCCTGCGCGGGTGCGTCGAGCTCGTTGAGGAAGTCGGCGCGAAAGACAGAGGTCGTCTCTACCGTGACTTCGTCCGAATTCTGGTCTTGCTGACTTCCTGAGTCCATGTCCGTCACGCGCTGCTCCTCACTGGCCGCTGTGGCGTTGTCTGTCCGGGCCGCTCGGCCGGCCTCCGCACCAGGTCTTGTTGCCCGGTATGCCGGTCTTCAAAAGGTAGATCTGTCGACGGTACCGCGCACCGGCCTGCAATGCGCCCACCACTTGGCGATCCGAAACGTCGGTTCCCCGACGTGCCGGCTGCACCGTCGGCCTCGCCGTGCGAGGCTGCAGGGACATTAGCAATCGTCATTCGGTCAGCGTTCCGCGGTAGGCCTCCGCGTCGAGCAACGACGAAATGGCGGACTCCACTTCGGCGACGTCGGATACCTGCACATCCAGCAACCACCCGGCCCCGTACGGATCGGAGTTGACCAGTTGCGGGCTGCCTTCCAGATCGGTGTTGACGGCCGACACTTTGCCCGAGACCGGGGCGTACAGGTCCGACACCGATTTCGTCGATTCGACCTCGCCGAAGGATTCACCGGCGGTCAGCTCCGCGCCCACGTCGGGCAGCTGAACGAACACGACATCGCCCAACGCCGACTGTGCAAAGTCGGTGATGCCCACCCGCAGTGTGTCATCGCCGCTTCGACGAACCCATTCGTGTTCGGCGGTGTAGCGCAGATCGGGCGGGATATCGCTCACGAGTGATCCTGTCTGTTCGGGAATTGCTCACTTGACGGGCTGAGCGTATTGGTGCGGTTTTGGTTGCCGCAAGGTGGTCACGTCCACCCGTTCGGCCTGCTGGACGGACATCCGCGCCCCGACGCGCTTGACCGTGTCCTGCGCGCCACCGGGAATGTTCATCGCCGCGGCCAGGGTGGGCGGATCACCAATCGCCAGAATCGAATACGCGGGCGACAGCGTTTTGGAGTCGACGGTCAGCGACCCGGGCGCACCCGCGACCCACGTGTCGACGCCCACGCGCACGGACTGGTGGGCGTCGTTGACCTCGATCGCCTCCGCGCCCGCGGCGCGCAACTCGTTGATCACGTCGAGCATCGCCTCGGGGGAAACCCCCGGCCCGGGGTCCTCGATCGTGACGGTGACGCCGGGCCCCGTGGCGCCCACGGCGCCGACCAGGATGGACAGCGCCGCCAGCCGGGATTGGGCGGACTGGATGGCGGCCTGGTCGTTGTTGCCGGACGCCTGCAACGAATTCAGCGTGTTCTCCAGCTCGTTCACCTCGCTGCGGAGTGTGCCCTCGCGCTGCCGCAACGAATCCAGCAGCACCAACAGGTCGGCGGGGCGCGCCGTGTCCAGCGAATCGCCCGATTCGGTCTGGCGAACCTGGGTGACGATGGCGATCCCGAGAAGCAGACACAACAGGACGGCCAGCGTGCCGAAACCCAGGCGGGAGCGGCCGCCGCGCAGCATGCCGGACAACCCGCCGCGGGGGTGTTTCCCGCGCAGTTCGTGACGCCCGTGTGGCGCGGCCTGATCCGGCGCCGCGCCGGCGTCGCGATCCGTCGGATCCTGACTCACGCTGAGCTCGATCGGGTCATGGCGTCACGCCCCGAACAGCCGGCGGCGCAGGGCCGCCGCGTTGCCGAAGATGCGGATACCGAGCACGACGATGATGGCCGTCGACAACTGGGTGCCCACCCCCAATTGGTCGCCGACATAGACGATGAGCGCGGCCACGAAGACGTTGAACACGAACGAGATCACGAAGACCTTGGGGTCGAAGATCCGCTCCAGATAGGCACGCAACCCGCCGAACACGGCGTCGAGCGCCGCGACCACCGCGATCGGCAGATAGGGCTGCACGACTTCGGGCACCGAGGGGTGAAAAACCAGGCCCAGCGCGATGCCGATCGCCAGCGCCGCGATACCGATCATGCGGGGTTTCCCGTCTCGCACAGGCGAAACTGTGTGTTCGGGACTTTTCTCACTATGGCCCAATCTGCTTGGCGAACTTGACATCCCGGACGGATCCGGCAGGCAGCGAAAGACCGTCGGCAACATCCACCGTAACCACCACGCCGTAGGAAATCTCCAGCAGCCTCAGGCGCTGCAGCCCCGGGCTGTTGTCGAAGACGTCGCGCATCGAGCGCGGCGGCCCGATCGCCAGGATGGTGTACGGACTGCTGGTCGGGTTGTTGTCGACGAGGATCGCGCCGCCGGCCTGCCGGATGGTCACGTTGGGCCCGATCCGCACGCCGCCGACCGAGACCGCCTCGGCGCCGCTGGCCCACAACGAGTTGACCACCAGCTGCAGGTCGCGGTCGAGGATGATCTGCCTGCTGCCGCCGACCCGCTGTTTGGACACGTCGGAAAGGTTCGGGCTGGCACCCGGATCGGTCACGGTCAACTTCAGGCCGGGACCGATGATCGCCGTGCTGGCGGCCGCCACGCTGAGCGCGTCGAGCCGTTTCAGCAACCGCTGCCCCTCGGCATCGTCGGCCAGCACGCGGCGCTGCACGTCGTCGAGTCGTGTCGAGAGCTGGTTGCGCCGCTGCGCCAACTGCGTCGCCGAGCCTTCCATCGCCCGCACGTTGCCCAACAGCAGTTGCTGGGCGTCGCGCACCCCGGGGGCGACCGAACGGGCCTGCGCGACCGCGGCGGCGAAAACCGTGGCGATGAGGAGCGCGGCCAGGGCCTGCCACAGCCAACCGAACGCGCGCTGGCGTCCTTCGGTGGTAGCTCGCTTGGCCGCCGCCGCGGCGTAGCCGGGATCCAGGTGCTCGGACAGCAGCGCGCGCAACAGCGAGGGCACCGGAATCTGTTGCGGCCGGGCCGCCACGTGCGCGCTGTGACCGGCGTTGGGGTCATAGCCGCCGAGCCGGCGGTCCACGTCAGCCATGGTCGGTCGCCTTCGCCACGGCCGGCGGGCGCGACCCGCGATCGACCTTGGGCATGCGGCGCAACACCAGTGTCATCTGGACCGCATACTGCACGAACGCCCACAGGTAGCCGTACAAGCCCCAGATCAGGAACGCCCACCCGCAGGCGCCCACCACCCGGCTCCACAGCGCGTCCCACGTGCCCAGCAGCACCAGCGGAAAGCCCGACATGAGGGCGAACGTCGCGGCCTTGCCGATGTAGGTCACCGGCAGCGCCGAGAGACCGCGGCTCCACAGCAGCGGCAGCGTCGCGGCCAGCAGGCCATCGCGTGCGAGCAGGATCGCGACGAACCACCACGGCACGATCCCGCTGAACGCCATCACGACGGGAACGGCGACCATGTAGAGGCGGTCGACGGCGGGATCGAGCAGCACGCCGAGCCGCGAGGACTGATTGAGCAGCCGCGCGATCTTGCCGTCGGCCCAGTCCGAGGCGCCGCTGAACATCAGGATCGCGACCGCCCATCCGTGGGCGTGCACGACCAGCAAGGCGTAGATGAACACCGGAATGAGCGCCAGGCGGATGGCGCTGAGCGCGTTGGGGACCGTCAGCACCCGGTTGGGCGGAAGCACCGGCTCCATGAGCCGTGACCTTAACGCGACTCCACGCCGAGCGCCCGGCTGGGCGCACACTCGAGCGCGAACGCCCGGCTGGCCGCACGCTCGGCGGGTGGTCTAGCGGAACACGCCGGGCAGGCTCAGGGTGGACAGCGTGTCATCCGACAGCGGGTTGTCGTTGACCATGTACGTCCACGTCGACGTCGGCCGCGCCAGCTTGGACAGGTCCAGTCCCGGCTCCTCCTCGAGGACGTTCGCGGTCTCGAAGGTCTGCTGGGCCGCCTCGATCGCGTCGGCGGCCAGCGACGCGAACGCGTCGACGGCCAACCGGTGAAACTCGTCCAGCGGGTTCTGCCGGCCCAGCGCCCGCAGGTGGATGCTCTCGCGGATGTCGGCCAGGTAGGCCAGATGGTCGGCCCAGCCGCGGTCCAGGTGATAGAGCATGATCTGCCGGCAGATCGTCTCGAGGCGTTCTTCGGAGATCTCCTCGGCCAGTTCCTCGTAGCGCTTGGGCGCCAGCTCGGCGAGCTCCTCGCGCGCGGTCGCGGTGCGCAGCAACGTATTTCGCCGATCGACGATGATGGCGCGCTGCTGGGCGATCAACTGGTTGTAGCGCCAGGTGTTCGCGTGCACGTCGAGCATGCGGCCCTCGGCGACCCGCTGGGCGTGGTCGAGCAGCCCGGCCGCCTTGGGGCTGACGATCCGGCCGTCCTCGTCGGTCTCCATCGGCAGTTTGTTGTGGTCCAGGTTGGCCGCCACGACGTCGTCTTCCCAGCTGGAGAAGAACACCGACGACCCCGGGTCGCCCTGCCGCCCGGCGCGGCCCCGCAGCTGGTTGTCCAGCCGCTCGGTGTGGTGCCGGCCGGTGCCGACGACGTGCAGCCCGCCCAGCTCGGCGACGCGGTCGTGGTCGGCCTCGTCGGAGCCGCCGAGCCGGATGTCGGTGCCGCGCCCGGCCATCTGCGTCGACACGGTGACCACGCCGAACTTGCCGGCCTCGGCGATGACCTGGGCCTCCTCGGCGTCGTTCTTCGCGTTGAGCACCACCGCGGGCACGCCGCGGCGCAGCAGCCGTTCGTGCAGGTCCTCGGATTCGGCGACATCGCGGGTGCCGACCAGCACCGGCTGCCCGGTCTCGTGGACGTCGGCGATGTGCGCGACGATCGCGTCGTTCTTGGCCGCGCCGGTGATGTAGACCCGGTCGGACTCGTCTTCGCGAATGTTGGGCTTGTTCGGCGGGATCGGCGACACACCGAGCTTGTAGAACTGGCGCAGCTGCTCACCGGCGGCCAGCGCGGTGCCGGTCATGCCGCACACGGTGGCGTAGCGGTTGATCAGCGCCTGCACGGTGATGGTGTCGAGCACCTCGCCGGTTTCGGTGGTCTCGATGCCCTCCTTGGCCTCGACGGCGGCCTGCAGCCCGTCGGGCCAGCGCTGCAGCTGGGCGATGCGTCCGCGCGAGGAGTTGATCAGGTGCACCGCGTCGTCGCGCACGATGTAGTGCACGTCGCGCTGCAGCAGCACGTGCGCGTGCAGCGCGACGTTGACCTCCGTCAGCGTGGTGCCGACGTGCTCCTCGGAGTACAGGTCGATGCCGCCGAGCGCCTTTTCGACCTTGCGCGCGCCGGCGTCGGTCAGGTGGACGTTGCGGCTGTCGGAGTCCGTGTCGAAATCGGTGTCGGCGTTGAGTTCACCGACCAGCTTGATGATTTCGAGCCGCGGGGTCTCCCGATGCGTGGTTCCCGCCAGCACCAGCGGCACCAGCGCCTCGTCGACCAGCACCGAGTCGGCCTCGTCGATGAGGGCCACGTCGGGGTTGGGCGACACCAGGTCGTCGACGTCGGTCACCAGCTGATCGCGCAGCACGTCGAAGCCGATCTCGTTGACCGAGGCGTAGGTGACGTCGCAGCCGTAGGCGGCCCGGCGCTCCTCGCTGGTCGATTCGGCGGTGATCCAGCCGACCGACAGCCCCATGGCTTCGATCAGCGGACCCATCCATTCGGCGTCACGGCGCGCCAGGTAGTCGTTGATCGTCACCACGTGCACGTGCCGCCCGGCGATCGCGTACCCGGCGGCGGCGATCGCGCCGGCCAGGGTCTTGCCCTCGCCGGTGGCCATCTCGATCACGTCGCCGGCCAGCATCCGCAGCGCCCCGAGCAGCTGAACGTCGAACGGCCGCAACCCGCTCGCCCGTTCGGCGGCCTCGCGGGCGATGGCGAGGAACTGCGGGATGTCCTCGGAGTCGGCGAGGTCCTCGAGGTTGAGCAGCCCGGCCGCCTTGCGCAGCTGCTCGTCGCTCAGACCGGCCGCCTCGCCGTCGTATTCCGAGGAGTCGTTGACCTGGGTGAGGGAGCGGCTGCGGTCCTTTTCGGTGCTGGCGCCGAGCAGCTTCCAAAAGCGGCTGCTCAGCCGTCCGGGTTGAGCGCGGGTCGTCTTAGGCACAGGTCAACGGTACGCGGTGGGCTGCGGCGCCCACTCATCATGCGAGGTTGGATCGGCGTGGATAGGCGATGTCCGGGTCGGTGAGCACGTTGACGACGGCGGGCATTCCGCTGGCGAAGGCGCGCTCCAGGGCGGGCCGCAGCTCGCCGGGTGCGGCCACCAGCTCGCCGTGGGCGCCCAGGGCGCGCGCCACCTCGTCGTAGCGGGTCCCCGGGCGCAGTTCGGCCACCACCGAATAGCCGTACAAGGCTTCCATGGGGTGCTTTTCGAGGCCCCAGATGCCGTTGTTGCCGATCACGGACACGACGGGCACGTTGTGCCGGACCAAGGTGTCCCATTCCATGCCGCTGAAGCCGAACGCGCCGTCGCCTTGCAGCAGCACCACCTGGCGCTGCGGCCGGGCCAGCTTGGCGGCCAGGGCGTAGCCGGGCCCCGAACCCAGGCAGCCGAAGGGGCCGCTGTCCAGCCAGCACCCCGGCAGGTAGCTGTCGATCACCCGGCCGGCGTAGGAGCCGAAGTCGCCGGCATCGATGACGACGATGGCGTCGCGGTCCAGCATGGGCGCCAACTCCGCGTACACCCGCATGGGGTGCAGCGGGACGCGGTCGTCGGCGAGCTCGGCGTTCTCCTTGGCGCGCGCGGCGGTCTCGGCCGCCCGGAGTTCCTCGACCCAGTCTCGGTGCCCGGCGCCCCCGGCGGTGGCCAGCGCCGCCAGGATCGTCAGCAGGTCACCGTAGAGCTCGGCCTGCACCGGCCGCGGATGGCGGCGCTCGGGTTGGACACGGTCGACCACGACGAGCTGGGTCTGTTGCCCGAACACCGCGCCGAAGCCGAGCCGGAAATCCATCGGCACGCCGACGATCAGCGCAACGTCGGCCTCCCCCAACGCTTTTCCGCGAACCCGGGAGAACGCCAACGGGTGGTCGGCCGCGACCGCGCCGCGGGCCATCCCGTTCATCAGCACCGGGATCTGGAGTTCCTCCGCCAGGCGCAGCAGTGCGGCTTCGCCGTGTCCCCACCACACGTTGGTGCCGGCCATGATCACCGGGCGCTTCGCCGCGGCCAGGAGACCGACGGCCCGGGTCAGCGCCCGGTCATCGGGTGCGGGTCCCGGCGGCACGTCGATAAGCGCCCCGGGGCGCGGGCCGTCGTCCGACATGGAGAACACGTGGTCCATCGGGAAGTCGACGAATCCCACGCCCGACGGCGCGCCGACCGCGGCGCGCAACGCGTCATCGACGAGCCGCCCGGCGTCGGCCGCCGATTGCGCGGTGGCGGCGAAGCGGGCCAGCGGCGCGACGAACGGCACGTGGTCGATCTCCTGCAGCGAGCCCATCCCCCAGCGCTGGGCCGGCGCCCGGCCGCCCAGCACCACGAGGGGCGACTGGTTCTGCTGCGCCGCCGCCATCGCGCTCATCCCGTTGGTGACGCCCGGCCCCGCGGTCAGCGCCGCCACGCCCGGGACCCTGGTCACCTTCGACCAGCCCTCGGCGGCGAAGGTCGCGGTCTGTTCGTGGCGGGTGTCGATCAGCCGGATACCCTCGTCGCGGCAGCCGTCGTAGATCGAGAACAGGTGACCGCCGGACAGCGTGAAGACGGTGTCGATTCCGCTGGCTTTGAGCCGGCGCGCGACGAGTCGGCCGGCATGTACGGTCTGGCTGGACGGAGCGTCGATGCTCATCTGCGCAGCCTATCGACAACCGCTCGGGTAGCTTGCGGGCTCGGGTAGCTTGCGGGGAAGTGCCGACCTCAGAAGGAGACGCCGAAATTGGACACGAAGCTCTTCAAACCGTCCATTGATTGGTCGTCGGCATTTCAGGACTCCCTGCGG
The DNA here is from genome assembly GCF_000277125.1 of Mycobacterium intracellulare ATCC 13950. Classification (NCBI taxonomy): domain Bacteria; kingdom Bacillati; phylum Actinomycetota; class Actinomycetes; order Mycobacteriales; family Mycobacteriaceae; genus Mycobacterium; species Mycobacterium intracellulare. The sequence continues at coordinate 2,843,639 of NC_016946.1, forward strand.
TGGCTCGCCATCGCGTGGGTCATCGGTGCCGTCTGTCTGCTGGCCGCGCTGGTCGCCGCCAGGTACCTGACCCCGTGGGGCCGTCAATTCTGGCGGATCACGCGCGGCTACTTCGTCGGGCCGACCAGCGTCAAGGCATGGCTGGGACTCGGCGTGCTGCTACTGCTGGTGCTGTTCTCGGTCCGGCTCAACGTGCTGTTCAGCTATCAGAGCAACGACATGTACACGGCTTTGCAGGTGGCACTCAAGGGGCTCGCCACGGGCAACGAGGAAGTCAAACACTCGGGGATCCACAACTTTTGGGTCTCGCTGGGGATTTTCATCCTGCTGGCGGCCATCTTCATCGCCCGTGTGATCCTCGACATCTACCTGACGCAGCGGTTCATCATCGCCTGGCGCATGTGGCTGACGGGCCATCTCACCGACGACTGGCTCGCGGGCCGGGCCTACTACCGGGATCTGTTCATCGACAAGACCATTGACAACCCAGATCAGCGCATCCAACAAGATATCGACATCTTCACCGCGGGGGTGGGCGGCACCCCGAACATCCCGTCCAACGGGACGACCAGCACCCTGCTGTTCGGTGCCGTCAACGCGGTGGCATCGGTGATCTCGTTCGCCGCGATCCTGTGGAACCTGTCCGGGGACTTCAATCTCTTCGGTGTGAACGTGCCGCGTGCGATGTTCTGGACCGTCCTGGTCTATGTCTTGATCGTGACGGTGGTCGCGATTTGGCTTGGGCGCCCGCTGATTTGGCTGAGCTTCAACAACGAGAAACTCAACGCCGCATTCCGTTACGCCCTGGTGCGGTTGCGCGACGCCGCGGAGGCGGTGGGCTTCTACCGTGGCGAGCGCGTCGAACGTACCCAATTGTGGCGGCGCTTCACGCCGATCATCGACAACTACCGCAGGTACGTGCGCCGGACCATTATCTTCAACGGATGGAACTGGTCGGCGACGCAGACCATCATTCCGCTGCCGTTGGCGATTCAGGCGCCGCGCCTGTTCACCGGGGAGATCGCCTTCGGCGATGTTACCCAGACCGCGCAGGCTTTCGGCAACATCAACGACTCACTGTCGTTCTTCCGCAACAACTATGACGCGTTCGCGGCCTTCCGGGCGGCGATCATCCGGTTGCACGGCCTCGTCGACGCCAACGACAAGGGGCGCGCGCTGCCCACCATCCTCGTCAAACCCAGCGAGGAGACCGCCGTAGAACTGCGCGGCATCGAGGTGCGCACGCCGGAGGGCGACCAGCTGGTCGACTCTTTGGACATCCAGCTCGACCTGGGCGACAGCCTGGTGATCACCGGACGCTCCGGAGCGGGCAAGACGACGCTGCTGCGCAGCCTGGCCGAATTGTGGCCCTACGCCTCGGGAACGCTGTGCCGTCCGGATGGCGACAACGAGACGATGTTCTTGTCGCAGTTGCCATATGTGCCGCTCGGCACGTTGCGCACCGTGGTGTGTTACCCGAATTCGCCGGACGGCGTCGCCGATGACCAACTGCGCGACGTGCTCACCAAGGTTGTTCTGGCGCCGCTCATCAGCCGGTTGGACGAGGAGCAGGACTGGGCCAAAGTGCTGTCCCCCGGCGAGCAGCAGCGCGTCGCGTTTGCGCGCGTCCTGCTCACCCGGCCGAAGGCGGTCTTCCTCGACGAGGCGACTTCCGCGCTGGACAGCGGCCTGGAATACGCGCTGTACCAACTGGTTCGGGCGGAGCTGCCGGAATGCGTGCTCGTGAGCGTGAGCCATCGGCCCGCCGTCGAGCAGCACCACGAGCAGCAGCTGCAACTTCTCGGCGGCGGCGCGTGGCAGCTGGGGCCGGTCGAAAAGGAGCCCGCGCAGGTCTAGCGGCTACGCTGCCCCGGCGCTGGGTCGTCGCGCGCCTACGCTCCCCCGGCCCGCCGCGCCGCGTGCGTTCCGGCGCTGGGTCGTCGCGCGCCTACGCTCCCCCGGCCCGCCGCGCCGCGTGCGTTCCGGCGCGGCGCCCGAAGAACGAACCCTCACCCAGCTGTGTCCCGCTGGCGTAACCCTTGCCGTCCTGGGCGAGGTTGGACGCGCAGGCGCCGGCGGCATACAGGCCGGGCACCACGGTGCCGTCGTCCCGTTGCACCTCACCGTCGACGGTCACCGCGAGGCCGCCGATCGTGAAGCCCGAGTACATCGCGCGGCCGAGCGACAAATCGAACACCGCCCACGGCCCATTGTCTTGCGGCGCAAGGAATTCCGGCTGCTTGTGGAAATCGGGATCCTCACCGGCGGCGGCGAACTCGTTGTAGCGGTCCAGCGTGGCCGCGAGGTTGCCGGCCGGGATGCCAAGCGCGGCTTCCATTTCCGCGATCGTCTCGTAGCCATCGAGGAAACGGATCAGCGGCATCGCGGGCATCTCGGTGTGCGCCTCGTCGACGATCAGGTAGGCGGTCTGCTCCGGCTGCTCGAGCACGAACGCCGAGGTGCGCGAATGGTAGGAGTCCTCGGCGACGAAGCGCTTGCCCTCCTTGTTGACGATGACACCGGTCAGCAGGATTTCGGGCGGGTAGGCCGCCGCGGTGATGAACAGCTCGTCCATGTGCTTGGTGGCCCCGCCCGCCGAGACCCCCATCCGGATGGACAGCCCGTCGTCGTTGGGGTTGCCCAGGATGTAGGGCGCCGCCAGCCCGTGATGCTTGGTGCGCCGCGGCTGGCCCAATGCGGGAGTGTGCTCGGCGACCATCTCCGGATTCATCGCGAAGCCACCGGCCGCGATGATGACGGCCTTGGCCTTGATGGCGCCCGTTTCGGTGAAGTGCTTCCAGGCGACGCCCACCACGGCGCCGTCGTCGTCCAGGATCAGATTGGTCGCCCCGGTCTCGTAGCGGGTCTGCACGCCCAGGGCGTCGGCGCGTTTCACCAGCAGGTCGATGACCATGGCCGCGCCGCCCAGCTCGCCGGGGACCGGCACGGAGTGCCCGCGCGGCGCCGGCTTGGCCCGCTCGCAGAAGGGCCACACCTTTTCGTTGCCCGTGTAGCTGAGGCCCTCGGTGCCCGGCGGCACGACGACTTTGCCCGGGTAGTAGCTGCGCTCGAACTGAAAGCCCAAGTCTTCCAGCCAGTTGAAATGCTCGACGCTGCCGTCGCAGTAGGCGCGGATCTTGTCGAGTTCGGGCTCACGCGACACCTCGACGAGGTACTTGTACATCTCCTCGGCGGAGTCGTCCTGGCCGGTCGCCTGCTGCACCGCGGTCCCGCCGCCGAGGTAAAAGTGCCCTCCGGCAAGGGAAGTGGTGCCGCCGGCCGCGGCCGCGCGTTCGAGCACGAGCACCCGCGCCCCTTCGGCCGCCGCACTGACCGCGGCGCAGCCGCCGGCGATGCCGAAGCCGATCACCAACACGTCGACCTCGTCGGACCACGACGTCACGTCGTTGGCGCTGACTGTTGGCGGTATTTCGGTGCTCATTGGCGCCACTCCTCCTGATCGCTCTGCTTTGCATCGTCGCCGGCGCGGCTCATCGCCGCTGCTCCTGTTTGATGTAGTCGTAAAACGCCCTCATTTCGGGCGCGATGTATGCGAACTCCACAAACGGCACGCCCGCTTGCGGCGCCGCGACGTAGGCGAATTGGATTCCGCCGGGCATCACGCCTTGCTGCACGACCGCGGCGCCCCGCTCGGCGGCCTGGACCAGCGCCGCCTCGAATTGCTCGGGGCTTTCGGCCTCCATGCAGATGTGGTGCAAACCGGCCCCGCACTCGCGCAAAAAGTCACTATAGATGTTCTCGCCCCGCACCGGTTGGATCAGCTCCAGCTGCATGTCACCGAGATAGCTCAGAGAGATGCTGGCGATGAAATCGGCGGGCTTGCCGTGATAGCTGCAGGCGTCCGGAGCAAAGTGCACGTCGGGGATGCGCACCCACTTCCTGACGCCTAACAGGCCGGTGAGCGCCGTTTCTGTCGCGTCGAGGTCGGTGGTAACCCAGGCGATCTGCGTCGGCGACTCGAGAAGAGGGGTCATCGTCTCGCACAATAGTCCAGCCGCCGCGCCGCCAGAAAGGGGCCGAACGACTTTGCCATGCCGAATCGTTCCGCGCCCGAAATCCCGGGGTGAACACGTTCTAATTCGCGCCCTGTCCCGCCGGCCTCCAAGGCGTCAATGCTGGGCGAGCACGTCCACCAGGAGTCGCACCTGGGTGTCGAAGATCGCTTCCGGGTCGGTCAGGGTGTCGGCGCCGTATTGCCCGAACACCTCCAGGCTGATGGCACCGAGCACCCCGGCCCACAACAAAAAGCACTTGGCAAGCACCTGATCGTCACCGGGAAATCCGAATTCGTGCCGGATGCGTTCGAAGTCCGACGACATCGGTTGCGGCGCAAGGTCGTTGGTCAGGCGAATGTCCCCGGTGGCGATTCCGGACGCGACGGCGTCGAACAAGGCCGCGACGACCCGGGTGCCGACGGCCACCGTGCGCTCCGGAGGCGCGTGATAACCGGGGACCGGGCTGCCGTACAGGAGCGCCCAGCACGCGGGGTGCGCGACGGCCCACCGTCGGGTCGCCCTCGCGATGGCGATGACGTCGTCGCTCCACAGTTCTCCCACGGTTTCGCGGGCGCGTTCCACGGTGTCGGCCAGGTCGGAATAGGCGTCGACCAGCAGCAAGGTCAGCAACTCGTCGCGGCTGGCGACGTACCGGTACACCGCCGAGGAGACCATGCCCAGGTCGCGGGCAATCGCGCGCACCGACAGTCCGGGCGCACCGCGTTCCACCAGCTGGCGGCGACCGAGTTCGATGATGCGCGCCTCGATCTGTTCCCGCGACTGCTGGCGTTTGCCCACGCGGTCAGTCTGACACAACCGAGAACGCTGCTCTTGCTTTCCGAACCGGGGTGTGGCAGCGTCATCAAAAGCGAGAGCGCCGCTCTCGTTAATTCCGAGGAGCTTCGCCGGAAGGACCCGCCATGCCCACGCGCTATGAAGAGCCGAACCGGGCCGCCCGCGCGGCCAACGTGGTGATCCGCTGGCTTGCCGACGCGGGCATCAGCATCGCCGGCACCCGTGCGCTGCGCGTTCGTGGGCGCAAGTCGGGCAAGCAGCGCGCGGTCGTGGTCAACCTGCTGACCGTCGACGGGGTGGACTACCTGGTCTCGCCCCGCGGCGACACCCAGTGGGCGCGCAACCTCCGGGCCGCGGCCGTCGTCGAGGTGGGTCCCCGGTGGCGCCGGCACCGCGTTCGCGCCACCGAGGTCGACGACGCGGCCAAGCCCGATCTGCTGCGGCACTACCTGTCCCGGTGGTACTGGCAGGTCAAGGACTACGTCGCGGGGCTGACGCCGGACAGCAGCGACGAGGAGTTCCGCGCCGCGGCGCCCACGATTCCGGTGTTCGCGCTGACCAAGGCGGGCTAACGGCGTCCGATCGGGGCCCTAACGGGCGTTGTCCCGCGCCCCGAGATCCTCGCGAACCTGCTGCGAGGTGGCCCCCCACGACACCGCCGCCGGGAAGTCCCCCCACACGCTGTTGAAGATCCCGACGAGCTGTCCCGGACCGCCACCGGGCGCCAGATACACCGGCCCGCCGGAGTCGCCGTTGTGGCTCTGCACGCCGTTGGACATGGTGAACCAGCCGTTGTTCACGCTCTGCACCGTCCCGCAGGTCTCCCCGGTGATCACGCCGTAGTGACAGATCGGCTGCCCGGGCGCCAGCGAAAGTCCGGGGTCGGAGACCAGCGGACGACCGCTCGGCAGGATGTTGTTCGCCGTGACGTCGTTGTCCAGCACGATCGCTTCGTAATCGTTGATCACCTGGCTCGTGGACACCGTCGTCCCGCTGGGGGTGTTGTCCCGGAAGGCCGCCAGGCGGCCGATGACGGTGCCGCCCCGATCCGTGACCACTCCGCCCCCGCCGCGGCAGTGCCCCGCGGTGAACGCGACCTTCAGGGCGGGGTCGACGTATCCCAACGTGCAGACGCGGTTGTCCTGGCGTATCTCCATGCCCGGATACACCAGGACATCGGCCTTTGCCGGCGCGGCCGGCAGCAAGGAGGCGAGCGCGGCGACAGTAACCGACGCGGCGAAGGCGCGCGTTGCCAGGCGATGCACCATGAACTCCGATCCATCGGGCGGACACCGACGGGAGGTCGAGGTTACGGCGTAACCGTCCTCCACGTTCAGCTTTTCGCGCCGCGCAGCGCCGATGTTACAGAGAGGTCACGAGCGCGGCGGCCGCATCGGTCTGGCCGGCCGTGCGCGGGGCCCAGCCGGGCGGACCGAACACGTAGCCCAGCCGGTCCCGCAGCCGGGTCGCGGTTCGCCAGTCGCGGGCGATCGCGACGTATTCGCGCGTCTGCAGCTTCCAGATGTTGAAGGTGTCCACCTGCTTCGTGAGGCCGTAGTGGGGGCGGAACAGCTCGGGCTGGAAGGTGCCGAAGAGCCGGTCCCAGATGATGAAGATGCCGCCGTAGTTCTTGTCGAGGTACACCTTGTCCATTCCGTGGTGCACCCGGTGGTGCGACGGCGTGTTGAACACGAACTCGAACGGCCGCGGCAGCTTGTCGATGCGCTCGGTGTGGATCCAGAACTGGTAGATCAAGTTCACGGAGAAGCTGAAGAACACCATCCACGGCGGGATTCCCAACAGCGGCAACGGGATCCACATCAAGATCTCGCCGCTGTTGTTCCACTTCTGGCGCAGCGCGGTGGCGAAGTTGTAGTACTCGCTGGAGTGGTGGGCCTGGTGGGTCGCCCAGATCAACCGCACCCGGTGGGCGATCCGGTGGTAGGCGTAATACAGCAGGTCGACCCCGAGAATCGCGATCACCCACGTGTACCAGCGGGCCGCCGAAAGGTGCCACGGCGCCACGTAGGCATAGATCGCGGCGTAGCCGAGCAGGGCCAGGGTCTTCCAGCCGGCGGTGGTGGCCACCGAAACCAGCCCCATCGAGATGCTGGTCAGCGAGTCGCGGGTGCGGTGCGCCCCCGACGGGGGCCGCGCGGCGTCGGCCGCGAGGTGTTCCAGCTTGCGGGCCGCGGTCCATTCGAGGGTCAGCAGCAGCAAGAAGAACGGGATGGCGAGCAGCACCGGGTCCCGCATCTGCGGGGGCAAGGCGGACAGGAAGCCGGAGAGGGCGCTCACACCGGTAAGACTACGACGGCCGCCGCGCCGCTCAGCGACGATCGTCGGTCTGCACGTCGTCGCCGGCGTACCACTGGACCGCGCGAACGCCCGGCAGCAGGGATAGCTCGGCCACCAGCCGCTCCAGCCGGGCGGGGGCGTCGCCGTCCATCAGCAGGTGGGCGGTCAAGGTGATCTCGTCGTCGGCCGGATGCCCGGTGTGGATCCCGCGAAGCGTGATGTCGTTGCCGCCGGCGTGCTGGACGATCTGGGCGCGCGCGTATTTCTCGTGCTTGGGGCGGCAGACCACCTGCACCAGATAGGGCAGCAGGCTTTCGTCTTCGTCGGCACTGTTGTCGCGGTCGATCAACCGGCCGAGCGGGCGCCCCAGCACGTGAATGCCGATGACCGTGCCGGTGCCGATTAACGTGAAGACCAGGTGCCCGGAAGCGGCCAGCACGCCGATGGCCGCCGAACACCACAGGGTGGCGGCGGTGTTGAGGCCGCGAACGTTGACGCCCTCCCGCAGGATCACGCCACCGCCGAGGAAGCCGATGCCCGACACCACATAGGACGCGACCCGGGTCGGGCTGGAATCCGACGTGGCCGCGGCGTACAGGACGAACAGGGTTGCGCCGCCGGCAACCAGCGCGTTGGTGCGCAGGCCGGCCCGGCGGGCCCGCCACTGCCGTTCCAGGCCGATGAGGGCGCCGCAACCCACGCCGACGCCCAGGCGGAGCGCGAAATCGACGGCGCTCAGCGTTTCCACGACACGCTCCTTCCCGGTGGCTCGACGGCGAAGGGAGCTAACCAAATCCGGGTTAACCGCAAGTGGAGCCCAACCGAACCGCCGACGTCGGGAGGTATCCCCCGCGGGCGGCGAGTCTCAGGCTAACCGGCTTTGGGCGCGATGTGGTGGGGGCAGTAGGCGCTCGAGGCGAGGGCCGCGAACTTGGCGGCGGCGTCCATCGTCATCCCGGGGTTTTGATCCTTGATGTCGCTGACGACCTGCAAACCGGTTTCGCCCCGGCCCATCAACCCGCACACGGCCTTGGCGGAGGTGATGACTTGGCTGGGGCTGCTATAGGTGATGCCGGAATTGTCGAGGTTGGCCAAAAACGCGGCATCGTCACCCTCCGGCTCGGCGTGCGCGGGCGCCGCGAAACCGATCACGCCGACGGCGCCGAGCAGCGCAGCGAAACGTTTCATGCCGATCCCGCCTTTCCGAGCCGGGCGTCGGGCAACGTCACCTTCGGCTTGTCTCCGCTGGACACGTGCACCGCGTGGATGCCGGGCTTTTTCGACAATTGGTCGAGCAGATCGTCGAGTCCGGCCTTGTCGACGTTCCAGTGCTGCACGGCTTCCGGTTGTTTTTGCAGCTTGGCGATGACGTCGTCGAGTTTGACGGGCTCGGCGGCCTTCGTCGCTCCCCCGGCGCGGGCCCGCACGCCCCCGCCGCTCACGACCTGCGGCGTGACGGCGCCAAGGGCGCCTCCGGTCAGGCTGCCCAGCGCCATCTGACCGAGCAGGCTGCCCGGGATTCCGGCCGCGGGCGCCGCGGCGATGCCGGCGCTCGGCGCCAGGCCGCTGGCCAGCCGGATCGCCGGGGTGGCCGACGCCCAGGCCGATGGCACCGACAGCTTGCCCACCACGTTCGCCTCGCCCATGCCCGCCGATACCGCGCTGGTCAGGCCCGCGCCGGCCGACCGCATCCCGAGCCCGGCCCCCAGCGCGGACTTCGGGATGTCCAGGCCCTCGACCGGCAGGTTGTAGAACATCTTGAACTCGGTCATGGCGAGGTTGATCGGGCTCATGCTGTCGTTGGCGACGGTGCTGAACCGGCCGATGTCGGCGAGGATCCCGAAGGTGTTCTGCCACGTCGTCCCGGCCAACGGCGACCCGGTCAGGGTGTTGAGCACCTGGTCCCAGAACTCCATGTAACCGCGGGACGCGTTGCCGATGGCCTCGAGCAGGTCACTGAAGATGCCCGACGGCGGGGCCACCGCGTCCGTGGCCGCGGCGGTGCCGCTTGCCACGCCGGTGGCCTCGCCCAGCGCGGCCGCCTGCGCGGCGATCCCGGTTTCGTTGGTGGTCTGGGGCGGCTCGGTGAACGGTGCCAGTCGCGTGGCGGCCGCCGACGCGCCGGCGTAGGCGTACATCGCGGCGGCGTCCTGGGCCCACATTTCCGCGTATTCGGCCTCGGTGGCGGCGATCGCGGCGGTGTTCTGCCCGAAGGCGTTGGTTGCCAACAGCGTTGCCAGCCGGACGCGGTTGGCCGCGATCTCGGTCGGCGGTACCACCGCCGCGAAGGCGCTCTCGTAGGCGCCCGCGGCCGCCGTGGCCTGCACGGCCGCCGTCTTCGCCTGCGCCGAGGTCTCCGACATCCATGCCACGTATTGCGCGGCCGCGGCGGCCATCGCGACCGCCGACGGGCCGGCCCACGCCTCGTTGGCCAGGCCCTCGACGATCGCACCGTAGGACGACGCCGTGGACTGCAGCTCGGCGGCCAACGCGTCCCAGGCGGCGGCGGCCGCCAGCATCGGTCCCGCCCCAGGGCCGGTGTACATCTGGCCGGAGGTGATTTCGGGTGGCTGCACTGCGAAATTCATCGGCGTGCCCTTCCCGCGCCAGCCGGGCCGCTGGCCGCCGGCGAACCGGGAGTGCCGGCAAACATGCCGTGAATCGCCGACGTTCGCGGCGGTGAGGTCACCGAAGACATCGGTCGTCCCCCGCGGTCCGCTGGATCAATGCCATTGGTGTCATGTCAAGGCCCATCAATCCGCCGGCACCACGATGATCGTGGCGGTGGTCGCGACGCCGTCGGCGGCCGCCGCGGCGACGCCGGTCGTGCCGTTGCTGACGGTGCGCACACCCGCGCCCGCCAGCGCGCGTCCGGCCACGCTCGCCATGGCCATCTCGCCGAACATCGCCCCCTGCGACGTGGCGGTCATCGCCGGGACGGCTCCTAAACTCGCGCCCGGCAGTACCGACGCGACCGTCTTCATGACGGGGGCGGCGGTGGCCCAGCCCTGCGGAACCGACAGGGATCCGACCAGGGTCGCGCGGCCCATCGACCCGGCCACGCCCCCGATCTCCGGTGTCACCGCGGAGACGTAACCGCCCCGCAGCGGCGCAAGCGGCGACAGCCCCCCGGCGATGGCCTTTCCGCCGCCCAGCAGTTCGGCGACACCCGGCGCGTTTTGGGACAGACCCAGGGCCTGCAGCGACAGCAGCCACCATCCGCCGGGCACGATGATCGCGCCAATGGGGCTGTACGCGCCGGTGACGGCCGCGAAGAAGGGCCGCAGGGCGGCCGTGATGGGGTAAATGGCTTCGATGATCGATGCCGCCGGCGTCGCCGCCGCGGCCGACGGGGTCGCCGCCAGTCCTTGCAGCATCGTCGGCGTCACGTTGATCAAGGCCGACAGCTCGGACGGGATGTCAGAGGCGGCACTTTGCGCGATCGCCGCGGATTGTCGTGCCACCGCGGACGAATCGGTGGTCCGCGGCGGCTCGGTGAAGGGCGTCAGCCGCGTGGCCGCCGCCGACGAGGCGGCGTAGGCATACATCGCCACGGCATCCTGGGCCCACATCTCGGCGTACTCCGCTTCGGCCGCCGCGATGGCCGCGGTGTTCTGGCCGAGGATGTTCGTGGCGATCAGCGTCATCAAGAGACTGCGGTTGGCGGCGATCACCGGTGGGGGCACCGTCGCCGCGAACGCGGTCTCGTAGGCCGCGGCGGCGAGCCTGGCCTGGGTCGCCACCTGCTCTGCCTGGGCGGCCGTCGCCGTGGCCCACGCCACGTAGCGCGCGGCCGCGGCGCTCATCGACGCCGCCGCCGGTCCCAGCCAGGACCCGACGGTCATGCCGGCGATCGTCGAGCTGTAGGCCGCCGCGTAGGAATACAGTTCGGCTCCCAGCGCATCCCATGCCGCGGCGGCGGCCAGCAGGGGCCCCGATCCGGCACCCACGTACATCCGTCCTGAATTGACCTCTGGTGGCAGCGCCCCGAAGTCCACCCGTTGCCTCCCGTCCTCCTCTGGCGCCAGGGTAGGAGCGAATATGCGGCCTTCCCGCAAACAAGCCACGGCTCAAATGGAATTCATGAGATTCGCCGGGGCGGCATATGTGTATTCCATGTGTTGCACCGGCTCCGCTCCAACGCGTCCTTCGACTGAGAAATTCTCAGGATCGGCGTTCGGCACCGGAGCCCGCTCCACCGGTCGCGGATGCCCGCGCGGTGAATGTCCGCTAGACGCAAGGGATTTCGGTGCGGCAGAACCGCACGGCCGCCGTGGGCTCTGGAGCTATCTTTTGTTAAGCTGCTGCGGGCAATAGAATTTCGCCGCAATCGCCAAGAACGACGTCGCGTGGTCGTCGGTGAGTCCGGGGTTTTGGCTCTTCAATTCGTCCACCATTTGGGGACCCAACTCGCCGTTTGCCATCGACACGCATACGGCTTTGGCGAACTTTACCGCCCCATCCGGGGTCGAGTACGTGATGCCGGCGCCGCGCAGCGACGCAAGAAAAGCGGCCTCGTCGCCCCCGGTCGTCCCCGGGTCGCTGTGCGCGAGCGGGGTCGGACCGAGGATGACCGAAACGCCGACGCCCAGCGCCGCCAGCAGTCTCATGACTCGCGATTCTCCCATGCGGCGACGAGGCATTCGGCCGCCCCGGCGGACGGCCGACGCGTCAGGCCTTGGAGAGTTGGTTGGGGCAGTAGAACTTCGCCGATAGGACAGCGAAATTGGACGCCATCTCCATGTCCATCCCGGGGTTGCGGGTCTTGACGTCGTGGACGACCTCCAAACCGGGTTCGCCGTTGTCCAGACACGAGCACACGGCCCGTCCGGCGGCGACGGCCGAGCCCGGCGTGGCGAAGCTGAACCCGGCTTGCCGCAGCGCCGCGATGAAGCCTCCGTCGTCAGCGCCCGGTTCCGGCCCGGGATCGGCGTGAGCCGGTGCGGCAAGGCCGATCGTCGCGAAGGCACTCAGGAGCGCCAGTAGTCGTGTCATCACTCATCACCTTCCGTCATCACGCGCGGTCGCGGCGTGAACACCGATTGCCTTGTCCCCTAACCCAACTGGGCGTCCGTCGGTAGGACCTTGGACTTGTCCCCCTTCTTCAGATGCACCGCGTGGATGCCGGGCTTCTTGGCCAGCTGCTCGAGCAGCGCGTCGAGGTTTTCCTGATCGACGTTGTGGTGCTGCACGCTTTCGGGCTTCTCCGAGATCTGTGCGACAAGGCGTTTCAGCTGTTCGGGCGATTGCTTGTCCTTGAGGTCCTTGATCGCGGCCATCCGGTTGCGCACCCCGCCGCGGACCACGGTGGGCGCCCCAGAGCCCAGCCCGCTGCCCAGCATCCCGGCCAGGCCCATCGAACTGAACAGGCTTCCCTCGCCCAGCGCCGCTGCCGGTACGGCCTCGGTCCCGGCGGCCGACAGTGCGGCGGCGACGGTCCTGACCGACGGCGTGGCCGTGGCCCAGCTGGGCGGGATCGAGAGCTTGCCCACCAGGGTGCCGGCATTGCCCATGCCGGCGATGGGGTTGATCGCGCTGTACAGCGTGCCCCGACCGAAGCCCAACGCGCCGAGCCCCGCGCCGAGCGCGTCCTTGGGCAACGCACCGTACGCGATGGGAGGGGCGAATTTGAGCCACTGCGACAACGGAAAGTTGACCAACAGGCCGACGTCGTTGAACTGGGTGGTCAGGCCCAGCGGCACCTTCACGGCGTTGTACATCGCGGTGTAGAAGCTCGCCCCGCCCGGGACGGTGTTGAAGAGATTGGTCATGAACGTCTGGTAGAGGTACGCCAGGTTCGCCGCGCCGGAGAAGGGCCCGCTGTAGGGCAGCGTGGTGGTCGCCGCCGTCGCCGCGGCATTCGCCACGTTGGCGGCGGGGGTGCTGGCGGCCGACGTCACCGCGGCCGCTTGCATCGGTTCGGCCGCCGCGTTGGTGGTCTGGGGCGCCGGGCCGAACTCCGTCAATTTGTTGGAAGCGGTCGCCGAGGAGGCGAAATAGGTGTCCATCGCCGTGGCGTCCTGCGCCCAGAACTCGCCGTATTGGGCCTCGTTCACCGCGATCGCGGACGTGTTCTGCCCGAAGAGGTTCGTCGCCACCAATTGCGCCAGCAGCGCCCGGTTTTCGGCGATCACCGCCGGCGGCACATGGGCGGCGAAGGCCGTCTCGTAGGCGGCCGCCGCCTCGGTGGCCTGGGTCGCGGATTGTGCGGCGGCGGCGGCGGTTTGCTGCATCCAGGCCACGTACGGGGCCGCCGCGGACGCCATGGCCAACGATGACGGACCCGCCCAGGGCCCGGCGGTCAGGCTCGAGATCGTCGCCGCATAGGACGTCGCGGTGGACTGCAATTCGGTGGCCAGGCTCTGCCAGGCCGTCGCCGCTGCCACCAGCGATCCGGCGCCCGGACCGCTGTACATCCGGCCCGAATTGAACTCCGGCGGAAAGGCTCCGTAAAACAACCCTGCTACCCCCTGCCTCGACATTCGAGCGAAAGCGACTGGCGGCCATGCGGTTTGGTCATCGCGGTCATTCCTCGATGCAGGGGATCACGATGATGGTGGCTGCGGCCGGATCGGCTTCCGCGGCAACACCGCCCAGCGCTCCCATCGCCGTCGCGGCGCCGCCGACCGGACGGGTTGCGGCGGCCGCCACGGCGCGTCCGGCCAAGCTCGACAGGGCCATCTGGCTGAACACGCCCTCCTCGCCGGCCAACGCGGCCGGCGCCGCCGCCAAGTTCGTCGGCAACCCCTGGGCGAGCGTCCGTATCGCCGGGGCGGCTTCCGTCCAGCCCTGCGGGACCGACATGCCGCCGACCAGAGCGGCTTTGCCCATCGACCCCGAGACCTGCCCCGCCCCGATCGCGGAGCTGAGCATGGGCTTGACGGCGTTGGCGCCACTGGTGAGCGGGGCCAACGCGCCCGAGATGGCTTTCGGCCCAGCCAGATAGGCGGCCGCACCCTGCCCGTTCTGTCCCCAGGCGTACGCCTGGCCGAACGACAGGAACGGGCCGCCGGGGATGGTGGTCCACGACTGCGGCGAGTACACCCCGGTCACCACCGACCAGAACTCGTTCCAGTTGGTGATGAAACTGGGCGTCGTCAGTTCGGCGGACGACGTTCCCGACGAGCCGGCGTTCGCCACGGATTGCGCCGCAGGCTGCAGCGTGCCGCTCAGCTGCGACAGCTGGGTGGCGGTGTTGGAGCCGGACTGCCCGCCACTCTGGGCGACCGCGGCGGCTTGGGCGGGCCCGGCCGAATCGTTGGTGGTGCGCGGGGGCGGTGCGAACGGGGTCAGCGCCGACGCGCTCGCCGAGGACGCCGCATAGCCGTACATGGCGGCGGCGTCCTGCGCCCACATCTCCATGTAGTGGGCCTCGGTCGCGGCGATCGCCGGGGTGTTCTGGCCCAGGATGTTGGTGGCGACCAGCGTGGCGAGCAGGGCGCGGTTGGCCGCGATCACCGGCGGCGGCACGGTGGCCGCGAACGCCGCCTCGTAGGCGCCGGCGGCGAGCTTGGCCCGCGCGCCGGCCTCCTCGGCCTGCGCCCCGGTGGCGTGCATCCAGGCGACGTACGGGGCGGCAGCGGCCGCCATCGCCAGCGACGAGGGGCCCGTCCAGGGGCCCGTCGCGAGCGTCTCGATGGTCGAGCTGTACGACGCCCCCGTCGTCTGCAATTCCGCGGCCAGCTCGTCCCAGGCCGCGGCGGCGGCCAGCAGCGGGCCCGATCCCGCGCCGACATACATTCGGCCCGAGTTGTATTCCGGCGGGTACGCGCCGAAGTCCAGCATTCAGGACCTCCTCGAGTCTCGGCCACGCCGAGCGCGGCATCGCGGGCTCGACAAATTCGCGCCTGGAAGGGAATTCACGAAACAAGCCTTCGAATGCGGGCGAACATTCCGTGGGTTGGAAGACAGCAAGCCCTACTCTCCTAGCTGCAAACCGGTGCCATAAAAGGCGGACGAATGAGTAGTCAAGCCACGCTGCTATCGCAATGAAGATGTTGCACCGTTGGTATTCAGGCGGCGTTCCCGCCAGGTAAAGCCGTGTAAAACATCGATGTCGCGGCCTTCGGGACCGGTGTGAGAACGGCGCATGAGATCCTTTCGATTAGTGGCGCAAATCACCCGGTATGCGCCCGTCGGGCAGGGTGGGCGTGCTGATGTATTGCTTCGAAGGTGTCCGCATTGCGACGCGATGCGGACACCAAAAAACTTTCTTTATCGACGATGAGTTTTCGCTTTCGGAATCGCCAAAGGCGCGAATCCGCGCCATTTTCGCGAAATGCGATTAAGCCCCAGTTCGAGCCGACGGCGTCGTCATCGCCGAACTGGCGGGTGTGGTCACGCTGTGTCGTACGGTCTGTTCATACCACTAGACGCGGCCAGCCTGCCGTGGCGCTGGTGGGCCACTGACAATTTCCTGTGGGACGAATTCCCATAGGGCGCAGCGGCTTTCGGGCGTGACACAGACCTCTCGAAGCATGGTGGCGGTGCGATCGGCACAGCGAATTTTTCCATGTGCCGTTGTAAAGATCCGGGCGGTAACGGTTTTCGGCCAAAGCCAAGGGCGCGCGTGCCGGAGACCTACCCGGCGGCGGGCGGGCGCACCACGAAGTTCGGCCGGAATCCGTACTGCGGGACGGCGCGTCCGAGTCCGTGGTTGCCCATCGGGCTGAACGGCATGCCGGGCATGCCGGCCGCCATCGCCGGGGGCGGGGCCACCATCGGGGTGCCGCCCAGCGCCGACGGCAACGGACTGGCGACCGGAGCGGGCGGGGCCCAGCTCGGCGGCACCGACAGCGGGCCGACCAGGGACGCGCGGCCCAGTCCCGCCGAGACCGACGCGCCGGCATTGCCCACGCCCGCCAACCCCGACAGTGACTGGGCGCTTGTTCCGATGCCGGTCGCCACCGGCGCGCCGCTCGCCAGGTCGTTGAGGGCGCTGGTGCTGGCGCCGATCAGCGTCGAACTCGTCACGGTCTGCACCACCTGCGCCGGGTCGAGCGCGCCGGTCGACGTGATCGTGTTCCAGAAATTGCTGTTCGGGTCCAGGATCGACGACAGGCCGGACGTCGATCCGGTCGACGATTCCGTCGGCGACGACAGGGTCTGCAGCGCGTTGGGCACGGCGGTGTTCAGCTGCGACACGGTCGCCTGCTGGTTTCCCGCGGAGGTGCCGGTCGCCTGGGCGACCGCGGCGGCCTGGCGGGCTTGGCCGTCCTGGCTGGTGGTTTGCGTGGGATCGGTGAACATGGGCAGGCGAGTGGCGGCGGCCGAGGAGCCGGCGTAGCCGTACATGGTTGCCGCGTCCTGGGCCCACATCTCGCCGTACTGCGCCTCGGTAGCCGCGATGGCGGGCGTGTTCTGGCCCAGCACGTTGGTGGCGATCAGCGTCGCGAGCTGTGCGCGGTTGGCGGCGATCGCCGGCGGTGGCACGGTGGCCGCGAACGCGGCCTCGTAGGCCGCGGCGGCGGCCTCGGCCTGGGTCGCGGCCTGCTCGGCTTGGGTGGCGGTCGTGCTCATCCACGCCACGTACGGCGTCGCGGCCGCGACCATCGCCGCCGATGCCGGGCCGTGCCATTCCTCGCTGGTCAGCGAAGAGAGCGCCGACCCGTACGACAGTGCGGCCGAACGCAATTCCGCGGCCAACCCGTTCCACGCCGACGCGGCAACCAGCATCGGGCCCGACCCGGGCCCGGCATACATACGCGCGGAGTTGATTTCGGGTGGGAGCGTTGCGAAGTCCACGAACATTTCGGGCCCTCCCCTAGCCGGCCGCGATCGTGTCGGCCAGCGCCCGCGCCCTCGACGTGCGGCGCGTGGCGTCGACGCTGAATTGTGTTGAGGCCAGCGCTGATAACTCAGTCACCGCGTGGCAACACGACATGGGAAACGACATCGGAGTTCTCCTCACAGCAGAGACCGAACTCAGCCGTGGTTCGCCCGAATCAGGCTAATTCCGCGCACACTCGCGCACGCACGCGTAATGCGTTGGCGTGCGCGAGAATATGTGGAAGGAGCCGATTCAGGCTACGAAACGTGGCCGGGGTCGGATCGCAACGAAATGGTCATCGATCTGGGATACGGACTATCACCGGGACTCATTCCGCTCTCACCTCCTCGCGGCCAGGGCATACGGGGATGCCATACGTTGCACGCGGGGATAGGCACCCAACGCGAGAATCGTTGGGCGCGCACCCCTCTCGTCAGAGCTTCGGCACCACACGGCGTATCCGGTCACCAGAGCCGGAAGCCACTTGGGCTCAACCCTTAATCCGGGAGGAGCTGTCCTGACCCTGGGCGTCTCTCGACGTTCGAGGTCAGTGGCCTATGTCCGTGCAGACGCCTCACCTAGCGAGGTGCTTGCACAGGCCATGGTGGCACTCGGGCTACGCCGAGTCAAATTGACGTGCAACACAACCGCGTACCAGCACGTAGCCGCCTGGCCGGTTAGTTCGCCTTCTCGGCGACCGCCGCGTTCAGGCCCTCGGCGAGATCCTCGCGGGTCAGCTCCTTGAACCGCAGCAGTTGGCGCTCGCTGAATTCGGTCACGTCGCTGGCCAGGACCGCATCCAGGTCCTCGTCATCCAGGCGGAAACTGCGGTGATCGCGGGCCTTTTCCACCACGTTGCGCACGAAACCGGCATTGCCCAGCGTGTCGATGCCGCGGATGAGATCGCCGTCTTCCGAATACGTTTCGTCGAGATAGAACTTGGTGTAGGACGGCAGGAGGGCCTGCGCCGATTCATCGGTGATGACGTCTTCGTTTTCCTGGCCCATCAACCGGGTCAGCGCGACCAGTTCGTCCGGGGTGTAGCTGAAGAACTCGATCACCGTCGAAAAGCGCCGCCGCAGACCCTGATTCACTTCGAGCATCTTGTCCATGGCCTTGGCGTAGCCGGCCCCGAAGACGACCAGCTCGTCGCGGTGGTTCTCCATGTACAGCAGCAACGTGTTGATGATCGCGTTGCCGTAGGGGTCGCCCTGCTGGTAGCCCTTTTCGTGCAGGGTGTGCATCTCGTCGAAGAACACCGCGCCGCCCAGGGCGCCCTCGAGCATCTCCTCGGTGTTCTTCTCCGCGTCGGCCATGTACCGGCCCAGCAGCTTGGTGCGGCTGGTCTCGACCACCACCGGTTTGCGCAGCACCGTCAACCCACACAGCTGCTTGCTGAAAGCCCTTGCCACCGAGGTCTTTCCGGTTCCCGGCGGACCGAGCAGCAAGGTGTGGCGCGACGTCACCGGCACCGGCAGGCCCATCTTGGCGCGCGCCAGGTTCACCTTCGTCGTCGACTTGATCAGCTTGATCTCCCGCTTGGCCCGCTCCATGCCCAGCATGGCGTTGAGCTCGGCATCGCCCTCGGCCAGGTACTTCGCGGCCTCCTCGGCGTGACGGGCGGCCTCCGCCTCAGCGCGGGTGGGCGCGCTGTCGGGGTCCCAGGGGTCGGTGCGGGCCTCGATCGTCTCGGGGTCGGTCAGGATCAGGCGATAGTTCGGGTTGTCCAGCGCTTCGCGCGCGGGGGTGAACTTGGGATCACGCGAATAGACGCGCCGCAGCAGCTCGACGGCCTCGTCCTCGCGGCCCAGGTGGCGCAGGCACATGCCCTGCGTGTACAGCGCGATGTTGGCCGCGCCCGGTACCCGGTCGCCTTCGATGGCGTCCTGGCCGCGGCGCAACGCCTCTTCGAACACGCCGAGCGAGGCCAGGGCGGTGGTGGCCATCGCCGCCCCCGCGGCCTTCAGCTCGGGCTGACGCCACCCCTTGCCCTCGGAGAATTGGTTGAGCACGTCCGGCCACCGCCCGGTGCGGAAGTACAGCACGCCGCGCACGTAGCTGACCAGCTCCTCGTCGAAGGCCTGGCGGGGTTCGACGCCGTCGAGCAGCTTCGCCGCTTCCGCATAGTGTTTGGCCTCGGCAAGCACAGCCGCGTAAGCGCACGCCAGCGACTCCACGCTGGTCACCGCCAGCCGCAGGAACAGCCCGTCGGAGACCTCCGGGCGGAACTGCAACTCGGTGACCCCGAGGCGGCGGGTCTCCCACCCGAACGTCCGGATCGACGACCAGGCACCGGCGAGCACGTCGAGGCTCTGCTCCCCCGCCAGCATCCGCGCCAGCCAGGCGTCGCACATCGACGGGTCCAGGTTGGTCGCCGTGGTGAACATCTGCGACGCGACCTGCGGGTTGTGGCTGGGTTGCAGCCCGTTGACCGACACGCCCGACGCCAACAGGCCGGCGACCATCGCGTTACGGGCGCCTTCGGCGGTTGATTGGGGCCTCGTCATTGCGCTACAGGTACGCCCGCCGAGCTCCCTCGCAGCTGGTCGACGGACAGCGAGAGCTCATCGTCGTCGGCGCGCAATGGACGGCTCGGCACGGATAGCAGCGGGCGGGCCGTCGGGGCGGGCAGGCTGGCCCGCACCGCGGCCAGCTGACGACCGGTGAGGCGGTTCAGCCCCGACGACACGTTTCGGCGCAGCCGCTTCTCGGTGTGATAACGCACCCACGCCGACACCTGCGGACGGCCGCCGCGGGACGTGAGCCGGATGGTCAGCACGGTGGCGAAAGTGTCGTCCTCCCAAAGCTCCTCGAGCTTGTCGGTGGTGATGTCCGACGGCGTCAGCCACAGGCTCGTCACGAACCCGTTGAAGTGCTTGAGGCGGCGCCATCCCGGACGGCTCCACGTCGGCTCCAGGTCGGCGAGCACCGCGCGGTCGACTTCGGCGAGCTCCTCGGCGGTCAACGGCCTTGCCGCACAGGTCAGCCCGTCGAGATCTTGGGCGAGCCGTTCGGTGGCCGCCACCAGGGTCGACGCCAGCGAATCGCGGGCCGCCACGGCGGCCACGTTGCGCTGCGGGTTCATCCGCAGCACCAGCCAGGTCCTGCGCACGTAGGAGGTGGGCTGATCGTTCGCCACCTCCCATTCCTCGGGGCCCCAGTCGTCGAGCTTGGACAACTCGGCGGCATTCCCGCCCCGGCGCACCTTCACCGACACGATGTCGATGTCGTCGAGGTGGATGTCGAATTGGCGCAGCCCCGAGGCGACGGCCTGCACCAGCAAGGTGGGCCGGGACGACCGGTGGCGGTGGCGCGACGCCGGGTCGTCCTCGCCGCCGTTGACTGCGATCACCGTGACGAGCTGGCCCTGGTACTCGCGCACGCCGACCTTGTCGCGGCCGAATCTGCGTTGGTGATCGATGGCCGGGGTGCAGCCGGCGGCCAGCGCGGAGCCCGGGTCGGCGGACCAGTCCCACAGCCAGGTCGCAATCCCCGACGTCACCGTCAGGCCGTGGTAGGTGACCAGCGACAGCAGCGCGACCAGCACGGCCAGACCCACCCCCACCCAGAACGCGATGCGGTAGGTGCCCTGCCAGGACTCCGGGCAGTGGCTGGCCACCGCCATGATCACGACGTCGACCAGGAACACCGTGGTCAGCCGCGACCACGACAAAGACAACCCGAACCTGCGCTGTGCCTTCATGAGTGCTGCTGCTCCGCCCCTATTGCTGTTTCCGTGATCGCTTCATCAGCATCGCCGTGCCGAACACTCCGCCGCCGATGAGCAGCGCCACGAACAATCCTCCGGCGGCAACCCATACTGGCACCATATCCCGCGGCGGGGCGGGTTTCGGAACGGTCAGCGGCGCCGACAGCTGCTGCGGCGGCTTCACCGGACCGTCGGGCACGTCCCAGGTCAGCGCCGCGACCGGGTCCACGACCCCGTGGCCGACCTGGTTGTCCACCCCGCGCGCGGGCGCGCGGGCGGTGCGCGTCAGCCGGTTGATGACCTGATACGCCGACAGCTGCGGGAATTTGGCGCGCACCAGCGCCGCCACCCCCGACACGATCGCCGCGGAGAAGCTGGTGCCCGACGGAACCAGCAGCGTGTTGTCCGGTCCGTCGATCGCGTTGATGAGCCCGTCGTCCCGCGGCGACAGCCCGACGACGTCCGTCCCGGGCGCGGCGATGCCCACCCACGGCCCGGCCACGCTCGTCGACGCCTGGCCCTGATTGCCCTGGCTCAGCGGGCGCCCTTCTTCGTCGACGGCGCCGACGGTCAGGACGTAGTCGCTGAACCAGGACGGCGTCACGACGGTGGTGACGGCATTCCAGTTGCGAGGATCGTTGGGCTGCAACGGATCATGAGGCGGGTTCTGCTTGCAGTCCTTTTTGCTGGTATCGCCGGCCGCGGCCACGATGACGACGTTCTTGTCGACCGCCGCGTAGCGGACCGCGGCGCCCAGCGAGCGCTGGTCGATGACGTTGCGCGCGCTCATGCATGTCACGTCGGAGATGTTGATGACCGACGCACCCATGTTGGCGGCATGCACGATCGCCCGCGCCATCGTCTGGACGTTGTCGATCTTGGCCGACGTCTGCGGATCCTCATCGCCGGTGTAGGCGTCCTTGAGGCCGAAGGCCTGGCTGGA
Organism: Mycobacterium intracellulare ATCC 13950; assembly: GCF_000277125.1. Taxonomy (NCBI): domain Bacteria; kingdom Bacillati; phylum Actinomycetota; class Actinomycetes; order Mycobacteriales; family Mycobacteriaceae; genus Mycobacterium; species Mycobacterium intracellulare. The sequence continues at coordinate 2,865,169 of NC_016946.1, forward strand.
CTGCCGGATCGCGATGATGTCGACGTCCGGCGCGATCCCGCTGAATGCGTCCGGTCCGCCCTTGGTGGGTGCGGGTGGCGGCGGTGCCGGCGGCGGCGGGTCGAGCGGGCGCGGATTGTCGACCGTGACCACGTGCCCGCCACCGGAGTAGCCGGGGATGGTCACCGTGCCGGTTCCGTGGTTGCCCGCCGGGGCCTGCCCACCTTGCGGCGGCCCGGGGGGCGGTCCGCCGGGCTGCGGCGGCGCCGGTGGCGGCGGGGGCGCCCCGAAGGGGCCTGGAGCAGGCTGCTCCTGGGGCGGCGGGGGCACCATCGTCACGGTCTGGGGCAGCGGCGACAGGGTCACCGTCTGCGGCGGCGGCGCTTTCGGCGGCGGCTCCGTGGTCGGAATGGTGACCGGCTTGCGCGGTGCCGCCGGCGGTACCCCGGCGCCGTTGGCCGGCGCCGCGCCGATCATCGACGCCACGAGGGTGCCGTGCGCGTCGCAGTCGGACAGCCCGTCGCCGGACATGATGTAGTCGCCACCCGGGATCAGGTGCGGAAACCGCGGATGCGGCGTGACGCCGGTGTCGATGACGGCCACCTTCTGGCCGGCGCCGCGACCGAACTGCCACGCCTCCTGCAGGTTCAGCATGTCCATGTATTTGGGCTGCAGCCGAAAGTCGGTCCCGGGCAGCACGCCCACCTCGGTGCAGTACGAGTTCTGCTTCATGGGCGCGCCCGGCCCGGGTGGGCCGTCCGGCGGCACCGCCGCCGCGTCGATCGTCGGAGGCGAAATCGCATAGGCGGGCGGCAGATTCGCCAACGCGCCCGAGGCGAGCAGGGCGGCGGCGACGGTCGCGGCGGTCGCGCGGCCACGCCACACTTTGCGGTCAGCGATAGCGGATTGCTGCATAGACATTCATCAACCACAATGCCAGCGGGAAAATCGGCATCAGGCAGAGGTATTCAATCCATTCCACGAATTTGCGGAATAGCGGGCTGTAGACCGTGTTCGGCACCACGGCCGCGGACGTCAGCCCCGCCGCCGGCACCAGAACCAGAATCGCCGCGCAGATCGAGACCGCAAGCGAAGACTGCAACACGAGCGCGTACCGCACCACGACGGCACCGACGATCAGCACGCCGGTTCCGGCCAGGGTGATCGCCTGCCAGCGGTCGACGTACGAGCGGCCGCGCAGCAACAGGAATCCCGCGCTGAAGCCCGCCAGCAGGACCGGCAGCCAGCGCTGCCCGGTGTGCGGGTCCGACAGGGCGGTCAGCGAGACGACCATCAGCACGCCGAGCCCGATCAGCAAACCCGACAGGAAGGAGCGGGCGCGTTCGGCCTGCGTCAGGACGTCGCGGACCGAGGCGGGTCCCTCCAGAACGGGGGGGCCTCCGTCGTTGCGCACCACGGTGGTGGGCAGGTCGGGCCGTGCCTCGAACACCCATCGGCTGGTGGCCGACGGGAAGACGGGCAGGCGGATGCCGGCCAGCCGTCGTGAGATCGCCGGTGCGCTCTGGTAGATCAGAACCGACACCAGCACGACGCAGGTCAGCAGCGTCACGGCGCTGGTCATGGCCACCATCCGCGCCAACGCGGCCACCGCCGCGATCGAGCTGACGGTGACGATCGCGGTGTAGATCGACAGCCGACGCCCGGTGAAACGCAGCGCGAGGATCGCGGCGATGGTGAGCACGCCGAAGCCCAACACCGCGTGGGGTGACCCCACACCGCCGGGCGGCGCGGCCGCCGCTGCCACCGACACCGGCGCGAGGCTGCTCAACAGCATGGTGTCGGCGACGCGCCGCTCCTGCAGCGTGGTGGCCCGCATCAACAGCAACAGCGAAACGCCCAGCATCAGCGCGCCGATCACGCCCGCGTAGACGGTCGGCAGCCACGAGTTGTGGTGCCAGCGCCACCAGCCCAGCAAACCGGTCGCGGCCGTCACCCCGATGGCCACCATCGACGCACCGACCTGCACGGCAACCACCGGGTCGATGGCGGCGAAGCGCTTGCTGAGGTTCGCCGCGACCGCGGTGGAGATGTGCTCGATGACCTGCGAGCGGTGCTCGGTGTCCGGGATGAACCGGATCCACAACCGGTCGCCGTCGTAGACGTCCTGCTCGCTCAGCGATTGGGTCGCCCGCAGCGGCGAGCCGTCCACCAGGCACAAGGCCCACCGGCCGCGGCCGGTGGCCTCCAGCGGGGCCTCGCCGAGCTCGCGGAGCCGGCTGTTGACGACCTTCAGCAACGGGTCGGTCATCACCGAGACGGGGGCGTTCGCGTCCAGCAGGACGCCGATCTGGACGCCCGTGCCGGCCATCACGCCGACGACGACCGCCTGGGGCTGTGAGATGCCCTCTACATCAGGCTGTGGTACTTCAACGACCGCAGTCATCGCCTTGCACTCCCTACCGTGATGAATGTGTGAGCCCGTGCCGCCGTTCGCGTGCCGGCCGGCGCCGGTGTTCTCGCCGAGGTGCTGCGATCCCCCGCGCAGCGCATTCCTACTAATTGGAATTCCATCTGCCTCGCCTTGCGATTAAGAGTTGTGGTTGACACCGGTTTTCAGTTTGCTGATGCCTTGACAGAAGTATGCCGTGTTCGCAGCTCAACCGCATGTTGAGTGCGACCACATTGATGAAATCTGTGTTTCGCGCGAAGGTCACACCCTGCTGTGAGTTTTCCACTCGCCGTAGGGAAGGGTGTCGAGCACGGTTTTGACGCCGACCTGCACCAGCTGCGGGGTTGCCGGGCAGATGGCGAGCCACGCCTCCCCCGAACCCGCGGTCCGGGCTTGCTGGTAGAGCGCGATGCGGCCGCCGGAGCCGTCTTTCAGCGACAGCACGGACGCGCTGGGCCCCTTGGCGTCGTCCTGGTACTGGCGGGCGTACACCGCGACCTCGGCGGCGGGGTCCGACAACGCCTGGCCCAGCGCGGCGACGGTGGCGGCGCTGATGCCCATCCGGCGCAGGTCTCCGCCGGAGAACACGTTGAAACCCGACTCCTGCCAGGACTTCGTCGCTTCCAGCATCTCCTCCAGCGGCACGTTGACCGCGTTGATCGCGGCGGGCTCGGCGTGGTGGATGGACTCCAGCGCGTCGATCACCAGCGACGCGATCGAGGCGCTGTCCGCGACGGCGACGTCGTCGACGGTGATCTCGCCGCCGACCCGAACCGCCGAGACCCAGTGCTGGCCGCGACGCGCCAGGACCACCCGAAACTCGTTGTCGGGGATGTCGCGCGAGCCCGGGGGCTGGTTCTCGTCGTCGAGGACGCCGTAGGCCAGCTTGCCCCGCGACAGCAGCGCGACGACCTCGAGGTCGGGCGCGGCGAGCACCTTCATCCGGGCGGCCACGTGCTCGTTGACCTCGTCGTTCTCGACGATGCCCTGCTCGCGCATCACCGCCATTCCGGGATGCTCGTTGAGCCAGTCGTTCGAGTCGGTGGAAACGTAGGGCCGGCACCGCAACTCCGGGGCGACGTGGCGAATGTCCAGCAGCGCCTGGAGCATCCAGAAGCCGTCGACGTTGACGGTGATGTCGGTGCGGGTGCTCTGTTGGTCCATCAAATCCTCAACTGGTCCCTGGGTAGGTCAAGCTCACACTGCACGGTAACCGCAGGACGCGGCAGCACACCGACGGGTGGTGTGCTGCCGCGCCTGTGGTCGAGGCGTCAGGCCCAGCTGGACCCGACGGCGCTGTCGGTGCTGGCCATGTTGTTGCCCGCGGACTGAACCTTCTGTCCGTGGGAGTTGGCCTGCTCGTAGATCACCTGGAAGTTGCGACCCAACTGGGTGATGAACTCCTGGCACGCGACCGAACCGGCACCGCCCCAAAAGTCGCCGGCAGCAAGCACATCGCGAATGATGGCCTGGTGCTCGGCCTCCAAGGACGCGGCCTGGGCGCGGATCAGGGCGCCGTGGGCGTCTACGTCGCCGAACTGGTAGTTAATGCTCATTACATGGCTCCTTAAAAGTGTTGGGCAGCAGCAGTTCTGGGCTAGCTGCTGAGGATCTGCTGCGAGGCCTGCTCTTGCTGCTCGTAGTTGTTCGCGTCGCGGATCAGCCCGTCGCGCACCCCGTGGAGCATGTTGACGATGTTGCGGAAGGCCTGGTTGACCTGGCCCATGGTGTCATACGACGTGGCCTGCGCCTGGCCGCTCCAGCCCGCGCCCGCGATGTTCATCGACGACGCCCACATCTTGCGAGCCTCGTCCTCGACGGTCTGGGCGTGGACCTCGAAACGGCCCGCCATCGCCCGCATCTCGTGCGGGTCGGTCATGAAACGTGTTGCCATGTCGGCTGTCTCCTTATTTAGGTAATGAATGGGTGATGTGCTTTAAGACGGTGGCCGGATCGTTTACGGATTACGCAACCGCCGTGCCGAACAGATAGAAATAACCCCCCCTTTCCGTCAGCCGGCGGCCACCGGGCGTTGTCACGGTGAGACGGACGTCAGACCCGAACCGCGGCGTTTGAGTTGACGGAGTGCGTGTTGCTGTGGGGGATGCTGCGCGGGACCATTCCTGCGGCCCCGCGCTCGGCCCCCGATGGGCGGCTACGTTGGAACCCACGTCGGTGACAATCTGCCCCAAGCCCGAACCGCCGATACGAATCAGCCGGCGGCGGCCGCGTTGGCTGCCTCGGTCGCAGCGTACGAACCGGAGCTGGTGGACAGGGTGTTGACGAACGCCTCGTGAATGGCCTGGGCCTGGGCGCTCACCGCCTGGTACATCTGCGCGTGCGCGGCGAACTGAGCCGCGGTCAGGGCCGACACCTCGTCGGCAGCGGCGGGTACCACCCCCGTCGTTGGGGCTGCAGCGGCTGCGTTCTGGGCGCTCAAGGTCGACCCGATAGCCTGCAGATTCCCGGCCGCCGCGGCCAAAGCCTCCGGCTGTGTGGTCACGAACGACATATTTGTTTCCCTCCTAGTTCATTCCCCGACTCTGCGAGAGTAGATGACTGCGACCCCTGAGGCCGGGGTGGACGCAGCGTGTTTGCAATTGTTCACGTGGTGGTACTGCGAATTCACTTTCGTTAACGACACAGTAACAGCGTCTGACCTCGACCGCAGCCCTTCGCTCGACAGCCGGAACAAACGGCATCTGTCCCGGGTCGAAAAAGTTGCTGGTGGCCCCCGACGGCGACGAACTCGTCGCACCGGCGGGCGCGATGGTCTTTGCCGATAGCGCGTCCCTCGAACCTCCTTTCGTCCTTTTCAGCTGGTCGATCACCTATGGCCGCGGCTCAGCCCGCGAAGGGTGGTCGGGCCATGACGGTGGGTCGGAAGCCGTATTTGGGGCCGGCCACGCCGTGCCCGCCGGCGCCGGCACCGGCCAACGGCATGCCCCCGAGCAGGTTTCCGGGCCCGCCGGCGGCCTCGGGAGCCGCGCTGATGGTGCTGACCGGGATCGCATGCCCGAGCGCCGGCGCCGCCGCCGGCGCCCCCGACCAGGCCACCGGCACCGACAACTTGCCCCCGATCGAGGCCGCGCTGCCCAACGCCGCCACCGGATGCGCCGCGGCCGCACCACCACCGAGCATCCCGCCTAAACCCCCCAACGCGGGCAAGGCCTTGGCCGCCGCCGGGGCCGCACTACCGATCAACCCCAACGACTTGGAAATCTGCACAAAGTTGTTCCCCATACCAATGCTGAAATACGGCAAACCCTCAGTGTTATAGAAGAGGCCCGCGAACGGGGTGTAGCCGTTGACCAGCGTGCCGAGGTTGGTGGGGAAGGTGGTCTGCCCGGTCAGCAGGAACCAGAGCTCGGTCAACGGGTCGGTGGCGGTCGTCGCCTGCGCGGTCGCGTTGGCGGTGGCCTTGCTGGCGGGTTGGGCCATCGACTGCAACACCTTGGAGGTGTTGGTCGCCGTGGAATCCGTGGTCGCCTTGGTCACCGCCGCGCTCTGAGTGGCCTGCCCCGACGCATTGGTGATCTCGGGAGCCTTCTGAAACGGCGTCTGCTTGGTCGCCGCCGACGACTGACCCGCATACCCATACATCGCCCCGGCATCTTGCGCCCAATACTCCCCATACTGAGCCTCCAACTGCGCGATCAACGGCGTGTTCTGCCCCAACACATTCGTCGCCTGCAACTGGCTGACCTGCATCCGATTCGACGCCACCAACGGCGGCGGCACCGACGCCGACAACGCCGCCTCATAAGCCGCCGCCGCCGCCCGCGCCTGCGTGGCCGCCTCCTCAGCCTGCGCCGCCGCCGACGTCATCCACGCGATATACGGCTGCACCGCCTGCGCCATCGTCGCCGAGGCCGCCCCCAACCACTCCTCACTACTCAACGCGGTCACCACCTTCTCGTAAGAAAGCGCCGCCGAATTCAACTCCGCCGCCAACGCACTCCACGCCGACGCCGCAGACACCAACGAACCCGACCCCGGACCCGAATAAATCCGCGCCGAATTGAACTCCGGCGGAAAAGCCCCATAGTCCAGCACGAATAGCCCCTTAACCTGTGATCTGCGGATCGATGCGTCGAGTTGCGAACGACGTTAATGCGCTGGTGACCGGCCTCGCCGCGTTCGCCCGGCGGGCGGCGTCACGGTCGGCCGCCCGGGCGGGCGGCGCCACCGGCCGCGGCGCGCCGACCGACCGCGCGGGCGTCGGCCCGGATAACGATCCGGAACTGCGCAAACGGCCGGAGCCGAGGGGTCGCCCGCTCGGGTAGGGGCGGCGCGATGTCGTGGTGGCCCGGGGCGCCGGTATCGGGGCCGGGGATAAAATCCGGGCGCGGCTAAAGGTGAGGGTGTGCATCGCCGAATTCCGCCGCTTATCCGGCCGAGGGTGGGCGTGTCAGCACGCTGTAGCGGAAGCCGTATTTGTTGACATAGCCCGCGGCGGCGCCACGGCGACCCAGCGCCCCCGCGGGCATGCCCCGCAGCAGACCGTTGGCCGGCCCGGAAGTGCCCGTCGCGGCGGCCTGCACCGGCGTGGCCTCCATCTCCGACACCGTCGCCGGGCTGACGGCCGAGGTCAGCGTCGCCCAATGCTGGGGCACCGACAACGCCCCGACCCGCGCGGCCTGCCCGGCACCCGCGGCGACCCCACCGCTCGCATGGCCCAGCCCGCCACCGAGGTTGCCCAGGCCCAGGCTCGCGAACTGCGGTGTGGGGAACCACGCACCACCGGCACCCGCCGTGCTACCACCGGGACCAAACGTCAACTGCTGCGCGATCGACGTGCAGAAGCTCGCAATACCGTTCGAGAAGTACGCCAGACCCGTCGTCCGCTTCAGGATCGTGTCGTAGATCGTGGGGGTCAGGCCCAGCCAGTTGTTGGTCGGGGTCGGGAGCCCGGACTGCAGCAAGTTCTGCAGCGTGCTGGTGAGCAACCCCGATTCCGAGGAGTTGGTGACCGCCGCCGGCGTCTGCGCGGCCTGAGTTGCGCTGAGCGACAACGCGTGTGGCGATGCCAGCTGCGAGGTGGTTTGTGCGGTGTTGCCCGCCGGTTCGGCGACGGCCTTCGCCACCGCGGCGGCCTGGTCGCCGGTCGCGTCCGGGGCCGTGGTGTTGGGCGGCGCCGTGAACGGGACCAACTCCGAGGCGGCCAGCGACGAACCGGCGTAGCCGTACATCGCCCCGGCGTCCTGGGCCCACATCTCCATGTACTGCGCCTCGGTGGCCGCGATCGCGGGCGTGTTCTGCCCGAGGAAGTTCGTCGCCACCAGGTTCGCCAGCAACACCCGGTTGGCCGCGATCACCGGCGGCGGCACCGTCATCGCAAACGCCGCCTCGAACGCCGCCGCGGCGGCGCGAGCCTGGCCGGCCGTCTCCTCGGCCTGCGCGGCCAGGACACCCAGCCAGTTCACATACGGCATGACCGCCGACAACATCGACGCCGATGCCGGACCCACCCACAGGGCGTGGGTCAGTTCCGAGATCACCGAGGCGTAACCGCTTGCGGCCGTGCCCAACTCGGCGCCGAGCCCATCCCAGGCCGCGGCCGCGGCCATCATCGACCCCGAGCCCGGGCCCGCGTACATGAGACCGGAATTGATCTCCGGCGGAAACGCCCCGAAGTCCATGGCTATGAGGCGCCGGGCTCGAACGACATGTATCCCCTCGTACCTGGTCTCGAGTCGATGACATTGGGCAGTTGCTTGCTTGGGAAGGCTAAATGGGCGCACCGCCCCCTCGCCGGTTCCTCGCCCGGCCGCAGCTGCGGCGACAACCAGCCCCAGCGGTTCTGCGTGCGCGCGCCGACGCCCGGCCGTCCCGGGGCGCGCGCCGCCGCGGCTGGCGGTTACCTGCGGGAATATCGCGTCAGCACTCGCCAGGGCGGGACGATTCGAGGTGTCGCCGCGGCGCGGAAACCCCCGCCGCGGGACAAAAAATCCGGCCGCAGATAAAGCGGATGCGAGGTTCGCCGCCGCGACGACGGTCGCGACGCCCACCGGCGGGCCGACAACTCCCTAGCGAGGGCCGGTGGGATTGGTGCGGACGCGGCGAAACACGCCCTGCCGCAGGTGCTTTCGGGGCAGGGCGTGTTTTCGAACGCGCCGGTGTCGCTGGGCTTGGGAGGCTATCCGGCGAAGGGTGGTCGGGCCATGACGGTGGGTCGGAAGCCGTATTTGGGGCCGGCCACACCGTGCCCGCCGGCGCCGGCACCGGCCAACGGCATGCCCCCGAGCAGGTTTCCGGGCCCGCCGGCGGCCTCGGGAGCCGCGCTGATGGTGCTGACCGGGACCGCATGCCCGAGCGCCGGCGCCGCCGCCGGCGCCCCCGACCAGGCCACCGGCACCGACAACTTGCCCCCGATCGAGGCCGCACTGCCCAACGCCGCCACCGGATGCGCCGCGGCCGCACCACCACCGAGCATCCCGCCCAAACCCCCCAACGCGGGCAAGGCCTTGGCCGCCGCCGGGGCCGCACTACCAATCAACCCCAACGACTTGGAAATCTGCACAAAGTTGTTCCCCATACCAATGCTGAAATACGGCAAACCCTCAGTGTTATAGAAGAGGCTGGCGAAGGGGTTGTAGGCGCTGACGAGGTCACTCACGCTCCCGCTCCCGCTTCCGCCCGAGCTGGGAGCGGTCGCGGTCGGGGTCGTCCCGGCTGTGGGCTGGTTGGTCCCGCTCGACCCGGGTGCCGCCATCGTCTGCAAGATTTTTGACGTGTCGGTCGCAGTCGAGTTGCTCGTCGCGTTGGTGACCGCAGCAGTCTGGTTGGCCGTCCCGGACTCGTTGGTGATCTTTGGTGGCTCCTTAAAGGGCGTCTGCTTGGTCGCCGAGGATGACTGGCCCGCATAGCTGTACATTGCTCCGGCATCCTGGGCCCAGTACTCGCCGTACTGGGCCTCCAGTTGGGCGATCAGCGGGGTGTTTTGTCCCAACACGTTGGTTGCCTGTAACAGCTTGGATTGCATGCGGTTAGACGCAACCAGCGGTGGCGGCACCGACGACGACAACGCCGCCTCATAAGCCGCCGCCGCCGCCCGCGCCTGCGTAGCCGCCTCCTCAGCCTGCGCAGCCGCCGACGTCATCCACGCGATATAAGGCTCCACCGCCTGGGCCATCATCGCCGAGGCCGTACCCAACCACTCCTCACTGCTCAGCGAGGTCACCACCTGCTCATAACTGAGCGCGGCAGAATTCAACTCCGCCGCCAACGCACTCCACGCCGACGCCGCAGACACCAACGAACCCGACCCCGGACCCGAATAAATCCGCGCCGAATTGAACTCCGGCGGAAAAGCCCCGTAATCCAACATCATTGACTCCTTAACCCGTTGCGGCCGCGTTGGCCGCCTCAGTCACCGCGTACGACCCGGAGCCGGTGCTCAGGGTGTTGACGAACGTTTCGTGGATGGCCGCCGGCGCAACGCTGACGGCCTGATATATCCGTGCGTGCGCAGCGGCCTGCGCCGCAGTCACCTCCGGGATGAGGTGGGTCATGGGGCATCGCCTCCGTCTGTCGAGGTATCCATGGGTGTCATCCGGCCGAGGGTGGGCGTGTCAGCACGCTGTAGCGGAATCCGTATTTATTGACGTAGCCGGCGGCGGCGCCCCGGCGTCCCAGTGCCCCGGCGGGCATGCCACGCAACAGCCCGTTGGCCGGTCCGGTGGTTCCCGTCGCCGCGGCCTGCACGGGGGTGGCCTCCAGGTCGGGCACCGTCGCCGGGTTGACCGCCGAGGTGAGCGTCGCCCAATGCTGGGGCACCGACAACGTCCCGATCCGGGCGGCCTGCCCGGCGCTCGCGGTAACCCCGCTCAGGTGGCCCGCTCCGCCACCTAGGTTGCCCAATCCCAAGTTTGCGAACTGGGGCGTGGGGAACCACGCACCGCCGGCACCCGCCGTACTACCACCGGGACCAAAGGTCAGCTGCTGGGCGATCGACGACGCGAACTGCCCCATACCGTTAGAGAAGTACGCCAGACCCGTGGTGCGTTTGAAGATCGTGTCGTTGAAGGTCGGGTCGCCAAAGATGTTCTTGAGTGAGGTCGTGGTCCCGGTAGACGCCGCATTCGTTGCGGTCGTCGGCGCCTGCGTGGCTTGAGACGCATTCAGCGACAACGCTTGTGGCGAGGCCACCTGTGACGTGTTTTGTGCGGTGTTGCCCGCCGGTTCGGCGACGGCCTTCGCCACCGCGGCGGCCTGCTTGCTTGATGCGTCCGGAGTCGAGGTTTTCGGCGGCGGCGCGAACGGGGCCAACTCCGAGGCCATCGCCGACGATGCGGCGTAGCCGTACATCGCCACGGCGTCCTGGGCCCACATCTCCATGTACTGCGCCTCGGTGGCCGCGATCGCCGGGGTGTTCTGCCCGAAGAAGTTCGTCGCGATCAGATTCGCCAGCAACACCCGATTGGCCGCGATCACCGGCGGCGGCACCGTCATCGCAAACGCCGCCTCGAACGCCGCCGCGGCCACCCGGCCCTGACTGGCGGCTTCTTCGGCCTGCGCGGCCACCGCGCTGAGCCAGCTGATGAACGGGGTGATCGCCGAGATCATCGAGATCGACGCCGGCCCCACCCATGGCCCACTGATGAGCTCCGTGACCACCGAGTTGTACCCGTTGGCCGCCACGCCCACCTCCGCCGCGATCTCGTCCCACGCGGCGGCCGCGGCCATCATCGGCCCCGAGCCCGGACCCGCATACATGCGACCTGAATTGATTTCGGGCGGTAACGCACCGAAGTCAAGCACCTATCCTCCTCAGTCGGCCGAGCCCGCAGGCGATTTCGGCTGTCACATGGGAATCAGTGGTGGCGGTAATCACGGCTCTGTAAACGACCCCACCGGTCGATGGCTGCGTCCGCGGGAGCCCGTCAGCGGCCGTTCGGTCCGCGACTCGGCCGGCCGGGCGGGCCGGTGCATGCTGACCAAGGGGCTGCGTCCGGAAAGGTGATCTGCCACCACGCTTCTCGGACTTCTGGTCAAAAACGACATGCACCTTCTGCCTCGGCCAATCCCGTTTTCAGCAACCGGGCGACAGCTCCATGCCTCCGAACTGCCGCCCGGCACTGAGATTAGTTCGTTATGGGGCAAACGCCGACACGCAAAGGCCGCTGTTTATCAATGGCCAACCACTGTTCATTCCCGGTCGGCAGCAGTTCATATAGGGCAACGGTTTGTTCATTCACCGTTTGCTTGCACGGCGCGGTACCGCGGCCGTCCGGCGGCGTCGTTGCGCCGTCAGTCCTCGTCGAGGATCAGCGCCATCTCGGGGCAGGATGCGACGCCATCGCGAGTCACCTGCTCGTCTTCGGGCCGGACGTCGCGCTCCTGAAGAATCGAATAGCCGGACTCGTCAATGGGAAAAAGGTCGGGGTCGACGGCGTAACACTGGGCGTGGCCCACGCATTTCGACTGCTCCAGGCGAACCCTCACGAAGTTTCCTCCCTAGGCGGCCCGATACGGCGCTTCACGGTCCGATACCCAGATTAGTCGGTCGGTAAAGTATCGAGGATGTTCGCCATCAAGGACGGGCGCCGAATGGCTCGAATGGGCCCGGCTGTTCGGATCCGTGTTCCTTTGCCCCCCATGCAATATTGATGCGCCCCCAGATGTTGGTGCCGGCATGAGCGACGGCCAATACGGCTCGTTCCACTTACCCCGGCTGGATGTCGACAAGTTGCCGATGAGCGCCGACCGCGGGCTGGGGTGGAAGACGCTGCGCGACGCGGGGCCGGTGGTGTTCATGAACGGCCACTACTACCTCACCCGCCGCGAAGACGTGCTGGCCGCGCTGCGCAACCCCAAGGTCTTCTCCTCGACGGTGCTGCAGCCCCCCGGCCACCCGCTGCCGGTGCTGCCGCTGGCTTTTGACCCACCGCAACACACCCGCTACCGCAAGATCCTGCAGCCGTATTTCAGCCCGCACGCGCTGAGCAAGTCCCGTCCCGCGTTGGAGCGCCACGCCCGCGACATGATCGGCGCGCTGGCCGGTCGCGGCAAGTGCGAGGTGATGGCGGATCTCGCGAGCCTGTACCCGTTTCAGGTGTTCCTGGACCTCTACGGCCTGCCCCTCGAGGATCGCGATCGCCTGATCGATTGGAAAGATTCCGTCATCGCCGACAAGCCGTTCCTCACCCAGGCCGATATGGCGAAGGGCCAGCAGCTGCTGCAATACCTGGTCGACGCCATCGCGCAGCGCCGGCAAAACCCGGGCTCGGACATGTTGTCGCAGGTGATGACCGGCGGCGGCGACTTCAGTGACATCGAGCTGCTCGGCATGAGCCACCTGTTGATCCTCGCCGGCCTGGACACCGTCACCGCGGCGATCGGATTCTCGCTCTTCGAACTGGCGCGGCGGCCGCAGCTGCGCGCGGAGCTTCGCGACAACCCCAAGCAGATCAGGGTTTTCATCGAAGAGATCGTCCGGCTGGAACCGTCGGCGCCGGTGGCGCCCCGGATCACCACCGAGTTCGTCGAAGTCGGCGGCATGACGTTGCCGCCGGGCACCTCGGTGCGGCTGTGCATGGCGGCCGTCAACCGCGACGACAGCGACCCGATGTCCACCAACGAGCTCAACATGGACGGGAAAGTCCACCGGCACTGGGGTTTTGGCGGCGGTCCGCACCGGTGCCTGGGCTCGCACCTGGCGCGCATCGAGCTGACGGTGATCGTCGCGGAGTGGCTCAACCAGATCCCGGATTTCGAGCTGCCCGCGGACTACTCCCCCGTGATCAATTACCCGTCAAAGAGTTTCGCGCTCAAGGAGCTGCCGCTGCGCTGGGGCTGAGCCCGGGGTATTTCCCGGGCCGCCCCGGCGCGGCCGGCCCTACTTGCGTATCTCCGTCGCGGCGACCTGAACGAACACGCCGGTGTCCTCGGCCATCAGCAGGCCGCGGCCGCGGGGCAGCGGACCACCCTTCATCTTGCCGCGGATGAATCCCTCGTCGGGGTCGGCGTCCATCACCAGCAGGGGCGCGTTCGCCTGGGCCAGCGCCCGCAACATCGGGTCGCTGCCCGCCGACGACCAACCACCGAACGTCCGGGTGACGATCACGTGCAGGCCGACGTCGGCGGCCCGGGTCACCCACGGTGCGGCCTTGTGCAGCGGCGAATCGAAACCGGCTGGTAGCTGCTGGATGTCGTCGACGATCAAGAAGATCTCCGGTCCGCTCCACCACGACCGCGACAGCAACTCTTCGGCCGACAGGCCCGGCGGTGGCTCGCGGCCGGCCAGGACCGCGGCCAGTTCGCCCATCATCGCCTGCACGCCGTCGAGGTTGTAGGCGAACTTCTCCACGTAGTCCGAACCCAGCGTCGTCAGCAGCTGACGCCGCGGGTCCACCAGCCACACCTGCGCCGAGGGTTGCCCCGCCGGCGGCTGCGGGGCGCTGGTGGCTCCCGGCGCGTACAGCCGCCCGATCTCGGACATGATGGTGGCCAGCGTCGTGGTGCGCCCACATTCGCGGCGGCCGGTGACCATCAGGTGCGCGTTCTCGGCGAAGTTGAGGTAGACCGGCGACAGGTCCAATTCGGAGATGGCCCAAGCGATTCCGCCCGCACCGACGCCCTGGCGGGTGTCCTGGGCGGCAATCTCGCGAAGCTGATCGATGCCGAACGTCGCCGGCAGCCGGCGCACCGGCGGGGCCTGGCCGCTCGCGACACGGCTGACGGCTTCGACGATGCTGTCGGACTCGAACCGGTTGTCCGGCGTGCTCGCCAACGCGGGCCGGGCCACGAGCGTGTGCAGACCGGACTGCGGGTCGGCGTCGAGGCGGACGTAGTTGACCGCGACCATGCCGCGACCCGGCTTGACCGGAACATCCTTGGCGAACCGGGACCGCACCAGCTTGGCGTCTTCGACGGCGGCCAGCCGCAACTCGACCCGGGAGCCGAAGCCGCTGCGCACCGGCGGCCGCAGCTCGGATTCGCGATCGGCGGTGACCACCACGTGCACCCCGAACGAGGGGCCCTGGTTGATGATCACGTTCACCTGCTCGATCAGCACCTCGTTCTCTTCGGCCAGCGCGCGGTAGTTGTCCACCACCAGGTAGACGTCGCCGAACCCGTCATTGGGGACCGGCCCGGGCTCGCCGCCGAACCTCCGCCGCCGGAACACCTCCATCGAGGCGATGCCGTACTCGAGGAAGGTGCGCTTGCGCTCCCGCACCAGGGCCAGCAGCTCGGCCACCGTGCGGCGCACGCCGTACGGGTCGGTCGGACCGGCCACCTCGCCGACGTGGGGCAGCCCGGCGACCGTGGTCAGGGCGGTGCTGCTGTAGGCCAAGCAGTAGAACTGGATCTGCTCGGGTGTGTGGGTCAGCGCCGCCGCGCAGATCAGGGTCTGCAGCGCGGTGGTTTTGCCCGAGCCGCCGGCCCCCAGGATCAGGACGTTGGCACCGGGGCCGGACGTGTCGACGGTCCACGGCGGCTGGTCGTGCTTGAACGGGCGGTCGATGATCCCGATCGGGAAGACCAGATCCCGCGCGGTGCCGTAATCCTGCTGCCACGGGCGGCCGAGGAACCGGTTCACCAACTCGTCGATCGCGACGGGCTGGTTCAGCGGCGGCTGCCACAGCCGGTAGGGCTGGAAGTCGATCTTGCGCAGCTGATCGATGATGACCGTGCCGACCTTCGGCGTCCGGATCCCTTCGACGTCGTCGTCCGGTCCCTCTACCTCCGGCAGGTCGCCGTCGGTGGGGATCGCCGGGGTATTGACCTCGGGCCCCCCGACGCTGACCTCCAGCGGGGTGAACGAGTTCGTGAACAGCTGCGGGCGGACGTAGTCGATGCTGTGCACCAACGCCGGCGCCTCGTCCCCGTCGTCGGTGAGGCCGCGCGGAAAGTAGTCCCGCCAAAGGAATTCGGCCTGGAACCGGACGATGTCCTCCAAGCTGCGGCGGAAGTACCCCAGGCCCGCCTGGGCGGGCAGGTTGACCGCGTTCGGCACGCCGGCCGCCTGCGCCGCACCGGCGGTACGCGCCTTGAGCACCAGCCGGTAACCCATGTTCTCCATGAGCTTTTCGGCGCGGCTCTCGATGGTCTGCGACGCCATCATCAGGTGGATCCAGTAGGCGCGGCCCTGACGGCCGATCGAGTCGAGGACGTCGACCGCCGTCGGCATGATGCGGAACCATTCGTAGAACTCGTCGATGACGACCACGAGCATCGGCAGCGGCGCCATGTCCTGGCCGCGCGCCCGCATCCGGCTGCGCACCGAGTTGTATTCCTTGGCGTCGTCGACACCCGCGCTGTCGCAGATCGCCTTACGACGCGCGATCTCCCCCCACAGCGCGTCGAGGAAGCGCTCCATCAACGCCTGGTCCTCTTCCAGGTCGGTGATGATCCGGGACACGTGCGGCACCCCGGCGAACGGCTTGACCGCCGACCCACCCTTGAGGTCGGCCAGCACGAACTGCAGCTCCTCCGGCGGGTGGCTGAGCATCAGCGATTCGATCACCGTCCGCACCAGGGTCGACTTCCCCGAACCCGTCGTCCCGGACATGACGCCGTGGGGGCCGTCGCCGCCTTCGTCCAGCGACTTCATGTCCAGGAACAACAGCTCGCCGTTGTCGGAACGCACACCGAACGGGGCCCGCAACCGCGACCGGCCCATCGAGTCGTTGCGGCTGCCCCACAACGCCTCGAAATCGATGTGGCCGGGATCGTCAATTCCGTAGTAGGACATGATGTCTCGGGCGCCGATGTGCGCCACCCGCTGGCCGATCTCCTCGTACGCCTCGGCGAGCCGCCAGCGCGCCAGCTTCTGCGCGAACTCCTCCGCCTCGGCGACGCTGATGTGGTCGGTGAGGGCGAAGAACCACGGCTTCTCGTCGATCACCATCCAGGTGTCGCGGTCGCGGGGCAGCGCCTCGATCACACCCATCTTGTCGAACCGCAGGGTCCGCTCCGGCACCGCGCTCCACATCGGCGAGCCGGTGAGATCGAAGAACGTCACCCCGTCGACGCCCTCGCCGCTGATCACGTACTCCCATTGGGGGTCAACGGCGTCGGCGATGATCACCGTGTGCGGCGTCGGCGTCTGGGCGGCCGAGCTGGCGTGGCGGGGAGTGAAAGACCCACGGCCGGCGAACAATTCGGCCTGCTCGGCGGCGAACTCACGCACCGAGCTGTACACCATGCGCGCGTTGCCCGCCGCGTCCTGGCGGCGCGGATCACCGAAGTGGGGCAGCCATTTCACCCAGTCCCATTCGTCCACATCCGAACTGACCACGATCATCCGAACATGGTCGGGGCCGTGGGAGAACGCCAGCTGGCAGACGATCGCCCGCATCAAACCCAGGACCTGCTCGCGGTCCCCGGCCAGCGAGTACCAGGGTTCGACCAGCACCGAGATCATCTTGGGCAGGTTGTAAACGACGCTCTGATAGCGCCCGAACTCCTGAAGCGCCTTACCGGTCACCGGCTCGAGCTCGATGTCGGTCGGCATGTTCTGGGGCTCACCCCAGGTCACCTCGGGACGTGTCATGCCGACGCCGACACGGACCACGCCGAAGTTCAGGTCCTTGCCGTCGGGCTTGCGTTCCCACATGCGCGAGGATCCGACCGCGGCGGCCAGCGTGGTGGGCGCGGGGTGGAACCACCGGTAGTTGGCGTCCATGCTGTCGGCCGACTCGTGGGCGGTCTCGCGCAGCATGTCGAGCATCAACATGAACTGGGCGCGCATCGAGTCCAGCTTCGGCCGGCTCATCTGCTGCTGGCCGCCGAACCGGCCGCCGAACATCATCATCGCGACGCCGCCGATCATGAAGATCGGGAAGATGGCGCCCGCGCCACCGAACACGTGCGAGCCGCTGGCGAACGTCATGCCGACCATGCCGATCAGCAGGCCGACCACCAGCACACCGACCACCACCAGCCACCAGGGCTTGCCCTCCGGCGGCGGAATGCTCAGCGGGGTCGGAAGGACGATGTTCTCCGGCTTGATGACCGGGGGCTTCTCCGGTGTCGGCCGGGCAAATCCACGTTTCACTTCGGTACCGTCAACTCTCCTGGGGACATATCCATCGGCAGCGTGTCGTGCTGCACCAGCGCATCCGAGCGCGACAACGTCGGCCCCTGCGGCAGCAGCCGCAGCGCCACCCACGGCGCCAGGGCCGGTTTCGTCTTCAGGCCCAACGCTTCTCGGACTTCACGGGTGTCGTCGACCCCGAACCGGGCGCCCGCGTCCGTGAGCCACCACAGCGATTCGGTGGTCTTGGCACCGGGATCGTTTCCGGTGACGGCGACGAAGTTCGCGTAGTCGGGCCCGAAGAACACCTGGTCGGCTTCGCGGCCGGTGGTGTCCGCCTTGACCAGCGACACCACCCGGTTGACGTCCTTCGTCTCGACCGGGATGGTCGCGCCGGAGATGACCTGCACGCGGGCCCGGTTTTCACCGGAGGTCTTCTGCCACCACCAGCAGGTCGCCGGGTTCTCGCGGATGTCCATCACGTTCAGGGGCGCATCCGGGTAGGACGACAGGTCCAGCTTGTTGACCACCGGCATCTTCGCCAACGCGGACGGTTCCACCGTCACGGGTTTGGTGTTGCCCGGTCCGGCGTTCTGCAGGATCTGGGCCACCAACGGCGGCAGCGTCTGCACACCGTCGGCCAACACCAGCGAATACTGTTGCGGCCCACTGATTTGCGGGGTGACGATCACCGTGCCGATCGGTCCGGGCGCCCCCGGGAACGACGCGCCGGCGCCCGCGTTCTGAATCTGGGGCACCGTCAGTTCCGGACCCACCGGCAACGCGTCGTAGAGGGCGCGGCTCATCGGCTTGGCCATGCTGACCTGCTCGGGGGTCAGGCCCAGCGGCAGCAGCACCGACCGGTTCGCGGCGTCGATGCGCGAGCGGCGTCCGTCGCGGATCACCCAGGCGTCGCCGCCGTAGTTCAGCACCACCGCGTCCGTCCCGGTCAGCACCCGCCGGTGGTGGCTCAGATCGGGATTGCCGTCGATGACCGTGACCGTCACGCCGGACGGGGCGCCCGCGCCGGTCGAGTTCGCCACGGTGTCGCAGACCAACCATGACGAGGCGCCCGGGCTGGTGGGGTGGAAGCTCGACGGCGCACCCGGGATGCCCACCATCGGGCCGCGCGGCAGGCTGGCGATCTGGCTCGACCGAACCAGGTGCGGATTGTCCGGGCGGCCGGTGATCAGCCGCGCCGACGCCAGGTTCAGCGCGGGATACAGCCGGTCCCCCACCCGGACGTACAGGGCGCCCGAGTCGCGGTCGGCGATGATCGGCGACTCGTTGATCTGGCCGGCCGGGCTGATGAACGAATAGAGCAGCGCGCCCAGGCAGATCACCAGGGCGGCCGAAATCGATGCCACCACGGCGAGGTTCTGCCGTCGGCCGGGCTCGACCTCCATGCGCACGCGCCACCGGGTCAGCGCTATCGCGGTCCGGCGGGCAAGGAACTGATAGCCGGTGACCTGGGTCCGCGTCGACAGCCCAAGGCCGTACCCCGACCCGCGCTGCCCGCGACTCTCTTCCGCCACTAATTCACCATCCGGGTTGCTCGAACGCCTGGATTCGGCCCCTGTGAACCGATCCAGCGCGAATTACATGACAACGGTAAGGCACCTGCACGGACCTCGCC
The DNA here is from genome assembly GCF_000277125.1 of Mycobacterium intracellulare ATCC 13950. Taxonomy (NCBI): domain Bacteria; kingdom Bacillati; phylum Actinomycetota; class Actinomycetes; order Mycobacteriales; family Mycobacteriaceae; genus Mycobacterium; species Mycobacterium intracellulare. Next base: position 2,884,177 of record NC_016946.1, read on the forward strand.
ATGCGGCGCCGAAGCGCATTCACTTCTGCCTCTGCTCATCGCGCCCGGATCCGGCCCGTTCACCGCGCCGGCGCCCCGCGCGGACGGCCCCGACCGGCGTCGTTGAGCTGGCAGTTTCTGTTCCCCCAAGATCAGCCACCGAATCCCCTCACGGCATCGTAGTGGCCCATCGCGCCGGCGTCCTGTCGAGCGCGCGGGGCGGGTCACCGACGGGCGGGGCAGATGAACGGAAGGCGGCCGTCCAGCAAAGAAAACGCCAACTCGCGTCGGGTCCGGGTCGCCGGTCGGCGAATCCTGGCAGCAAGATGGCCCTATGACCGAACTCGCACCGTCGCTGATCGAACTCGCCCGGAGGTACGGCATCGCGACGGAGTACGAGGACTGGAGCGGCAGGCGGGTGCGGGTGTCTGAGGCGACGCTCAAGGCCGTGCTGGCCGCGCTCGGCGTCGCGGCCGGCGACGAACAGGAACGCAACCTCGCGCTCACCGCCAAGCTGAGGTCGCACTGGGCGCGGCGACTGCCGGCGACCATCGTCGGCCGCACCGGTGAGCAGATCCGGTTTTGGGCCCACGTCACCCACGGTGCTCCCGCCGAGGTGTGGTTGGCGCTCGAGGACGGCACGGTGCGCGGCGACGTCGCGCAGGTCGACAACTTCACCCCGCCGTTCGACCTGGACGGACGCTGGGTCGGCGAGGCCAGCTTCCTGCTGCCCACCGACCTGCCGCTGGGGTATCACCGGGTGCACCTGCGGTCCGGGGACTCCGAGACCAGCACCGCGCTGATCGTGACGCCGGATTGGCTCGGGCTGCCGGAGCGGCTCGGCAACCGTCGCGCCTGGGGCCTGGCGGTTCAGCTCTACAGCGTGCGGTCCCGGGGGTCCTGGGGCGTCGGGGATCTCACCGATCTGACCGACCTCGCGGTGTGGTCGGCGTCGCGCCACGGCGCCGATTACCTCCTGGTCAATCCGCTGCATGCGGCGGCGCCTCCGGGTCCGAAGGGCCGGATGGAGCCGTCGCCGTACCTGCCGACGTCGCGGCGCTTCGTCAATCCGATTTATCTTCGCGTCGAGGCGATCCCCGAATTCGCCGACCTGGGCAAGCGCAGCCGGGTCCGCCGGCTGCGCGCGGACGTCCAGGAGCGCGCCGGCCGCGTCGACACCATCGACCGCGACAGCTCGTGGGCGGCCAAACGGGCCGCCCTCAAGCTGCTGCACGAGGAACCGCGGTCGGCGGGCCGGGAACTGTCCTACGCGGCGTTCCGCGACCGGGAGGGCCGCGCACTCGACGACTTCGCGACCTGGTGCGCGCTGGCCGAACAATACGGCGATGACTGGCATCGTTGGCCCGAAGCGCTGCAACATCCCGACGCGTCCGGGGTCGCAGACTTTGTCGAAAAACATTCCGACACCGTCGATTTCCACCGCTGGTTGCAATGGCAAATCGACGAGCAGCTCGCCGCGGCCCAGTCCCAGGCGATCCGGGCCGGAATGTCGTTGGGCATCATGGGCGACCTGGCCGTCGGCGTGCACCCCAACGGCGCCGACACCTGGGCGCTGCAGGATGTGATGGCGCTGGGCGTGACCGCCGGGGCGCCACCGGACGAGTTCAATCAGCTCGGCCAGGACTGGTCGCAGCCGCCGTGGCGGCCGGACCGACTGGACGAGCACGAGTACCGGCCGTTTCGCGCGTTGATCCGCGCGGTACTGCGGCACGCCGGCGGGGTGCGCATCGACCACATCATCGGGTTGTTCCGGCTCTGGTGGATCCCGCGGGGTGCACCACCAACCGAGGGCACCTACGTCCGCTACGACCACGAAGCCATGATCGGCATCGTCGCCCTGGAGGCACACCGGGCCGGCGCGGTGGTGGTGGGCGAGGACCTCGGCACGGTCGAGCCGTGGGTGCGTGACTACCTGTTGTTGCGGGGGCTGCTGGGCACGTCGATCCTCTGGTTCGAGCTGGACCGCGACGGGAACGGCGGACCACTGCCGGCGGAGCGCTGGCGGGAGTACTGCCTGTCCTCGGTCACCACCCACGACCTGCCGCCGACGGCCGGCTACCTGGCGGGCGACCATGTGCGGCTGCGTGACTCGCTGGGATTGCTGACCCGGCCCGTCGCCGAGGAGCTCGAGTCCGACCGTGCCGAGTTGGCGGCGTGGCTGGCCGAGTTGCGCCGGGTGGGGCTGCTCGATGAAGGCGAAGACGACCCGCAGCAGGTCGTCCTGGCGCTGTACAAGTACCTGGGCCGGACGCCGTCGCGGCTGCTGGGGCTGGCGCTCACCGACGCCGTCGGTGACCGTCGCACCCAGAACCAGCCCGGCACTACGGACGAATACCCCAACTGGCGGGTCCCGCTGACCGGTCCGGACGGGCGCGACGTGCTGCTCGAAGACGTGTTCACCGACCCCCGGGCCGCCACGCTGGCCGAGGCCGTGCGCGCCGCGATCGCCCCGGCCGCCTCGGAAAGCTCGGAGAGCGTTCAAAGCGCGGCCCGCTGACCGCGCGACCGGTCGGCTTGTTAGCTTCACCAACCATGAAGGTCTCAGTGGTGGCCCCGGTCGCCGACGGTGTCACCGCGGACCCCGAGTGGATGGTGGCCTTCGCGCGCCACCTCGAAGCCTGCGGATTCGAATCGATCGTCGCCGTCGAGCACACGGTCCTGCTCACGCGCTACGACAGCGTCTATCCCTACGACCGTTCCGGGCGGGTCGGGCTGGCCCCCGACTGCCCCATCCCGGACCCGCTGGATCTGCTGGCCTTTCTGGCCGGCCACACCACCAGCCTCGGGCTGGCCACCGGGGTGCTGGTGTTGCCCAACCACCACCCGGTGGTGCTCGCCAAGCGGGTCGCCACCGTCGACGCCCTCTCCGGTGGAAGGCTGCGGCTGTGTGTGGGTGTGGGCTGGCTCAAAGAGGAGCTGCAGGCGTGCGGCGCGGACTTCGACAATCGGGGCAGGCGGGCCGACGAGCAGCTGGCGGTGCTGCGCGCGCTGTGGGCCGACCGACCCCAGGGGGCGTCCTTCCACGGTGAATTCTTCAGCTTCGACAATGTGATGAGCTATCCCAAACCCGTTGCCGGGGAACGGTTTCCGGTGCACATCGGCGGCCACAGCCGAGCGGCCGCACGCCGTGCGGGGCGCTTCGGCGACGGCTTCCAGCCCCTTGGCGTCACCGGTCCGGCGCTGGCGTCGCTGATCGGGCTCATGCGCGAGGAGGCATCGGCGGCAGGCCGCGACCCCGCGGCACTGGAGGTGTCGCTGGGCCACAGTGTCACCAAGATCGACGCCGAGCGCGCGGCGGGCCTGGTCGACCAGGGCGCCGACCGGCTGGTGCTGGCCATGCCGCCGACCGCCGACCTCGAGGCGGCCAAGGACGCCCTGTCGGCGTGCGCGCAGCGGCTGTCGCTGGTTTCGTGAACCGATGACGCTTTCCGCTGACGAGCGAATGGCGCTCAGCGATGTGGTTCACCGGTACGCCGCCCACGTCGATGACCGTGAATTCGGCGCCGTCGCAGAGCTTTTCACCACCGAGGCCGAGTTGGTCGTGCCCTCGCCACCGGCCGATCTGTTGCCGACACATGCGCATCGCGGCCGCGCCGCCATCGCGAGGGCCGTCGGGGCCGTGGCCGCGGTCGCGCGCACCGAGCACGCTATCGTCGGCGAGGTGTACGAGGCGGCCGGGCGGCGGGGGGCCGCGCGCGGGCGCGTCGCGTGCGTCGCTCACCACTGGAACCCGCGGGGCGACGAGGTGGTGGATGTGGTGTGGCACCTGCGCTACGACGACGCATACGAGCTGACGGCCGCCGGCTGGCGGATCGCCCGCCGCGCGCTGACGATCAACGCCCTCGAGACGCGCCCGGTGCGCCGGCTGTTACCGCGCGACACCGCCTAGCCTCGTCTGCTAGGAGGTTGGGAGAGAATTCACAGCAATCGCCAAGGAGCCGTGTTTGCGGAAAGAATTGAGCATTCCGTAGGCAGTTGCGGCAACCGGCGTCCGAGCCGGAGCGGATTCCGCCCCCTGGCAACTGTTGCCGACGATCACACGACGGGACACGACGCGCCACGGAAGGATTTTTTCCAATCAAACTTGGATTTATCCAGGTGTTTTGGTGTATTTTCAACCCCGTGACGCATGCCGAAAGCAAACGTATTGACCCGGTGGGGAACGGCTCAGTCTCGACGTTGGCGGTAGGCACGCCGCTGACATCCGATCCTGGTTATCGGCACGAGATCCATACCGCCCACGACACCATCGATGTCGAGGAGTACGGCGGCGGGTTCGATCTGACCAGGCGGGCGACCGCCCCGAAGTTGCGCGTCGGCCGTGACCGGTGGTTCAACCTTCTGTGGTTGATCCCGATCGGCTTTGGACTGCTGATCGCGTCGGTGGCGATCGGCAAGGGCCTGCACAACATGCCGGCCATTCAGTCGTTCATCGCGCGCTACCCCGGGACCGATCCGCACAGCGGTGCTCCCGACGGGCTGCCCGCGTGGATCGGTTGGACGCACTTTTTCAACCTGTTCATGATGATGTTCATCATCAGGACGGGGATTCAGATTCTCTGTGACCATCCCCGGCTCTATTTCAGCCGCAACGCCACCCCGGGCAAGGACGAGTGGCTGCGGGTCGGCCCGCCGGTGCCGGACGACGAGCTGTGGACCGCCAACGCCGACACCGTCGCCCTGCCGCCGCAATTCGGCCTGCCCGGATTCCGGCACTCCATCGGGCTGGCGCGATGGTGGCATCTCGGCGTCGACGTGTTGTGGCTCCTCAACGGGGCGGTCTTCTACGTGTTGCTGTTCACCACCGGGCAGTGGCGCCACATCGTGCCGACCAGCTGGGACGTCTTTCCCAACGCCGCGTCGGTCGCGATTCAGTACATGTCGCTGGACTGGCCGACCGACAACGGCTGGGTCGCCTACAACGGCCTGCAGCTGCTGTCGTACTTCACCACCGTCTTCATCGCCGCGCCAGCCGCGTTGATCACCGGCCTGGGGATGTCGCCGGCGCTGTCGCAGCGCGTGCACTGGCTGAGCAAGCGCCTGAGCATTCAGCACGCGCGGTCGCTGCATTTCCTGGTGCTGGTGTACTTCCTGTTCTTCATCCTGGTGCACGTGACGATGGTGTTGACCACCGAGGCACTGCGGAACCTCAACCACATGTTCGCCTCCCGCGACGACAACAGCTGGATGGGTTTCTGGATCTTCGCCGCGGCCATGGTGCTGACGGCCGTCGCGTGGGTGTGGGCCACCCCGTTCACCATCAAGCACCCGCGGGTCGTTCAGCGGGTCGGGTACGCCCTGGTCGGGCCGTTCCAGCGAGCGCTCGAACGGCTGGACCCCAAGCCGGGCGCCTTCACCGAAAACGACATCTCGCCGCACCACTGGCGCAACGGCCGCCTCCCCGAGACCGTCGAATACAAAGAGCTCGAGCGCGACGACTTCAAGAACTGGCGGCTCAAGGTCTACGGCCTGGTCGAGCACCCGATGGAGTTCTCGCTCGAGGACTTGATGGCGCTGCCCTACCACGAGCAGATCAGCCAGCACTTCTGCATCCAGGCGTGGTCGGGCGTCGCCAAATGGGGTGGCGTGCAAATGAAGACGATCATGGACATCGTCAAGCCGCTGCCCGAGGCGAAGTGGGCGGTGTTCTATTCGATGGGTCTGGGCGCCACGGGGGGCATCTACTACAACGCCCATCACATCGGTCAGATGGACCACCACATGACGATGCTGGCCTACAACATGAACGACCAGCAGCTGCCGTACATGCACGGCAGGCCGCTGCGGCTGCGCAACGAGCTGCAGCACGGATTCAAATTGGTGAAGTGGATCAAGGGAATCGAATTCGTCGCCGACTACCGCGACATCGGAAGCGGCTATGGCGGCTACAGCGAGGACCACAAGTACTTCGGGCGGCACCAGACCCTGTAGCGGCCGTCGACTCCGCCAAGTCGTTTGTCCAGCCGGTGTTTTGGGTAGCTCCACTGCATCGGCCGGACGGAAGCGACAGCAGAGGAGACGCCCATGAGGCACAGCCCTGTCGATGATGATCGGACCGTTGCCCGCCGCGGCGACGACTCGATGCATGATGCGGCGCAGACGCCCGGATTGGTCGTGGTCTGTGCGGCTGCGCTGGCGTTCGTGGTGTGCGTGGCGAACTTTGCCCTGGGACAGGCTCACGCGGGCGTCGTCGCGGCGATCGTCGCGATGCTCGCGTTCGGGGCGGGCCTGGCGTGGCTTGCGATGGACCGCAGGCGGATTCGCCAGGCGCAGCGCGAATGGGTGATCGGCCACCCGGGCCGATAGGTCCCTACCGCAACGACGCGAGGTTGTTCACGGACTTTTGCACGTCCGATCGCAGCACCCTGGCGACCAGTCCCCCGATCGGCCCGCTGAGCAGGCCGCCTTTGAGGTCGGCGGTGAGGTGAAAGGTCGATCCCGGGTCGTTCGCCGACACGGTCATCTCCACATTGAGCCGGATTCCACCACGGCCACGGCCTTGCAGCTCAATCGATTTCGGCTCGTCGTACCGGGTGACGGTCCAATGGATGACGTTGCGGAAACCCTTGACCTTCACGCACGACGAGACACAGGTGCCTTCCTCGATCGTGTCGGGAACGGGGCTTCGCCACCCGGCGAAGATCGTCATCCACTCGTCGAACCGGTCCAGGTCCGACGCCAGCTTCCAGGCCGCTTCCGGCTCCACCTTCGAGGACACCGAAACATCTACTCGAGCCAAGGCGTTCCTCCGCTCCTCCCCGATCCCAAGCGCCGCCACCCACGTGGTCAAACGCACAACCGTGGCTGGGTACCCCAACACCGCCGGCGCTATTCGTGGGGCAACCTCAGGGCCACGCCTGTTCGAGTTGCTGAGCGACGTCGATGATCTGTGCCGCCTGCGACGCCGGCGCGTCGATCTCGGCCGCGACGTACTGCGCGATGAATCGCCGGATCTCGCCGTCCACCCCCGCCAGGATCCGGAGCACCTCGCCGCGGATGGAATTCGACGAGACATTGACGGTGATGTCGGAAGGCCTCGGCTTGGCGACGTCGACGATCAGCAGCAGCGGTTCGGCCGCGCGCGCGGTCGCTCGCAGGGCGATGTCACCCGAGACCACGAAGCGCTGCTTGTCGAGCCACAGGTCCACGAGCAGGTCGATCGACAGCGGTATGTGGATGACGAAGGTGATGCTGTCGCCCAGTCGGCGGGTGACGCGGGGCTCCTGGATGGAGACATTCGCACTGACTTTGGCGATCTTGCCCGGTCCCTGCGCGATCGGCTCCATGGCGAACTCGCTGCCGGCGATGTCGGCGAACGCGGCGGCGACACGCTCGGGGGTGACGGCGACCTCGAAGAACCTGCGACCGAATTCCTCGTAGGTGACAAAATCGTGATTCGACATAGGCTTATACCGTCTCACGTCACCTGCCCGAACGACCGCTGATCCGCTCGCGTCGCAGGAATTACGCGCGCGTTCCCGTCCCGTCGCACCGGGCCCGCCCGGCCGACGCCCGGCTGGTGATCTGCGTCCATCCCGCCGGCCTGTGAGGCCCGCCACACGTGGCAGCTTCGATTCGATGCGTCGGCCCCGGGCCTGGGAGGCTTGATCGCGGAGGTGTTTTCAGTCTCATGCCCCAGGAAGTAATCGACCGCCGCCCGGGCCTGGCCAGGGTCGCGGAAGCGCTCATCTGGCTCGGCGGCGGAGACGGCCGCGAGGCCGGCGAACGCCACGAGCGGTCCGCCCACGCGGTGGCCGGCGCCGTCGTGATGCTGGGAGCCGCGCTGGCCTGGCTGGTCGCGGCGCTGGCAGTGGGCGGGTCGGCCCGCGCGACGAGCGTTGCCGTCGTGCCGCTGACCGTCGTCTTCGGCCTGCTGGCCGGCGCGGTAACCCGCGCCACCGTGCCGGGCTCCCACCGGAGCCGCCCGGGCCTCGTGGGACGCGCCGCGATGGCGGCCGCGGTCGGCGTCATCGTCGGCGAACTAGCCACGTTGGTGATCCTGTCCGGTTCGATCGACCAGCGTGTCGACGAACGCGCTGCGCGCGCCGCGGAATCGGCGCCCGCGGTCGCGCAGGCATCGGCATCGCTACAGCGCACCGAGGAGGCGCGCGCCGCGCTCGAGCGCGCCGTCACGCAGGCCCGCGATCGGCAGGACAGGGCCCTGGTCGTCGCCCGCTGTGAATATCACCCCACCCCCGGTTGCCCGCAGACCCGGATCACCGGCGTTCCGGGACCCGGACCCGAAACCCGCACTGGCAACGAGCTTCTCAACGACGCCCAGCATGAACTCGACGCCGCACTGTCCGCGCGGGACAGCCGCGCGCCGGCGTTGGATGCCACGATCTCGCGACAGGAGCAAGACCTGCAGGATGCGCGGCGCGGCGTCATCGCCGACGCCGGCCGGGGCCTGGGCGCACGGTGGGTCGCGATGAATGACCTCGCGTGGAACACCGCGGGGGCCCAAGCCCTGCGTGTGCTGACCATCGGGGCGTGCGTGCTGCTGTACCTGGCGCCACTGATCCTGGGGTTGTGGCGCGGGCAGACAACTTACGATCGCCACGCCGCCGCGCGCGCGGAGCGCGACCGCGCCGAACTCGACGCGGACACCGCCATCGCAATCAAGCGGGCCGAGGTCCGCCGCGACGCCGAGATCATGTGGGCCGAGCACCAATTGACCCAGGCCCGGCTCGCCATCGAGGCGCAGACCGAGATCGACCGCGAGCATCAGCGTCGCCGTGTCCTGCAGGCCCTCGAGCACCCGGTGCACGCGCCGTCGCGGCGGGCCGTCGAACCGGTCGAGGACGGCGGGTATCTGCCGATCGCCGCCGAAGCGGAGGCGGCCAGCCGGGCGATCGCCCAGCGGCCCGCGCCGGAGGCGGGCGACGAGATCGCGCGGCCCGACGAGCGAAACGCGCCGTTGATCCCGTCGCTCCCGGAGGCGACCCGGGCCGCCGCCCGCTGGATCAGGCCGCTGGTACCGCCGTTCGTGGCGCGGGTGATCGACACCACGACCCAGCCGCTACGCACCGCGCGCCACGTGTTTGAAGGGGTACTCGAAGAGACCGAAGAGATCACGTTCGCGCTGAAGCGAACCCGCACGGTGACCGTCAACTCCGAGGCGTCGAGCGCCGAACTGCCCGCGGGCGAAGGTGGTGCCGAAACGCCGTCTGCCCGGACGGAATTCGTCACCTCATCGCGCTACACACCCGGCGAGGGTCGCCTGCCGGCCGCCGGACACGCACCGGAGTTGGCGACGCGCGGAGCGCCGCGGGATTTGGGTGCGTCGGAAGGGCCGCGCCAACTGCCGCCGCCGAAATAGCCTGGCGCTATTGCGGACCGAAGCTAGGCCTTGACCGCCTCGACGAAGTAGCCGCGCGGTATTCCGGGCACGTCGAGCGGGACCACCGGGTGGTCCCAGCGATTCCACTTCGTTCCAGGCTCGGCGACATCGGTGACGTGGGCCGTCCAGCCGTGCCGCTCGACGAGGGACGCCGGTGCGTCAGTACCGAACGTCCATGGCGCACCGAGGCGCCGCATGAATTCCAGGGTGGGCTGCAGGAATTCGGCTTCCAGCAACGTCGCCCCGACCAGGTCATAGAGCACCCGCGAACCCGGCGCGGACAACGCGTCGATTCTGGCGAACAAGGCGTCGACATCCGATGCATCGAGGTACTGCAGCAGACCCTCGACTAGCCACACCGCCGGTGCGGACGACGAAAACCCCTGGGAACGCAGCGCCTTCGGCCAATCGTCGGCCAGATCGATGCCCACCGCAACCCGCTGGCACCGGGGTTGCTCGCCGGCGAGCCGTTCGTCCTTGATGGCGGTCACCCGGGGCTGGTCGACTTCGTAAACGGTGGTGTCCGGCTGCCACGGCAGACGGTATGCGCGGGCGTCCATGCCTGCGGCGAGGATCACCACCTGCGAAATGCCGTCCGATTGAGCCCGCAGCAGGCGCTCATCCCAGAAGCGCGTCCGGATGGCGATCTGCGGTGACGTCGCGCCCGTCTTCGCCACGGCTTGGGCAAGCAATTCGCGCCCCTCGTCGCCGGCGAGCCGTTCGGCGAACGGATCGGTGAACAGTCGGTCCCGGCGCGCGGATTCCTCGGCGCGCATCGCGGCAACCAACAGGCCCGTGTGGGCGACGGCTAATCTGGTGTCTTCCATGTCGCAATCATGAGCACACACGAACGAATGGTCTTGGATATTTGTGCCGCCCGAGCGGGACGTGGCTGGGCAACAGGATGCGCTGCCGCCGGTAGCAGGTCGGCGTCGTCCCGCTGAAAGCCCGGAATTCCCGCACGAAATGGGACTGGTCGAAATACCCTAGGTCGGCGGCGATGCGGGCGCCGGGCGTGCCGTCACCAAGGCGCTTCAGCGCGGCTTGGAAGCGCCGGGCACGGGCAAATTCCTTTGGGGGCAAGCCAGCTTCGGCGCGGAACAGGGCGATGAGCCGCTTGGTGGACAGTCCGGTCATGCGGCGGACGTCAGCCAGTCGAATCGAGGGATCGGCCTCGACCGCAGCCATCGCGGCGGCGACGCCGGGATGGCGATGCACCGACGAGCGCGCCTGCGCGAGCATGAACTGCTCCAGCAGACGAAACCTGGCCGGGACGGACGGTGCCTCGATCAGGCGCTCGTGCAAGTCGCGTCCTTGCCGTCCCCAGATCTCACCGACGCCCACGGGTCCATCCGCCAGGTCGCCCAACGGTATGCCCAGAAACGGAAATGCGCCCCCGGGCCGGAAATGGATGGCCACGACGGGCTCGTCGGCAGCGATGTCCGAGACGTAGGGCGTGTTCTGTGATCCCGTGATGAAGGCAGGCGGAACGCTCATCTCGGTGGTGCCGTCGGCGGCATAGAGGTCCAGTTGCTGGCGGTGGCCGACGTCGAAGACGATCGTCACCGCGCCGCGCGGCAGCGCCCGGCTTCGGTAGGTGGCCCCGCGATGGAGCCAATGCCCGAAGAATTCGATATGGTCCGCCAGCTCAGAGCGCGGGCGGTACAGCCGGGGCCCCGAGCCCATCAGCGGACCCGGTTCACATCGCGTTGGACACCGGCCACAGATGACATTCTCGCACTTCGCTCGACGCCCACATCTTTTGGATTCGGTGTGCGCCCGTCAGCGGAACAGGCTTATGCCGTAGTCGGTTTCAAACATCGGTCGACGGGCCGCCCGATTTTTCCGCCAGCGCCTGCTGCCGCGCCCGCGAGCCGGCCAATAGAGCTCGAGCCCGAAGGCGCGACCCGCAGAACGGTCGGGTGCTTCATCGAAAGAGTTATCGAAAGAGTTGTCGAGAGAGTTGGAGACGGCCGGGTTACCCCTCGAAAGCTCGGCCGTCCCAACGTCTTGGTGCCCGCTCAACAGGGCACTGCGGCGGACTCGAACAACCGACCCCATTCGTGCCGCGCCGCGGACTGGGCGTCGGCGAAACTGGGTGTCTGTTGACCGTCGCCGGCCAGGTGCACCAGCGCCCATGCCATCGCGAACACCGGAACCTTGTGCCGCAATGCCGCACTGTGCAATTCGTCCAGGGCGGCCTCCGAGGGGCACCGGCGCAGGCCGATGAGGATGCCCCGCGCGGTGTCGAGGATGCGACCGGAGTGCGGGCCGCACGAAGTCTGGGCGGGAACCCAGTTCGATGTCATGCTGTGGATACCTCCTGCGGCGCCGTCAATGAATCCGCCACTCACGTACCGGACGAGGAATTCGTGTGTGCTACGCATCGTCGCGGCCGCATACCTCAAAAGCGCCCTGTGCCATGATTTGTCGATGGCCTGCGTTCTGCCAGACCGCGGGAGACATTGATATCCGCCCGTGACCCTTTCGGAATCGGCTGCTAACCACGGAATCCGCGACGCGTGGTATCGAAACAGATTGCGAATCCCGCGATTAGGTCGCTCCCCCGCGCGCGGCCTTAGAGAATCGCCCCGAGCTCCTTGGCCTTGGCGATGTCGTCCCAATCGACGTCGAGCTCCAGCAGGATCTCCTCGGTGTGCTGGCCGTGTTCGGGTGCACGCGCGGGCGCCGGCGGGGTTTCGTCGAATTGCACCGGGGCGGCGACGATCCGGTACTTCTCGCCGTGGTCGTCCACGTTGGTCACCACGTATCCGTTGGGCTCGACCTGCGGGTCGTTGAGGGTCTCCCGCGGCGTCGCCAGGGCGCCCCACACGCCGGGTTCGTCCGCAAGCACACGTTGCCAGTGCGCGAGGTCGTGGCGGGCGAACGCATCCGCGAAGAGTTCGGTCGCCGCGGCCGCGTTGGCGATCAGGTTGCTCGACGGGACAAATCGCTCGTCGTCGGCCAGCTCGGCCAGGCCCATACGCCGGCAGAAGCCCACCCAAAACTTGTCCGGCTGCAGGAAGACCAGTTGGATCCACCTGCCGTCCTTGGTCTTGTAGCGGTTGACGAGCGGGTTGATGGCCAGCCCCGGCGGGGCGCCCGGAATCCCGTCGATGTCGAAGAAGTCGGCGGCCGAAATGGACGGCGCTATCGACCACATCGCCTGGGCCAGCAGCGAGGAGTCGACGATCGTGGGCTCGCCGGTGCGTTCGCGGTGGAACAGGGCGGCGCAGACACCGCCGGCCAGTGTCGCCCCACCCTGCAGGTCACCGAAACCCGGCCCCTGAACCGCCGGGGTCTCGGTGCCGAACGGTGTGAGCGTGTACGCGACCCCGCCCCGCGCGAGGTACGTCGCGGCGTCGAATCCGCCCCTGTCCCGGTCCGGTCCCCGCACGCCCAGCCCGGTGCCGCGCGCGATGATGATCTTCGGGTTGAACGAGCGGATGTCGTCGACGGTCAGGCGGGCCCGCTCGAGCGCGCCCGGAAGCCAATTGGTCAAGAAGACGTCCGCGCTGGCCAGCAGCCGGCCGAACAGCTCACGGCCGGTCGCCGATTTGATGTCGATCCCGATGCTGCGCTTCCCGCGGTTGCCCAACTCGAGGATGAAGTCGGCGTCGGGGCGGGCGGCTTGCCGGGTGAAACCTCCGACGACCAGCGCGCGGCCCGGGTCGCCCGAGGTGACACCCTCCACCTTGATGACGTCGGCGCCCCAGTCCGACAGGGCCGCACCGGCCGACGGCACGTACGTCCACGACGCCAATTCCACCACCCGCACGCCGCGCAGTACCCCGTCGGACATCGCCAATCCCCTCGCTCGCCGCCATTCCTTGCTATTTTAGATATTCTAGCTAGTCTTGGGCGTAGTGATAGCCCATCCGCAGGTCAGCGCAGTTTTTCCGGGAAGAGATGCGATGGAGCCGGCCGAAGGTCTCGTTTCGCCAACCGCCGCGGTGATCGCGCGCCCCGCCACCGCCCAGACGGGTGACCGGCCCCCTCATCCTCGCCCGGGCCCGCTGCCGTCACACCGAATACCGTTGGGCCCCAATGTGAATCGCGACGTAGCCGGACGGACGAAGGGCGGCCGATGGGCAGAGTAGCGGGCAAGGTGGCCGTCATCAGCGGCGCCGCACGCGGCCAGGGCCGCTCGCACGCGCGGATGCTGGCCGCCGAGGGCGCGGACATCATCGCGGTGGATTTGTGTGCCGACATCGAAACCAACGAATACCCCCTGGCCCGTCCGGAGGACCTCGACGAGACGGCGCGGCTGGTCGAAAAGGAAGGGCAACGCGCGTACACGGCGGTCGCGGACGTTCGCGACCGCGTGGCCTTGTCCGCCGCCATCGATGCCGGCGTCGCCGAGTTCGGGCATCTGGACGTCGTGGTCGCCAACGCGGGCATCTGCCCCCTGACCGCGGGTCTGCCGCCGCAAGCCTTCGCCGACGCGGTGGACGTGGATCTCATCGGCGTGCTGAACCTGGTGCACGCGAGCCTCAAACACCTGCGCTCCGGCGCGTCGATCATCGTCATCGGCTCCAACGCGGCGTTCATGTCATCGATGAATACCAGCGGGATCGACGGTGGCCCCGGCGGGGCCGGGTACGCCTTCGCGAAACTGGCTGCCGCACACTACGTCAACGACTTCGCGTTGGCGCTGGCCCGGTTTTCCATCCGGATGAACGCTGTGCATCCGACGAACGTCAACACCGACATGCTGCACAGCCCACCGATGTATCGCGCCTTCCGGCCCGATCTGGCGGAGCCGACTCGCGAGGATGCCGAGCCGGTGTTCCCGCTCGTGCAGGCGATGCCGGTCCCCTACGTCGAGCCCGAAGACATCAGCGAGGCGGTGCTGTTCCTCGCCTCGGACGCGGCGCGCTACATCACCGGACAGCAGTTGCGCGTCGACGCCGGGGGCTTCCTCAAGGTCAAACCCTGGTCGGGAGCGTGATGACCACCGAACACGATGCACCGCAATCGGTCTCGCAGGGCGTCGAGCGTCGCCTGTACGAATTGATGGTGCTGATGAAGGCGGCCGACGATCGATTGTCCAAGGGCATCGGCACCGGCGAGTTCATGTGCGTGTACTGGCCCTCGCGGGGCCAGGAGGCGATCGCCGCAGCGATGGGCGTGGCGCTGCGGCCCGACGACCAGCTGGTGACGACCTACCGCGGCCTGCACGACCTGATCGGCAAGGGCGTCCCGCTCGAGGAGATCTACGGCGAGATGATGGGCCGCACGGTGGGCGCCGGCCGGGGCAAGGGCGGCACCATGCACATCGCCAATCCCGCCAAGGGCGTGATGCTTTCGACGGGCATCGTCGGCGCTGGGCCACCCGTGGCCGTCGGGCTGGCGATGGCCGCCAAACGCAAGGGCATCGACCGCGTCACGGTGGTCAGCTTCGGCGACGGCGCCACGAACACCGGCTCGTTTCACGAGGCCGCCAACATGGCCGCGCTGTGGGACCTGCCGCTCGTTTTCGTCTGCCAGAACAACCTCTACGCCGAGATGACACCGACATCGGACACCATGAAGCTCGAACACGTCGCCGACCGGGCCGCCGGCTACGGCATGCCGGGCGTGCGCGTCGACGGCAACGACCCGCTCGCGGTGAAAGCGGCGCTCGACGACGCGCTGCGGCGGGCGCGCGACGGAGGCGGCCCCACCTTCATCGAGTGCGTCACGTTCCGCTTCCGCGGCCATTACTTCGGCGACCGGACGCCCTACATCCCCGCCGAACAACTCGAGGCGGCGCTGGCCGCCGACCCGGTGCCCCGGTTCCGCAGCCACCTGGAAGGGACCGGCGTCTGCGATCACGACGATCTCGTCCGCATCGACAGCGACGCGGCGGCCGCGGTGGAGGCGGCCCTGCGGACCGTGCTGGGCGCGGACTCCCCGTCGATCGACGAACTCGACCGCGACGTATACGTCGCCCCGATCGCGTTCCCGGTGTAAGCGCATGGACGACAAGGAGATGACCATGCGCGAGGCGCTCAACCTCGCGCTGGACCAGGCGCTCGCGGCCGACGAACGGGTGTTCCTGCTCGGGGAGGACATCGCCGATCCCGGCGCCTCCGGGCCGACGGCGGGCTTGTCGACGAAGTACGGCCACGACCGCGTCCTCGACACGCCGATCTCGGAGGCCGCGATCGTGGGCGCGGCCATCGGCGCGGCGATCGACGGGCTGCTGCCCGTCGCCGAGATCATGATCATGGATTTCATCGGGATCGCCGCCGATCAGCTGATCAACAACGCCGCCAAGCTGAGGTTCATGACCGCCGGGCGCACGTCGGCGCCCATCACCGTCCGCACCCAGGTATATGCCGGATTGGCCACGGGCGCAACGCATTCGCAGAGCCTCGAGGCGTGGTTCATGCACATCCCCGGGATGAAGGTGATCGTGCCCTCCACCCCACGCGACGGCAAGGGGCTGCTGACCGCGGCGATCTTCGACCCGGATCCGTGCCTGTTCGTCGAAACGATCCGGTTGCAGAGCAAGAAGGGCCCCGTCCCCACCGAGCCCGGGTTCTCCATCCCGCTCGGGCAGGCCGACATCAAGCGGCCGGGCACCGACGTCAGCGTGATCGCCTACGGCCGCTGCGTGCACGACGCGCTGAGCGCCGCGGACACGCTGGGCGAGCGGGGTGTCAGCGCCGAGGTGATCGACCTGCGCACCCTGGTGCCGCTCGACGTCGACACCATCGTGGGGTCCGTGCGCCGCACGCGCCGAGCCGTGATCGTCCATGACGCCGTGCAATTCGCGGGCCCCGGGGCGGAGATCGCCGCGATCCTGCACGCACAACTCTTCGGGGAACTCGCCGCGCCGGTCGAGCGGGTCGCCGCGCGATTCGTCCCCAACCCGGCCGCGGCGGCGCTCGAGGCCCAGGTGTACCCGTCGCCGGCGCGGATCGTCGAAGCGGCCCTGCGCACCTGCGAGAGGGCGAAGGTGCATGGCTGACTTCATCATTCGCATCCCCCGGGTCTCGGTGGCGGTCTCGGAGGCCGAACTGACCGGGCTGCTCGTCGGCGCCGGCGAACACGTCGAGGCGGGCACGCCGATCTACGTCATCGCCACCGAGAAGGTCGAGCAGGAGATCGAAGCGGGGGCGACGGGGACCGTGCGGTGGACGGGCCAGGTCGGGACCACCTACGACATCGGCGCCGAAATCGGCGTCATCTCGTCATAACGAAGAAAGGTATCCCATGGATCTCAACGAGACCCGCGAGAGAATCATCTACGAAAAGGACGGCCCCATCGCCCGCGTCACCCTGAACTGGCCGGAGAAGGCCAACGCGCAGGACCAGAAGCTGGCCGAGGAGGTCGACGCGGCGCTGGCCGACGCCGACCGCGACTACGACATCAAGGTGCTCATCCTCAAGGCCAATGGCAAGGGCTTCTGCTCGGGCCACGCGATCGGCAACAACGCCGTCGACTACCCGTTGTTCGTTGAGAACGCCATGGTCACCGGCCATCCGTGGAAAGCCCAGAGCGACTTGTTCGTCAAGCCGACATTGAACCTGTGGGAATTCTCCAAACCCACCATCGCCCAGGTGCACGGCTACTGCGTGGGCGGCGGCACGCACATGGGCCTGACCACCGACATCGTCATCGCCTCCGAGGACGCCTACTTCTCCTACCCGCCGCTGCAGGGGTTCGGCATGCCGTCGGGCGAATGTTCCATCGAGCCATGGGTTTTCATGAACTGGCGGCGCGCCGCCTACTACCTGTTCACCGCCGAGGTGATCGACGCCAGGAAGGCGCTGGAAGTCGGCCTCGTCAACGAAGTGGTCAAGCGTGAGGACCTCGACGACCGGGTCGACGCGATCGCCCGCCACATCGCCCAGGCGCCGCTGACGACGCTGATGCTCACCAAGGCCAACCTCAAACGGGCCTGGGAGCTGATGGGCATGCGAGTCCACTGGCAGAGCTCCAACGACCTCGTCGCGCTCGCCTCGATCAGCAAGGACGTGCAGCAGCTGATTCAGACCGTCTTCAAGGACAAGGTGTTGCCCTTCGAGCACGCCCGCCGCCAGGCCGCCGCGGCCGCCCAGACCGACGGCGCCGCAACCACTTAAGGGTCGCCGGTGAACATCGCCGACCACGCCCGCAGTGCCGCGCAGTCGCCGGCACTCATCGTCGCGGACGGTGACGCGATCTCGTACGCCCAGCTGCATGCCCGCAGCCGGCGGGTCGCCGCGCTGCTGCACGACGCCGGCCTGCGTCGCGGCGACGGCATCGCGCTGGTTCTGCCGAACAGAGCCGAATTCCTCGAAATCACCTGGGGCGCTCAGCTTTCCAGCCTCTACTACACCCCCGTCAACACCCATTTCATCCCCGACGAGGTCGCCTACGTCATCGACGACTCCGACGCGAAAGCGGTCTTTGTCGACGCCTCGATGCCCGAACTGGCCGCACACCTCCGTTCCGCCAACGCCGCGCCGATCACCCACATCGCCGTCGGGGGGTCGATGGCCGGCTGGCAGTCGTATGAGGACGCGCTGGCCTCGGCCGGCGAAGCGCCGCCGGTGTCGGACGGGTCGGAGATGCTGTATTCGTCGGGCACCACGGGGCGCCCCAAGGCGGTGCGGCGGCCGCTGCCCGAGGACGGCAACGGGTCCTGGGCGCAGGCGGTGCTGGAGCTGGCGCTGATCCACAAATACGGGATGAGCCCCTCGAGTGTGTACCTGTCCCCCGCGCCGCTGTATCACGCGGCCGGAGTGAACTACACCATGGCGGCCAACCGCGTCGGCGCCGCATCGATCCTGCTGCGCAGGTTCGACGCCGAGACCGTGCTGCGGCTGATCGAGGAGCACCGGGTGACCCACGCCCAGTTCGTGCCGACGATGTTCGTGCGCATGCTCAAGCTGCCCGCGAAAGTCCGGGACAGGTACGACGTTTCGAGCCTGCGGTGCGTCATCCACGCCGCCGCGCCCTGTCCCGTCGACGTCAAACGCCGCATGATGGAGTGGTTCGGACCGATCATCCACGAATACTACGGAGGCACCGAAGGATTCGCCGGAACGACGATCGGGCCACGGGAATGGCTCGCCCACCCCGGCTCGGTGGGCATCCCGATGGCCCCGGTGCACGTGCTCGACGAGGACGGGCGGGAGCTCCCCGTCGGCGAATCGGGCGAGCTGTATTTCGAAGGTGGACCGGACTTCGCGTACTTCAAGGACCCCGCCAAGACCGCGTCGGTGTGCAACGACCGCGGCTGGCGCTCGCTCGGCGACATGGGATACGTCGACCGAGACGGCTACCTGTACCTCACCGACCGGTCGACGTTCACGATCGTCTCCGGCGGGGTCAACATCTACCCGCAAGAGGCGGAGAACCTGCTCGTCATGCATCCGAAGCTGGTCGACGCGGCCGTGTTCGGGGTCCCCAACGGGGAATTCGGCGAAGAGGTCAAGGCCGTCGTGCAGCCCGCCGACGGCGTGGTCGCGGGGCCGGAGCTCGAAGCCGAACTCATCGACTACTGCCGGGCCCACCTGGCCGGCTACAAGTGCCCGCGCAGCGTGGAATTCGACGCGGAGCTGCCGCGGGACCCGAACGGAAAGCTCTACAAGAGGCGCATCCGCGAACGGTTCTGGCAGGGACGGGTATCGCGGATCGTGTGAACGAGGATGGCTATGAACGCTAGGAACGTACCGTGGGCGGTTCGGACCGCCGATCGGATCCCCAAACAGCGCTACTACGACCCCGAGTTCTACGCGCTGGAAGCCGAGATGTTGTGGCCCCGCATGTGGCAAATGGCGTGCCGGCTCGAGGAGATCCCCAAGCCCGGCGACTTCGTCGAATACGAAATCCTCGACCAGTCCGTCATCGTGGCGCGGGTGGACAACCACACCGTGCGCGCGTATCACAACGCCTGCCGGCATCGCGGCGTGAAGCTGGTGGAGGGCAACGGGAATCGGCGCACCTTCGTGTGCCCGTTCCACGGCTGGTGCTGGGGCCTCGACGGCCACAACACGTTCGTGCTGCGTCCCGAAGCGTTCGCCGAGGAAAACCTGAGCGCCGACGACCTTCGGCTCGTTGCGGTGCGATGCGAGCTCTGGGGCGGTTGCGCGTGGATCAACCTCGACGACGACGCGCCGGCGCTGCGGGACTGGATGGAGCCGTTCGCGTCGGTCTACGACGCCTGGCAGGTCGACTCGCTGCGCGTCGAGTGGTGGCAATCGTGCCGGCTGCCCGTGAACTGGAAGCTGGCCGCGGCGGCGTTCATGGAGGGCTATCACGTCCCGCAAACCCACCCTCAGTTGCTGCCGTCCGCGCAGCCGGGTGAAGTCGCCGCGACGGTGCACCCGGTCGTCGCGAGCAGCCTGTATTTCATGCGCACCCTCGGCGACGGCATGGGCGGGATGACGCACGAAAACGACATCCGGATCGCCGAGGGCCTGCAGAACATCGAGCTGCCGCCCGACCCGGCGGCGGCAATGGCCGCGTGGCGCAGCGCCCTCAACGACGCCGTCGTCGCCTGGCATCGGGCGCGCGGCAGCGGCATGCCCGACCTCAACGAGCTGGTCCGCCGCGGCATCACCGACGCGATCGGGTTCGCCTTCCCGCACTACTTCATCCTGCCGACCTACAGCAGCGCGTCGTCGTACCGGATCCGGCCGCTGGGACCCGAGGACACCTTGTTCGAGATCTGGTCCCTCACCCGGTTTCCCAACGACGCATCGGCGGGTAAACCGACGCCCCCGGTACCGATGGCGCCCGACGACCGGCGCTGGCCGCCGATCCCCGCCCAGGACTTCTCCAACCTGCCGAGGCAACAAAAGGGGTTGCATTCCAAGGGCTTTGACTTCATGCGGCTGTCCAACCAGATCGAAGGATTGATCTCCAACTTCGAGCGTGTCATCGACGGCTTCCTGGCCGGGCTGCCGTACGACGCGCTGGTGCCCGCGATCCAGAAGACCAACACCACCATCGACGTGCCGATCGCCGATCTCGGCTTCACGACGAGCCCCGTGGAGGCGCGATGAGCCCGCAGTGGGACCGCTCCGTGGACCTGCTCATCGCGGGCAGCGGCGGGGGCGGCATGGTCGCCGGCCTGGCCGCCCTGGACTGCGGGCTCGAACCCCTCATCATCGAAAAGCAGTCACTGGTCGGCGGTTCGACGGGGCTGTCCGGCGGCATCGTCTGGCTGCCCAACAACCCGTTGATGCGGGCCGGCGGCATCGCCGACTCGCACGAGGACGGGCTGGCCTACTTGGCCGACGTGGTCGGCGACATCGGCGCGGCGTCCTCGCCCGAGCGGCGCGAAACGTTCCTGCGGGCCGGCCACGAGATGATCAACTTCCTCACCCGCAAGGGCGTGCGACTGATCCGATGTGCGGGCTGGAGCGACTACTACCCGAACCACAAGGGCGGCAACGCGTCCGGCCGCGCGGTCGAGGGCATCCCTTTCGACGCCGCACAGTTGGGTGATTGGCGCGACAAGGTGCAGCCGCCGCTGGCCAAGAATTACGGATACGTGGTGCTGACCAACGAATTGCGGTCGGTTCAATACTTCAACCGCTCACCGCGCGCCTTCGCCGTGGCGGCCCGGGTGTTCCTGCGCACCGCGGCCGCGCGTGCCCGCCGGCGCCAGATCCTCACCAACGGCGCATCGCTGATCGGTCAAATGCTCAAGGCGCTGACGGATCTCAGCGACGGGCACCCCCCGTTGTGGACCAACGCCGCGATGGCCGACCTCGTCGTCGAGGACGGCCGTGTGGTGGGCGCGCGCATCGTGCGCGACGGCACGCCGTTGCACGTCGAGGCGCGCAAGGGAGTCCTGCTGGCCGCGGGCGGATTCGGCCACAACAAGGAGATGCGCCGCCGCTACAGCGGCGACCAGCCCAACGAAGGGCAGTGGTCGATCGCCAACGCCGGGGACACCGGTGAGGCGCTCGAGGCGGCGATGCGTTTGGGCGCCAAGACCGATCTGCTCGACGAGGCCTGGTGGCTGCCTTCGGTTTTCATCGCCAACGGCGGCGCGGTCGCCGCCTCGCTGGGCTCGGGCCGCCAGCGACCCGGCGCCATCTACGTCGACCCGAGCGGCCGCAGGTTCTGCAACGAGTCGAACTCCTACGTCGAGGTCGGCAAAGCGATGTACGCCAACAAGGCCGTGCCCTGCTGGATGATCTTCGACGAGGGATACGTCCGCAGATACGTCACCAGCGCCAACCCGCTCAAGCGCAACCAGCCGTTGCCGCCGGAACTGATCGAGTCCGGCGCCGTGAAGCGCGCGCCGACCATCGCGGAGCTGGCCGGCGAAATCGGCCTTCCCGCCGACGAATTGGCCCGCACGATCCAGCGGTTCAACCGGTACGCGACCAAGGGGCTGGACCCGGACTTCGGCCGCGGCCAATCGGCCTACAACGACTGCCTCGGCGATCCGGGGTATCGGCCGAACGCCGCGATCGGGCCGCTCGACACCGCGCCGTACTACGCGACCCGCGTACTCCCGTCCGACGTCGGGACCTGCGGGGGCGTGATCACCAACGAACACGCACAAGTCCTCGACCAACGGGATCGGGTGATCGAGGGCTTGTATGCCACCGGCAACACCACGGCCACGGTGATGGGGCGGACCTATCCGGGTGCCGGGGCGAGCATCGCCAGCTCGATGGTGTTCGGGTACGTCGCCGCCCGCCACGCCGCCGGCAAGTAACGGCGAAAGGACCCGTCAGGCGGGCATTCCCGCCGAACGTGACACTGTCGCCACGCTCGACGCCGAACGTGACACTGCCGTCACGTTGGCGGGGACTCGTTTTCGCCGCGGTCGACGAATTCCCGCGGCTTCATGCCCGACCGCATGAGCTCGGCCCGCCGCGCCTGCACATCGGAGGCGGCGCCGACCATGTTCGTCAGGATGTGGCTGACCTGCAGGTGCACCCGCATGCCCATCAATTCCCAGGCGCGCTTGACGTTGTTCTTGACCGCCATCAGTGTGGTCAGCGGGATTTGGGCGATCCTGCGCGCCATCTCCTCGACGGTGTCCTCGAGCTGATCGCGTGGCACCACCCGATTGAGCAGACCCCAGTCCAGGGCCTGCTGCGCGGATAGGGTCGGCGCCAGCAGCAGCCAGTCCATGGTGCGGTGCCAGTTCATCAGCAGCCACGGCTCGATCATGGTGTGCCCGCCGGGCTCGCCGAGGCTTTGGGCAAGGGGCATCTGGAAATACGCGTCCTCGGACGCCACGCAGAAGTCGGTGAGCAACCCGAGATAGATGCCCCCGCCCATGCAATAGCCATGGATCTGCGAGATGGTCGGCTTGGGAAATTCCCATAGGTACAACGTCGGCCACAGGAACAGGTCGGCGGTGCCCTTGTAGAGATCCTCGAACGTCTCGCCGAAATCCGGATACGGGTTTTCGTCGGGGCCCCAACGGGCCACGTGCCCACCGCAGAATCCCTTGCCGTTGGCTTTGAGGATGACGACCTTGATGTCCTTGTCGCGGTCGGCCTCGTGCAGGCAGTCGTCCACCTCGGTGACCAGGATCGCGTCTTTGGTGTTGGCCTTGTCCGCCCGGTTCAGGATGATCCGCGCAATCGGCGGTTCGCGTTCATAGATGACCGCTTCGAGCTCGCGACGCTCCATGGTCGGACCATACCCTCCCGCGCCCCGCGCGCCGCCGATTTGACGGTTGCGCGATCGTGACGCGAGGAGTGAGCTGTACTGGGGCGCAGTGACGACGGATGGGGCTGGTATGGCGACTCCTCTCGACCGGGTGCAACAGCTGGATCTGGTGGCCCGGCTCAAATCCGCCTATCCCGAACTTCCGGACGCTCCCACACCGGATCTCATCGACCACAAGCGATTCACCGCCTATGTCAAGACCCCGCACGACGTCGGCGGCGAGCCGGACGCCCCGATCGAGTACGAGAACAAGCAGTACGAGATCTGGGAGCACAACACGTATGTCCTGTGCGAGGTGCTCGGCTGGCGTGGGATCTGGCTGTCCGAGGAACGGCGCCGGATGGGCAACGTCGATCTCGGCCGCACCATCTATCTCGGCCTGCCCTATTACGGGCGCTGGCTGCTGGCGGTGGCACGCGTACTCGCCGAAAAGCACCACATCGGGTTGAGCGAATTGGCCGAACGCATGGCCGAAGTCAAGGCACGCTACGCCGACGGCCTGCGCGGAAAGCCCTTGGCGGCGACGCCGAAGTTCGAGGGCGATCCCGCACCCGTCCACCGCAACCGCCACCATGTCCATGCCGTGGGCAAGGGCGACCCGCAGGTGTATGCCGGGCAGGCCGGCGCACCGAAGTTCAGCGTCGGCGACAGGGTCGTGGTGCGCGATCTCCCCGTGCTGCTCTACACCCGCACCCAGGAGTATGTGCGCGGCGCGACGGGCGAGATCGCGGTCGTGTCCTACGAAAGCCCCGCCGCCGAGGACGAGACGTGGGACGGCCCGGACCAACGGCCCGAGTGGTTCTACATCGTCCGGTTCAACCTCTCCCAGTTGTGGCACGGCTACACCGGGCCCGGCAACGACACCCTGCAGACCGAGATCCCGGAACGGTGGCTCGAATCGGCCTAGCCACGGCTGCGGCTTCGGAAGAAAGGACCACGAATGAGCGCCGACGAACACGATCACGAGCGCACCGCAGCGCCCATGGTGGACGAGATCACCGACTTCGAAGTCCTCGAGATCGCGCTGCGCGAATTGTGCATCGAGAAGGGCCTTTTCACCGCGGAGGAGCATCGACGCTTCACCGAGTTCGCCGAACAGATCGGCCCCACCCCCGCGGCGCACCTGGTGGCGCGGGCCTGGCTCGACCCCGACTACAAGGAGCTGGTCCGTTCGGACCCCCTCGCCGCGAGCAAGGAGGTGGGGGTCGACTGGCTGGAACCGACCGGCTTCGGGACGCCCAGCGACTTCACGGCTTTGCACGTCCTCGAGGACACCCCGACGCTGCACCACGTGATCGTCTGCACGCTGTGTTCGTGCTATCCGCGGCCGATTCTGGGCAACTCCCCCGAGTGGTATCGGACGCCCAACTATCGCCGCCGCATCGTCCGCTGGCCACGCCAGGTGCTCGCGGAGTTCGGCCTGATCCTGCCGGAGGACGTCGAGATCCGGGTGGAGGACTCCAACCAGAAGCACCGTTTCATGGTGCTGCCCGTCCGCCCCGACGGAACGCAGGGGTGGACCGAGGAGCAACTCGCCGAGATCGTCACGCGCGACTGCCTGATCGGTGTCGCGCTGCCCAAGCCGGGCGTGACGACCAACGCCGTCACCCGGACCCGCGCCGCCGTCCATCCCGCAGCGCCCTGAGCTTCCGATGAGCACCGCGCACACCCCACGTCCGATCGAGGACTCTACCGTCGCACCGCTGACGAAAATCGTTGCGCGCAACCAGGTCTGGAGTCGCATGGCGGCGAAGTACGGGGTCGACAACCCGGTGCCGCCCTGGCAGACGAGTCTCGACGGCATTTGTGATGCGATCGACCAAAGTCATTGCGGCGCACGGCTCCTCGGCCTTGTCGAGCGGCGCGACGACGAGGACGCGCTGTCGGCGACCCTCTACGCCGACCTGCCCTACCCGGAGAACCGGCTGGTTGCCCTGGCCCACTCGCTCGTCGCGCGCGGCGTCATCGACGAATCCGAACTCGAGGCGAGGCTGGCCGCCGTGCGCGCCAGGCTGGAATCCTGAGCGACGTCATCGCAAATAGTGAGTTGCAGCACAACAGCGCGTGTTTTTCGCTGCTGATGAGAGGCTTCGGTCGGCGATGCGCTACGCTGGCGGCAACGTTGGCTTCACAACACTGCATGCCAACACCGTCGTGGAACGCTTCCTCATCCCACTGGTGCCAGCGAAGAAGATCGCGCTTGACACCTCGATGACCGTGCATCGCGCACTAGCTGGTCTCGCGGCGATCGATTTTGCCACCCGGCAATCTCGCCACCTTCGTGCCGATGCCCGCGTGACCTCCTTGTCTCCGGCGCGGCACCACCGATGCCTGAAAGGCACCGAAAAGTGACTACCGACAAGACTTTCGCCGATCTCGGCGTGGGCAAACACATCGTCAGTGCGCTCGCAGCGCGCGGCATAACACACCCATTCCCGATTCAGGTGGAAACCCTGCCCGACACACTCGCCGGCCGAGATGTCCTCGGCCGCGGGAAAACCGGCAGCGGAAAGACCCTCGCATTCTCGATTCCCCTCGTCAGCCGCCTCTCCCGCGGAAACCGGCGCCCCGCACGGCCCTCGGGGTTGGTGCTCGCACCCACCCGCGAGCTCGCGACGCAGATCACCGCGACGCTCGAGCCGTTGGCGGCTGCGTGTGGCCTGAGGGTCACCACGATCTTCGGCGGCGTCTCGCAGACCCGTCAGGTGGCCGCGCTCAAATCCGGCGTCGACATCGTCGTCGCCTGCCCCGGCCGCCTCGAGGACCTGATGAAGCAGCGTCTGATCAGCCTCGACGCGATCGAGATCACCGTGATCGACGAGGCGGATCACATGGCCGATCTCGGTTTTCTGCCCGGCGTCACGCGGATCCTGGCCGCGACGCCGAATGGTGGCCAGCGCCTGTTGTTTTCGGCGACGCTGGACAACGGCGTCGACAAGCTCGTCACGCGGTTCCTCCGCGACGCGGTCTCGCACTCCGTCGACGAGGCCAACTCCCCGGTGTCCGAGATGACACATCACGTGTTCCACGTCGACAGTGCGCAGGCCAAAAAGGAACTGGTACACCGGCTCGCCTCCGGCGCCGGACGCCGGATCCTGTTCATGCGCACCAAGCACCAAGCGCGAAAGCTCGCCAAGCAGCTCACCGAATCTGGCATTCCCTCAGTCGACTTGCACGGCAACCTGTCTCAGCCGGCTCGGGAGCGCAACCTGGCGAGGTTCGCCGCGGGCAGCGCCCGGGTGCTGGTGGCGACCGATATCGCCGCGCGTGGCGTACACGTCGACGAGGTCGAGCTTGTCGTGCACATCGATCCGCCCAGCGAGCACAAGTCCTACCTGCACCGGTCCGGGCGCACCGCGCGGGCCGGGAGCGCCGGTGACGTCGTCACGGTGGTGCTGCCCGAGCAGCGCCAAGATACCCGGGAGTTGCTGCGCAAGGCCGGCATCAAAGTCGCCCCCCAGCAGGTGACCGCGATGTCGGAGGCGGTGCAGGCGCTCGTGGGTGAGGTTGCGCCCTATCAGGCCCCGGTGCCCGCCAATGTTCCCGCGCGCCAGCATCGGCAGAACGCCGGCGGTAACCGGCGTCGGCGGACCAACACCCGGTCACCCAAGACCAGTTCCCCCGCCGAAGCGGCGACATCGCACCACGGCGCCACCGCGACGCGTCGGCTGGATCGTCGCCGTTCGAGCCGCCCACAAGGAAGCACCAGATAGTCGAGGTCCGGAACGGGTCAGCGGCGCGCCAGCAGCCAGGCCTGGCCCGCTCCCTCGCCGGCGGCGATCGGGGTCAGTTCGGCGAACGCGGCGGTGAGCTCGCCGGGCGCCGCGCGAAACGGCCCCGCGGACGCCCCCACCTCGCTGAGCGCGGCGATCGCCAGCAGCCCGCCGGGCGCCAGGCGTTCGATGATCGCACGGTCGAGACGGCGGTCGCGGAACTTGCAGCAGAGGATGACATCGGCGGGCGCGCCCGCCGGCAGACCGTTGTCGAGATCGACGACGTCGAAGCGACAGCGGTCGGCCACCGCGGCACGCCGGGCCAACTCCCGCGCGTGGGCGACCGCCACCGCGGAGATGTCCAGCCCCAGCACGTGCAGGCCACGCAACGCCAGCCAGACCGAGCCGGTTCCCTGCCCGCAGGCCAGGTCGAGCGCCGTGCCGGCGGTGGGAAACTCCCGCGCGTGGCCCGCGAAAACACCGGGCGGCCCAACCGAATCCAGCGACGGCGGCGCCTTCGCGGCGTACCGTTCGTCCCAGCGTTGCCGGTCCGATTCGCCCATACGCGACACTCTAGGACCCGGCGTCTTCTGGACAGTTGTCTGCTAGCGGCATCGCGCGGTGGAGACGACCGCGATGAACGGAAGTTGTTGGTGGCGCGGCGCCTTCCTAGACTGGACGGGTGTCCAACGAGGCGTCGTTCCAGGCCGTTGCCGCTAAAACCGCCGCCGGGGCGGCCCGCAGGTCGGATCGCCGGCCGGGCCAGACGATTCGCAAAGTCCTCGATGCCGGGCTGGAGGAGCTGCGGGAAACGTCGTACGCGAACCTGACGATGCGGGCCGTGGCGACTCGTGCCGGGGTGTCCCCGGCCAGCGCCTACACCTACTTCCCGTCGAAAAGCGCGCTGGTCGCGGCAGTGTACCTGCGCTTCCTGCGCGACCTGCCGCTGCACACCGACGTCAACGAGACGACCAAGACCCGGGTCAGCGCAACCCTGCGGGACATGGCGGTGGTGGTCGCCGACGAGCCGGAGCTGACCGCCGCGTGCGGCGCGGCCCTGATGGCCGACGATCCGGCGGTCACGCCGCTGCGCGAACAGATCGGCGAGGAGGTGTCCAGGCGCATCGGCGCCGCGTTGGGGCCGGGTTGGCCGCGTGCGGTGAAGTCCACGCTGCAGATGACCTTCTCCGGTGCGCTGATGACGGCCCGGTTCATCAGTTTCGCCGAGATCGCCGGCCAACTCGACGAGGCCGTCAACCTCATCCTGGGCGCCTCGGTGGCGTGAAGACCCCTGCGGCCCAGGCGTATTCGCTCGGCGCGCCGCCTACCTACCCGGTGGCGGCGAGGTTTCGGGAGGGGCTGCCCGCCCGCAGGAACCGACCGAATCGTTCCTTGCCCAGCGCCGGCGTGGCCTTGCCGGCGGCGAACGCGAGTTTCCCGGACACCAGCACGGCCGTGACCGTCTCGTCGTTGCGGTTGACCATCCGCGACAGCCCGCCGTAGGACTCGACCGGATGCTCGGCGTAGCGGTCGAGGGACTCGTCGAGCTTGTCGGGGTCGATGACGACGATGTCGGCGCGGTCGCCCTCGCGCAGCGTCCCGGCGTCGATGCCGTACCACTCCCCGAGCTCGCCGGTCAGCCGGTGCACGGCGCGCTCCATCGAGATGAACGGCCTGCCGGACTTTTCGGCGTCGCGCGCGTGCCGCAGCAGCCGCAGTCCGGAGTTGTAGAACGCCATGTTGCGCAGATGCGCGCCCGCGTCGGAGAACCCCATCTGGATGGTCGGGCTCTGGGCCATCTTCTTGAGGACTTCGGGTCGGTGGTTGGAGATCGTGGTGCGCCAGCGCAGCTTTTCGCCGTGTTCGACGACCAAGTCGAGAAAGGCGTCGACCGGGTGCACGCCGCCACGCTCCACGCCGACCTGCCCGAATGATTTGCCGATGACTGACTCGTCTGGGCAGGCCACGATTTCGGCATCGAAGAAGTCGCGGTGCCAGACCCGGGGCCCGTATTTGCTGTCGTAGTCCTTGCGGAACCTGCGCCGATACTCCTCGTCACGCATGAGCTGATTGCGTTCGATCTCGGTCTGCAGGTGCAGCGCCGCGGCGCCGGAGCCGAACTCCTCGAACACCACCAACGAAATCCCGTCGGCGTAGACCTCGAACGGCACCGGCAGATGCTGCCAGCGGAAGTCGCCGCCGAGGGCGTTGACGACGCGGGCGAGGCGGTCCATGACGTGAATGACGAACGGGATGGCCTTGATGTCGGCCGCCGACAACAGGCTGGTCTTCAGGCGGGGCCGGCGGATCCCGAGCGACGTCAGCAGCTGCGAGACCACCGACAGCGGGTTATTGATGTCGGGGCCGGACTGCAGGATCTTGTCGCGCCGCCGCAGGATCGCGTTCAGGCGGCGCAGTTCGCGCGGGGACGCGTACGTCGACGGCAGCGTGCGCGATCTGCAGACCTCGCCGTCGAGCTTGTCGAACAGCAGCTGCTGCGAAGACATCCCGACGAACCCCTCATCGAGCGCGTCGTTCAGCATCGATTCCATGCGGGCGAGTTCCGCGGCGGACGGCCGCACGTCCTTGCGCGTCGCCCGATCCAGGCCCATCGTCGCGGCGCGCAGATCGGAGTGCCCGATGAAGGCCGCGAGGTTCGGACCGAGGTTGAGGCGTTCGAGTTCGGCCACGTATTCGGTGGGATTGGTCCACGAGCGCGCCGCGTCGAGGTGCTCGATGACATAGCGCCGGGGAATCGCTTCGACCCGGCCGAAGATGTCACCGGCATCGACGCTGTCCAGGTAAACGGTGGACAGCGAACACGATCCCAGCATCACGGTCGTCACGCCGTGCCGCAGCGATTCGGAAAGCTCTGGCGCACAAAGGATTTCGACGTCATAGTGAGTGTGGATGTCGATGATGCCAGGGATCACCCACTGGCCCGTCGCGTCGATGACGTCGGCGCCGGCCGTGTCGAGCCCCTTGGCGATGGCAACGACGCGGCCGTCACGCACACCGATGTCCCGCACCGCCGAGGGTCCTCCAGTCCCGTCGAACCAGCGCCCGTTGGTGATCACGGTGTCGTACTGCATCGGTCGGCCTCCCTCTGCCAGGCGCCCTGCCTGCTGGATCCGCAGTGATCATACATACCGGGCATAGTGTCTGGCCTCGTTATCGGCGCGCCACCCGCCGATTAGCCAGCAACGACAGTGTGGCGGCGGACGCTATGATCCAGCTGTGGGGATCACCGCCTACCGGTTTGCCGTTCGGTAATCATGCGCAGCCACGGTTGGGCAGGAAATACGCCGGCTTCCGACGCGGAGGCGATCGAGCGCATCCTCGACGCCGCCGACAAGATCATCGACGAACGCGGTTCAGCGCTGCGGATCGCCGATGTCGCCCGGGCGCTGGGCGTCACCCGCCAGACCGTCTACCGATACTTCCCCGGAACCCAGGCGCTGTTGGTGGCGTCCGCGATGCGTTCGGCCGACGGCTTCCTCGATCGCATGGCGGCCCACCTCGACGGCGTCACCGACCCCGTCGTGGCCATCACCGAGGGAATGGCTTTCGCCATCGAGGAGCTGGCCTCGGACAATCAGGTCGAATTCGTCCTCAACCAGCGCCATCGCGGTGGCCAGAAGGTCTCGATCATCTCCGATACCGCGTTGGCATTCGGTCGGTCGATGCTGCATCGCTACGATATCGATTGGGAGCATTACGGTTTCGACGAGGCGGGCCTGGACGAGCTGAACGAGTTCTCGCTGCGGGTCCTGCATTCCTTTCTCGCCGACCCGGGCAGGCCGCCCCGCAGCGGCGCCGATCTGCGGCGCTATCTCACCCGCTGGATCGGGCCGGCGATCGCCTACCCGCAGCTGGTCCGCACGATGGATGCGCTGGGCACCGCCGAGCCGCCGCGAACGCGCCGGCGCTCGTCGAAGGCGTCCTGACCGGGACGGTCGAAGTCGGCCGCGTACCGGACCCGCCGGGGCACCGGCGGTACGGTGACCATACGTTTCCATCGATATGTCCGGCCGGCCGGCCGGTTGATCTGGTCGTGGAGTTCGGCGATCCTCGACGAGTCGACGTCGCGACAACCCGATCAAGGAGCCGCAATGGTGGGCTTGGGACAAATCGCACTCGATAGCGCGCCTGTGTTCGGCGGCGTGATGCTCGCGGTCGCGGCCGGGCAGTTCAAGGGTCCCGACTATCGGGGAATGATCAAACAGGACATGGACCTGCTGGACCGATTACCCCCGGACGCCACCGACCGGCGTGCCGATCTGCAGCGGACCATCGACGCCCGCATCGACGACATGGTCGAGGCCGCCGACCGCAGCCGCGCGTTGCGCCGGGCCGCACTGTCCTACCAGGGCAACTGGCGAGACGGTGCTGCTGCTCTGCGCGGTGTTGTTCACCATCGTCTGGTGGAACGTGAGCCATGCCAGAAGCAGCTGGCTGCCCATGTTCATTCTGTTGATCGTCCTGTCGGTGGTCGCCGCCGCCTACGCGTTCCGCGGGGTGCTGCGTGCGGCGAGTGCGTTCGTCCGTAAACGACGCGGCCGGCCGGATTAGGCGGCAGGCGGCGGCTTTTCGTCGCTGGGTGCCGCCGCTCATCGCGCCTTCGTCGCCGCGCCGACCATCGTGTGCACCTCTGCCACCGACCACGGTCCGGACTCATGGTGATCGCGATAACCGAGCACGCGCGGCGTCTGGCGGTCGAAGCTGCCGACGAAACCGCCTGCGGCGACGAGGATCTGGCCCGTCACCTCACGCGCCAAGTCGCTGGCGAGATAGGCGTAGAGCGGGGCGGCGAACTCGGGCGGGGCGCTGTCGAGCGAGGCCCGCATGGTCATCTCGTCGAGCAGCCCGCGGCGGTGCAGATCTTCGATATGTCTTTCGTATTCGAGCCCCGTGGACAGCCGTGTGCGGGCGCCGGGACACACCACGTTGGCCCGCACGCCGTGGGGCTTCAGTTCGGCGGCGATGGCCATCGTCAGGGAGTTGACGGCGCCTTTACCCGCGGGGTAGCCGGTCCCGCCATAGTCGCCCAGAAAGGCCACCGAACTGGTGTTGATGATGGCGCCGTGCCCCTGCGCGGCCATGACCGGGGCGGCGACCCGGCACGTGTGAAACGCCGTGCCCAGGTGCGCGCCGATCAGCCGCTCGAACTCGGCCTCCGAGATGTTCAGGATGGAGGAGCCCGGCGGCTCGGCGATTCCGGCGCAATTGATCAGCGTGTCCAGTCGCCCGAACGCGCTGACGCATTCGTCGATGAGCGTTTGGGCCACCCGCTCGTCGTTCGCGGCGCCCACCACCGCGGTGGCCCGCCCGCCCGCCGCGCTGATCGCGGCGACCGTCTCCTCCACCGCGTGCCGGTCACGCCCGTTGACCACCACACCGGCGCCCAGGCCGCCCAGCAGTTCGGCGACCGCACGCCCGATGCCGCGACTGCCACCGGACACCGCCACCCCGCGCCCTTCCAGCAGGGCGTGCGCGCCGGATCCAGTCACCGACGGCTCCGGGAGAAAGACGTCCCGAGCTCGGCGTAAAGCATTGCGCGCGAAAGGCTCTCGTTATCGGTGCGAGGCGTGCCGCTCGATTGGATGATAAACATTAGGCGAACGATACCGAAGCGAGCATCGACCCCGATCATCTTGTGGGCGCCCCGGCCCGACGCTCTCCAAACACGGCTGAGCGGTGGCGCTTCAAGCACCCCCCGCAACCGACCCAAGGCGGAGCGCAATCGGCGGCGAAGGGCGTCGGATTGGCCGCCGATTCCGTTTGCCGACGAATGCCGCCCCCTAGATCGTCGGTCGGGGAAAATTCGCGACATCGCAGCTCGGCGCCATGCGGGCACGTCAGGTCCCGTCCGGCCGCCCCGGATCCGGGGATTGCTGACCGTTGACGACTGCACGGGGAAACAGTTAAGTGACGGCGCGGAGCCCCACCGGAACGGGTCGCCGTGCGATGCGCGGGGGCGTATAGTCTCCAATGAAGTCCGCTTCTGGACATGTCGCCGTTTAGCTCAAAGCGGCCAGTTAGCCCCAATGGCTACTGAGCTTGGTACTGACTCCGGCGATCACACACCCCGAGAGTCATTCCCCGTTGGTAGCGCGTGTGCGGTGGGTAATCGACAAGTCCCGCGGATCAGGATGCAGTGGAGGCGACCGTGCGGGATTCCCGCGATGTCTTTCTGCATAGACTCAGGAAAGTGAGTCAGCAATGCAAACTTGTTCTCGCGCAGGTGTTTACACGATTCATCGAGTGAACACAAGGTGCGCGGCACGATGACCCACACGATTGCCCCAACCCGTCCCGCTCCGGCGCCCGCCAGACAATCCGACGATTCATACGACGACGTAGTCGACATGTTCGTGGCGCTGCATCGCATGCCGGCCGAGTCGCACGAGTACGCCCGCCAGCGCGAATACATCGTCGCCCGCTGCCTGCCGCTGGCCGACCACGTGGCCAGCCACTTCGCCCGCCGGGGCGAGGGTCTCGAGGACTTGATTCAGGTCGCGCGCCTGGGCTTGATGAACGCCGTTAACCGGTTCGACCCTGCGAAGGGCCCCAGCTTCATCGGTTTCGCCGTCCCCACCATGATGGGCGAGGTCCGGCGTTATTTCCGCGACTACAGCTGGGGGATGCGTGTCCCGCGGCGGTTGCGCGAACTGCACGTGCAGATCAGCAGGGCGACCGCCGATCTCGCCCAGCAGCTCGGGCGCGCACCCAACGCGGGCGAACTGTCGCAGATGCTCGAGGTTCCGCGGGAGGAGATCGTCGAATGCCTCGTCGCCGGCGATGCCTACCGGCTCGATTCCCTCGACGCACCGCTGGGCGCCGATAGTTCCGGAACGCCGCGCTCGGTGGCCGACTCGGTGGGCGACATCGATCCGCAGATCGAGCACATCACCAACCGCGAGGCGCTGCGGGCCCTCGTTGCCACCCTGCCGCCACGCGAACGCGACGTCTTGCGCATGCGGTTCTTCGAATCGATGACGCAAAGCCAGATCGCGGAGCGGATCGGGGTCTCGCAGATGCAGGTCTCGCGCATCCTGGCAAACACGCTGCGCTGCCTGCGCGACCAACTCGAGTAGCCCGTCCGGCACCCAGTGCATTGCTCCGCGGCGTCCCCCGCCGCGGAGCAATGTACTGTGCGATTCGAAGGACGGGCCCGACGTTGTCGCCGGGAAGACCTGGAAGGGAGCTCGATGCGATGAGGATTTCACGAGCGCTGATCGCGGGTGTCGCGGCGACGACGGCGCTGGCGGTTTCGGTGGCCGGCTGCGGCAACAACAAGTCGCAACCGTCGACGTCGAAGACCGGATCCCCCACCTCGGCAACCTCGGCCCCCAGCGGCGCCAGCTCGGCGCCGCCGTCGTCGGCAGGACCCGCACAGCCCAACGATTACGCCAGGCTGCTCATCCAGGCCAGCGACATCAGCGCGCCGGTTCCCTTCACCGCCGCTCCCCCGACCAGCAATCCCAACGGGAAGCCGGGCGTCGAAACGATCTTCAAGGACGATGACGGCAGCCATGCCATCAAGGTCACCATCGCCGTCTACGACGATCCCGAGGCGGCGACCAACGCGTTGAACGCGGCCAAGGGCCAGCAGGGCGGCGTCGTCAAAGATCCGACCACGCAACCGTCGAACGTCGGGACCGGCGGAACGATGCTGATGGGAAACGCACCCGACCGCAGTAAGGGTGTGGTGATCCTGCTCTTCACCGAGGGGCGGGCGCTTGCCACGCTGCAGTTCGACGGCCCGACCGACACGCTGGCCCCGCCAGATTTCGTCAGCGATGTCGGCCAGAAGCAAGACGCGGCCATCAAGAAGGGCCTCGGCGGCTAGGCGCCGCGCAGACCCGAGCGGACCGCGGCCGAGGGGACGCCATGAACGTCATCAACGGGATGCCGGCTCACGCCCTGTTGCTGCATTTCGTGTTGGTGCTCGTTCCGCTGATCGCCGCGCTGGAGATCGTGTGCGGATTGTGGCCGGCCGCCCGGCGCGGGCAACTGATGTGGCTCACGCTGATCCTCGCGGCGGTCACGCTGGTGTTGACGCCCATCACCATCGACGCTGGAGCGTGGCTCTACGACCGCCAGCCCAACCCCAGCCCGATTCTGCGCGAACACGCCGCGCGGGGCGGCATCATGACCTACTTCTCGGCCGCGCTGCTGGTGGTCGCCGTACTGCTCGTCGCGCTCCGAATGGTGGAACGCCGATCCGATCGGCGCCGCGTGGTACTCCACGCCGTCGTCGCGATCGTGGTGCTCGCGACCGGCATCGCGTCGACCCTGCAGATTTACCGCGTGGGCGACGCCGGCGCCCACGCCGTCTGGGGCGGCTAGACGAACTCGTTGTGGTCTGCGGGGCGGCGTCGATCGAGTTTGCCCAGCCCGGTGATTTCCAGGCTGACCGACTTGCGTTGCCCGGCAGCGCCCAGCATGAAAAGCATGTCGGCGATCGGCGCGCCCAGCCAAAATCGCCAAAACCTTTTGCGGAAAATCGTCCACGCGTAGCTGCCGCCGCCGATCGTCCAATGCAGGGCCATCGTAATGAGGTAGTAGACAGCGCGTTTCGGGCGCGCGGTCACCATCTCGAGGTTCATCTCCCACGCTTCGAGGCCCCAAGCGCGGTAGTGCCATTGCAACTCGTACTTGCTCTGGAATTCGTAAAACGCCAGCATTTCGCCGTTGGTGACCAGGTATTCGTCAAAGACAAGGATCGATCCCTCGACGAAGCGGTCCTTGCAGGTTTCCAGCGCGTGCAGGCAACTCTCATACGTATCCAGATCCATGTGAAAAAGCCGGATGGCAGCGCCCGGTCGCTCGGCCAGAAACGGGGCCAGCGTCTCGTAGGTGCTTCCCCTGATGAACTCCACCTTGCGGCCGAGCGCGTCGGGCACCCCGTCGTGCAAGCTGACTCCGGTGTCCCGGAGGAAACGTCTGGCCACCGGGTCCGCCAGGGAGAAGGCGCCGCGCTTGATGACGGTGTGGTCGTCGATCGGCCAGTCCTCGACGAGGCCCGAGAAGGTGTCGAACCCGTACACCGTGCGGCCTGACGCGTCTGAGATGAGCCGCGTCGACCAGCCGGCCCAGACGCCCAGGTCGAGTAGCAATTCGTCGGGGTGATCGGCGCTTGGTGGCGCCAGGCGCGAGGCCTCCCACAACAGCGTGTGGCCCCCGATCTTGCACTGACGCAGTTCGGCGAGCGTGCGACCGATAAACGAACGATAGGCATCGTCATAAACTTCGATGTCCCGCGCATACAAATTGGGGATATACCGATCCCGGCCCTTATAGACCACGCGCGCGCACACAAGCGACAGAAGAATCAGGGCGACCCCGATGAGCAGAACGGGCCTGAAGTAGCACGCCGCAAACACAATGCATGCGATGCCGATAAGAATCGCTTTCCATATGCGGTGAAGCCCCGTCCGATCCACGGTTCGCGTGTCGATTGCGACCACCGGTCAGCCTCCCGATTTCTCGTCCGGATTAGACATCCCGCGGCCAATTTCGTCAAGAGCCGACGTTGCGGTGCCCGCGCCGCGCGTTGCTAGCAGGGCGTTTAAGCAATAAGCGGCCGCACGGGATCCGGCGCGAGGCGACCGCACACCGAGGTCCGCTTTCGGAATCGGCTAACGGTTTTGACGGAGCGAAATTCGCCGGCGGCGGCGCATCGAATTGGCATTCGACGGACCGTCCGATGCCCTCTCCCGCCGGCCCTCGTGACCGCTGCCGGCTAAAAATGTCGGCGATTAACTAGGGTCTCCGGCCAGCTCAGGTAAGCGGCGCCAGAAGAAACAGCCGGAATTGGCGCCGGCCGGCAAGACCTTGGGCCACCCGATAGTTCGGCCAATGGTCCAGCACCGCGCCCCACGCCTCGTCGCGCTCCGCGCCGGTGAGCAGCTGCACCCTCGCCACGAACCGTTGGCCACGCCGGCGCACGGTGACGCGTTGTGCCGCTTTGAGATTCGCCGACCACGACGGGTGACGGTCGCGCCCCCAGTTCGATCCGACCAGCAAGAGCCCCCCGCGAAAGGGGACATACTGCACCGTCGCGCCACGGGCCAGACCCGTCTTGCGGCCCGAGGTCGTGATTCGCATGTTGGGCAGCCCGACGAGGTCCAGGACGCCGATGCGCCCGCTCGTCATGAACCGAAGCAGCGACTCGAAGCGTTCGACGATCGGCGGTCCGCTGCGCAGGAGCAACCGGTAGACGGTCGGGTTGTGTGCCAACCGCCGCAGCGGATTCATGCGGTGACTGTAATCGCGGCGCGCCGCGGCCGGGCATCAGCTCGGTGAACTATCCCCGACCACCCCGGGTTTCGGGTCGCTGCGCCCGATTCCACGGTCCCGCAACTAAATAAATTGCTTGATTTAACAAGGCGGCCGGTGTTCACTGAGGCGATGACCGCCGAGCGGATCGCTCGTTCCGAAAGGTCGACGGGAACCCGAGAGGCGCTCTTGTCGGCCGCCGAGGTGTTGTTCGCCGAACGCGGAATGTATGCCGTGTCGAACCGGCAGATCAGCGAGGCGGCGGGGCAGGGCAACAACGCCGCGGCGTGCTACCACTTCGGGACCCGGGTCGACCTGCTGCGCGCGATCGAAGCCAAGCACCGCGAGCCGATCGAGGAGCTGCGCGCGCACATGCTGGCCGCGGTCGGCGACTCCGCCGAGCTGCGGGACTGGGTGGGCGCACTGGTGCGCCCGCTGACCGATCACCTGTCCGCGCTGGGGATCCCGACCTGGTATGCGCGGTTCGCCGCCCAGGCGATGGCCGATCCCACGTACCGCCACGTGGTCACCAAGGACGCCCTGGCATCGCCGTTACTGGTGCAGACGCTCGACGGCATCGACCGCTGTCTCCCCGAGCTACCCAAGCGCGTGCGTGCCGAGCGAATGGTGATGGTGCGCAATCTGCTGATGCACACCTGCGCCGAGCACGAAGGCGCGCTGGCCGAGCACGGGCCGCGATCCCGTTCAGCCTGGCCGGTCGCCGCCGAAGGGCTGATCGACGCGATCGTCGGCCTGTGGCGCGCGCCCGTCCACATGGCCGCGGCCGGCGGCCCGACATCACCGACAACCGCGTAGGCCGAACACCGAGGAGCACGATGACCGAAGGATCCACCGCCACCGATATCCCGGAGTTTCCGATGACGCGGGCGCCGGGGTGTCCGTTCGCGCCGCCTCCGAAGGTATTGGAGCTCAACGCCGGCAAGCAGCTGAGCAGGGTGCGGATCTGGGACGGCAGCACGCCGTGGCTCATCCACGGCTACGACGCGATCCGCGCGCTGTTCACCGACTCCCGCACCAGTGTCGATGACCGCCTGCCCGGTTATCCGCACTGGAACGAGGGCATGCTGGCCACGGTGCACAAGCGCCCGCGTTCGGTGTTCACCTCCGACGCCGAGGAGCACACCCGGTTTCGCCGGATGCTGTCGAAACCGTTCACCTTCAAGCGGGTTGAAGCGCTGCGGCCGGCGGTGCAGAAGATCACCGACGACCACATCGACGCCCTGCTGGCCGGGCCGAAGCCGGGCGACGTCGTCAGCACCCTCTCGCTGCCGGTGCCCTCGCTGGTCATCAGCGAACTGCTGGGCGTGCCGTACGAGGACGCGGAGTTCTTCCAGACCCAGGCCCAGCGCGGCATGGGCCGCTACGCGACCGAGGAGGACACCGCCCAGGGCGCCGCCTCGCTGGCCAAGTATCTGGCCAACCTGGTTCGGACGAAAATGCAAAGCCCCTCAGAGGATTTGGTGTCCGACCTCGCCGAGCGGGTCAACGCCGACGAGATCAGCGTGCGCGAGGCCGCGCAATTGGCCACCGGTGTGCTCATCGCGGGCCATGAGACCACCGCGAACATGATCAGCCTGAGCATCGCCGCGTTGCTCGAGCACCCCGATCAGCGGGCGCTGCTGCGCGACACCGATGACCCGAAGGTCATCGCCACCGCGGTCGAGGAGCTGATGCGCTACCTGAGCATCATCCAGACCGGACAGCGGCGAATCGCCGTCGAGGACATCGAGATCGGCGGCGAAACGATCCGCGCCGGCGATGGCATCATCCTCGACGTCGCCCCGGCGAATTGGGATGAGCGCCAGTTCCCCAACCCGGACCGCCTCGACCTGCTCCGCGAAGACGGGCCGCATGTCGGGTTCGGCTACGGTCGTCACCAGTGCGTGGGCCAGCAGCTGGCCCGCATGGAATTGCAGATCGTTCTGCCCACTCTGCTGCGCCGCGTCCCCACGCTGCGGCTCGCCGTCCCGCTGGATGAGCTTCCGTTCAAGCACGACGCGTTGGCCTACGGCCTCTACGAGCTGCCCGTGACATGGTGAAACCCGATCTCGCGCTGAGTGTTCCCGA
The DNA here is from genome assembly GCF_000277125.1 of Mycobacterium intracellulare ATCC 13950. Classification (NCBI taxonomy): domain Bacteria; kingdom Bacillati; phylum Actinomycetota; class Actinomycetes; order Mycobacteriales; family Mycobacteriaceae; genus Mycobacterium; species Mycobacterium intracellulare. The sequence continues at coordinate 2,923,229 of NC_016946.1, forward strand.
TCTGCGGGGCAGGTTCGCCGTCGTGACCGGGGCCAACAGCGGCTTGGGCTTCGGCCTGGCGAAGCGGCTGGCCGCCGCGGGTGCCGACGTGGTGATGGCCGTCCGCGACCGGGTCAAGGGCGAACGGGCGGTCGCCGACATCCGCCGGGACGCACCGCAGGCCAAGCTCACCATCGGACAACTCGACCTGTCGTCGCTGGAAAGCGTGGCGGCGCTGGGTGAACAGCTCACCGCCGAGGGCCGCCCGATCGACGTCCTGATCAACAACGCCGGCATCATGACGCCGCCACAGCGGCAGCAGACCCGCGACGGTTTCGAATTGCAGTTCGGGACAAATCATCTGGGGCACTTTGCGTTGACCGGTCGGCTGCTCTCGTTGCTGAGGGCGGCGGGATCCGCGCGGGTGGTCACGGTCAGCAGCCTCGCCGCGACCCAGGGCAAGCTCGACTTCGGCGACGTCAATGCGCAACAGGGTTATAAACCCATGCATTCGTACGGGGTCGCCAAGTTGGCGCAACTGATGTTCGCCGTCGAATTGGATCGGCGCAGCCGCCGGGGCGGGTGGGGGTTGATGTCCAACGCCGCGCACCCGGGACTGACCAAGACCAACCTGCTCAGCGGCGCCTCGTACGGCCGCGCCAAGCCGACGTTGCAGGCGCGTTTGACGCAGCTGACCTGGCGCGTGATGCCGTTCATGTGGCTCGACGTCGACGAAGGCATCAAGCCGACCCTCTACGCCGCGGTGTCCCCGGATGCGCAGGGCGCCAAATACTACGGGCCGCGCGGTTTCTACGAAACGGTCAGGGGTGGGGTCACTTTCGCTCGAGTTCCCCGGTTGGCGCGCAGCGAAGCCGACATGCGACAGCTGTGGCAGCTTTCCGAAGAGCTCAGTGGCGTCACGTACCCCGCCCCAGGCGCACAATGATGAGTGATTCCCGAGGAAGGGACGATGATGTCCAGCCCAGCCCCAACCCTCTACCCCGAGGGCGTGATCGGTGCGCCCAAGGACCGTCGCGGCCACGCCGCGGAGTTCAGCACCGGCCTGCCGGCCGGCACCGAGGTCTTCTCCGCCGACAATCACATCTCGGTGGCCGACGACATCTTCTACGAGAGCTTCCCCGACGAGCTCAAGGATCAGGCCCCGCGGATTTGGTATGAGGACGGCGCGTATCTACTCGGCCCGCCCGGACAGTCGATGGTGGTCGGCGACTTCAGCGCGGTGCTCATGCAGTACGACGACCTCGCCGGGGCGGCCACCAACAACGTCGAGGCCCGGGTTCGTGAGCTCGCCGAAGACGGCGTCGACAAGGAGCTGGCGTTCCCGAATGCGGTGCTCGCGTTGTTCCACCATCCCGACCACGCCATCCGCGAGCGGATCTTCCGCGTCTACAACGAGCACATCGCCGAGGTCCAGGAACGCTCGAACGGGCACTCTTACGGCGTCGGATTGATCAACTGGTGGGATCCAGCCGGCGCCCGCCGCACGCTCAGCGAGCTGAAGTCGCTGGGGCTCACCACGTTTCTGATGCCGATCAGCCCGGGCAACGACCGCGACGGCCGGCCCATCGATTACTCCAGCGCCGAGATGAGCGCGGTGTGGGACGAGATCGAAGAGGCCGGCCTGCCCGTCACGCACCACATCGGCGAAAGTCAGCCCAAGTTCCCCAGCGAGGTCAACAGCGTGGCGGTGGCCATGATGGTCAACATCGACTCATTCCGAGAGATGTTCTCCAAGTACATCTTCGGCGGCATCCTCGACCGGCATCCGGGGCTGCGGGTCGGCTGGTTCGAGGGTGGGATCGCCTGGGTGCCGACGGCGCTGCAGGACGCCGAGCACGTGCTGGCCTCGTATCGGCACATGCTCGCCCACCAGCCCGAGCGTGACGTCCGCGATTACTGGGACACGCACATGTGCGCCTCCTTCATGGTCGATCGGCTGGGGCTGCGGCAGATCGACGAGATCGGCATCGACAAGGTGATGTGGTCGTCGGACTATCCCCACAACGAAAGCACTTTCGGCTATTCGGAGCGATCGCTGGCCGCCGTGGTCGACGCCGTCGGTCCCGAGGATGCCGTGCGCGTTGTCGGCGGGAACATCAAGAAATTCCTGGGGATCTCCGCATGACGAACTCGGCGAGCGCCGTCGGCTCGGTGCTCGACATCCCCGACGAGCCCGATTGGGCCCGCATGCGCGCGGAGACCGGCGCGCGGCTGCGCGCGGCGATGGCCGAGCACGGCGTCGACGCGCTGATCCTGCTGCTGAACGGCTACGTCGGCTACGCCACGGGGGCGAGCTGGCCGCTGCTGGATGCGGGGCTGTCACACGTGGAGCGCCCCGTCGCGGTCGTGCTCGCCGACGACGTGCACCCGCACCTCTTCATGCCCTTCCGCAGCGGAGCGTCCGCCGAAGCGCCGGTGCCCGACGACCACCTGCACGGCCCCGCCTACCTCGAATTCGACCACGGCGTCGAGGATTTCGCGCGGCGGCTGGCCGGGATCGTCCCGCCGGGAGCCCGCATCGCCGTCGACGAACTCACCGGGGCGATGCGGCGGGCGGCGCCCAGGCTTTTCCCGGCCGGCCCGCCGACGGACGCGGCCCTCGTGGTCGGCGCCGCGCAGTTGGTGAAGACGCGCGACGAATTGTCCTGCCTGCGCAGGGCGGCCCGCATCACCGAACAGGCCATCGTCGATGTGCAGCGCACGCTGGTGCCGGGGGTGCGCCAGATCGACCTGTCGGCCACCTTCGTCCGTCGCGCATTCGAGCTGGGCGCGACCACCAACATGCTGGAGGCGATCTGGCAGGTGATGCCGAGGTCCCGGGAGGCCGGCGTGTGGACGACGCACGGGGATCTCGCGCTGCCGCTGTTGCCCACCGCTCGTGAACTGGCGGCCGGCGATGTCTTGTGGACCGACATCAGCATCACCTACCACGGATACTGCTCCGACTTCGGCCGAACCTGGGTGGTCGGCGAACGGCCGACGCCGCGGCAGCAGGACCAGTTCCGGCAGTGGCGTACCGTCCTGGACGCGGTGCTGGCGGTGACCAAAGCCGGTGCGACGTCCGGTGATTTGGCGCGCGCGGCGATCGCGGCCAACGGTGGCCGCAAGCCGTGGCTGCCGCATTTCTATCTCGGCCACGGCATCGGCACCTACCCCGCCGAGGCGCCGATGATCGGAACGGATCTCGGCGAGGAATTCGACGACAACTTCGTCTTTCCGCCCGGCATGGTGCTGGTCCTGGAACCGGTCATGTGGGAGGACGGCACGGGAGGCTATCGCAGTGAGGAGATCGTGGTGATCACCGAGGACGGCTACGTGCCGATCACCGACTACCCCTACACCCCCTATGGCGACTGAAGTTCTGCCCGACCCCGGGACGTTGAGATCCGGGCGGCGGGAACGGGCGCTGGCCCAGATGGACGAGCACGGTCTGGACATCCTGGTGCTCGGGCGGCAGGCCAACATTCGGTACGTCACCGGCGCGCCGCAGCTGTGGATCGCCGGGACACGGCCCTTCGGTCCGATGTGTGTGCTGGTGCGTGCCACTCAAGACATCTACCTCAACAGCACCGACGATGAGGGGGTCCCGGAGGAGATCGACCACGATCACCTCTACGGGCTGGCCTGGAATCCTATGACGCTCATCGACGTGCTGAAGAAGGTCGACGGCGCGGAGTCGGCGAGGCGGGTCGGAACCGACGCGATCACACCGACTTTCGCGGCGCTGCTGCCCGAGGCGTTCCCCAACGCCGAACTGGTCGACGCCGAGCCGGCAATGCGCGCGGCGCGGCGCATCAAGACGCCCGACGAAATCGCCGCGATGGGGGCGGCCCTTCGTGTCGCCGAACGCGGGCTCGCCTCTGCCCTGGCCGAATTGGCGCCGGGCGCGTCGGAGCGGACCCTGGCGGGGGTGATGATGGAGGCGATGGCCGCCGGCGGGGTGAGCACGCCGGCCACCCAGGACGCCGCGTGGGTGACGTCGCGGGAACAGCCGTGGCGCCGCGCGTCTGCGCACGAGATCCGGTCGGGCGATCTCGTCGCGTTCGCCGCCGGTGCGCTCGCGGACGGCTACGTCGCGGAGGTGGGACGCACGTGGCCGGCCGGCGATGTTGTCAGCGGCGGGGCGCGTGAGCTCTTCGCCCGCTCGAACGCGTTGTACGACAAGATGCTTGCCGCCTGTCGCCCCGGCGCGCCCACCAGAGATCTGCTGGCCGCCTATGAGGCGGTCGGTGAGCCGATACCGCCGATGCCGGTCGCACACGGGCTGGGGTTGGGTTTCGACCCGCCCGTCGTGTCCGCTGCGCTGCTGGCCGCGGGAGAACACGACCAACTCGAGGCGGGCATGGTGTTGGCCATCACCGGCTACGTGTGGCGGCAGGGCGTCGGCGCGGTGTTCCGCCGCGACACCGTCCACATCACCGAGGACGGCGTCGATGTGCTGACCGGCAGTCCTGCTTGGGCTTAGGCGAGGTGGCGGCCCTTCCCGGCCCCGCGGGCGAGGGCGCGATTACGGATATCGAAAACGTATATCGAAATTCCTTGTGTCACTGTGGTTTCAGTGGTCACGATGCGGGGTTTTCTGTCGGTGGCCGTTCCTACACTTTGGGGCATGGGTTCGAGCAGTCGGGATGAGATCGTCGAGGTCTTCGACGCGATCGATGCCGACCTGGACCGGTTGTGCGCGTTGTCCTTTGAGGTGTTCACCACCCCGGAACGGTTGCGCACGCTCGAGCGCATCGAACGCGTTGCGCGCCGGCTGCGCGCCCCCCAGCATGAGTTGATCAATCAGCTGCGCGCCCAGGCCACCACGACAGAACTCGGTGGCACCCTGCGTTGTGCGCTGGCCGATCGGTTACGCATCACCAAGTCCGAGGCCGGCCGCCGGGTGGACGAAGCCGCTGATCTCGGGGAACGTCAGGCGTTGACCGGGGAGGTGTTGGCCCCCACCTTGAGCGCCACAGCGGCCGCCCAACGCCAAGGATTGATCGGCGACGGACACGTGCGGGTCATCCGCGGTTTCTTTGCCAACCTGCCGTCCGGGGTCGACCCGTGCATCCAGGAGCACGCCGACCAAGATTTGGCGCAGCAGGCCCGCGGCTTTCGCCCCGATGAGTTGCAGAAATACGCCCACCGGCTGATGGGCTGGATCAACCCCGACGGCAAACTTAAAGACGGCGAGCGTGCCCGCAAGCGCGGCATCACCATTGGCGCCCAGCAATACGACGGCATGTCACCCATCCGCGGCTATCTGACCCCCGAGGCGCGCGCCACCTTCGAACCCGTGCTGGCCAAGCTGGGCGCCCCCGGCGCCTGCAATCCTGACGGCGACGTTCCGTTCATCGATGAGGTTCCCGATGACGTTGCAGTGCGCCGCGACTTGCGTACCCCAGCCCAGCGCAATCACGACGGTCTGCTGGTCGGGCTGCGCGCCCTGCTGGCCTCCGGGGAGTTGGGGTGCCACAACGGCCTACCCGTGTCGGTCGTGGTCTCCACCAGCCTGCAGGAGCTAGAAGCCGCGGCAGGTAAAGGTATCACCGGCGGGGGCTCGTTGGTGCCGATGTCGGATCTGATCCGCATGGCCAGCCACGCCCACCACTATTTGGCGATCTTCGACCGCGGCAGGGCTCTGTCGTTGCACCACACCAAGCGGCTGGCCTCTCCCGCTCAGCGAATCATGTTGTACGCCAAGGACCGGGGCTGCACGAAACCGGGCTGTGACGCGCCGGCGTATCACAGCCAGGTCCACCACGTGAGCGGCTGGACCACCACGCATCGCACCGACATCGACGACCTCACCCTGGCCTGCGGACCGGATAACCGGCTAGCCGAAAAGGGTTGGACCACCCGCAAAAACGCCCGCGGCGACACCGAATGGCTCCCACCGGCCCACCTCGACCACGGACAACCCCGCACCAACGCCTTCCATCACCCCGAACGATTCCTGAATTACGACGAAGATGACGACCCGGTTTGACGCTAAGGCAGCACGTCATCGAGTAGGTCCCCCACGCGATGACGTTCCCACGCGCTCAGCAGGTTCGAGAGCATCTGCAGCGGCGCGCGCACGCTTTCGTCGTCCCGGATGCGCGGATCCTTCCGGGTGCCGGGCACGGTGTCGAATCGCTTGCGGATCAAGGCCGGCACGTCCAGCAGCCAGGCGACCCCCATGGCGGCCGCGTAGAGCAGCATGTGCCGACGCAACTGGCCAGCCTCGAGCTGCGGACCGCCGCAGCGCTCGTATTCCGTGACGAACAGTTGCAGCAGATCGTCGAGATGGGTGTCCCACATGTCGGTCTCGGCGCCGGACATCGCTCCCCACAGCGCCATGCCGAGGTTCATCTGGCCGACGCATCCCCAGTCCATCAGGCCGCAGTGCAACGTGCCGCCGGTGTCGCGCCAGAACCACGCGTTGTCGATGTTGGCGTTCCAGTGGCACAGCGCGACATAGTCGGAGTCGTCGGCCAATTGGTGTGCGATCACCTGCTCGTGGAGCGCCACGCGCGGCGCGTCGTCGCGCAGGCGGGCCAGGAATTCGGGTGAGCAGGCATTGGTCGGCAGCAGCCCAGGATGCGTCTGCGCGAATTCGGCGAGCTGGCTCACCCGCCGGTCCAGCTTCTCCGCGGACAGCGGCGCGCGTTCGCCCACCGTCGCGGCCCGCACGTCCAACGGAAAGTGAGCGGTCAATTCCGCGGGCAGCCGACCCGAGCGATGCGTGCCGGCGAGGCGCGCAAGCGCGGTCAGCAGCGCTCGGTAGTGCCCTAGGGGCTCGGGCATCTCGTAGTCGAGGCACTTGTGGTATTGGCGCTCGATTCCGTTGCCGTCGAATTTGATTCGCTCGGTGACCAGCAGGCCGGTGCCGGTGGGGCGGTGGTAGTCGGCGAACTGCGGGCAGGGTACGGCGATCGGGAATTCCGGGGCGCGGGACAGCGAGGCGAAGCGCACCTCGGGCTCCATCTGTGTCTTTCCGCGGTCGCGCACCGGATTGTCGAGATCGCGGGAGAACTTCACGAACAGCTCGGTGTGCAGATCGGGTGCGGCACGGTCGTATTCGACCGACAGCACCACCTTGCGTCCGGTGCTGCCACCGCTGATCTCGCGGTAGTCGCTGATGCGAACGACGCTGTTGTCGGCGAGGACACCCGAAGCCCGAAAGGCCTTCGTAAGGAACGCAGCTCCACCGCTGAGCAGGGTCGCGGGGTCCGCCGGGATCGGCAATCCGTACTGATCACCGACCACCCAATGCGAACTCACACCGCTACCAGGTCTGCTCGGCCGCGCGCACCAGCATGCGGTTCACCGCCACCCGGCGATCGCGGGTCACCATGAACAGGACCGCGTCGGCGATGTCCTCCGGCCGCAGCATGACCATGCCCGACGTCTGCTTTTCGAAGGCCTCCCGCGAGGATTCGGTCAGGTGGCTGAAGATCTCGGTATCCACCGTTCCCGGGCCCACCACGCCGACGCGCACCCGCTTGGCGAGCACCTCTTGGCGGATGCCTTCGCTGAACGCGTTGACCCCGAACTTGGTGAGCGAATACACGGCGGTGTTCGGCCGGGCCACCCACCCGGCGGTGGAGCTGATGGTCACCAGGTCCGCCACGCCGCGTGGCGAGTCGGCGGCGGCGTCGATCAGGTGTGGCAGCGCCGCGCGGGTCGCGTAGAGGACGCCCTGCACGTTGACGGCCACCATGTTGTCCCAGTCCTGCAGCGGCGCTTCGGTCGCGGGCGCCGATTGCATCAGGCCGGCGTTGTTCACCAGGGTGTCGAGCCGCCCGAACTCCGCGATTGTGCGCCCCACGGCGGCCGCGACCTGATCGGCGTCCGTGACGTCGGCCGTGACGACGAGCGCTGTGCCACCGGCGGATTCGATCTCGCCTTTCAGCTCCGCCAGCCGGTCGGCGCGGCGCGCGAGGAGAGCCACCGCCGCTCCCTCGGCGGCCAGCGCTTTGGCCGTCGCCGCTCCGATGCCACTGCTGGCGCCCGTCACCAGGGCCGCGGTGTGCGCCAATGTCGTCATGATCCGCCCGTCGGTTGGGTGCGCAGTATCTGGTGTAGAACGTAGTCGGTGTCCTCGCCCAGATCCGGCGCACCGCGCGCGATCCGCGCGGGGTTGTGCGCCATCCGCCAGGACGGTCCCAGCACCGGTCGCTGGCCTTCGCGATGGTCCGAAACGAAACGATACAGCTCGCGGTCCCAGAGTTGTTGATCGCCAACCACATCCATGGCGGTGGCGCTCTTGGTGGCCGGGACTCCCGCCGCCCGTAGCCGGTGCGCGAGTTGCTCGGCATCGAGCTGGCGGGTCAGCGCGGCGAGATCGGCGTCGAGGGCCTCGGCGTGCCGCTGCCGGTCGTCTGGGGTGGCGTAGCGGGGGTCGCCGGCCAGCGCGGCGGCACCGAGCACTCCGCACAACCGCTGCCATTCGGTGTCATCGGCGACGGCCACGCTGATCCACGAGCCCGCCGCGCACGGGTAGCAGCCGTGCGGGCACAGGTCGGGGTGGTGGTTGCCGTCGGGCCCGCGTCGTCGCCCGGTGAGGCTGTGTTCCAGCAGGCAGTCCCCGATCATCGAGGAGAGGGTTTCGACGGCCGACACGTCGACGAATTGCCCTGCGCCGCTGAGCTCGCGGTGCAGCAGCGCCACCACGGCGGCGTAGGCGGCCGCCGCGCCGACCGTGGAATCCCCGTAGCGCATGCTGGTTCCGAGCGGCGGTCCACCGGGGTAGCCGACCAGCGGTGCGAGCCCGGCGAGCGCGGCGAAGCACGGCGCGTAGCCGGTCTGATGACCTAGCGGTCCGTCGTTGCCCCACATTTTGATCGACACCGAGATGATGTCGGGTTTGATCTCGGTGAGCTGCTGATACCCGAGGCCCTGGCGCTCCATCGCGCCCGGCCGCAGGTTGTTGATGACGATATCGCTGCGGGCGATCAGCTCCCGCAGTTGCGCCATGCCCTCGGCGGACTTGATGTCGATGTCCACGCTGAGGATCTCGGGGTTGATGCTGAGAAAGAACGGGGCGTGGTTGATGTCGGTGCCGCCGTAGGCGCGCATCTCCTCGGGCAGCGCCGCGGTTTCTACCTTGATCACCTCGGCGCCCAACAGCGCCAACAGCTTGCCGGCATACGGACCGGCCCACACCTTGGTGAGCTCGACGACGCGCACCCCCTGCAGGGGGCCACCGCGCGGTGCCCTCGGCGGCTTGAGCTGCGCCGCCTTCGCCGCCGGTGGAGCGTGGGGGACATCGAGTCCACCGAGGACCGACGCGGTGTGCTGACCGAGAGTGGGCGCCGCAGAGACGATTTCCGCCGGGGTCGCACCGAACCGGTACGGCACCGTGGGGTACGCCGCGTCACCCAACACGGGGTGGCTGACGGTGGAAAAGAAGCCGCGGTGGACGTACTGGGGCGCGCGGTGCAGGTCGGCGGCCTCGTTGACCGGCACCAGGGGCACACCGAGTCGCTGCGCCTCGTCGGCCGCCGTCTCCTTGGACAGGTCGCGGACCCACGCCGCGAATCCCCGCTGGAACGCCGCGACCTTGTCCGGGGTCACGGAGAACTCCAGCCAGTCGTCGTCGAAGTCGTCGAGCCAGTCCAGGCACCCCATCAGCTGTTTGACGCCGAGCCAGTGGGCGCGGCTGGTCATGTACAGATAGACGAAGCCGTCGGCGCAGGCGAAGAACGACGCGGGGCCCTGCTGGTCGTAGTCGTCGCGCGTGCCGAGGGCGGGGACTTCGCCGGTGACCAGGCGCCCCAGAATGCAATCGGCACGCGAGACCAGCACGGCCTGCTGCGAGACGTCGACGGCCTCGCCCCCGCCGGAGTGCAGGCGCCCGAACAACGCCGCCGCGACGCACAGCGCCGCCTCCAGCCCCGCCTCGTAGTCGGCCAGGAACCGGCCGGACCCCCGCAGCGGCGGCCTGGTCGGGTCCGGATGGCTGGGGGTATGGTAGCCCCAGCCGCTGGCGTGGAACACGTTGATGCTCTTCGCATTCGCGTACTCGGCCGGGGCGTTCTCACCGAATGGCGTGATCGAGCAGAACACCACGCCCGGGTGCCGCTGCGTCCCATCGGTGGCGCCGTCGTCGATGACCGCGTCGGCGCCGCCGATGAGCCGATCCAGGCTCTCGGCGCCGGCTCGCGAGGTCGCATCGAGAACCACGGAGCGCTTGTTCGTGTTGAGGTAGGCGAACAATGCGCTGCCCTCGCAGCCCTCAGCGAGGCGGGGCGCCATGGCCCTGGTCGGGCTGCCGCGCCCGGGCGCCTCGACCTTGATCACCTCGGCACCGAAGTCGGCCAGCAACTTTCCGCAATACTCCCCCGCGACGGATCCCGCCAGCTCGATGACCCTGAAGGCCGTCAGCGCCGACATGTGCTCCCTCGCAAGGCGGTCAGGGCTTCGCGCGCCCGGAGCGGCTCAGTCGCCATTCCGGCGGGAAGTTCATGTCGTTGTCCTTGACCACGTTGTTGAGGCCCTTCTCGAAGGTGCCCGCGGTGAGGTCGACCTCCTGCGCGTCGTTGGCGATCATCGGCAGCATGCCCTCGACCATGCCGGTCAGCAGGCTGCCGAAGTACTCACCCTTGTGCTGCTTGTAGAGCTCCAGGAAGGTCTTCTGGACGGCAACGGTGTCGGTCGGGCGGGCCTTCGAGCACGCGAGCGCGTACTTGAGGGTCTCGTCTTCCAGCTTGTCGCGGGGCACCACGCTGTTGACGAAGCCGCAGTCGTACATCTCCTTGGCGCTGAACGGCCTTCCGGTGAACAGCATTTCGGAGAACTTGCGCAGTCCCATCGTCTCGGCCCACCACCACAGCCGGGGACCCCAGCCCACGTAGCGGAACGCCGGGTGGCCGAACAGTGCGTCGTCGGAGGAGATCACCAGGTCGGCGTCGCCGGCCTGGTAGAAGTGCCAGCCGTAGCAGTAGCCCTTGGCCTCGATGATGCTGATCTTCCGAAGCTCTTGCAGCGGCCGGTTTCCGGCGCGCGCCTTGGCGTAGAAGTCGGTGACGGTGGACAGGTAGCGGTAGGAGCCGCCGGGCGGGTACTTGACGTCGTCGTCGTTGATCGCGAGCTCGTGCAGCAGCGGCATGCCCGGGTTCTCCAGCATCCCGCGCTGTTCGGGCAGGTCGCCGCCGCTGCCGAAATCCTCACCCTCGCCGCGGATCACGACCACCTTGACGTCGTCGTCCACGTTGCACTTGTGAATCAGATCGGCGTAGTTCTGCCGCATTCCCAGCGTGGTGGAGTTCTGCGCGTCGGGGCGGTCGAAGGTGATGTAGGCGATGCGGTTCTTCTTGTCCTTTTCGAACTTGATGTACTGCTCGGCTTCCTTCTTCATTTCTTCATAGTCGTATTCGGGCATAGTCTTCTTCCTTCAGTTGAATGTTGTTAACGCTTACTTGAGCAGAGCGCCCGCGTCGACAGGTAGCGAAACGCCTGTGATGTAACGAGATTCGTCCGAGGCGAGGAACAGGACGGCGTTGCTGATGTCGACCGCTTCGACCCACGGTACTGGCAACGTGTGCATCATTTGCGAGAACGGCGCGAAATCGTCCGGCCCGGGATTCTCCAGGTCGGGCCGAAACAACCGGAACGTCACCTCATTGATCGTCATCGGGGTGTTTACCTGGCTCGGGTGTACCGAGTTGACCCGAATACTGTGCTCCCCCAACTCGACCGCGAAGGCCCGCATCAGGCCCAGCACGCCATGCTTTGCGGCGATGTAGTGGCCGGTGTGGGCCATGGCCTTGTGCGATCCGACGGAACCGGTCAGCACGATCGAACCGCCGCGCCCGCCGGCGATGATATGTGGCACACCGACTTTGACGGTGTGCCAGACCCCGGAGAGGTTCACGTCGATCATGTCGCGCCAGATGTTCTCGCGGATCTTGTGCAGCTTGTTGCCGAACGTGCCGATGCCCGCGTTGGCGACGATGATGTCGAGGCGGCCGAGTTGTTCCACCCCGCTGTCCACGGCCGCCTTCAGCGCGTCGTAGTCGCGGACGTCGACCTGCGCGGTCACGATGCGCCGGTCGAGAGCCTTGACCAGGTCGGCGGTTTCGTCGAGGTCTTCCGGTGTCGAGTGGGGATACGCCAGGTTCTCGATCGGCCCGCAGACGTCGATCGCGATGATGTCGGCGCCCTCTTGCGCCAGGCGCACGGCATGGCTGCGGCCCTGGCCGCGGGCCGCACCGCTGATGAACGCTACCTTCCCTTCTACCCGGCCCGTCATCGTGACACCAGCGCCGGCATGCATTCCCAGCCCCGCACCGTGGAGGTCGGGCTGAGGGTGGCTTTGCTCAAATCGACCTCCCACTCGGGGAATCGCTTGAGGATCTCCTCCAGCGCCACGCGGCCCTCCAGGCGCGCCAGCGCCGAACCCAGGCAGAAGTGCGTGCCCATGCTGAAGGTGAGGTGCGGGCGGACGGCGCGATGGATGTTGAATTCGCCCGCGTCGGGCCCGAATTGGGCCTCGTCGCGGCACGCCGATCCGATGAGCATCATCATCACGCTGCCTTCGGGCACCGTTTGGTCGTGCACCGTGACGTCGCGGGTCACGTATCGGGACACGTGTGGGGCCGGCGGCTCGTAGCGCAGAAGCTCTTCGATGGCCTGCGGGATGAGGGCGGGGTTCTCGAGGAGGTCGCGGCGTTGGTCGGGGTGCTCGGCGAGAACCTTTCCGGACCAACCGATCAGCCGTGTGGTCGTTTCGTTGCCGGCCCCGGCGACGACGTTGAGGTAGACGAGGATCTCCTCGCGACTGAGGTGCCGATTCACACCGGTTTCATCGACGAACTCGACGTTGAGAAGTTCGGTCATGATGTCGTCGGACGGATGCTCGGCGCGCCAGTCGATGTACGCCTCGAACTGCTCACCCACGGACAGGCCGTGCTGGGCCGCATCCATGGGCTTGCCGGCCTCGGTGCGCAGCTGGGCGTTGCCCCGGTCGCGGATGTACTCCTGATCGTCTTCGGGGATGCCGAGCAGCATGCTGATGACCTTCATCGGCATCTGCGCGCCCAGGTCGGTGACGAAGTCGAAGTGGCCCGAGCCCACCAGCGGGTCCAGCAGTTGGGCGCAGAAGTCGCGGATCATCGGCTCCAACGCGGCGATCCTGCGCGGGGTGAACATCCGCGACAGCAGTTTGCGGTGCACGTCGTGAATCGGCGGGTCTTCGAAGATCAACATGCCCGACGGGATTTCGAGGTTGGCCTTGATCAGCTCGAGGATCGCGCCCCGCGCGGAGCTGTACGTCTCGTGGTCCACGAGCGCCTTGCTGACATCGGCGTAGCGGCTCACCGCGTAGAAGTCGAATTCGGCGTTGTAGTAGAGCGGCGCCTCTTGGCGCAACCGCGCGAACATCGGATACGGGTCGGCGATCAGCCCGACATCGTATGGATCGAAACGAACATGGCTGTCGGTGCTCGCCGTCACGAAACCCCTCCTACCGCTGCAGTTTTGGATACCCGCATTACCCGCACCAGTGCTCGCGCTGCCAGCATTGCAGCGTTGGATTCGGTCCGGGGCAATTTACACACTCCGCTTAATTGCGTCGCTTCGACATGTGCACAACTTCGGCTGAAAACGGCGCATGAACGTCGACTCACTCTATTGTCGTAGAGAACCATACTGCGGGTGCTCTGGCAAGGGTGGGAAGTCCGCGCGCCGGATTCGGTCGGGGCTGTCATCGGGGTCCGGGCGCCCCGCCGCGCAGCACCCGCAGACCGCCCGCCTGGGTGAGCCGGCCCTTGTCCGAACTGCGCAATATTCCGGCCGCGATCGCCGACAGCACCCCGTCGAGCTGCTCGGCACTGTCGACGATCCGGTCGCCGTGGGCGAACCGCTGCAGCAGGCCGTTGATGAACGTCAGCGTGACGTTGCTCAGATCCTCGACGACGGCCGGGTCCAGTTCCGCGCCGTGCGGCATGAGCTGCACGAGGATTTCCCGGTGCAGCTTGGTGAACTCGTCGGTGGCCTGCTGCAGGATCGCGGCGAGCGCGGGATCGCGGGTGGCCTGCATGGTCAGCTCGTATCGGGCCCTGGTCCGGTACAGGTGCGGGTCGCTGCCGGCCTGGATGACGACCTGCGACAACCGCGAGGGTGTGGGAGCCTCACCGCCGGCGTCGGAGCTGTCCGCGATCGCCTGCAGTTCGGCGAGGTCAAGCTCGGCCGAACGTTCCGCGACGGCCCGCAGCAGCGCCGAGCGGGTGCGGAAATAGAACGACGTCGTGCCGTCCGGCACACCCGCTTTGCGGTCCACCTTCAAATGGCTCAGCCCTTTGGCCCCGTCATCGGCCAACAATCGAATCGCCGCATCGCATAGATCGCGGCGGCGCTCGGCGGGATTAGGCTTTCGTCGTCTATCCATTGTTATTCAGGATCAAGACACTACTCTATATTCGTAGTGTCGGTAAAGGAAGCCATATTTCCCGCCGCGACGGCGCCGCGCCGCACGCCGCCAAACAAACTGCGGTGCAAGAGTTCCGGGGATTCGTCGGCTACCTGAGTAGAGTGTGTTGCGATGAGCCCCCGTCGAGTTCGCGTGATCAATGCCGTTGCCCGGCTTGGGTCCATCGGTCTGGTTGCCGCGCTGGCCGGTGGCTGCCACCAGGCGCACAAGCCCGCGCCACCCAGCCCGCCGACCACCAGCACGTCCGCCCCGTCTGCCGCGCCGCCCGCGCCGCCCGCGCCGGCGCCGATTGTGAAGGTGGCGCCGCTGCCCGTTCGGCCGGTGACGAAGTCACACCCGACGACGCCCGCCACCAAGTGCCCCGACATGGGTCCGAACGTCCCGGTGGCCCCGACCGACCCCCTCAACACGTGCGACCTCGCCCGGGCCAACGTGTACACCCTGGGCCCGGAAACCATGCAGCTCGGGCTGATACACGTGGACCCGCCCCAGGCCCTGACGGCCGACTTTTACCAGGTGACCCTGGTGCTCGACCCGCCGTCGGCGGCGGCGTGGGCGTCGTTCACCGCCGAGCACGTCAAAGACCACGTGGCCTTCATCCGGGACAATCTGGTGCTGGAAGCACCGATCATCGAGGAACAGGTCACCTCCGGACGGATCGTGCTGACCACCCAAACGGCCGAGGGCGCAGCGCAATTGGCCCAGCTGGCGGGTCGTCCCGCGTGACCGCGCCGGGGCGTCCCGATCGCCTCGCGCTCGGCATGCTCAGCGTGTTCGGCCTTCCCCCAATCGAGTTCGTGGAGCTGGCCGCGGAGCTAGGCTGCCCCCGCATCTCGGCCGCCATCCAGGGCATGCCGCTGGTGCCACTCGGCTACCCTGCCTTCTCCCTCAAGGACGACGCCGCGCTCAGGAAGGATCTGCTCGCCGCGATGGACGATCGCGGCGTAACCATCTCGCTCGGCGACGGATTCCTCGTGCGCCCCGGCGCCGACGTGGACGCGCTGCGGCCCGACCTCGACGTGATGGCCGAACTCGGCGTCCCGCGGATCAACGTGGTGAGCCTCGACCCCGACCTTCCGCGCACCCTCGACCAGTTCGCGGCGCTGACCGAACTTGCCGCCCAGCGCGGCATCGGTACCGTCGTGGAACCGGTGCCCGGACTGACCATCGGTGACCTCCCCGCCGGCCTGGCCGCCGCGGAATACGTTGGGCGAAGCGAATTCGGGCTGCTGGTCGACACCATGCACCTGATGCGCTCGGGTTCCGGGGCGAGCGAGCTGGCGGCCGTCGACCCCGGGCGCATCGGCTATGCCCAACTCAACGACACGACGCTGCGGCCGCGCATGGACAACTACCTGGAGGAGGCCATGTTCGAGCGCCTGGTGCCCGGCGAGGGCGACCTGCCCCTGCGCGACATCCTGGCCGCGCTGCCCGCCGACATCGTCATCGAGATCGAGGTCCCGCAACGATCTTTGGCGCTTGCCGGGGTGAGCCCGATCGAACGGCTGCGCCCCTGCGTCGAGGCGGCACGCCGGCTGCTGGCCGGCGTTCAGACCGGATAGCGCAGCGGAAGACCGGCGGCCGAATAGATCGCGTCGATCACGGTCATGTTGTCGATCGCGTCGTGCGGGGTCGTCTTGATCGGCGCGCCGCGCAGCACCGCCGCGGCGAAGGCATCCAGCTGATAGGCGTAGGAGGCGCGGCGGCCGAAGTGTTCGGTGCGTCTGCCCTTCGCCGACCGGACCGAGAGGCGGTGAAATGCCTGCGGCATCACGGGATTCACGATGCGCAACTCGCCGCGTTCACCGATCACCCGGGCGCTGATCTGCAGTAAGCGCGGCGACCACATCGAGCAGCGCACCCGGCCGGTGTGGCCGGCCGGAAACCGCAGCTCGGCCGCCATGGCCCGGTCGACGCGCGCGTCACGCAACGTGGCGCGAGCGGACACGACTTCCGGGGACCGGCCGCCGAACGTGCGCGCCATATGAACCGCGTAGCAGCCGGCATCCATGGTGGCACCGCCGGCGAGCGAGTAGTCGTAGCGGATGTCGGAGAACTTCGGCAGCGGGAAGCACAGCGCCGCCTCCACGCGTTCGAGCGTGCCCAACTCCCCGGAGGCGATGATGTCCTCGGCCCGCAGGGTCAGCGGGTGGTAGCGATAATGAAAGGCCTCCATCACCACGCGATCCGATCCGTCCGCCAGTTCGGCGATCTCGCGGGCCTCGATCGCGTTGGCGGTGAACGGCTTTTCGCACAGCACGTGCTTGCCCGCGGCCAGCGCCGCCCTGGTCCACCGGCCGTGCAGACCATTGGGCAGCGGGTTGTAGATCGCGTCGATGCCCGGGTCGGCAATCAGCGCGTCATAATCGCCGTGCACGGTCGCGATGCCGTGTTGCGCGGCGAAGGCCCGCGCGCGGGTCACGTCGCGGGCGGCCACGGCGGCGACGACGACGTCCGCATTCTCCTTGGCGGGGTTGATCAACGCCATCGGCGCAATGCGCGCCGCCCCCAAAATGCCGATCCGCAACGGGTTTTCGCGCTTTGGCGCCGTCATGGTGCCGCACCGGGCGGCCGGCGGGCGGCGAAGCCCGGCGCATGCTCGGGCCGGATCCCCACTCCGACGAAGTAGGCCGGCACGACCGAGAGCCACGGCAGTCGCCGGACGACGCCGAGAACCCACCGCGGCGGGCTGGGATCCGCGCCGCGAAACACCGCCCGCACCAGCGCGGCCTGCAGCACGCGCTGGCCCGCCTGGGTCAAAACGGTGGCAACGGCGCGGCGGCGGCGCACAGCGGCCAGGTCGCGGCCGGTGACCCGGTGCCGGCGCAGCGGTTCGGCCAGCAGGGTGGCGGCCGCGACGGCGTCCTGGATCGCCAGGTTGATGCCGACACCGCCGAGCGGCGACATCGCGTGCGCGGCGTCGCCGATGCACAGCAACCCGTCGGTGTGCCAGCGGCGCAGCCGATTCACGCGCACGTCGAGGTGCTTGACCTCGTCCATGGATTCGAGCGCCGCCACCGACTCGGGCATGTCGGGCAGCAGCGCACCCACGTCGCGGCGGAAGGCCTCGACCCCCCGCGCGCGCAGTTGGGCGTCGCCGCCCTTGGGCCCCAGGTAGGCGATCTGGTTGTAGCCCTCGCGCGGGATGACGGCCAGCGCCTTGCCCGACCCGATGCGCGGCAGGAACGAGTGGTCCGCGGCGCCGTCGCGTGGCAGCTTGAACCACCACACGTCGAAGTTCACCGGGTATTCGTGGGCGGTGAGTCCGGCCTCCTGCCGCACGATCGACCAGCGGCCGTCGCAGGCCACCGTCAACTCGGCCCTGAGTTCGCCCGGCCCGTCGGGTCCGTCGTAGCGCACGCCCACGACCCGGCCGCCGTCGCGCAGCAGGCCGGTGACCTCGCTGCGCATCCGCAGGGTGAAACTCGGTTCGGCCCGGGCCGCCTCGGCGAGCAGGTTGAGCAGGTCCCATTGCGGGACCATGGCGATGTAGCGATGGGGTTGGCGGAGCCGTTCGAAGTCGAGGTAGGTGACCGAGTGCCCGTTGGATTCGAAGGTGCCCCGGCGGAGTTTGCTGAACGGCAATCGCGCGAACCGCTCCCCCAGGCCCAGCTCGTCGAGCAGCCGCAGCGTCGTGGGATGCACGGTGTCGCCGCGAAAATCGCGCAGGAAGTCACCGTGCTTTTCCAGCAGGGTGACCTCGACACCGGCCCGGGCCAGCAACAGCCCGAGGACCATTCCCGCCGGGCCACCGCCGACGACCGCGCAGGTGGTTGTTTCGACCATCAACGCCCCAGCATAGGTGGCGACCGCTCGCTAGAGTTCGGTGTCGAACACGGAGACGGGTTCGAGGATCACGCCGGTTTCTTCGACGTAGCGATCCCACAGCGCCACCAGCTCGGCCAGCTTGTCGGGATGCGACGCGGCCAGGTCGTGAATCTCGCCGGGATCGGAAGCCAAATCATAGAGCTGCCAGTCACCCGGGCCGTACGGCGCCGGCAGGTGCAGTGCCTTCCAGTCCCCCTGCCGGATGGCTCGGCGGCCGAACAATTCCCAGCCGGTTCCGGTGTCCGCGTCGTGCACGGTCTCCGCGGCGCCGGTCAGATACTCCACCAGCGAGCGGCCGCGCATGGGGGCCACCTCGCGGCCGCGGTAGGACGTGCCCGGGTGCGCGACGCCGGCCAGCTCCAGCAGGGTTGGCGCGACGTCCATCACGGTGCTGAACGCGGTGCCGATCTGTTGTTGCCGCGCGAATCCCGGCCAGGTGACAAAACCCGTCACCCGGATGCCGCCCTGGGTGGTGAACGCCTTGTGCAGTCGCGACGGCGCGGTGGCCGCCTGCGCCCAGCGCGGCCCGTACCAGATGAAGGACGTGGGCCGGCCGAGGTTGTCGAGGCTGTTGTCGCAATGCTTTTCGATCTGCGCGGCGATCTCGGCGCCGCGCAGCGGCATCGCCTCCACGATCGCGCCCTCGGCGCCGTTGTCGGACAGGAAGATCACCACGGTGTCGTCGAGTTCGCCGCTGGCCGACAGGTAGTCGATCACCCTGCCGACGTTGTAATCCATCCGGTCCACCATCCCGGCGTAGACCTCCATGCTGCGGGCCGAGCGCGCACGCTGCTCGTCGGTCATGTCGGCCCACTCGGGCGCGCCGTCGGCCACCACCGGGTGCGCGGTGACGTCGGGCGGGCAGAGACCGAGCCGCTTGAGGGCGGCCAGTCGCTCCTCGCGCAGCGCGTCCGGTCCGTCGTCGTAGCGGCCGCGGTATTTCGCGACGGATTCGTCGGGCGCCTGCAGCGGCCAGTGCGGCGCTTGGAACGGCAGGTAGGCGAAGAACGGACGGTCGTCGTCGGCCGCGCGCTCGTCCAGGTACCGCAGCAGGGTGTCGGTGTAGGAGTCCGACGAGTAGAAGTCGTCGCCGACGGTGACGAACTTGTCGTCCTCGGTGTAAAGCGTTGGCACCGGCGAAAACCCGCGCGCGCCCGCTCCCCCGTAGTGGCTGGCACCGGCGGGCAGCAGCGCGAACGAGCGCTCGAAGCCGCGTGCCCACGGCGACCTGTCGATCGTGGCGCCCAGATGCCATTTGCCCGACATCAGCGTCAGATATCCGGCGTCGCGCAGGAGTTCGGGCAGCGCGACGACCCGGTCGTTTAGGTAGCCCTCGTAGCCGGGGGCGCCGCGAAATCCCGGGGACGCGACTTCGAGCATCGTGCCGATGCCGGCGATGTGATGGTCGGTCCCGGTCAACAGCATCGCCCGGGTCGGCGAGCACGCCGGCGCCGAATGGAAATCGGTGAGCCGGATCCCGGAGTAGGCCAGCCGATCGAGGTTGGGTGTTTCGATCTCGCCGCCGAAGGCGCCGATGTCGGAAAACCCGAGGTCGTCCGCGACGATTACGAGCAAGTTGGGGCGCTTCACGCTCAAGCATCCTGCCAGGTCGGTGCTCACGGTGTAATGCCGCCGCACCGCCGATCGCGGCCGATATTGTCGAGGCATGGAGATGTTGGCGCAGTTCGGGATGTCCATACCGCTGGTTGCGGCCCCCATGTCGGGCGGACCGACCACCCCGGCCATGGTGTCGGCCGCCACCCGTGCGGGGGCCCTGGGCATGCTGGCTGCCGGCTACAAGACCGTGGAGGCCGTCGAAGCCGAGATCAAAGCCCTTCGCGCCGAAGGGATCCCATTCGGCGTCAACGTGTTCGCGCCGAACCCGGTGCCGGTCGATCCGCGACGTTACCGGGAGTACGCGGCGATCATCCAGGCCGAGGCCGACCAGTTCGGCCTGACGCTGCCGTCCGAGCCCGTCGAGGACAACGACAGCTTCGACGCGAAGATCGAATTGCTGCTCGACGATCCGGTTCCGATGGTGTCGTTCACGTTCGGCATTCCGCCGCGCGACGTGATCGCGGCGCTGCAACGGGCCAAGAGCGTGGTGGTCCAGACGGTCACCACGGCCGAGGAGGCGGAGCAGGCACGCGACGCCGGCGTCGACATGCTCGTGGTGCAGGCGGCGGACGCCGGCGGCCATTCCGGCACCCTGTCGCCGTCGCGGCCGCTGACCCCGGTCCCGATCGTCGACCTCGTCAGCCAGGTCGTGGCGACGGTTCCCCTGCCGGTGCTGGCCACCGGCGGGCTCGCCACGCCGGCCGCGGTGGCCGAGGTGATCCGGGCGGGAGCGGCCGCGGCCGCCGTCGGGACGGTGCTGTTGCGCGCCACCGAAAGCGGCGCGTCGACCACTCATCAGGCGGCGCTGGCCGATCCCGCGTACACCGAGACCGTGCTGACCCGGGCCTTCACCGGCCGGCCGGCCCGGGGCCTGCGCAACGCGTTCATCGACGCCCACGAAGCCGAGGCGCCCCCGGGTTATCCCGCCATCCACCACCTGACCAGCCCGCTGCGCAAGGCGGCCGCCGCGGCGGGAAAGCCGGACTACGTACACCTGTGGGCGGGCACCGGTTTCCGGCAAGCCACCGCCGAGCCCGCGACCGACATTCTGCGCCGGCTGGCATCCGACCTGTGAGGTTCAGTACTCGAAACGATTGAGCACGTCGTAGCCGCGCCCGCCGATCACCCACGTCAGCGCGTAGATCATCCGCACCGCGGCCGACGGGATGTGCTCGTAGCCGGCCAGCGCGGGCGTCTGCTCGAGGAACCGCAGCCGGGGATGCCAGGCCGCAAGACGGCGCGCGTCGCGGATGCCCCAGGTGATGATGCCCCTGGTGAAGACCTTGGACAGCAACGGGGCCAGGGCCGACAGCGTATCGAAATGCATTTCACCGCCGGGGAATCGGTCGATCAGGCGCTGCAGCAGCCGCCGGACTTCCTCTTCGTGCAGATACATCAGCAGGCCCTCGGCGACGACCAGGGTGGGACGCCCGGCGGGGACGTCGTCCAGCCACCGCAGCTCGGTCACCGACGAGCCGATCATCCGGTAGCGCTCGGTGTCGTCGTAGAGTTGCCGCCGCAGCCCGATGACGCTGGGCTGGTCGACGTCGAACCAGGAAACCGACGGCGGTAGGTCGAGCCGGAAGGCCCTGCCGTCAAGGCCGCAACCCAGGTGCAGGACAACGGCGTCGGGATGGCGGGAGAGGAAATCGGCGCACCAGTCGTCGAACTTCTTGGCGCGCAGCGCGACCAGGTATTGGTTCGAGGCGGGCATGGTGCTCCGGCGCATGCGCTTGAAGTCGTAGCTGATCCGGTCCACCGCGTCCGCGGCGACCGTGTCGCCCAGAATCGGCCGCTTCGAACGGCTTTCGCATGCGCGCAGATACAGTGTGACGAGATTCGTCCATTCCACCGATCCCCAGGCGACCGAGCTGAAATCGACTTTGTCCGTTGCGGTCATCGCTGCTTCCTCTTCGCGCGGTATTCGGTCCACATTTCCATGAGCTGGTCGCGGTAGGCCCGCGTGCAGAACTCGCAGAAATCGCGGAAGTCCTCCACGCGTTGCCGTTGTTCGGCGCGGTCCTCGTCCAGCACGGACAGCGCGAATTCGGCGGGTTCGATCCCCAGCCGCATCAGGGACAGCTGGGTTTCCAGCACGCTGGTGAACCCGCCCGGCGTGACCCGGTAGAGGTGCTGGCGGTTCGGGCTCGGCAACCGCTCGACCATGCCACCTTCGAGCAGTTGCCGGGCGACGGTGCTGATCGACGCCTTGCTCACGGACAACGCGGCGGCCAGCGCGGTCAGCGACTGCTGCGGCGGATCGCAGATCAGCAGCCACCCGTAGACCCGGCCCATGGTGCGGGTGGCGCCCAGCAACTCGAAGAACAGCCCGAGGCGGTCGACGAACTCGGCCTCGTCCGGCGACATACGCTCCATCCCGTTCGTTCAGTACGTACTAAACGTAACTTATACGAAGCGGGACGCTGGCGGAACCCCCCGCCGGTGATCAAGGGGTCTGGGTTGCCGGGCTCAGAACGCCTCGGGGTCGCGCTGCACGGCGGCGGGCACCGGGTGCCGATACAGGCGGGATGCGTTCTCCCAGCTGAACTTCCGGATGACGTCGGACGGCAGGTCGCCGATCTGTTCGTGGATGGCCTGCTGGGTGTGCGGCCACGTCGAGTCGCAATGCGGGTAGTCGGCTTCCAGCATGATGTTGTCGACGCCGATCCGGTCGCGCTGCACGAACGACGACTTGTCCTCGACCGCGCAGAACCAGAAGTTGCGGACCAGCACCTCCGCGGGGGTCAGGCGCTCGCCGAGCGCTTGCCAGGTGCCGTACATCGCGTGATAGCTGAGCATGTGGTCGAGGCGGTCGAGCAGTCCTGCCACCCAACCGATTCCGCCTTCGGACAGACAGATCTTCAGGTCGGGGAACCTGCTGGGCAGCCCCGAGTACAACCAGTCGACCGCCGCGGAGATGGCGTAGGCGAAAAACAGCACGCCCTGCACGTCCGGCGGCGCGTCCGCGGTGGTGGACGGCGACGACCCGGACGATCCGATGTGCAGGTTGACCACGGTGCCGGTCTCGGCGCACGCGGCCATCATCGGATCCCAGTGGTCGGTGTGGATGCTCGGCAGGCCGAGCATCGCCGGATTCTCGCTGAACGTCACGGCGTGAAAGCCGCGGTCGGCGTTCTCGTAGATCATCTTCGCGCCGAGCTCGGGGTCGAGCAGCCACGGCAACTGGCAGGGAATGATGCGGTCGGGATACGAGCCCGCCCAGACGTCGAAATGCCAGTCGTTCCAGGCGCGAACGCAGGCGAGCGCGAGGTCGCGATCGGTGGTCACCTGCTGCAGCCGCTGTCCGGCGAAGCCGGGCAGAAACGAGGGGAAGTTGAGCGAGGCGTAGATCCCGTTGAGGTCCATATCCTTGACGCGCTCGTGGATATCCCATGCGCCCCTGCGCATCTCGTCGAATCGGACGGGTTCGAAGCCGTACTCCGCCACCGGCCGCCCGACCACCGCGTTGAAGCCGACGTTGGGCAGTTCCCGGCCGTCGTACACCCAGGTCTGGCCCCCGGCGTCGGTGTCGACGACTTTGGGCGCACGGTCGGCGAACTTTCGGGGCAGCCGGCCGGCGAAGGTGTCGGGGGGTTCGACGATGTGGTCGTCGACCGAGATGACGGTGTAGCGGCGTCGCGCCCGGGGCGGATCGGGCAGGAAGGTGACCGAACGTTCGGTGCCGGTCTTCGCCGTGGTGAAGTTCAGGTCGGTGGCCAGCTCGTCGATCGATTTCACGCGTCAAACTCCTTGTGGCTCAAGTCAGGACGTCGGGGTCGGCCTTGATCGTCATCCGCGCGGCCCCGGCCCAGTACACGTCGGCGGCCCGTTCGATCAGCGAGCGTTGCATGCCGGCCATGTCCGACCACCGCATGGCCACCGGCTGCTTGCCGGTGAGCATGACGTCGTAGGCCAGCTTGCACACCCGTTCGATCGAGGCCGCGCGGTAGACGGCCTCGGCCAGGTTGCGGCCGGTCGCGATGACGCCGTGGTTGGCCAAGATGGTCAGGTTGGCCCCGCCGATGCGGGCCGCGAGATCCGCGGCGCGAGTGGGGCTGTCGATCTCGCCGTCGTAGGTCTCGACCAGGCACAGGTCGTCGAGGAACAGCGACCCAGTCTGGTGCACCAGCTCCGGCAGCCTGCCCAGCGCGGCGAGCACGCATACGTAGTACGGGTGGTTGTGGATGACCACGCGGGCGTCGTCGCGGACGCGGTGCAGTTCGGTGTGGATGTGGATGGCCGGGGTGACGTCCCAGCGGCCGCGGACCACGCGCGCGTCGGCGTCCACCACGCAGATGTCGGAGGCGCTGACCTCCTGCCACCACAGGCCCCAGGGATTGACGAACATGTTCGTCTGGCCGTCGAGCTGCCAGGTGATGTGTCCGGCCATGTTCTCGGCGAAGCCGATGCCGGCGAGGTGGCGGAACGCGATGGCGAGCGCCTGCTCGTGGGACAGCTCGACGCCGATCGGCGGAACCACTGACGGCGCCCAGACTTCCAGCCCGCCACGGCGTGCATCAGGTGCGTTCATGACCAGCCTCCATCCTGGCTCCAATATCCTCGCGAAGTCGGCCTTTGGCTATCTTTCCGCCCGACGAGCGGGGCAATTCGTCGAGAACGATGAGGCGCTCGGGCAGCAGTTCCTTGGAAACTCCCAGCGCCAGCAGGTGTTCGACGAGCTGGGGAAGGTCGATGGTGGCGGAGCCGGTGAGTTCGGCGTAGAGGCAGACCTTTTCGCCGAACACCGGATCGGGCATGGCGACCGCGGCGGCCACCGCGATGGCGGGGTGGGTGGTCACGGCGTCTTCGACCTGGCTTGCGCTGATGTTCTTGCCGCCACGGACGATGAAGTCGGAGGTGCGCCCGGTGACCCGCAGATAGCCGTCCGCGTCGATTTCACAGATGTCGCCCATGCGCATCCACCCGTCGGGGGTGAACAGCTTGTCGTGGTCGGTGCCGCCGAGGTAACCGAGGCTGGTCGCCGGGCCCCGGCACGCGGGCTGGCCCCGACCCGTGTCGGTCACGTCGCGGTCGCCGTCGAAGAGGCGGACCGACATTTCGGGGATGATGCGGCCCCCGGTGCGCAGCCGCCGTTCGCGGGAGTCGTCGACAGTGGTCGCGCTGAGCATCCCCGTTTCGTTCGAGCCGAAGAACTGCAGGATCTTGGCGCCGGTGAGTTCCTCGAATTCGGCCGCCGGGCGATACGGCAACGCCTCGCCGCCGGTGTAGACGACGCGCAGCGAGCTCAGGTCGCGTTCGCGGCTGGCCGGGTCCGCCATCAGCATGGTCAATTGTGTGCTGACGCAGCATAATACGGTGACCCTGTGCCGGGCGATGGCCTCGCAGGTGGCTTTGGTGGTGAACCGGTCCAGGAGCACCGCGGTGGCGCCGAGGTAGATCGGTGTGGTGTGGCTGGTCCAGAGCCCGAACCCGAACGGCGTGGGTATCACCGGCAAAAAGACGTCGTCCGGCGCCAGCAGCCCATTGGCGACGGCCTTCTGGTGGAAGTAATGCCAACGGTTCTGGGTGTGCACGACACACTTGGGCAGCCCCGTGGTCCCGGAGGTGGAATTGATCAGGAAAACGTCGTCGGGGCCGAGGCGGGCGTCGGTCGTGAGCGCGGTGGGTTTTGCGCCGACGTCCAGGCGAAGGGTCCGGTCCAGCAGCAGCGCCGGCAGCCCGAGTTCATCGGCGACGCCCGCGGCGGCCTCGCGGTGGGGCTCATCGCTGATCAGGGCCTTCGGCTGGGCGCTGCGCAGTATCGCTGTGGCCTCGCGGGTGCCGGCCCGTGCGCCGACGCCGACGACCACCGCCCCGCAGCGTTCGATGGCGACGAACAGGGCGTGGATGGCCGCGGAGTCACGGTGCCATACCGCGACCCGGTCCCCGCGCGTGACGCCGGCACCGGCCAGGGACTGCGCCAAACGTGTTGCGGCGTCGTCGAATTCACGCCATGTCAGCGACGCTTCGGGGTGGTCGACATAGGCGAGGCGGTTTGGGGTTTGCGCGGCGTTGCGGCGCACGGCGTCCGACAGCGTCGTATCGCACCACCAGCCGGCCTCGCGAAACCGGGCCGGGTCCTGTTCGGAGAATGCCGGCGACGACTCGATATCCAGCCCGCCGACGCTCATTCGGTCAATGATAGGAAAGCGACGCGGGGCCCGGTCTCGCTCCCGCCGAGAAACAGCCGGGCTAGGGATTCCTCGGGGCGGGAGTGGAGCGCTGCGTCTTGGCGGGAACATTCGGAGGGTGGGCCCGCGGCTTGTGGCAGTTATGCAGGCACCCGCAATTGAGGCCGATGATGCACCCGTTTCCACCGGTGGGTTGCACGCCGTCGGGATCGCTTTGCGAAACGGGCAGGGGGCTGGACAAAGCTGCTGACGTTGTCGGTCCTGTCGCGCTGCCGGCCGAGGAGCCCAGCGCGAGGACGAACGCGGCCACCCCCGCGCAGAACGTGGCTCCTGTTCTTTCGTTTCGGCTCCCCACGGGGCGCGAGTGTAGTTAGCCGAATGGAGATACACGGGACGCGCGCGCACCCGCAAGGACACTCCAAGGAGTCACCAAGAATCCTCTAAGGCCCGTCGCCGGGGCGTTGATTCGTTGCCCGGGGCGCCATTTCCCGCGCCCGGGTCCGCTGCCGCGCCCTTGCCGTCCGGATGGCATAGGCTGCGGCGCTGACCGCGAACATCGCCGCGGTCAACAACAGCCACCGACCCAGGAATGGGTCCTGGGTCTGGCCGGTCGCCGCCCGGTACGTGGCGCCGCCCTGCCTGATGATGCCGGGAAGGAACACCAGCAGCGTGAGGCCCGCCCCCAGCGCGGGCACCCGGAGATGGTTGAGCACGGGCACGTCGGGACCGGGGCGCGGCGCTCGGCGGGACAGCAGCCGGTCGAGGCCCGCGTAGACCGGGAACAACACCAGATCGTGGGCGACGACGGCCCCGGCGAACCACACGACGATCGACTGCCACCACACGTCGGGGTTCCACAGCGTGGCCGGTTTGACCGTGGCGACCACGTAGCCCAGCACCGCGAATCCGGCGATCATCGTCAGCAGGTGCAGCGGGTGGGACCCGTAGAGCCTCGCGAACGCGTTACGCATGGGCGGCCGTGCGGAAGTCAATGGCGGCCACCCATTTGGTGTTGTGCACGCCGGGCAGCGCGGGCACGATGATGCGCGCGGGAAAGCCGTGGTCCGGCGACAGGTCGGTGCCGTTGACCCGCAGCGCCAGCAGCGCGTCCGGGTGCCGCACCTGGTTGCCCTGCAGGGTGGCGCCGGCGAAGGCGCCGGAGCGTTCCAGCGACGACACGCGCGCCGAATCCGGCGCGGGCACACCGGCGAGGCGGGCGAGTTCGGCCAGCTGCACCCCGCTCCACGTTTGGGTGGTCGACCAGCCCTCCACGCAGGCGATCGGTAACACGGCGGTGTGTTGCGGCATCGCCAGCAGCGCGGCGCGGTCGACGGTCACCGGCCGGGGGCCACCGGTCATCGTTAGCCGCCATCGGTCGGCGGTGTCCAAAGGCGAGATGCCGGCGGCCGCCGCGGTCCGGTTGACCTCGAAGTCATTGGGCCCGTTGCCTCGGCTGCGCCCGCGCGGCAGGAGTAACGCGGCGGGCCGGGCGTACCCGCCGACGGTTTGACCGGCGGTGATGAGCGCGAGGAACAGCGCGCCCCCGCCCACCAGCGCCAGCGCGCCGCGGCGGCTCATCGTCGCGGGGCCGGGGTCGGCGGCGACCAGGGAGTCGGGCTGCCAGGGCTGCGGCTTGGTATCGGCGCGTGCGGTGCGCAGCACCTCCCGCAGCGGCATCGAGCGCAAACCGGACCACATGCGCCGGCTCTTGATCGCCACGTGCACGACGAAGCCGGTGATGAAGACCCAGGCGCCGAAATAGTGGGCGGTATAGAAGCTGAATCCGAAAATGTAGTCGTACTGGATGTTCAGCACGCCGGTGACGATCTCGAACAGGATGCCCCCGACCAACATCAGCAGCGAAACCCGTTCCAGCAGTTGGGCAACCGACCGTGCGGGCGGCACCACGAACAGTCGCGGTATCACCGACCACAGCTTGGCGAGCACCACGGGGATCAACACCAAACCGAGCCCGACGTGGAGTCCCTGGGTCAGCCGGTACAGCCACGACGGATCGGTGGGCCAGTCGAAGGTCGGCAACTTCAGCCAGCCGACGTCGCCCGGGATGGCCTGGCCGAGTCGCGGCCCGTAGGCGATGTAGGACAGCAGGCCGGTGAGGATGACGATCGGCAGCGTCACCAAGAGCACCGAGCCGAATACCGCTGTCAGCCAAGGTCCGCGCAGCGGGCTGCGCCACAGCCGCGCGGGTAGGCCGCTGGCGGTCCGAATGAGATGCACCATCGATCATCATTCACGAGGGGCCGGCGATAGCGGTTCATTTCGCTGATCCTCGCCGAGCGGCGCGAACCGAGGGTGCGGTCAGTCGTTGCCGCGCGGTGGCGGCTGCACCGCGACGCCGCCGGACTCGTGTTCGGGGCCCGCGGCCGGGTGTTCGGCCGGGACACGTTCGCGGAAGCGGGCGCCCTCGCTGGGCCGCTGCATCCCCGGCCGGTCGGTCGGGCTTCGGTACGGTCCTGGTTTGCGCCGCGGCTTCCCACCGGGGAAGGCCAATCGAAAGATGGTGCGGTGCACCATCAACCACTGCTTCGAGAAGCGGCCGGAGTTGTACGGCAGTTCGTAGCGTTCGCAGATGTCTTTGACCTTCGGCGCGATCTCCGAGTAGCGGCTGCTTGGCATGTCGGGATAGAGGTGGTGTTCCACCTGGTAGCCGAGGTTGCCGCTGATGACATGGAACAGCGGGCTGCCTTCGATGTTGGCGGCGCCGACCAGCTGGCGTACATACCACCCGCCGCGCGTCTCGTTCTCGACCTCTTCGGGGGTGAAAGTGTAGGTCTGGTCGGGAAAATGGCCGCAGAAGATGATGGCGTGCGCCCACACATTGCGGATGACGTTGGCCAGCGCGTCGGCGCCCAGGGTCCGCAGATAGGTGCTTTCCACCCCCGGCAAGAGCTTGTCCAGCAGATCCGCCGCCGAGCCCAGGCGACCGCCACCGGCCCTGCGCAGCGCTTTGCCCACCCGCGACCGCGGGGGCTGATCGAGCCTGCCGCGTGCGGCCAGCTGAACGAGCGCGAAGGCGCCGGCGCTGATCAACGGCCAGCCGAGGTAGTCCTTGATGATCTGCGCGCGCGCCTTTCCGCTGATGCCGCGCAGGTCCTTGCGCACCTCCGACCAGGGCTTCTCGCGGCGCCGGATGGCCTCGATGTCCATGTCGTGGATCGCCACACCCCACTCGAACAGCAGCGTCAGCAACAGGTTCGAGATCGGCTGGAACAGGTACCGCGGGGCCCACTTCTGCGCGGGATCGATGCGCAGGAGTTCGTAGCCGAGGTCTTTGTCTTTGCCGAGGATGTTGGTGTAGGTGTGGTGGATGTAGTTGTGGGAATGCTTCCACGCCTCGGCGGTCGAGGCGGTGTCCCAATCCCACACGGAGGAATGGATATCGGGATCGTTCATCCAATCCCATTGGCCGTGCATCACATTGTGGCCGATCTCCATGTTCTCGAGGATCTTGGCCATTCCCAGGCAGGCGGTTCCCAGGATCCACGCGGTTTTCGAACGCGATCCCAGCAGCAGGATGCGGCCGGCCACCACGATCTGTCGCTGTACCGAAATGACCGTCTTGATGTAGCGCCGATCCCGCTCGCCCAGATCGGCGAACACCTCGTCATGGATCGCATCGAGTTCCTTGGCGAGTTTTTCGAGCTCTT
Source organism: Mycobacterium intracellulare ATCC 13950 (assembly GCF_000277125.1). NCBI lineage: Bacteria > Bacillati > Actinomycetota > Actinomycetes > Mycobacteriales > Mycobacteriaceae > Mycobacterium > Mycobacterium intracellulare. The sequence goes on from NC_016946.1 coordinate 2,952,874, forward strand.
GTTCGCTCAGACGCTCAAGGGGGCTTTTCATCGTCTTTTCCGCGACGGAGGTCACCGGCCGCTCCTTTCGATCACAGTGCGAGTTTCACGTCGCCTTCGGCGGTGTTGATGCAGATTCGGACGTCCTGTTCGGTGGGCTCGATGACGTCACCCGAGCGCAGGTCACGCAGCTTGCCCGACTTCAGGGTCCCGACGCAGGTGTGGCAGATGCCGATTCGGCAGCCGTGGGCCAGATTGAGGCCGGCCTTCTCCCCCGCCTCCAAGATCGAGGTGCCGCCGTCACATTCGACGGACTTCTCACTGTCGAGAAAGCACACCGTGCCGCCCTCTCCGGCGTTGGCGTCGCCACCGATCTTGGGCTGGAACCGTTCGAAGTGCAGTCGTTCGCGGTCGGCGTTGCCTTCCCAGTGCTCGATCAGCGCGTCGAGCATGTCGCCGGGACCCGAGCTGAACGTCTCGCGTTCGCGCCAGTCCGGGCAGGCGTCATCCAGGTCGTCCGGCTTGAGCCTGCCCCGCTCGGAGGTCAGGCGCAGATCCAGCCGCATGCCGGGGTGCCGGCGGTCGAGGTCTTCGAGGACGGACAGGAACATCACCTGCTCGCGGGTCCGCGCGGAGTGGATGACCACGACGTCACCGAACGCGTCGCGATGGTCGAGGCTGCGCAGCATGCTGATCACCGGGGTGATGCCGCTCCCGGCGCTGATGAACAGCAGTTTGGGCGGCAGCGGTTCGGGCAGGGTGAAGACGCCTTCGATCTCGCCGAGCCGGACCAAGTCCCCGGGCTGGATCCGTTGCACCAGATACGGCGACACCACACCCCCGTCCACCTTCTTGGGCGTCACGCTGATCAGCCCGTCTTCGGGCACCGGATCCGACGTGAGCGAATACGCGCGCCAGTGGTAGACCCCGTCGATGACGACGCCGAGCCGCACGTACTGCCCGGGCTGGTGACCAGGCCATTCATAGCCCGGCCTGATCAGGACGCTGGCCGCTTCCGAGCCCTGCGGCTCGACACGCTCGACCTTTCCGCGCAGCTCCTTGGTGGTCCACAGCGGATTGATCATCTCCAGGTAGTCGTCGGGCTGTAGCGGGCTGAACAATCGCCGCACCGCGCGCAGGAACAGCCGACGCCCGCGTGGGACGTGGGGCCGGGCACCGCGTTCAGCCATAACAACGGAGTACACAGTTGTACACCGACTCAAACCGCCAATCTGAAACTGCTTGGGACACATGGTTACACATATGCAAAATGCGCATATCGGCATCGCTTATCCGTTCACCATTCGGTGTTGGGCGGGGTCGGCGCCCCGCGCGGCTAGTGTCGGTGGGTGTGTTGATCGGCTTTCTGCTCGCGTTGGGCTGCTCGCTCTGTTACGGCACCGCGACCGTGTTGCAAGCGGCGGGGACGCGATCGGTGGAAGCGGGCAGCGGCTCGGGCGTCGACGCCGTGCTGCTGCTGCGGGCCGTCAGGCAGTGGCGCTACCTGGTCGGGATCGGCCTCGACGTCGTCGGGTTTCTCCTTCAGGTGGCCGCGCTGCGGCTGGTTCCGATCTACGTCGTCGCCGCGGCGTTGGCCGCCTCGATCGCCGTCACCGGGGTCGTCGCCGCGTGGGTGTTGTCGGCCCGGCTGTCGCCGGTCGAGTGGTGCGCCGTCGGCGTGGTCTGCGCCAGCCTCGTCGCCCTCGCAGTGGCCGCCGGGCCCGGGCACTTTCGACACGCCCCGGCCGGGCTCGGCTGGGCGCTCCTGGGCGTGGTGGCCGCGGTACTGATCGCCGGTTTCGCCGCCGGGCGTCTGCCCGACCGCGCGCGAGCGCTCGCGTTGGGGCTGGGTGCCGGGACGGGCTTCGGCGTCGTCGAGGTCGGTGTGCGCCTGATCGACGTGATCGATCCGACCACGCGGTCGTTCTACGCCAACCCCGCCCTGTACGCGGCGGCCGCGGGTGGCGCCGCCGGATTTCTGTTGCTCACCTCGGCTCTGCATCGCGGATCCGTGACCACGGCGGTCGCGGGCATGGTCGTCGGCGAAACCCTCGCCCCGGCGTTCGTGGGGGTGGCGTGGTTGGGTGACACGGCGCGCGACGGGCTCGGTGGGCTGGTGATCGCGGGATTCGCCGTCGCGGTGGCGGCGACGTTGGTGCTGGCGCGGTTCGGGGAAGCGCCGGTGCCCAGCGAGGCCGGTGGGGCCGACGCTGTCTCGGGCCGCTGATTCAGGCGCCGGCGATGGTGGATGCCGAACGGCCGTCGGCGTTTTCGTCGGCCGCAGCGTAGGTGGTGCCGCGGGCGGGCCGCGTCCACAACACACCGCCCTCGGCGCTGGGGCCCGCGGCGATGAGCGCGCGCTTGAGGATCTTGTTGGTCGCGGTCGCGGGCAGCTGGTCGTTGATGCGCACGTAGCGCGGCCACGCCTTGGGTGACAGATCGGGTTGCGACGCCAGGAATCTCCCGAAATCGTCCGGCGTCAGTTCCGCCCCGGCGCGCGGCACGATCGCGGCCATCACCTGGTCGCCGACCTGGTCGTCGGGCGCGGCGTAGACGGCGACCTGGCTGATGCCGGGCATCCGCGCCAGGATCCGCTCGATCGGTGCGGCGGCCAAGTTCTCGCCGTCCACCCGCATCCAATCGGAGGTCCGCCCGGCCAGGTAGATCCAGCCGTCGGCGTCCCGGTAGGCCAGATCGCCCGACCAGTACATGCCGTGGCGCATGCGCTCGGCCGTGGCGCCGGGATCGTTGTAGTAGCCGGCGAACGGTCCCGCGCCCTGGGTGTTGACGAGTTCGCCGACGGCCTCATCGAAGTTGGTCAGCGCCCCGTGCGCGTCGAACGTCGCGACGTCACATTCGGTCAGTGTCGTCGAGTTGTAGATGCTCACCCCGGGGTAAGGCTTGCCGATGGAACCGGGCGGGGTGCCGTCTTCTCGGACCACGATCACCGCGAACTCGCTGGATCCGAAGCTGTCCACCACCCGGCAACCGAAACGCCTTGCGAATTCGGCGATATCGCGATCGGTCGCCTCGTTGCCGAAGGCCACCCGCAGGGTGTTCTCGGCGTCGTCGGGACGCTCCGGGGTGGACAGGATCAACGCCAGGGGCTTGCCGACGTAGTTCAGGTAGGTCACGCGGAAGCGGCGCACGTCCTCGAGGAACCGCGACGGCGAAAACTTGGCGGGGACCATGGTGGCGCCGCAGCCGATGGCCACCGCCCACCCCGCGGCGACGCCGTTCGAATGAAACAGCGGCATCGCCAGGTAACACACGTCGGCGGCGGTGACGTCGTACTGGAAGATCAGGCTGGCGCCGCACATGATGGCCAACCCGTGCGCGAACCGGACCACCTTGGGGTCACCGCTCGTCCCCGAGGTGAAGATCATCATGAGCGTGTCGGCGGCGGCGACCTCGCGGTGCGGGGTCAGCGGTGGCGCCGCGGTCACCGCCTCGGCGTAACTCGTCCCGTCCACGTCGAAAACCTGAATTCCGTTGAGATCCAGGCCCTCCAGCAGGGGCAGGTGATCGCGGTCGACCAGCAGGATCTGGCAGTCCGAGCGCCGGATGTCGGCGAGCAGCGCGGGTCCGCGGCGGGTCGTGTTGAGGCCGCACAGCACGTAGCCGCCCAGCGCGGCCGCGGCCATCGCCCGCAGCATGGCCGGTGAATTGCCCAGTGCGGCACCGACATGCAGCGGCCGGGTGGGGTCGGCGCGCGAGATCAGGGCAGCCGCTTCGGCCTCGGCTTCGGCGAGGTGCTCGCGCCAGGTCCACGTCTTCTCGCCGTGGGCGATCGCGGGGGTGTCCTCGTGCCTGCGCTGCCGCAACAGCTGCTGAACCGTCTCCGGCACCGTCTCACTTCCTCCGTGCTGTCATCGGGTCGTCATCACCAACCCGGCATAGTCGCGGGCCGCCACGTCATCGCAGTGCCGACGGTAGGTACCAAACCCGCCGATGTAGGGCATGAAGACTCGCTTCTTGCCCTCGATGTTGGCGCCCAGGTACCACGACGATGCCGCCCGGGGGAACAGCGTCTGCTCGGCCGCTTCGGCCACCTGCTCGGTCCAGGCGACGGCGGCGTCACGGCTCGGTTCGACCTCGCTGACGCCGCGCCGCCGCGCGGCCCGCACCAGCTCGATGACCCAGTCGACCTGAACCTCGGCGTGCAGCACCATGTTCGCCAACACCGACGGGCTGCCCGGCCCGCTGATCGTGAACAGGTTCGGCAGGCCCGGCACCATCAGGCCGAGGAAGGTGAGGGGGCTATCGGACCAGATTTCGCGCAGCCGCTCCCCCCGCGGCCCGCGCGGGTTGATCCGCGTCAACGCGCCTGTCATGGCGTCGAACCCGGTCGCGAACACCAGCACATCGCAGGGGTACGTCGCCGCGGGGGTCCGCACGGCGTCGGCGGTGATCGCCTCGATGGGCTCGCGGCGCAGGTTCACCAGCCGCACGTTGTCGCGGTTGAAGGTGGCGTAGTAGCCGTCGTCGGTGCAGATCCGTTTGGTTCCGATCGGGTGGTCCACCGGGATCAGGTCGGCTGCGACCGCGGGATCGGCGACGATTTCCCGGATCCGCTCCTCAGCGAACTTCCTGGCGACCTCGTTGGCCGACGCGTTGCGGGTCTGGTCGGGGAAGGTCTTCGCGAAAAGAACCCCGCCCTCGCGCCAACGCTCCCACAACGCCGCTGCCCGCTCCTCGGGGTCGGTGTCGACGGCGTTCTTGTGGTAGCTGCCGTGCGGCGTGCCCGCCGACGCGTAGGCCGAGGCGCGGCGCCGCTCGGGGTATTGCTCCTGGATCTGCCGCTGTTCGTCGGCCGACCACGGCCGGTTGGGCATCGGGATGGTGTAGTTCGCGGATCGCTGGAATACGACCAGGTTTTCGGCCTGCGAAGCGATGATCGGCGCAACCTGGATCCCCGATGATCCCGTGCCGATGAGCCCCACCCGCTTGCCGCGCAGATCGGGATCCTCGCGCGGCCAGGCGGCGGTGAAATACACCTCTCCCGAAAAGTCTTGCACGCCCGGGATATCGGGCCGGTTGAGTGCCGACAGGCACCCGGTGGCGCACAGGAGGAACTGCGCCGCATGGCTTTGTCCGGTCGCGGTGTCGACCTGCCAATGCCCACCCTCGAAGGCCGCGCCGACGACGTCGACGCCGAACCGGTAGTGGCGGCGCAGGTCGAAGCGGTCGGCGACGTGCCGAAGGTAGGCCAGGATCTCCGGTTGGGCGGCGAAGCGTTCGCTCCACTGCCATTCGCGCTGCAGCTCCTCGTCGAAAGAGTAGGAGTAGTCCACACTTTCGACGTCACAACGTGCGCCCGGATAGCGGTTCCAGTACCAGGTGCCGCCCACGTCGGGCGCCGCCTCGAGCGCCGTCACCGACAGCCCCGCCGAGGCGGCTCGGTGCACGGCGTACAGCCCGGCGAACCCGGCACCGATGACGATGACGTCGCTCATTTCGGTCATGCGGGCCGATACCTCAGTAACGTGACTCCGTCTTCGAGATCGCAGAACACCGGCTCCACCCGCATCCCGATCCGGACGTCGCCGGGATCGACGTCGACCAGCTCGGTGCTGAATTTCGGCCCGGCGTCCCACTGCACCACCGCGAGCAGCTGCGGCAGCGCGTCGGCCCACGGCGGGCCGGTGGGCCGGCGGGCGATCGTGAAGGTGTACAGCGTTGCGGCGCCGTCGATCTCACGCCATTCCAAATCGTCGGCCAGGGTCCCCGGGGCCAGCGTGCGCGGGTAGAACACGTGCCGCCGAAGCGACGGCGAGTACTGCACCAGGATCCGGTGCTGCGCCAGGCCGTCCCAGAACGGCCGGGACACCGGTGTGGGCTCGGGGACGAGCGCATCGTCGCGGCGGGCCATCGCTAATCCCCCCGCAGGAGCAGCGCGACCTGCTCGCTCATGATGCCGCCGTTGCCGGTCACGAACGCGGTGTGACAGTCGGGCACCTGCGCGTCGCCGGCACGTCCCATGACCTGCCGCGCTCCGTCGACCACGTGGTGCATGCCGCCGGCCATTCCGGCCTGACCGAAGGACAGTTGCCCGCCGGCGGTGTTGAGCGGGAACTCCCCGCGATGGGTCAAATCGTGTTCGTTGATCCACGACATGCCTTTGCCTTTCGCGCAGAATCCGGCGTCTTCCAGGCTCATCAGCACCGTGATGGTGTAGCAATCGTAGATCGAGGCGACGTCGACGTCGGACCGGGACAGCCCGGCCATTGCGAACGCCCGCTCGGCGGCGCGGGCGATGGGTGTGGACAGCAGGTCCTCGGCGTAGGTGGGGGTCTTGAAGGCGATGTGTTCGCCGAACCCCTTGATCCAGACCGGGCGGTGGCGGGCTCGGCGCGCGATGTCGGCGTTGGCGATCAACACCGCCGCTCCCCCGTGCACGCGCATCACCGTTTCCAGCATGTGGATGGGGTCGGCGATCATCGGGCTGTCCAGCACGTCCTTCACCGTGATGGGGGTGCCGTGGAAGACGGCACCGGGGTGGGCGCACGCGTTGGTGCGTTGGTCGACGGCGATCTTGGCGACCGCGGCGGGGTCGTAACCGTATTCGGCCGCGTACCGCTGGGCGATCTGCGCGTAGGGCGCGTTTTGGCCCACGTTGCCGTAGGGGATCTCGAACTCGGCCTGCGGCGAGCCGTAGTTGCCCGAGGACGCCCCATACCAATTCGGCTCCGGCGCGGGCCGCCGTTCGGACCGGGGCACGGCCGCGGAGCCGGGTACCACGGCCAGGGCGGCCTCGCAGACGCCGAGTTCGACGGCCGCCGCGGCCCGCCACACCATGCCGGCCGAGGTGGCCCCGCCCAAGTCGACCCGCTCACCGAAATCCAGTGCCAGGCCCAGGTATTCGCACAGGGTGGCCGGGGCGAACATGGCCGACTCGGCGATGCCGTGGGTCAGCAGGCCGTTGACACAGCCCGGATCGACACCGGCGTCCTCGATCACCATCTTCGCCAGCAGCGCGTACTGGTCGAGGGTGAACATCGCGGGGCCGGTGGGGCGCCGTTCGGCCGGCAGCTCGGCGATGCCGACGATCGCGGCCTCTCCCCGCAGCCCGCTCATGCCCGGCTCCCCCGCAGCGGCAGCGCGACGCCGGCGGTGCCCGGCATCAGCACCGTGTCGCCGCGCCGGCCGGCGATGTCCAGATCCACCAGGCCGTAGCCCTCAAAATCATTGCCGCCCGGGCGTTTGCCGGTGACCTCGCCACCGAAACTGAGCGCCTCACCGGGATAGGCGATCGCCCGGTTCTGCACCGAGAACGTCACCAGCCTGCCCCGCCCGCCGATCCAGTCCCCGAGGGCGCGGGCCAGCAGCGCCGCCTGCAGCGGACCGTGCACCAGCACGTTGTCGTATCCCTCGGTGTCGCGGGCCCACTCCTTGTCGTAGTGGATCCGGTGACCGTTGTATGTGGCGGCCGAAAAGAAGAACATCTGGGTTTCGTCGACGGTCACCGTCAGCGTGGGGATGTGATCGCCGACGGCGATGTCTTCATAGAACACTTGCTGGTCGGCCACGATGCTCCTAGGGGCGGGCGATCATCGACGTCGACGCTTCGGCCAGCAGGTCGCGATCCTGGTTGCGGTACACCGTGTGCCAGGTGACGAGGACGAATCTGCCGGAGCGGCCTCGCTTTTCGACGATCGACTCGATGGTGCGGACCATTTCGATTTCGTCGCGGTGGTAGGCCGGCAGGTGAAAGGTGAAGCTCTCCCCGCCGGCCATCCGCTTGGGGGCGCGGGGAAACGCGAGGCTGCCGGAGACCGCGCCGGAGGATCCGTCGGGGCGCAGCGACTTTAGCCGCGACACCCCGAGGACCGCGTACTGCAGGTACAGCGGCGGGCAGATGATGTCGCGAAAGCCGTTGGCGCGGGCGTACTCCGGATCGAAATACAACGGGTTGTCCTCGCCGACCGCGGCCGCCCACCGTTGCCAATCGCGCCGGTTCACCTCACCGGTCGCCGAGGCGGCGACCGTGCCCACCCTCGACGCCGACTCGGCGTCGATCAAGCTGTCCTCACTCACCGGCGCTCCCTTCTCCCATGGTCTCCTGAAGCCACGACGCCGCGACGTCGGTGCCGCCGCCGAGCGTCGCACCGAGGCGGGCCCGCTCGCTCCACAAATGCAGGTCCGTCTCGGTGACATAGCCCATCCCGCCGTGCAGCTGATGGGCGTCGAGCGTGATCAGCCGGGCCGCGGTTGCCGCGTGCATGCGGGCGATGGCGGTCTCCCTGCTCGCGGTGCGGCCGCGCCCCAGCCAGAACACCGCCGCGTGCGCCGCCAATCGCGCGGCCGCCAGGGCGATGTGCATGTCGGCGATCAGATGCTGGGCCGCCTGAAACGAGGCGATGGGCCGGCCGAACTGGTGACGCAGCTTGGTGTAGTCGACGGTGCGGTCCAGCACGGCCTGGCCGACCCCGACCAGGTCGAGTGATCCCAGCGCCACCGCGGTGTTGGCCAGCCGGCGCAATCCCGGCACGGTGACGCCGTCGAGCACGGCGTCACCGGCCACGACCGTGCCGTCGAAGCGCACGGTGAACGCCCGGTGCCCGCCGACCATGTCGAGCGGCTCGACGGTCACACCGGCGCCGTGCGCGTCGACGAGGAAGACCAGCGGGCGTTCGGCTCCGTCCCGCGACGAGGCGGCCGAGACCACGATGAGATCGGCGACGTCGGCGTCGGCGACGTAATCCGCGGTTCCGTTGAGCCGCCACCGATTCGGATCGGGATCGGCGCGCAGCGCAGGGGCGACGAGCGCGGCGTCGCGGGCGTTCCAGACGGCGGTGGTGGCGCGGAGGCTGCCGCACGCGAGCGGGGGCAGCCAAGCGGCCTTGGCCTCCGGGGAGCCGAGCTGGTCGACGGCGAGGGCGGCGTGCACGGTGCTGTGCACGGTCGTCGGGCACAGCGCGCGGCCGGCTTCGGTGAAGAACACGGCCAGGTCGTCGAGTGAGCCACCGGCGCCGCCGTACTCCTCGGCGACGGCCAGCCCGAATACCCCCGAGTCGGCCACCGCCTTCCACAGCGACGGCGTGCGCCGGTCCGTGCCCGGCTCGTCGAGGGCGCGCACCAGGCTGACCGGGTTCTCGGCGGCCAGCAGGGCGCGTAGCGCCGCGGCGAACTCCCGCTGCTCGGCGGACGGGATCGTCTTCATCGGTGGTGTGCGAGGTTTCCGTCAGCGTCCATAGGAGGGCATCCCGTGCCCGCGCTGGGCGATGATGTCGCGAAGCACCTCGTTGGTGCCCCCGCCGAAGCGCATCAGCGGGGCGGCCCGGTAGAGCCGCTCGAATTTGCCGGCCAGCGGGGCCTGTTCGCTGCGATGCGCCAACAGGCCGTCCGGGCCGAGGAGATCGAGCGCCAGGGCGGCGATGCGCTGGCGCAGCTCGCTGGTGAACACCTTCTCGACGCTTACCTCGACGGTCGGAATGACGCCGCTGTCGAGGATCGAGGCCGCCTCGTAGCCCATCAGCGTGGCCACCGCGACGTCGGCTTCGGCCTGCGTCAGCCGGCGGCGAAGCGACGGGTCGTCGGCGGGCACCGTCCCGTCGCGGCGCGGACTGCGCGAAAGTTCGTGCAATTCCTCGACGGCGCGGCGCAGGTCTCCGGCGTTGGTCAGCGCGCCGCGCTCGAGGTCGAGCGCGCCGGTGATGTAGGTCCAGCCGCGGTTGACCTCGCCGACGAGGTTGGTGGCCGGCACCCGCACGTCGCGGAATGCCACCTCGTTGGTGCGGTAGCCCGACCACGCGTAGAGCGGGCGGATCTCGACGCCGGGGCTGTCGATCGGCACGATGATGACCGAGATGCCGCGGTGGCGTGCGGTCGTCGGATCGGTACGGACGCAGAGCCATTCGTGCGTGGCCCGCTGCGCGCCGCTGTTCCAGATCTTGGTCCCGTTGATCACCCATTCCTCGCCGTCGCGGGTCGCGGTGGTCCGCAGGCTCGCCAGGTCGGTCCCGGCCTCGGGCTCGGAATAGCCGACCGCGCAGATCATTTCGCCCCGGGCGATCGGGGGCAGCCACTCGCTCTTGTTCCGCTCGGTGCCGTGACGCATGATCATCGGCGCCACCGACGTGACGGTCAGGTCGGGTCCGGGCACGCCCCAGTACTCGAATTCGCTCATCAACAGGTGCAGGTGAATGGCGCCCAGACCCAGCCCCCCGTACTCGCGCGGCCAGTTCAGCCCGAACCAGCCCTTGGCGCCGATCTCGCGGCGGAACCGCGCCACCTCGCCGTCGAGAATCTCCAAGTCGTGCGCGGCCAGCTCGGCGCGCAATGCGGGGGTGACATTCTCGTGCAGAAATTGGCGGACCTCGGCCAGCCAGGCGCGCTGCCCGGCGTCGAGTTCGAAATCCATTCCGGCGCCTATGCCTTTCTCGGAGCGTCGATGCCGTTACACCGAGCAGCGCCAGCGTAACGCCGCCGCGAGTTCGCGCGTGGCATTCTGCCGCGCATCGGTCGCGAACGGCGGGGGTCGCACTGTAAAACCGCTGTCAAACTCCCGTTAAAACCCGTCGACGCTCTGGCGGATTCGGCCGCGGGCTGCGAAGATTTTCGGATCGGTTGGTCAACGCGGACCAGGCCCTCTGCCCCAGCCCGAGGGAGAAATCATGCCCACTGTTGAGACGCGCCTCCGCGAGGACTTGCGCAACTACGCCGTCGAATTGAGACAACTGGCGTACACCCTTCCCCTGGGCGTAGGCGAGCACAATCTTCTGCAACTGTCCGATCGGATGCGCGCCGCGGCCGACCAAGTGGTCCGCAAGGGCGCCTGACGCGCGAGCGATCAGCCGCCCTTGAGGCGGATCTTCCAGCGCACGAAACCCAGATAGACGGCGCTGATGAGCGCCAGCATGCCGACGTCGAACCACCACCTGGCCGGCGTGTGCTGCCAGTGCGAGTCCTTCGGGGTCAGCGGCCCGGGCACCAGCTTGGTCAGGTCGGCGGTGGACGCCGACGCCGCGAATCCCCACCGGGCGGGCGTGGCCCAGGCCATCTGATCCAGCCCCACCCGGCCGGTCACCGGGATCATCCCGCCGGAGAACACCAGCTGTGACATGACGGCCACCACCAGCAGGGGCATGATCTGCTCGTTGGACTTGGCGACGGCCGACAGCGCGAGCCCCAGCATGGCGGAGGCCACGCACGTCAGCGCGACGTCGACGAACAACTCGAGGCCGGGCTTGCCCAACGCCACCGCGCCCTGGGTCGGCGCGCCCTTGCCGAGCACCGCGATGATGGTCACGATCGCCGACTGAACGATCGCGAAGACCGTGTACACGCACACCTTGGCCAGCAGGTACGCCGACGTCGACAGGCCAACCGCCTGCTCGCGCAGGAAGATCGCGCGTTCCCCGATGAGGTCGCGGATGGTCAGCGCGGTACCCATGAACACCGCGCCGACGTTCAGCAGCACCAGGATCTGACCCGGCTCGTTGGGCGCGGCGCCCATCGGGTTCGGGATGCCGAAGCCGACATCGCCGGGCACCGACATCGACAGCGAACCCATGATGAACGGCAGCAGCGCCAGGAACACGAAATAGCCGCGATCCGAGACGATTAGCCGCATCTGGCGCCGGGCGATGGTGGAGAACTGCCGGAACAGGCTGGTGTGTGAGGGGTCGCCGAGTTCGGCGGGTTTCTCCGCCGGCGGCGGCGCCGGGGGCGGGCCCGTCCGCGCCAGGTAGCGCTCCCGGGAGCCGTCGGGGTCGTTGGCGACGGTGCTGAAGATGTCGGCCCAGTTGGTGGTGCCCATGGCGGGACCGATCTGGCCGGGCGGCCCGCAGAACGCCGTCTTGCCGCCGGGGGCGAGCAGCAAAACCTGATCGCAGACGTCGAGGTAGGTCAGCGAGTGGGTGACGACGAGCACCACCCGGCCGGCGTCGGCCAGCTGCCGCAGCATGGTCATCACCTGCCGGTCCAGCGCCGGATCCAGGCCCGACGTCGGCTCGTCGAGGATCAGCAGCGACGGCCCGGTGAGCAACTCCAGCGCCACCGAAGCGCGCTTGCGCTGGCCGCCGGAGAGCTTGTCGACCCGCGTGTGCAGGTGCTGGGTCATCTCGAGTTCCTCGAGTACCCGGGCCACCACCTGGGCGCGGTCGTCCTTGGTGGTGTCCGGCGGCAGGCGCAGCTCGGCCGCGTACATCAACGCCTGCTGCACGGTCAGCTGGCCGTGCACGACGTCGTCCTGCGGCACCATCCCGATCCGGCTGCGCAACGAGGCGTACTCGGCGTGGACGTTGTGGCCCTCGAACGCCACCGTGCCGGTGCTCGGGTGCGTGTACCCGGCGACCAGCCGGGCGAACGTCGATTTGCCGGCGCCGGACGGCCCGATGATCGCGGTCAGCGTCCCGGGCAGGGCGGTCAGCGAGATGTTGTCCAGCAACGTCTTGTTGTTCTCGATCGTCCACGTCACCCCGCGCACGTCGAGGCCGCCGGTGCGCGTCGCGGTCGCGGTCTGGTCGCGGCGGGCCAGGGTGCCGCCGGCGAAGACCAGGTCGATGTTGCCGATCGTGACGACGTCACCGTCGTGCAGCACGGCCGAATCGACGCGGGCGCCATTGACGAAGGTGCCGTTGATGCTGCGGTTGTCATGGATCTCGGTGCCACCGGGCGCCGGGATCAGCGTGGCGTGGTGGCGTGACGCCAGGACCTCGGGGATGACGATGTCGTTGTCGTTGGCGCGGCCGATCGTGATCGCGCCCGGCGTGGACTCCAGCCCGGCCCTGCCCGGCCGCAGGATCTTCATCATCGACGTGGCGATGTTCGACGAGTCGCCACCGATGCGGCCCGTCTGGGACGCCGCCGGCTGCGCGGTGGTGGGCGGGGCCGCGTGCACCGCCGACGGCGCCCGGTAGATCTGCGGCGCGGGCTGGGACGCGCTGGGCGGCGCGGCCAGGGGGCCGCTGGTCGGGAAGCGGGTCTGCGGCCCCGACGGATGGCTCGGGGTCGGGCCGCTGGGCGGCTGGCTCGCGAGGGGTCCGCTCGGTGAGTGGCTGGGCTGCGTGGTGGTGGGCGGATGCGCCGGGTGGCGGAACGAGGCAGACGCCGGCTGCTGAGGCTGGACGGAAGTTTGCGTGCCGCTCGGGCTCTGCGGCGCTCCCACGAGGGGCGCGCCGGGCGTGCTGACGATGGGTATCGACGTCGTCAGCGGCGGCCGCCCGGCCGAACCCTGGTGGCGACCGACCTCGAAGGTCAGCGCCGGGCCGTCGGGATTGCCGACGTTGACGCGCATGCCGTCCTGGATGTCGATGACCGGGACGCGGCGATTGTTCGCGTACAGACCGTTGAGGCTGCCGTTGTCGACGGCGACCCATCGGCCCTGGTCGTACCGCACGATCAGATGGGTGCGGGAGATCAGGGGGTGGGCGACGCGGACGTCCGCGCGAAGGTCACGCCCGATCACGACGTCATTGCCTGCCGCGAAGGTGCGCTCGGCTCCCTCGTACCGCACGGTCAGCGCAGGCGGGGCTGGTGGGCTCATCAGGACCAACTGTAACGGCAGCGCCGCGAGTTGGGCACCCGGCGCAACGGAATACGGCCGCCGGCCGTCGAATCAGCCTGCAGCACAATTACTTTCGTCGTCCTCAACCGGCCGCGGCGGCGCTGCGCAGGCGGCGCACGTTCCGGACCTTACTCCGGACCGCGTCCCCGGCGGGGGTGACGTCCTTGACGAAATCGCCGAGGTATTTGATGGCGCGCCTGCCCTCCGGCAAGATGTCGGCGGCCAACGGGAAGTCGTGGATCTGCCCGTCCCACAGGTGCAGATCGCATCGGACCCCGCTGGCTTCCAGGCGCTTCGCCATCAGTTCCGCGTCGGCGAGCAACAATTCGTCCGAGCTCGCGTGAATGGTCACCGGTGGCAACGACGACAGGTCGGCATCCACGGGCGAGGCGACCGTGGACTCGCCCCGGCCCTCCGCCGCCCGGGCGTCGCCGAGGTACTTAGCGAACCGCGAGAACGCGCTGCGGGTGAACATCGAGCACTTGCGGGCGTTGCGGTGCTTGAGTTTTCGTGCCGGGTCCGTGTCCGTGAACGGCGAGATGGTCGCGACCCCGGCCGGCTCCATGATGTCCTCGCCGATCGCCGACAGCGTGGTCATGAACGCCAGGTATCCGCCGGCCGAGTCGCCGGCCACGACGACCCGGTCGCCGTCGTAGCCGCGGTCCTGCAGCCACCGCAGGCCGCTGATCCCATCGTCGATGGCGTCGGTGATCTGATGTGCGGGCAACTTCCGGTAGGCGACGGCGAGCACGGCGGCGTCGGCCTCCTTGGACAGGCGGGTCACCATCGAGCGGTGCGTGTTGAGGCCGCAGGTGAGGAACGCGCCGCCGTGCAGGTACAGGATCGCCCGGTCCCCCGAGACGCCGGGAGCGCGAACCCACTCCGCGGCGCAGTGCTCGAGACGCACCGGTTCGGTGCTCGCCGCGGAGCCGAGACGGGGAAACATCCCGGCAAAACTGTCGACGTACTCCAGCGGCCAGTGCAGGTTGGGCGTCATGGCCCAGGCGCGGACCGCGTTCTTCACGATCAACCGGCTGGCGAGCGAGACGGCGACCGACTGGGGGCTATGCCGATGGTGCATGCGCCGCGTCGTCGCCACGCTCGGCAGTATGCGGGCCGGATCGATTGTGCTCACTGTGTCATCAACTCCTAAGTGGACACCGGGTACCCGGCTTACCGGTGGATCCAGCGCGCAGCAAACGTCGCGTAGGTCACTGTTTGCCGCCGGCAGAGATGGGTACCACCCGTTGATCGCGATCGCCGATGTCGCGCGGCCGGAATGGGGCCGGACCGGCTGTGGCCGGGGCCGCCGCGTGGCCCAAGATATGAGCGATGACACACGCAGAGCATCCGGGCCCGTTGCTGGCCGACCGGGTCGCGGTCGTGACCGGCGGCGGGGGCGGCATCGGCGCGGCCACCGCGCGGCTTTTCGCCCGCCACGGCGCGCACGTCGTGATCGCCGATATCGACGGCGAGCTGGGCGGCGCGACCGCCGACGCGATCACGGCGGCCGGCGGATCCGCGCGGGCGGTCGTCACCGACGTCCGGGCGCCGGACCAGGTCACCGGCGTGGCCCGGACGGTGCTGGACGAGCACGGGCGGGTCGACGTGCTGGTCAACAACGTGGGCCACTGGCTGCGCCACCCCGGAAACTTCGTCGACACCGACCCGGGGCTCTGGGATGAGCTCTACCGGATCAACCTCCACCACGTCTTCCTGCTCACCCGGGCGTTCCTGCCCGCCATGGTGGACCGGCACGCCGGTGCGATCGTGAACGTCTCGTCGGTCGAGGGGCTGCGCGGCTACCCGGAGGATCCGGTGTATGCCGCGTTCAAGGCGGGCCTGATCGGCTTCACCCGCAGCCTCGCCGTGCAGGTGGGCAACCACGGCGTGCGGGTCAACGCGATCGCCCCCGACGTCACCGAGTCCCTTCAAGTGCCCTACTCGCAATGGCTATCGCCCGAGGAGCACACCCAATGGCCGCGGTGGGTGCCGGTCGGGCGGATGGGCCAGCCCGAGGATCAGGCCCGCGTGATCCTGTTTCTGGCCTCGGACCTGTCGTCGTTCGTCACGGGCCACACCATCGCGACCGATGGCGGAACGGGCGCGGCCGGCGGATGGTTCCGCTCGTCACGCCGGCCGGGCCGCGAGTGGACGAATCGGCCGGTCGACCCCTGAGACTCCTTGGTAAACCGCCGGCTTCCTCAAAGCGCTTGCGCGGGACGGAATCTGGCTTGATCGTCGATGATCGTCACCGGGATGCCGTTGAGCACCCCGTTGCCGGACGGCTGGTCGACGAATGTCGGCGGGGACAGCACGTTGGTGTTCGCGCCCGGTGAGCCGTTGGCCACCGTCATGCGGGTGCCCGGCTTGCCGTGTCCCCAGCCGTGGGGCATCGAGACCACGCCCGGCTTGATGGCGTCGGTGATCTCCACGGGCACCCTGATCTCGCCGGCCTCCGATTTCACCGTCACGATGTCGTTGTCGGCGATGCCGCACCGGGCCGCATCGTCGGGGTGGATCAGCAACGTGCACCGGTCCTTTCCCTTCATCAGCGCGGGCACGTTGTGCAGCCAGGTGTTGTTCGAGCGCAGGTGTCGGCGGCTCACCAGAACCAGCGGTTCGGCGGGGCGTTCCATGCGCGCGGCCAGCCGGGGCAGGTCGTCGAGCAGGTACTGCGGTGCGAGCCGGATCTTCTTGTCGGGGGTGCCGAGGATGTCGGGGAGTTGGGGGACCATGGGCCCGAAGTCGATTCCGTTCGGGTTGGCCTTGAGCGTGTCCAGCGTGAGCCCGCCCGGATTCTTGCCGTACTGGTCGCCGAAGGGCCCGGTGCGCAGGGTGAGGTCGAGCATGCGCTCCGGCCCGCCGTGCTCGTAGAGCTTGCGGATCTCCGCGCCGTCGAGCCCGCGGGTGAAGGCCAGGTAATCGAAGAAGCCGTCGTCGATCGCCGCAACGTCGACGTCCTCGGCGGGCGTGCCGGTACACAGTCCGGTCAGCCGGATCAGGATCTCCCATTCGTGCGGGCGATCGCCCGGATCGAACACGGGCGCCGAGTAGTTCGCGATGCTGTGAATCGCGAAGAGCAGGATCAGATCGTCGTGATGCGGCTGCTCCAGCGGCGAGAGTCCGGGCAGGATCACATCAGCGTGCCGTGTGGTCTCGTTGAGCCAAAGGTCAACGGAGATCATCGCCTCCAGCATCGGCAGCACTTCGTCGAGCTTGTCGCCGCCGGGGGTGGACAGCACCGGGTTGCCCGCGACCGTGATGAGCGCCTTGAGTTGGCCGTCGCCCGGGGTGGCGATCTCTTCGGCCATGCAGGACACCGGCGCCTGGCCGAGAACTTCCTTGGCGCCGCGCACGCGGGTGTGCCAGCGGCCGAATTCCGGTGCGCCGCCCTCCAATCCGGGCAGGGGCTGCGTGGTGATCGACCAGGCGGCCGGCCTGGGGAACATGGCGCCGCCGGGGGTGTCGAAATGACCGGTCAGGATGTTGACCACGTCGACGAGCCAGCTGGCGAGGCTGCCGAATTCCTGGTTGCACAACCCGATTCGTCCGTAGACCACCGATTTGTCGGTGCCGGCGAGTTCGCGGGCCAACCGGCGGATCCGGTCTTCGCCGATGCCGGTGACGGCGCCGACACGTTCCGGTGGCCAGTCCGCGACGGCCCGCCGCAGCGTGTCCAGCCCATCGAGGTGGCCGGCGAGGTGCGGAGCGGGACGGGCGAGGTCTTCGGCGAAGAGGGTGTGCGCGACCGCCAGCAACAGCGCCGCGTCGGTCCCGGGCACGATGGGAAGCCACTCGTCGGCGCGCGCGGCGGTCGGGGTGCGCACCGGGTCGATCACGATGACCTTGCCGCGCTTGCGGATCGCGTCGATCAGGCCCATCACGTTGGGCGCTGCCAGCAGTGAGCCCTGCGATGCGGCGGGATTGGCGCCCATGATGACCAGCAGGTCCGTGCGTTCGATGTCGGGCACCGGGAAGTTCCACCAGAGTCCGTACATCAGGTGCGAGGACAGGTTCTTCGGCCATTGGTCGACCGTGCCCGGCGAGTAGGTGATCGGCATCCCGGACATGCCCATCAACACGCCCGCGTAGCGGGCCAGCGAGAACGAGTGCGCCAGCGGGTTACCGGTGTAGGCGGTCACCGCGCCGATTCCGTATTCGTCGATCACCGGCGCCAGCAACTCGGTGCAGCGCCGGAACGCCGCGTCCCAGCTGACCTCCTGCCACTGACCGTCGACCTTGATCATCGGCTCGCGGATGCGGTCCGGGTCGTCGTGCAGGGCGGCCAGCGATGTGCCCTTGGGGCACAGGTGCCCGCGGCTCCAGACGTCGTCGCGGTTGCCCCTGATGCCGGTGACACGGCCGTCATCGACCTGAATTTCCAAGCCGCACATGGCTTCACACAACGGGCAGGTGCGCAGGTGCCTGCCGTCTTCGCCGGGTTTCATCCACCCACTGTATTGCGCTACCGCCCGTAGCGGAAGTGGTGACAGCGGCGGTGGCCCGGACACCACGTGACCGGGCCACCGCCGGCTGTCGCTACTGTTCGGCCTTCTGGCGAGCTTCGTTGATATCGGCGGCCTTTCGGGCGCTTTCGGCCTCGGCCTCCTTCTGGGCGGCCTCGCGCTGCGCATCGGCCTTGTCCTGTTGGGCCTGGCCTTCGCGCATCAGGTCGTCGCGTCCGGCGACCGCCCCGGCGACTTCCTTCACCTTGCCCTTGACGCCCTCGACGACGCCTTCGACGGCTTCCTCGGGACCGCTCTTGTCCGACATACGTACTCCCCTCCTTGTCGTGCGTCTTGCTCAGCGCTTATTGCCCAGCCGGTCGGTTCCCAAAACATTCGACGGGAGTCGCCTTCGCCACAGCGCCGACGCGTCGGGCGGTCGCCGCGCAAGGACCGCCGGCCGTTGCATCTAATTCCCCTGCGGTTCAGGGTGTTTGACAATGCCCGGCCGAGACGACGCCGGAATGTCCCGGCCGTATCGGTTACGCTGAGGCCCGATATCGCTGCACCCCGGTCAGCGGCGGGAGGAACCATAGCAGTGGAAACGTGGGAACTGGTGGCCCGTGAGCAGATCCGCGACACCTTGGCGCGCTACAACTGGTCCGGCGACGCGGGCGCGCTCGACGGCCTCGCGGAGACGTTCTGTCCGAACGGCGTGCTCGAAATCCGCGGGTTCGACCCGCTGCGCGGGCGATCGGCGATCGCGGAATTCCTGGGCGGCGTCACCGGAAAGGTCGCCGTCGACGCCGATGTCACTGGCGGCGTCAAACCGATTGTGCGCCATAACGTCGCGAACGTGTTGTTCACCGAAGTGACACCTGGCGAGGCGCGCGTCAAGTCGTACTTCACCGTCGTCACCCACATTGGGCTCGACCATTGCGGCCGCTACCGGGACGTCCTGGTGCCCGAGGGTGGCACCTGGCTGATCAAGCACCGCCGGGTGTCCACCGACTGGGCAGCGCCCGACTCGGCGATGGCCCGCTAGCCCTCGCAGAACGCGGTCCCGATCCGCGTCCGGCCCAATGTTTGCCGGAAGCCCCCCAGTGGCTATAGAAAGACCGTCACACAACAAATCGCGGTCGCCCCGATCGTGGATCCCCCACGAGCGTTGGGATGACCGATGGTCATGTGACCAGCGGTCAGAGCCGCACACAAGAGACGAGCGAGTATGCAGCGACTCAGTGGGCTAGACGCGTTCTTTCTGTACCTCGAATCACCGACACAGCCGCTGAACGTTTGCTGCGTCCTGGAGCTCGACCCCGCGACCATGCCCGGCGGCTACGATTTCGCGCGCTTTCGTGAGGCGCTCGCGGAGCGGGTGGACGCCGTCCCGGAATTCCGTCTCAAGCTGGCCGATAACCAACTGAACTTCGACCATCCGGTCTGGGTGGACGACGACCGGTTCGATCTGGGACGCCACCTGCACCGGGTCGCGCTGCCCTCGCCGGGCGGGCGCGAAGAACTGGCGGAAATCTGCGGCCACGTCGCCGGCCTGGCGCTCGATCGCGATCGTCCGCTGTGGGAAATGTGGGTGATCGAAGGGCTGCGTGGCGGGGACGCGCTGTCCGTCGTCCTCAAGGCCCACCACGCGGTGGTCGACGGTGTGGGCGGAGCCAACCTGCTCGCGCAACTGTGCGGCCCCACCCCCGACTGCCCGCCGCCGCCGCCGGAACCGGCCGCCCGCGCCGGCGCGGCGAACCCATTGCAGATCGCCGCCGGCGGTCTGATCGGGGCGGCGTTGCGACCGTGGCGCCTGGCGCGGGTGGTGCCTGCCACGGCACTGACGCTGGCGCAAACGGTCCTGCGCGCCCGCGCCGGCGGCCACACGATGGCGGCCCCGTTCGCGGCGCCGCCCACGGCGTTCAACGGCCGCTTCACCCGACGCCGCAACATCGCCCTGGCGAGCGTGGACCTCGAGGACGTCAAAACCGTGAAACAGCGGTTCGGGGTGACCGTCAACGACGTGGTGACGGCGATGTGCGCGGGGGCGCTGCGGCAGTACCTTCTGGACCGCGACGCCCTGCCGGATATTCCGATGGTCGCCAGCGTGCCGGTGTCCGTGCGCGGCAAGTCATCTCGACCGGGCCGCAATCAGATGACCTGGATGCTGTGCCGGCTCGAAACCCACATCGCCGACCCCGCCGAACGCCTCACCCGCATCGCCGGCGGGAACGCCGCGGCCAAGGACCACGCCGCCGCGATGGGACCGACACTGCTGCAGGACTGGACGCAGGTGGCCGGGCAGACCATGTTCGGCGCCGCGATGAAGCTGCTGCCCCGCATACCGCTGCCCGAGAAGCCGCCGCACAACCTGGTGATGTCGAACGTGGCCGGGCCGCGAGACCAGCTCTACTTCTTGGGTTGCCGGCTCGACGCGATGTACCCGCTCGGTCCGATCATCGCCGGCGCCGGGCTCAACATCACCGTGATGTCGCTGGGCCGCCGTCTCGGCGTCGGCATCATTTCCTGCCCCGACCTCGTGGCCGACCTCTGGGACCTGGCCGACGCCTTCCCCGTCGCCCTCAAAGAGCTGATGAATTCGAGCGCGCCGGTCCGCGGCCGAACCTGACCGCCGCCCGTTCAGCGGAACCCCATCCCCCCTCGGCGCCGCGGCATGGCAGGGTGACACCCGTGGCAGACACTCCTCGACAGCCTCTCGCAGAGCAAGACCTGCGCGAAATCAGCACGGAAAACGGCGCTTTGCGCTACTACGACACTGGGGACAGCGGGGCCCCCGATTCCGCACCGGTGCTGTTGTTCCTGCACGGGTCCGGGCCCGGGGTCACCGGGTGGCGCAACTTCCGCGGCGTGCTGCCCGCCTTCGCCGAGCGATTCCGCTGCCTGATCCTGGAATTCCCCGGGTTCGGGGTCAGCGACGACTTCGGCGGACACCCGATGGTCACCGCGTTCGGCACCGTCGCGCCCTTGCTGGACGCGCTCGGCGTCGCCAAGGTGCACATCGTGGGCAACTCGATGGGGGGCGGTGTGGGCATCAACTTCGCCACCCACAATCCCGAACGCGTCGGTCGGCTGGTGACCATCGGCGGGATCGGCACCAACATCTTCAGCCCCAGCCCCAGCGAAGGCATCCGGCTGCTGCAGGAATTCGTCGAGGACCCGACGCGCCAGCGCCTGGTCGACTGGCTCAAGTCGATGGTCTACGACCAGGGGTTGGTCACCGAGCAGCTGATCGAGGAGCGCTGGCAGCTGGCCACCGACCCCGACACCCTGGCCGCGGCGCGGCGCATGTACGGCAAGGCGGCGTTCGCCGGGATGAACGCCGCGCTGGCCGCCTCCGACCGGCCGCTGCCGTGGGCGACCATGCACAAGCTCACCGCGCCCACCCTGCTGACCTGGGGACGCGACGACCGGGTCAGCCCGCCAGACATGGCCCTGATCCCGATGCGCACCATTCCCAACGCGGAGCTGCACATCTTCCCGAACTCGGGGCACTGGGCGATGATCGAGGCCAAGGAGGCCTTCGAAAGCACTGTGCTGACGTTCCTTTCGCGCGGCTAGCGCGAGACCGTCCTCAATCCACGTCTCCCCCGGCGCCCAATGTCGGTGCCGGTGCACCCGCCAGGCCCGCGGTGAGCAAGGCGTGGGCCCCGGGATTGCCATCGAGGACACGGCTCGTACGCTTGGTGATCCGCCAACGGTTCTCGATGCGCCGCAACTCGAAATGGTTTGCCGTGCAGCGCCATACGCGGTAACTCTCGCCGTCGCGCACGAGAACCAGCGATTCGCTGACCGCCACCGCCGAATCTCCCGCGACCGTCACGACCGCCGGTCCGACGAAGTGGCAGCAACCACCACCCACCAGCTTCTGATGGGAGGCCGAGCTGACCATGGCGCGCACGTCGGCCCGGCTGTGCATCTGCCAACCCTCGACGTCGTAGCCGCCATCGGTCGCCCAGAGCCGCGCCGCGGCGTCGGCGTCCCCCGCGTCCACCGCCGGACCGTAGGACGCGATCAATCGGGCGATATCGCGTTCGTCCTCGAGTCGGCACAGCCGTGTCAACAGTTCGTCGGCGTCGATCACCGCTGATCTCCTTCCAGTTTCAGGAGCGCATCATTTCTGGCCCAGGAGTTCCTGCACGGCTCTGTGCGCGCCCAACACGATCGCGGCGCGGTCCGGGCCGCTGCCCCGGTGCACCGCGGCCGCGTTGCCGCCAGCGATGAACACCGGGCCGTTGGCCAGGTTCTCCAACCCCTCGCGGGCCACGTCGGCCGGTTCGGACACCGACAGCCCCGGCACGTCGAAGTTCAGGCCGGCCCGGGCCATGGCCGGCGTGCGGGTCACGCCCAGCACCAGTTCCAGCACATCGACGCCGTGCTCGCGCAGCTCCAGCCACAGGCTCTCGGCGAAGAGGCGGCTGAAGGCCTTCACGCCGGTGTAGACCGATTGGCGCATCGAACCGTGGGTCGCCGCCATCGAGCCGACCACCAAAATGCCGCCCCGGCCGCGGGACCGCATCGGCCGCGCAAAGTGCTGCACGAGTTGCAGCATCCGCGTCACGTTGAGGTCGATCACCCGGCCGAACTCGCTGAGCTCGGCGTCCAAAAACGGCTTGCTGCAGGTGTTGGCGCCGGCGTTGTAGATCAACAGGCCGACCTCGATGTCCGCGGTCTGCGCGGTGATTCGCGCGACCGCGTCGGGGTCCAGCAGGTCTATGGCCAACGTGCGCACCTGTGCGCCGAAATCGCGGCACTGCCGCGCCGTGTCCTCCAGCGGTCCCGGCTTGCGAGCGATCAGCACCAGATCGAACCCGTCACCGGCCAATTGCTCTGCGAACTCGGCGCCCACCCCTTCCGAGCCGCCGGCGATCACCGCCCACGGCCCGTACTTCGCGATGTCGGTCACGGATCCTCCTTATTTCTGGGTGGCGCCCGCGTCGACGGGCAAGGTGATCGCGGTGATGTAGCGCGCCTCGTCGGAGGCGAGGAACAGCGCGGCGTTGGCCACGTCGAGGGGGTCGATCCACGGCACCGCGAGCATGTTCATCGAACGCGCGGCGTCGGCGAATTCGGCGCGCGTCGGCGGGCGGTCCAGGTCCGGGCGAAAGGCGCTGCTGACGACGTCGTTCTGGATCATCGGCGTGTCGACGTTGGTCGGGTTGACGCAGTTGACCCGGACATGGTGCGGCGCAAGCTCGTTGGCCAACGAGCGCATCAAGCCGACCACGCCGTGTTTGGCGGCCGTGTAGTGCGCGACCCCGACCAGGCCGCGCAGCCCGGCGATCGAGCTCGTCAGGATGACCGATCCGGCGCCGCGCGCGATGAGGTGGGGCGCGCCGGCGCGGCAGGTGTGCCAGACCCCGGTGAGGTTGACGTCCAGCATGGTGCGCCAGGCGTTTTCGTCCAGCTCGACCGCCATGCCGCGCGACGTGATTCCCGCGGTCGCGCACACCACGTCCAGTCCGCCGAACCGCGCGGCGCCTCGGTCGGTAGCGGCCCGCATGCCGGCGAGGTCGCGGACGTCGACGATCTCGGGGTGCACCCGCCCGCCGGCCTCGCGGATCAGCGATGCGGTGGTGTCGAGGTCGTCCGGCGTGCTGTGCGGGACGAGCACCGTGTCGATCGGGCCGCACACGTCGAGCGCCACGATGTCGGCGCCCTCCTGGGCGAAGCGCACCGCCTGCGCGCGACCGATCCCCCGCGCCGCGCCGGTGATCAGGGCGACCTTGCCGTCGAGTCGCCCACCGCGCGCCGCCCTCATGTCGTCTTCTGGGTCAGGCCGGCGTCGACGACGAGCTGGGTGCCGGTGATGTAGCGGGCCTCATCCGAGGCCAGGAACAGCACGGCGTTGGCGATGTCGACGGGCTCGACCCACGGCACCGGAAGCAGGTTGCGGGCCCGCAGCACCTCGGCGGCGTCGGCCTCCGTCGGGTTTTCCAGGTCCGGTCGCAGCCGCCGAAAGGTGGCCTCGTTGAGCACCATTGGGGTCGCGACGGGGCCTGGGTGCACGGTGTTGACCCGGATGCCGCGGGGCCCGAGCTCGTTGGCCAGCGTGCGGGCCAGTCCCACCACCGCGTGCTTGCTGGCGGTGTAGTGGGCGGTGTTGGGCAGGCCGCGAAGGCCGCTGGTGGAGCTGATGATGACGACGGAGCCGCCGTCACCACCGATATGCGGCACCCCGGCCCTGACGGTGTGCCAGACGCCGGTGAGGTTGATGTCCAGTGTGCGCTGCCACACCAGTGGGTCCAGTTCCCACGACGGCGCGCCCGGCAGGTGGACGCCGGCGTTGGCGACGATGGTGTCGAGGCGGCCCAGCTCGGCGGCGCCGGCATCGATGGCGGCGGTGACGGCCCCGAGGTCGGTGACGTCGGCCAGCCCGGTCACGCAGCGCCGACCGCGATCGGCGACTTTCTCTGCGGTGTCGGCCAACTCGTCGGCCACGGCCGGGGCGTCGAGCGCGATCACGTCGGCGCCCTCGTCGGCGAACCGCTGGCAATGCACCCGGCCGGTTCCCTTGGCGGCGCCGGTGACGACGACGACCGTGTCCCGTAGACCCGTCATCGTTCGATGAGATCGAAGCCGCGGTAGCCGGCGTCGGCGACCTCGGCGCAGATGTCGTTATAGGTCGCGAAGCCCCCGACGAACAGCATGAAACCCCGGGGCTTTCCCGGCACGTTCGCGCCCATGTACCACGAGTTCGCCTTGGTGAACAACGTCGTCTCGGCCCGACGGGCGCATTCGGCGCCCCAGCCGTCCACGCTGTCGACGCCTGCTTCGATCGCGGCGTAACCGTGCTCGTCGAGGAACGCGATGGCGTCGGCGATCCAGTTCACCTGGGCTTCGGCGTGCAGCACCATGTTCGCCAGCACGGCGGGCGCTCCCGGGCCCGAGATCAGGAACAGGTTGGGGAAGCCGTCGACGCCCAGCCCCAAATAGGTGCGGGGTCCGTGCGCCCAGTCGTCGCGCAGGGCGGTGCCGCGGCGCCCGACGATATCGATCCGGCCCAGCGCACCGGTCATCGCGTCGAAACCCGTTGCCAGCACGATCATGTCGACGTCGTAGTGGGCGTCGGTCGTGTTGATGCCGGTGGCGTCGACGGATTCGATGGGGGTGACGCGGACGCTGATCAGCGACACGTTCGGGCGGTTGAAGGTCTGAAAATAGTTGCTGTCGGTGCAGATTCGCTTGGTGCCGATGGGGTGGTCGTTGGGGATCAGGAGGTCGGCGACGGCCGGATCGTCGATGACGGCCCGGACCTTCTCCTCGTAGAATCGGCGGGCCTCTTCGTTGGCCTCCAGATCGGTCATCTGGTCCGGGAAGGTCTTCGAGAACAGCACACCGCCGAGCTGCCAACGCTTTTCGAACGCCGCTCGGCGCTCCTCGGGCGTGAACTGCATGGTGGGCTTCGGCGCGGTGATGTGGGGTGAGCCGCCGCCGCTGCGCCACGACAGCGCGCGTCGCTGGGCATATTCCGCCTTGATTTCGTCGAGCTCTTCGGCCGACAGCGGCCTGTTGCCCGCCGGCACGCTGTAGTTGGGTGTGCGCTGAAAGACGTAGAGGTGTGCGGCCCGCTCGGCGATGATCGGAATCGATTGAATGCCGGAGGATCCGGTGCCGATCACAGCCACCCGCTTGCCCGTGAAGTCGACGGGATCCTGCGGCCAGTGCGCGGTGTGGTAGACCTCGCCCGCGAAGGTGTCCAGGCCGTCGAAGTCCGGGGTCAGCGCAGCCGACAACGGACCGGTAGCCATGAGACAGAACCGCGCCGAGATTGTCTGCCCGGCATCGGTGGTGACCGTCCAGCGCAACGTCGTCTCGTCGAGCGCCGCCGACACCACCCGGGTGCGCAGCGCGATGTCGCGGCGCAGGTCGAGTTTGTCGGCGACCCAATTCAGGTACGCCAGGATCTCGGCCTGGGTGGCGTAGCGTTCGGTCCAGGTCCATTCCTGCTGCAGTTCGTCGGAGAACGAGTAGCAGTAGTCGACGCTCTCGACGTCGCAGCGCGCGCCGGGATACCGGTTGTAGTACCAGGTCCCGCCGATCTCGGGCGCGGCTTCCAGGACTCGCACCGAAAGCCCCTGGCCGCGCAGCTTGTGCAGGGCGTACAGGCCGGCGAACCCCGCGCCGACCACGACCACATCGAGAGTCTGTTCGCCGGGATCGTTCACAACCAGTCACGGTAAGGCCTGCGGGATCGCGCACCGCTCCACCTCCCGGTCACCGGACGCCGGGGGCGCATTTTCCCGGCCACCGGGCAGCTGGGTTCGCCCTGCCGTCTGGATCGCTCACGATCGGCGGATGCCGCAAGTCGCGCGCGTCGACGTCGAGCTGGACGGTCGACGCCATCATTTGTGCTGGCCCCACGGGCAGACGCTGGTCGAGACATTGCTCGAGGCGGGTATCGCCGTGCCCCACTCGTGCCGGGAGGGCCGCTGCGGCTCGTGCGTGGCGACCGTGGTCGCGGGCGAGGTCGACATGGTTCCGTGCGAAGTGTTGGACGCCGACGATCTCGAGGAGGGCCTGATTCTGGCCTGCCAGGCGCGGCCCGCGGGCACCGATGTTCATGTCGAATTTTGACCGCGTTGTGTCCGCTCATCGGGATTTACTTTGGGACGGGTCGGGACTGCGGTAGACCATTACTAAGCACCCACACGTAAGGACAACGATATGAGCGACCGGGTACTGGACCGGGTAGTGGCCATGGCCGATCAGCTGCGCGAACAGGCCGCGGAGGCCGAGCAACTCGGCCGGCTCACCGACGACACCGTCAAGCTGATGAAGGGCGCCGGGCTGATCCGGCTGTTGCAGACCAAGCAGTATCAGGGCTTCGAGGTCCACCCCCGCGAGTTCGCCGAGACGACGATGGCCACAGCGGCGCTCGATCCCGCGGCGGGCTGGATCGTCGGCGTGGTGGGCGTGCACCCCTACCAGCTCGCCTACGCCGACCCGAAGGTGGCCGCCGAGATCTGGGCCGACGACGTCGACACCTGGATGGCGTCGCCCTACGCGCCGCAGGGCGTGGCCAAACCGGTCGACGGCGGCTACCTGTTCAACGGGCGCTGGCAGTTCAGTTCGGGCACCGACCATTGCGACTGGATCATCCTGGGCGCCATGCTCGGCGACGACAAGGGCATCCCGTTGATGCCGCCGCAAATGCTGCACATGATCCTGCCGCGCAAGGACTACGAGATCGTCGAGGACTCGTGGAATGTGGTGGGGCTGCGCGGAACCGGCTCCAAGGACGTCATCGTCAAAGACGCGTTCGTCCCGACCTACCGGACCATGGACGCGGCGAAGGTGATGGACGGCACCGCCCAGCGCGAGGCCGGCATGACCGAGCCGCTGTACCTGATGCCGTGGTCGACGATGTTCCCGCTCGGCATTTCGGCGGCCACCATCGGCATCGCCGAGGGGGCGCTGGCCGCGCACCTCGATTACCAGCGCGGCCGGGTGGGCGCCACCGGGACCGCGATCAAGGACGACCCCTACGTGATGCACGCGATCGGCGAGGCTGCCGCCGACATCAACGCCGCCCGCCAGGAGCTGCTGGCCAACGCCGACCGCATCTACGACATGGTCGCCGCGGGCAAGGAGGTGTCGTTCGCCGACCGCGCGGCCGGGCGCCGCACGCAGGTTCGCGCGGTGTGGCGCGCGGTCTCCGCCGTCGACGAGATCTTCGCCCGCTCCGGCGGCAACGCGGCCCGGATGGACAAACCGCTGCAACGGTATTGGCGTGACGTGCACGTCGGCCAGATGCACGCCATCCATGTGCCGGGCACCACGTACCACGCGGCGGCGCTGAGTTCGATCGGCATCGACCCGCCCGAAGGCCCGCTGCGGGCCTTGATCTGAGGGGTTTCAATGTCTGACCTGAAAAGCCTTGGCTACATCACGGTTTCGACCTCAGATATCGAGCGTTGGCGCCATTTCGCGTTCGGTGTGCTGGGATTCGCCGAAGGGAAAGGACCCGACGAGTCCGCGCTGTACTTGCGGATGGACGAACGCGCGGCCCGGATCATCGTCGTCCCCGGCGAGGTTGACCGGGTGATCACGGTCGGCTGGGAAGTGCGTGACCACCAGGCGCTGCAACGGGTCAAGGCCGCCCTGGACGGCGCCGGTGTCGGTTTCAAGGAATTGTCCGTCCAGGAGGCCGACGCCCGCCGCGTCGAAGAGGTGATCACCTTCGAGGATCCGGCCGGCACCACGCTGGAGGTGTTCCACAGCGCGGTGCTCGACCACAGCCCGGTGATCACCCCGTTCGGCGCGAAGTTCGTGACGGGCGACCAGGGTCTGGGCCACGTCGTCGTGCCGGCGACCGATTTCAACGGCGTCGTCGACTTCTACACCGAGGTGCTCGGTTTCCGGTCTCGTGGCGCGTTCCGGGTGCCGCTGCCCGCCGAGTTCGGACCGATCCGGGTGCGGTTCCTCGGCATCAACGCGCGCCATCACAGCCTGGCGATCTGCCCCGCCGCCCAGCAGCGCGACCCCGGGCTGGTGCACGTCATGGTGGAGGTGGACACCCTCGACGCCGTCGGCCAGGCGCTCGACCGCGTCAACGCCGATGGCTTCACCGTCGCGTCCACGCTGGGCCGGCACACCAACGACAAGATGGTGTCCTTCTACGTCCGCGCGCCCGGCGACTGGGACATCGAATTCGGCACCGACGGGATGCGGGTCGACGAAACGTATTACACCGCAGAGGAAATCACCGCCGACAGCTATTGGGGCCACGAGTGGATTCCGGAACCACCCGCGGCCATGCGCATGTGATCGCCGAATCTGACGTGACGCCGGTGGCGGCGTCGTCGATCACGTCGTGGGACGCCGAGGCCGACGTCGTCATCGCCGGCTATGGGATCGCGGGCGCCGCGGCGGCGGTGGAGGCCGCCCGGTCCGGCGCCGACGTCCTGGTGCTCGAGCGCACCGGATCCTGGGGCGGCGCGGCATCGATGGCGGGCGGATTCATCTACCTCGGGGGCGGCACGCCGCTGCAAAAGGCCTGCGGCTTCAGCGATTCGGTCGACAACATGGCGGCGTTCCTCAACGTCGCGATGGGCCCCGGCGCCGACGAGGCCAGGATCGCCGACTATTGCGCCGGCAGCGTCGCCCACTTCGACTGGCTGGTGGGCTGCGGCGTCCCGTTCAAGGCGGAGTTCTTCTCCGAGCCGGGCTGGGAGCCCATGGGCGACCAGGGGTTGATGTACAGCGGCGGCGAAAACTCCTATCCGTTCAACACGATCGCCTCCCCCGCCCCGCGCGGGCACGTCCCGCAGATGCAGAACAAGAAGCAGGGCGAAGCGAGCGCGGGCTACATGCTGATGAAGCCCCTCGTCGAAACGGCCACCGCCGCCGGGGCGCGGGCCCTCTACGACGTGCGGGTGCAGCGGCTGATCACCGAATCCGACGGCCGGGTGGTGGGCATCTGCGCCCGCCAGTACGGCAACGACATGACGATCCGGGCGCGCCGCGGGGTCGTGCTCGCCACCGGCAGTTTCGCCTACAACGACGCGATGGTGGCGCGCTACGCGCCGCGCATCGCGGGGCGGCCGGCCGCGTCGATCGAGCAGCACGACGGGCAGGCGATCCGGATGGCGCAGGCGCTGGGCGCCGACCTGGCGCACATGGACGCCACCGAGGTCGCGATCTTCGTCGACCCCCAGCAGCTGGTGCGCGGCATCCTGGTCAACGCGCGCGGTCAGCGCTACGTCGCCGAGGACACCTATCCGGGGCGGATCGGCCAGCTCACGCTGTACCAGCAGGACAACGTCGCGTACCTGATCATCGACGGCGACGCGCAGGAGGCGGCGGAGGCCTCGTGGTCGCCGAAGCTGATGCTGCGCCCGGCGACCTGGGTGGCCGACACCGTCGCGGACCTGGAGCGCGACATGGGCCTGCCGCCCGGTTCGCTGCAGGCCACCGTGGCCGCCTACAACGAGGGCGCCGCGCGCGGCGAGGATCCGCTGCTGCACAAGAAGTCCGAGTGGATCAAGCCGATCGGATCGCCGGTCGGCGCGATTGACCTGCGGGAAAGCACCGGCGGCTTCACCCTGGGCGGGCTGGCGACCACGCTGGACGCCGAGGTGCTGCACGTCAGCGGCGCGCCCATACCCGGGCTATTCGCCGCCGGCCGGTGCACCGCCGGCCTGGCCGCGTGGGGCTACGCCAGCGGCGTCTCGCTCGGTGACGGCAGCTTCTACGGCCGCCGCGCCGGGCGCTCGGCGAGTCTTTTTCCGCGGGCGTAACGCCACGGTGGGATATCCCGCCGAAATTTCACCCCTGCGTTACGAGCGTGCGAGGGGCGCCTCCCGCTCGCGGGTTCTTTCGGCGCGCCATGTGACAGCGGCCACACCGCTGTGGTAGAACTATATTCCTAATAGGAATATGCCAGCCAGGAGGATGAATGGCCGCGCCCGCCGAAACCCCCACCGCCGTCATCGACCGCATCTCGCTGGTCCTGGACGCCTTCGACGGCCCCGGACGCCTCACGCTGGCCCAGATCGTGCGGCGTACCGGCCTGCCGCGCTCGTCGGCGCACCGGATGCTCGAGCGGCTGGTTCAACTGCGCTGGCTGCGTCGCAGCGGTCGTGACTACGAGCTCGGCATGCGGCTGGTGGAGCTGGGTTCGCTTGCCGTGCACCAGGATCGGTTGGTGCGGGCGGCGGGCCCACTGCTGGGTGAATTGCACCGCGCCACCGGGCTTGTCGTGCACCTCGCGGTGCTCGACGGAGCCGACGTCGTCTACCTCGACAAGGTCGGCGACCGCATGGTCGGTGCGATCCCCACCCGGGTCGGCGGCCGTCAGCCCGCGCACTGCACCGCGGTCGGCAAGGCGATCCTGGCTTATCGCGACGAAGAGACCGACATCGACCTGGGCGCCCGCCTGACCAAATACTCGATCTCCAGCGCTTCGCAACTGGCGACGGAACTGGCCAAGGTCAGGGCCCACGGCGTCGCCTACGAGCGCGAAGAATCCCTGCTCGGGTTTGGCTGCGTCGCGGCCCCGATCGGGAGTCCCGGTGAGGCCGTGGCAGCCGTGTCGGTGTGCGGTCCGCTGAATCGCATGGCGCTCGACCAGCGCCTCGCCGCCCCGGTGCGAATGACCGCGATGGGCGTGTGGCGCAACGTGGAAGGCGGCCCGCAACGAGTCGCCCCGACTCTGCAGCCGCTGCGGCCGCTGCTTTCCCTGCGCTCACAACACCCCGCCCCCGCGCGACAACCCGCCCTGCAGTACGCGTGAGCCTCGACCCGCAGATCGCGGCGATCCTCGAGCAATTGGACAGTGGGTTCCCCCCGGTTCAGGAGATGAGCGGCGCGCAGGCTCGAGCCCTCATCCGGTCCAGATTGATGCCGCCGGCGCGGCCCGAACCCATCGCCGAGGCCGCCGATCGCTCCATCGACGGTCGGGACGGCCCGATACCCGTCCGCGTGTACCGTCCCGAGGCGCCCGGACCGCTGCCGATCGTGGTCTATGCACACGGCGGCGGGTTCGTCTTCTGTGACCTGGACAGCCACGACGGGCTGTGCCGCAACCTCGCCAACCTCGTTCCCGCCGTGGTTGTTTCGGTCGGCTATCGGTTGGCCCCGGAGAATCCCTGGCCGGCGGCGGCCGAGGACGTGTACTCGGTGACGCGCTGGGCGTACGACAACGCCGGGTCGCTCGGGGCCGATCCCGGCCGTCTGGTCGTGGGCGGCGACAGCGCCGGCGGCAACCTGGCCGCGGTGACCGCGATCATGGCTCGCGACCGCGGCGGCCCGGCGCCAGCGGCCCAACTGCTGCTCTACCCGGTGATCGCGGCCGACTTCGACACCGAGTCCTACCGGCTGTTCGGCCAGGGCTTCTACAACCCCAAACCGGCGCTGCAGTGGTACTGGGACTGCTACGTGCCCTCGCACGACGACCGCGCCCACCCCTACGCCACACCGCTGAACGCCGACCTGCGCGGGCTCCCGCCCGCGGTGGTGGCGGTCGCCGGCCACGATCCCCTGCGCGACGAGGGACTGGCCTACGGCGCCGCCCTGACAGCGGCCGGCGTGCCGACACGGCAATTGTGTTACGACGGCGGCATTCACGGGTTCATGACGATGCCGACGCTCGACATCGCGCACCGGGCGCGCAAAGAGGCGACCGCCGCCCTCGCCGAGCTATTGCAGCGGTAGGTTCCCGGTGGCTGGGAGCCGACGACGCCGCGTCCCCGGCGTGCCATACGGTCGGCTCATGGCCGAGGGCGAAGTCTTCGTGATCGACCGGGTGGTGACCCGACCCGGGTGTGCCCGCCGATTCGTCGACGCCTACCTCGCCGAATACGCGCCCGGCGCAAGCGCCCGCGGAATGACGCTGCGCGACATCCTCGTGAGCCCACCGATCTGGTTCGACGATGACAGCAACGTCATCACCGCGACCTGGACACTGCCCAGCGCGCAGGCATGGTGGGAGATGACCTGGAAAGGCCGACCGGATCCGGCGCTGGGCGAATGGTGGTCGCGGATCGGCGAATTGGTCACCGAGCGGTCCCGCTCCTTCGCCGCCTCCGCCGACGACGTCGACGGGCTGTGCGATGTATAACCTCACGCGGCTGATCGACGTCGCCGAGGCCGATCGCGACCGGATTCTCGACGAGCTGCGCGCGGCCGCCCGCGCGGCGGCGCCGCTGCGCTGGGTGGTGCAACCGACGCTGCCCGGCTCGCGCAACGGGGGCGACATCCTGGTGCATCTGCGGTTCGCGACCGCGCACCAATGTGCCCGCGCGACAGAGGCTCTCGCTGCCGTGCTGGCCGATCCGGCTGTGGTTCGGGTCAACGGCGCGAGCTATGCGGGTTCGCCCGTGCGCTGCGGCGAGACGGCCGGCACGGTCTACCGGACGCTGTTGCTGCGCGTGCAGCCGGGCACACCCGAGCCCACCCTCGCCCGGTTCGAGCGCGAGCTGTCGTCGATGCCGCGGTACCTACCGACGATCCGGGCCTGGCAGCTGAGCCGGGTGTCCGCGCCGGTCGGAACCTGCTCGTGGACACACGTGTTCGAGCAGGAGTTCGCCGACGTCGAGGCGCTGACGGGGCCCTACCTGATGCACCCCGTCCACTGGGCGGTGGTGGACCGCTGGTTCGACCCGGAAACCACCGACGTGATCATCCGCGACCGGGTATGCCACAGCTTCTGCGCCATCCCCGACCCGGTGCTGAGCTAGACGCCCGCGGGCAGGATGCCCGGATTGGCGGTCGCCGGCGGCTCCAACCGGGGCAGCACTTCGGTGCCGTCCAGGCTGTGCACCGGCAGGCGCTGTGACCACGGGTAGTGCAGGCTGAAGGCGACCAAGCCGGTGCGCTCCGCGGCGGGCAGATGGCACATCGCCAGCACGGTCTCGGCCAGATACTCCACCGGTTCGGTGGGGAACGAATCCGGGATCAGTTGCGCGGCACCGGGCGTGCGTACCGCGGTCGACGGGCCGACGCAGTTCACCGCGATGTTGGCGTCCAGCAGCTCGGCGGCCACGCCCTGGGTGAACCGGTGCAGCGCAGCTTTCAGGGACGCGTAGACCACGTCGCCGGAGGTCTTGTTGTATTCGCGGTACGGCCGAACCGGGGCCACGCCGGTGACCGAACCGATGTTGACAATCCAGCCCGCCCCTTGGCCACGCATATGCGGCACGGCCGATTTCGTCAGCGCGAACGGGATGCGCAGGTAGTGTTCCACGGTGCGGTCGAACGTCTCCAGGCTCATGTCCTCGACCAACGCGTAGTCGGCGAAACCGGCGTTGTTGACCAGGATGTCGATGCGTCCGGTTCGGTCCAGGACCGCGTCGACCAAACCGTCGCGCTGCTGCGCATCCTCCAGGTCGCTCGCAATGCCGAACGCCGCGCCGCCGTCGGCCTCGATCAGTTCCACCGTTTCCCCGATGGTGCCGGGCAGAGCGGTAATCGTTCCGGCCCGCGTCGACAACGAAGGCGTGTGCGATCGTGCGGTGACTGCGACCGTGGCGCCCTCGGCCGCCAGCCGCCGCGCGATGGCGCGGCCGATGCCTCGGCTGCTTCCGGTGACCAAAGCGGTTTTGCCCGAGAGTAATCGGCTCATCGAAGTTCGAGATCCTCCTCGGCCGGGGCGCGGTGATCGCGCCAGAAGTCGACCAGGCGGTACGGGAAGGCGATGACGATCCGGTCGCCGGAACGGTAGTAGGTGTGGGCCGACGGCGTGTGGCGCCATACGGTGCCGGTCATGGTCGCATCGAGGCGGGCGACGTAGTCCTCGTAGGCGCGCTGCGTCACCTCCAAGGTGGTGGCCTTGCGCAGCGCCATCAACTGCAGGCATTCCATCACGTAGTGCACCATCACTTCGACACCGAAGTTGTGCCCCGCGCCGTGACCCGGACTGTAGTTTGGGGCCGAGGAGATGAACAGGTTCGGGAATCCCGGCACCATCCCGCCGCGGTAGGCCCGCGGCGAGTCGCCCCATTCCTCGGCCAACTTCTTGCCGTCGCGACCCCGAATATCCACCGTGGAAAGGAAATCCAGGTAATAGCCGGTCGCGTAGACGATGACGTCGAGGTCGATCTGCCTGCCGTCGGCGGTCACGATGCCGGCCTCGTTGACCCGCGCGGGCTCACTGGCCTCGACGTCCACGTGCTCGCGGGCCAGCGCCGCGTAATAGCCGCCGGGATCGCGGATGATCCGCTTGCCGTAGGGCGCAAAGTCGGGCGTGACCTTGCGGGCGAGCTCGCTGCCCGCACCGAACACGCGATCGATGTAATCGAGGCAGATCTGCAACAGCACGTCGTTGGCCGGCGAGATCGACAGATGCTCGGCCGCCCACTGCTCGTCATGCAGGATCACCGGATAGTTGTTGTCCGATGTCCCCCAATATGACTTGAGCCGAATCCAATTGGCGTAGTAGGGCAACCGGGTGCCCAGCCACCGCCGATAGGCGGGCACATCGTCGGACGGCCGGCGCCGCGGCGCGACCCAGTGCGGCTGGCGTTGAAACACCGTCATGTGCGCGACCTGGTCCACGCACGCGTCGACGATCTGGACCGCGGTGCACCCGGCACCGATGATCGCGACCCTCTTCCCCGTGAGATCCAGGTTCGGATCCCACCGCGCGGAATGGAGAGAAATTCCGGAAAACGTCTCGCGGCCCGGGAGTTCCGGCCACCGCGGCCGGTTGAGGTACCCGGCGGCCGGGATCACCGCGTTCGCGTAACTGACGTCGCGGGTTCCGTCCGGCCCGACCGCGTGGATCTGCCACTGCCGGCGGCCCTCGTCCCACCACAACGCTTTCACCTCGGTACCGAACCGGGTGTTCCTGCGGAGGTCGTTCTTGTTCGCCACCGACACCAGGTAGGCCTGATACTCGGCACCCTGCGGGTAATAACTCGACCAGTCGCCGTTGATGTCTCGCGAGAGCGAGTAGTAGGCCGAGGGCGTGTCCACCCCGATGCCGGGATAGGTGGTGGTGTACCAGGTGCCGCCGACCTCGTCGTTGCGCTCGATGATTTGATAGTCGATACCGGCGTCCGCGCACGCGAGCGCGGCGGTGATGCCGGCGATGCCCGCGCCGATGATGACCACCCGGAAGTCAGCGGGAAGCTTTGCGGTGCGCGGCAGTACCGGTTGTGAGGGCTGGAAACCACCCTGTTCGAGGAGCAGTCCGAGGTACTCGGGGTCGATCGTTCCGCCGAGCGCGATGGGGGCGACGCGGGCGAACAGGTCGAGGTCGTCGGCCGGCACCGCGTCCGCCCGGCGCGGCTCCCGCAGCGCCGTGACGATCTCGTCGATGAGCTGCGCGGCCGTTTCCGGATCGGTGACGCCCGCCTGCTCCGGCGGGTCGGGCACATGGGTGATTTTCGGTGCGAACCGCTCGGCGACGGTCGGGTCCCCGGTCAGCTGCGCCAGCACGGCGACCAGAACGCCAGGATCGGCCTGGCGCAGGTTGGCGCGCAGTTCGTCGACGCCGTCGTGATCCGGACCCGTCCACCCGGCGCTTTCGGTCGTGAAAGGGACACCAGTGCTCATGCCGATGAGTATCGGCGCGGTCCACCGCGCGTGGCGGCCCCCTGCCTACTCAGCGGGACACGGATGGCCCGCTCGCGGGCGACGGCGCTTACCGTGACCGGCATGCAGTCCGATGACCTCGACGCCATGATCGAACGGGCGCGTAGCCACGGGCTCGGCGATATCCCCCGGCGATCGGCCCGCCGGCACCCGCACAAGATCGCGATCATCGACGACGGTGTCGTGCTGACGTTTGCCGAATTCGATGACCTGGTGAACCGGGCGGCGGCGGCGTTGCACGACAGCGGGTTTCGGCCGGGCAGCCGATTAGGACTCTTGTCACGCAACTGCTGGCAGTACGCCGTGCTGGCGTTCGCGACGGCGCGTGCGGGAGTGGTCCTGGTCCCGATCAACTTCATGCTGACCGCCGAGGAGATCGCCTACATCCTCGGCCACAGTCGGGTCGGCGGCCTGGTCGTCGAGGCGGATCTGACACCGACCGCCGAGGAGGCGATTCGGCGAGGTGGGGTGGTCAGGGCCAAGGTCGCCCTGGTGCCGAGGGGCCACCAGGGCGTGCCAGGTTGGGCGGATTTCAGCCAGTGGCTGACCACCGACGCGCCGGCCCCGAGCCCGCACATCGACGACGACCAACCCGTGCGGCTGATGTACACCAGCGGGACCGAATCCCGGCCCAAGGCCGCCATTCACACCAGCCGCAGCCTGATGTGGCAGTACGTGAGCACGATCGTCGCGGGCGAGATGTCGCCCGACGACGTCGAGATCCACTCGCTGCCGCTGTATCACTGCGCGCAGCTGGACAACTTCCTGGCCACCGATATTTACCTGGGCGCGACCAGCATCATCCTGCCGCGGCCCGAGCCCGAAACCGTGCTGCGCACCATCGAGCGCTACCGGGTCACCAACTATTTCGCTCCCCCGACGGTCTGGATCTCGCTGCTGCGCTCACCGGTGTTCGATCAGGTGGACCTGTCCAGCCTGCGCAAGGGCTACTACGGCGCCTCGGCCATGCCGGTGGAGATCCTGCGCGAGATCCGCGAGCGGCTGCCCAACCTGCGGCTGTGGAACTTCTACGGCCAGACCGAGATGGCGCCGCTGGCCTCCGCGCTGGGACCCGACGAACAGGACGCGCACGGCGGAGCGGCCGGACGGCCGGTGCTCAACGTGGAAACGGCCATCCTCGACGACGCGGACAACCCGGTCACCGCCGGCGTGGTCGGCGAGATCGCCCACCGTAGCCCGCATTTGACGCCGGGCTACCTGAATGACCCGGAACGCACGGCGGCGGCTTTCACGAGCGGCTGGTTCCACTCCGGTGACCTCGGCTACTTCGACGAACACGGGCTGCTGCACGTCGTCGACCGCAAGAAGGACATGATCAAGACCGGCGGCGAGAACGTGGCCAGCCGGGAGGTCGAGGAAGTCATCTACCGGCACAACGGTGTTGAGGAAGTCGCGGTGTTCGGACTCCCGCACCCGGTGTGGGTGGAGACGGTGGTGGCCGCCGTTGTCGCGCGCGACGGCACCGTTCTCACCGAAGAGGACCTGGTCTCGCACTGCCGGGAGCGCTTGGCCGGATTCAAGACGCCCAAACGGGTCTTCTTCGTCGACGAGCTGCCGAAGAACCCCAGCGGGAAGCTGCTCAAACGCGTACTGCGGGAGCGTTTCAGTCTCGATCAGCACGCCCTCAGTTGATCCCGGGCCGACGCCTGCTCACTACAGTGGCCGGGATGAGCCCAGTTCTCGATACCGACACCCTGAAGACGCGCTGATGGCACTCCCCCGTCTGGTCCCGCCGGCCAGTGCCGACGCCGCGATCGCCCAGGAGTTGCGCAACGAGGTGCGCGATTTTCTAGCCGATCAATTGGCCGCGGGCGCGTTCACCCCTTCGGTCGACGCCTGGCTGACGGGCTGGGACGAAAGTTTCACCGGCGCCCTCGCGGCCCGCGGGTGGCTGGGCATGACCGTGCCGACCGAATACGGCGGGCACGGGCGCTCATTCCTGGAACGGTTCGTCGTCACCGAGGAACTCCTGGCCGCCGGCGCACCCGTGGCCGCGCACTGGATCGCCGATCGCCAGATCGTGCCCTCGCTACTCAAATACGGTACAGAGCACCAGAAGTCGGAGTTCCTGCCCCGGATCGTGCGCGGCGAATGCTTTTTCGGCATCGGGATGAGCGAGCCGGACTCCGGTTCCGATCTGGCCAGCGTGCACACCCGCGCCGCCCGCGTCGACGGCGGCTGGTCGCTGACCGGCACCAAAGTGTGGACGTCGGGCGCCCACCTCGCGCACGCGTTCATCGCGCTCGCACGCACCGCACCGGTGGACCCGGCGAACCGGCACGCCGGGCTGAGCCAGTTCATCGTCGACCTGCGGGGCCCCGGCGTCGAGATCCGGCCGATCGTGTCGATGAACGGCGCCCACCATTTCAACGAGGTGATCCTGGAATCGGCCTTCGTCCCCGACGCCATGGTCTTCGGTGAGATCGGCAACGGCTGGCAACAGGTGACCTCCGAGCTCGCCTTCGAACGCAGCGGGCCCGAGCGGTTCCTGTCGACGTTCGTGCTGTTGGCGGCCTGCGCCGATCGCATGGCGTCAAACGCCACCCCGCGCGACCCCGATCTGGGGCGCCTGGTGGCGCGCATCGCCGGCCTACATCAGATGTCCACCGCGGTGGCGGGCGCACTGGAACGGCACGAACCCGCGGACCTGCCCGCCGCGGTCGTCAAGGTGCTGGGCAC
The DNA here is from genome assembly GCF_000277125.1 of Mycobacterium intracellulare ATCC 13950. Classification (NCBI taxonomy): domain Bacteria; kingdom Bacillati; phylum Actinomycetota; class Actinomycetes; order Mycobacteriales; family Mycobacteriaceae; genus Mycobacterium; species Mycobacterium intracellulare. The sequence continues at coordinate 2,991,568 of NC_016946.1, forward strand.
CACCACCGAAGGCGACATCGCGGAATTCGCCGACCTGCAGGAGGCCCCCGACTCGGCCTTCTCGGACCTGGTGTGCGCGGCCGTCGATCAGCGGCCCGGCTTCACACTGCGCGGCGGCACCAACGAGGTGTTGCGCGGTGTGCTCGCGCGCGGGTTGGGCATCCGATGAGCGCCGGGCCCTCCGTTGACGGCGCCCTCGTCGAGATGATGGACGCGGTGTTCTCCGATTACCGCGACAAGCACCCGCCCGCGGCGACGATCGAGCGCGACCCCGCGCTGTGGCGGCGCCTCGACGAACTCGGCCTCGTTCGCCTGACCGGTGCCGAACAGCACGGCGGTAGCGGGGCAACCTGGTACGAAGCCGCCGAACTGGTGACCGCGGCCGCCGGCCACGGGGTTCGAATCCCGTTGGCCGAGCACGACTTATTGGCCTGCTGGCTGCTGGAGGCCAGCGAAATGCCCTCGGACGACGCGGTTCGGACCGTGTGCGTGCTCGACAAGCAGGGAACCGCAACGGCGGTGCCCTGGGCCACTTCCGCCGACCGGATCGTGGTCGTGTGGCGCGCCGAGGGCGGACACCGGGTTGCCGACGTCGCCGCCGAGCAGCTCACGATCACCCCGGGCAGCAACCTGATCGGCGAGCCACGCGACACGGTGACCGCCGAGCCGGCGGACCTGCAAGGGATCCCGGTCACCGCGGCGCTGCTCACCCAGCTCCGGCTGAAAGCCGCGCTGGTGCGATCCATCCAAGTGAGCGCCGCCCTGGATCGGATCCTGCAGCTGTGCGTCGACCACGCGGCCGCGCGGGTCCAGTTCGGTCGCCCCCTGGCCAAGTTCCAGGCCGTACAGAACCTGATCTCCGATATCGCCGCCGAGGCCGCGCTCGCCCGCGCGGCGACCGAGGCCGCACTGCACGCCGGGGTCATCGGTCAATGGTCGGCGCCGCACCTGGAATTCCTTGTGGCCGTGGCGCGTTCGTGCGGCGGCCACGCCGCCTCGGTGGTGGTGCGCAACGCCCACCAAGTGCACGGCGCGATCGGCACCACCCGGGAGCACCGGTTGCACGAGTTCACCCGCGCGGCGCTCGCGTGGCGCTCGGAGTTCGGCTCCGTGCGGTATTGGGACGAACGGCTCACCGACGCGGCGATGCACGCGAGCGCCGGAGCCCTGTGGGAGCTGATCACCGGCTGAATTCCAGGCCGTGTTCCACTGACCGGGCATCGGCGATGTTACCGGGACCACACCGGAGTTGACTCGTGCCCATGAGCACCGACATCACGCTGCCGGAATTACAGGAGTTCATCGCGTCCTTCTGGTACCACTACGACGAGGCCCACTACGACGAGCTGCGGCGCAGCTACGCCGAGGATGTCCGCTACCTGACCCGAAGCGATTCCGGTGCAAGCCCATTCGAAGAGCTGATGTCACCGGAGCTCACCGGTCGTGACGCGGTGATGGAATGGCTGTCCGAGCACCGCAAGCAAAGCCCCTACCCGTTGCGCCACCACGCCACCAACGTGCACCGCACCGGCGCTGACGACGGGGTCACCCGCGCGCGCTTCTATATCTTCGTCAACCAGATCGCCAACTTCGTGCCGTTCGCGGTGTCCAGCGGGGTGGTCAACGTGGGCGTCCGGCGCCGCGGCGCGGGCCCACTAGGCCTGGAGTTCACCGAGATGGACGTGATCCTCGACGCCACCAACTCGGTCCTGCTCTCGGACCTGCACGCCGAAAGCGGCGCCGGCGCATAGTCATGGACGCTCGGGGCATCTTCGGGGGCGGCGTCGCGGTCATCACCGGCGCCGGATCCGGCGTCGGCGCCGGGCTGGCCCGGTACGCCGACCGGTTGGGCATGACGGTCGTGCTGGCCGACGTCGACGGGGCGGCGGTCGCGGCGCTGCGCGAGGAGCTGTCCGCCGGTGGCGGCGTGGCGCACGATGTCGTCTGCGACGTGCGAGACCCCGAGGCCGTGCAGGACCTCGCCGACCGCGCCTACCGCGACGCCGGTCCCGTGCGCCTGTTGGTGAACAACGCGGGGATCGAACAATTCGGCTACCTCTGGGATACGCCGGTGGCCAATTGGCAACGCGTCATGGACGTCAACGTCAGCGGCGTCTTCCACGGCGTGCGGGCCTTTCTGCCGAAGATGATGGCCACCGATGACCAGGCGTGGGTGTGGAACATCGCGTCGGTGGGTGCGGTGGTGGCGATCCCGTTGCAGGCGCCCTACATCGTGAGCAAGCACGCGGTGTTGTCGTTGACCGAATGTTTGCACCTCGAGGTACAGGCCACGGGACACGACCATCACATCCACGTCCAGGCCGTGCTGCCCGGGCCGGTGCGCTCCAACATCTTCGAGTCGGCGGGCGGCGTGGACCCGGGCGCGGCGGGCGACGCCGCCGCCGAAACCCAACGCTCGTCCATGCTGGGTATCAAGGCGGCGTCCATGGATCCGCTGGAAGCCGCCGAGAGGATCTTCGGACAGTCCGCCGAGGGCCGCTTCTATCTGCACACCCACCCGGACAGCGTCGGCGCGGCGATGGCCGAGCGGGCCAATGTGCTGGCCGCCCAACAACCCCCACGACTGCGGACCGAGACCCGGTTCGAATCCGCACCGCACTGACGTGACCGCGACATGACCCCGCACGCACTGGATCCCGACGCGGCCGCCCGCATCGCCTCGTTCGGCGAGATCGCTCCGATGCGGCAACGGGGTTTCACCGCGGTGCGCGCCGGACTCGAATCCGCGCCGCTGCCACCACACATGCCCGAGATGGCCAGCCTCACCGAGACGCTCGTCCCCAGCGACGGCAACGACGTGCCGGTCCGGATTTATTGTCCGACAACGGCTTCCGGCGGCCCGGTGCTGGTCTATTTTCACGGTGGCGGGCTGGTGATGGGATCCAACCGCTCGTTCGAACCGCTGGCCCGTGAGCTCGCCTCGGCTGCGGCGGCCACCGTGGTGGCCGTGGACTACCGGCTCGCCCCGGAGTCAGCGCCGCCCGCCCAGTTCGACGACGCCTATGCCGCCACCGAATGGGTGTCGCGAAACGCCGCCGAATTGGGCGTCGACGCCGAGCGGCTCGCGGTGGTCGGCGACAGCGCCGGGGGTGCGCTGGCGGCGGCGGTGGCGCTCGCCGCGCGGGATCGCCACGGGCCGGCCATCTGCGCGCAGGTGCTGCTGTATCCCGGCCTGGACCGCGACATGTCCGTCGCCTCGATCGCCGCGATGCCCGACGCACCGCTGCTCACCCGCGATGACATCGAGTACATGCACGCGCTGGCCGACGGCGACGCCGGCCCGCCCACGGACCCGTATCAGGTTCCCGCGTACGCGACCGATCTGTCGGGCCTACCGCCGGCGATCGTGGTCACCGGGGGCTGCGACCCGATCCGGGACTGGGGTGAGCGCTACGCCGACCGGCTGCGCGACGCCGGCGTGCAGACCACCGTCACCCGCTATCCCGGGATGTACCACGGCTTTCTGATGCGCTCCGATGCCACCGCGCGGGGGCGGCTGGCCCTCGCGGAGATCGGGGCGCTGCTGCGCGCCAAGTTCGCCCATCCGCTTCGGTTTGTCGTCCCGATCACCGGACAGCCGTCGACCGTATCGCCGTGATGCTGCGCACAATCAACCAACCTTGAACCGACAAAGGAGACCGCTGATGCTCACCGACGAGCGCCGGATGGAGCTTTCCGACGTGCTGCGACCGGCCGCGCCGCCCCGCGAGATCGACAACGTCTACACCGACGACCAGCGCGAGCGCCTTCTCGACGTGGTGCGCACGGAAGGCCCGTGGAAGCTGATCATCGCGCAGCACTTCGCGTCCGCCGACGAGTTGATGGCGACGATGAGCGGCATGTTCCCCGAGGGGTTCAGTCCGTCGCTGGATTTGTTTTTGACCCCGACCTTCCGCGGCTACCTCGCGAACTACGGCGCCGTGCTCTACCCGCAACTGCACGACTGCTTCTACAACGAGCGCTTCCTGCAGATGGCCAAGGAGTACTGGAACGCCGAATACGCCAAGCCCCAGTTGATGCTGTTCAACATCAACGGACCGTGCGCCAATCGCGACCCCGGCCACTTGGATTCGCCGAGCTTCCGCGGTGTGCGGCACGAAAACGCCCCGACCTGGTTGACCAGCGTCATGGGCAAATCCGGCCTGTTCCGCGACTATCTGATCAAGATGGCGCAGGTCATCACCTGGTTCTCACTCGATGCCGGCAGCGGCTTCACCTACTGGCCGCACGGTCCGCTCAAGGCGCCACAACGCATCCTGCCGCCGATCAACAACCGCGGCGTGGTGGTGCAAAACGAGATGATGGTGCACCGCGGTGAGGCGAATGGCCCACTGGATCAACAGATTCCGCCTGGACTGGCGTTCGACACCGTGTTCGCCGGCGACCCGACGAGCCGCGAGCATTGGCTGCTGAAAAACGGCGAAGACGTGATCGCCCGCCACCACACCGACGAGCTGCGGTTTCTGGTGCACTGGTCGGCCGAAGTGTTCTCCGACTTCGACGAGCTGAAAAAGAACATGGACGGCAGCGACGACCTGACCATCGACAAGGCCATCGACATCATGGTCGACGACCTCAAGGGCAAGGGCATCGACCTCGACATCCCGGCCGAGCCGCTGCACGACCCGGCGTTCATCAGCGCGCTCAACGCCGCCTATGACCTGGGCGGCCCGGCCACCTATCCGGAGGAAGCCCCGATCAGCGCCTTCCAACTGGCGTGACCGAAAGGCCTTGCACCGTGGATCGTTTCGCCGATCGGCGCGTCATCGTCACCGGTGCCGGCTCCGGCATCGGACAGGCCACCGTGGCCCGGCTGCTCGACGAGGGGGCCACCGTCGTGGCCTACGACGTCTCGGCGGACGGGCTGGCGCGCACGGCGGCCGCCGCCGACGAGGCCGGCACGGCCAAGCGACTGACCACCGCGGTGCTCGATATCTCCGTCGAGGACGATGTCGTTGCCGCCGTCGATGCCGCGGTGGCCGACCTGGGCGGCCTCGAGGTACTGGTCAATGTTGCTGCGGTGCAGACCTGTTCGCACACTCACAAGACCACGCTGGCCGACTGGAACCGGACGCTGGCGGTCAATCTGACCGGCACCTTTCTGATGACGCGCCAGGCGCTACCGGCGCTGCTCGAATCCGGCCGAGGTGTCGTCGTCAACTTCACCTCGACCGCCGCGTCGTTCGCCCACCCCTACATGGCCGCGTATGCCGCCAGCAAGGGCGGCATCTTGAGTTTCACCCATTCGCTGGCGCTGGAGTACTCCAAGCAAGGGCTGCGCGCGGTCAACATCCAGCCCGGCGGGATCTCGACGGCGCTGGCCAACAGCACGCTCGAGAAAATGCCCGACGGCTATGACCTGGGCCTGTGGGCCAAGCAGACTCCGCTGCTGCACGGTGCGGACAGCGAAATCCTTGGCGACGCAAGCGCGGTCGCCGCGGTGATCGCCATGGTGGCCTCCGACGACGGGGCATTCGTCACCGGAACGGAGATTCGCGTCGACGGCGGCGCGCACGCCTGAGCGTCCCGCCCGGCTAGCGCACCACGACGCTGCTCGGCGTCCGGGGCGAGCCGAGCATGTCCCGGTGCGACGGCGGGCGGCGGCCGCCCTCGTCGGTGATCCCATAACGCTCAGCGAGTTCCGCCCCGATCAGCGCCTGCCCGCTCAGCTCCTCCAGGTGCGGATCGCAGAACAACGCGTGGATCAAATGCCCGGTGAATTCGGGTGTTTCGGCATGCTCGGCCATTGCGGCCAGCGCCGCAGGATCCGCACTGAAAGCGGCGCGGAGCTTTTCGGTCAGCAGGATGCCCATCCAGATCGACACCGTCGCGACCCCGGTGCCCCGGAAGTCCACCGCCATGTCGGCGACCATCTTGTCGACGCCGGCCTTCTGCGCGCCGTACGCGGGACCGTGCATGTAGCACACCGACCCCGGCGAGGACGTGAACGCGATCAGGCCGCGGCCGGCGGCGACCAGCAGCGGCGCGGCGCACCATGACGCGACGTAGGACGATCGCAATCCCACATCGAGCACATCGGCCAGCTCGAGTGGCTTCTCCCAGAAGGGCTTTGGGCTGACCAGCGCGTCGGAGATGGCCGCGGCGTTGTTGACCAGGAGGTCGAGGCGGCCGCACTCGTCTTGCACGCGGTCGAACAAGCCCTTGACGGCGTCGTCGTCCCCGTGATCGACACGGACGGCCACGACGCCGGGTGGGGCGTCGCTGATGGTGCGGCTCGTCCCATACACCCGCCAGTCGCGGGCGGCGAGCGCGGCCGCGATACCGCGTCCGGCGCCGCGGCTGGCTCCTGTCACGACGGCGACGCGTGATGCACCATTCACGGTCATCAGATTACGGGGTCGACGACCGCCAATTCTCCTGTGGCCACGGCGGCCTGGATCGAGTCCCGCAGCGCGGCACACACCAGGAACGGCCCGCGATGATGACCGGCGAGGCGCTCGGCCTCACGGCGCTCGATGCAGCGCTTCGCGGCATCGGCGTTCCACTGCACACTCGTCTGGTTCCAGCTGCTCTTGCGGGCCAGCACCCGCGCACCGCACTCGCGGCACGTGACCGGGGCCATGGGCGTGTCGACCAGTCGATTGTCGGTCCTGGCGGACCAGTCGAGTGCCATCACACCGAGCCGGCCGCGGCGGACCGCGCCGCCAGGTTCGCCTCGACCTCTTTCATCCACGCCTCGTAGGGCCGGGTCGTGTCGAGTTCGAACTCGAAGCGATCCACCATGTCCGGTTGCACGTCGGCGACGTCGACGTAGAACTGCTGATACCAGCGGCGCAGCTGATACACCGGCCCGTCCTCCTCGACCAGGAGCGGGTTGTCGATGCGCGCTTTATGCCGCCAGATCTCGACGTCCTGCTCGAAACCGAGCTTGACGTAGTCGCCGAGGGTGATCGCGGTTTCCATCGCCTGGTCGTCGGGCATCACCTCCGACTTTTTCACGATGATGCCGTATTGCAGCACAAAGGAATTCGCGTCGATCGGATAGTGGCAATTGATGAGGATCGTGTTGGCGTCGCCATGCTCGTAGTGATACGTCAGGTCATCGATCATGAACGAGGGACCGTAGTAGGACGCCACCGACGTCGTCCCCAGCATCTGCGATCCGGTGCCACCCATGTCCGGCCGGCTGCCGCCGTTCATGTACTGCGTGGCGACGTGCCCCTCGAAGATGTTCTTGAAGTACGTGGGCAACGAGCCGTGAATATAGAAGAAGTGCGCCATATCCACGACGTTGTCGATGATTTCGCGGCAGTTGCTTCCCACGACCGTGGTGTACCAATGCCAGTCTGTCCACTGGTCGCTGGTGGCGCCCTCGATGCGCGGGATCGTCACGTCCGGTGGCGGCGGTTTGCGCTCGGGGTCGTTCCAGACGAACAGCATGCCGTCCTGCTGCAGCGTCGTCCAGGCTTGTGTGCGGGCCAGTTTGGGGGTGCGACGGCTGTAGGGCACCTGCTTGCAGCGGCCGTCGCCGCCCCAGCGCCAGTCGTGGAACGGGCAGGCGATCTCGTCGCCCTTCACCTCGCCCTGGGACAGGTCGCCGCCCATGTGCCGGCAATAGCTGTCGAGCACGTTGATGTTGCCGTCACCGCTGCGGAACACGACGAGCTTCTGTCCGAAGGCGTTGATCGCGTGAGGTTTGCCGTCGGCGAAGTCCCGGATCAGTCCCAGGCAGTGCCAGCCGCGGGCGAACCGCGTCGGCGCCGCCTGCGCTTCTATCAACCGGATTTCGTCGGCCTCAGTCTGCGACGTCATGGGCGCGATTCAACTCCCCCGGGCCGGCGTGTGGGCCGGGTTGTTCCACTCATCAGGACGGCTCTTCCGGTATCGCGCCTGCGCGGCCTACCGTTTCGAACGTGACGACGCGCAGCACGACGATCCCTGCCGGGCTTCCCGTGGCCGACACCGCCGTGGATCTGCTCGTCGTCGGCTCCGGCACCGGCATGGCGGCGGCGTTGGCCGCCCACGAATCCGGATTGTCGGCGTTGATCGTGGAGAAATCGTCGTACGTGGGCGGCTCGACCGCCCGGTCCGGCGGCGCGCTGTGGCTGCCGGCCAGCCCGGTGCTGGCCGAGGCCGGCGCCGGCGACAGCGCCGAAAGCGCCGGCGCCTACCTGGACTCGGTGGTCGCCGGGTCGGCGCCCGCGCAGCGGTCGGCCGGGTTCCTGGCGCACGTGTCAGCGACGGTGGACATGCTGCGCCGCATGACGCCGCTGCGGCTGTTCTGGGCCCGCGACTATTCCGACTACCACCCCGAGGCGCCCGGTGGCAGCGCGGCCGGGCGCACCTGCGAATGCCGTCCGTTCGACACCTCGCTGCTCGGCGCGTACCGCACCCGGCTGGAGCCCGGCCTGATGGAGGTCAGTGTTCCGATGCCGACGACGGGCGCCGACTACCGCTGGATGAATCTGGTCGCCCGGATGCCGCGTAAGGGCATTCCCACGTACGGCAAGCGATTGGCGCAGGGCGTGGCGGGCCGCGTGGTGGGCCGGCGCTACGCGGCGGGCGGTCAGGGCCTGGCGGCCGGGCTGTTCACCGGTGTGCTGCGGGCCGGGATCCCCGTGTGGACCGACACCGCGCTCGTGCGGCTCGTCCGCGACGGCGAGCGCGTGACGGGCGCCGTCGTCGATCACGGCGGCCGCGAGGTGACGATTACCGCCCGGCGCGGCGTCGTGCTGGCGACCGGCGGTTTCGACCACAGCATGGACATGCGGTGGAAATTCCAATCGGAGTCGTTGGGCGCCGATCTCAGCCTCGGTGCCGCGGCCAACACCGGCGACGGCATCCGGGCGGGCCAGGAACTCGGCGCCGGCATCGACCTGATGGATCAGGCGTGGTGGTTCCCCGCCATCGCGCCGTTGCCCGGCAAGGCGCCCGCGGTGATGCTGGCCGAGCGGTCGCTTCCGGGCTGCCTCATCGTGGACCAGCACGGGCGCCGGTTCGCCAACGAAGCGACCGACTACATGTCGTTCGGGCAGCGGGTGCTCGAGCTGGAGCGATCCGGCAGCCCGGTCGAGGCGATGTGGATCATCTTCGACCAGCAGTACCGCAACAGTTATGTCTTTGGCGCCGAACTGTTCCCGCGCATGCGCGTCCCGCAGGCCTGGTATGACGCCGGCATTGCGGCCCGCGCCGATAATCTCACCGATCTGGGCGCGCGGATCGGTGTACCGGTGTCGGCGTTCTTCGAGACGATGACGCGGTTCAACCACAACGCCGCCGCAGGCGAGGATCCCGACTTCGGCCGCGGCCGCAGCGCGTACGACCGTTATTACGGCGACCCGACGGTCAAGCCGAACCCGAATCTGCGTCCGTTGGTCAACGGCCCCTTCTACGCCGTGAAGGTGGTGCTGTCCGATCTGGGCACCTGCGGTGGGCTCAGGACCGACGAGCGGGCGCGGGTGCTGCGTGAGGACGGCGGGGTGATCGCCGGGTTGTACGCGATCGGCAACACCGCCGCGAACGCGTTCGGCACGACGTATCCGGGTGCGGGCGCGACGATTGCGCAGGGTCTGGTGTACGGCTACATCGCGGCTCAGGACGCGGCGATCGCGAGCGCGGCGCAGCCGGGCGAAGCGGGTCGCCGCCATCGGACCTAGCGGCGATCGTGAGCGCGGCGCAGCCGGGCGAGGCGGGTCGGCGCCATCGGAGCTCGCGGCGATCGCGAAAAGTGTTATGCGGCGCCGGGATTGTCGGCTTCTTCGTCGTCGTCGTGTTCGTGGTGGAGG